>JBBRSZ010000016.1:0-87497 GCA_038244915.1 Burkholderiales bacterium | reverse complement strand
GCGACTTAGTTCCGAAGAACTTGGCAATCGCCTTCAAACGCCCACGCTTATCGGCTGTATATTTTTAATGAACCCGCTCGGCTCCACGTCTTACCGTCTTGCCTCGCCTGCCTAGCTGCGATCAGCTGAGCCTTGAATTATCTGCTTTTTTTCAAACCCCTGTCAAGTCAGAGGGTTTTTACTGTCTGCGCCTTGCCGTCTTTTCCTACGAGGTTTCTCTCGACTGGCCGACTGCTTGGCGTTTTCAGCAGAGCCTCGAATTATATACCGAACTTCTCGCCCGGTCCAGCCTTCGAGGCCTGTTTCTCTGTGCCGATCACCGCGCTTTTGCGTCTCACACCTTGCAGTGCCTGTGTTCAGCCGAGCCTGCGATTATTGCATGGATTCCCGAGCCTTCACCAGCGATGCACTCCAGGCTTTTGTAACGCTTACGCCAGCAAGGGCAGGGAACGATGCCGCTGCCCGGTGAGGACGAACAGTGCATTGGCCAGGGCGGGCGCCAGCGGAGGCACGCCCGGCTCGCCGACGCCACCCGGGGGCAACTGGCTCGGCAACAGCCACGTCGTAACCACAGGGGCGGCAGACAGTTTGACCAGCGGATAGGCGGGGAAGTTTGTCTGTCGCACCATCCCGCCTTCGATATCGATCCGGCCGTGCAGCGCCGCGCTCAGGGCGAAGACAACGGCACCCTCCATCTGCTGGGCGACGATGTTCGGGTTAACCACTGTGCCGCAATCCATGGCACATGTCACCCGGTGCACGCGCGGCAGGCCGCCTTGCAGCGAGACTTCCGCAACCTGTGCCACGATCGACCCGAAGGATTCGTGCAGCGCGACGCCCCGCGCCCGCCCAGGCGGCAACCGACCGCCCCAGCCTGACTTTTCCGCCGCCAGGTTCAGCACGGCCCTGAACCTGGGCGCATGGGTCAGCAGCGCCAGCCGGAATTCGACCGGATCCTTGCCAACCGCGGTCGCGAGTTCGTCGATGAAACTCTCGGAAAAGAACGTGTTGTGCGAGTGGCCGACCGAGCGCCAGAAGCCTACGGGCACGCCAGAGCGGGTGGCAACGTGCTCCATCTTCTGGTGCGCGAAGCCATAAGGAAGATCGAACAGCCCTTCGGCGGTGGTCTTGTCGGGCATGTCCACCGGACCCGACAGCGCCGGCATCGCCCGGGCCAGCCAGCGCGGCGAAACAGCGTCGCCCGCCGACTTGATGCGCAGGCTGCTGATGTGGCCTTCCTGATCGACCGAGGCCCGGAGCATCGCCACCTGCATTGGCCGGTAGAAGTCATGCGTCTGGTCCTCTTCGCGGGGCCAGACAAGCTGCACCGCTACGCCGCCGCAATCCATCGAGACCCGCACCGCCTGGGCTACGTAATCCACCTCCAGCCGCCGCCCGAAACCGCCGCCCAGCAACGTGACGTTCAGCGTCACCGCGTCAGCCGGTACGCCGGCGATGCGCGCGGCGATGGCCTGCGCCATCTGCGGCACCTGGGTCGGCACCCAGACCTCGACCTTCCCATCGCGCACCTGCGCCGTGCAGTTCATCGGCTCCATGGTGGCGTGGGCGAGATACGGCGCGCGGTACCACGACTCGACCTGCCGGCCCTTGGCCTCGGCGGCGCCCACGTCGCCCCGCTCATGGAACACGTGGCCCTCCCGGGATCGCACGGCGGCATCCAGTTCCGCCGCGATGGCGCGGCTGTCCAGGCCCCCGCCCGGGCGCTGCTGCCAATCGACATCGACGGCAAGCGCCCCCTGACGTGCATGCCACGTTGTCTTGCCAACCACGGCGAAGCCTGCGGTAGAGCCCGCGTAACCGGGAAGCATCACCATCCGCTCAACCCCCGGCATCGCCAGCGCCGCGCGGGCATCGACGCGCCCGGGGGCTCCGCCCAGCATCGGGCACAGCCGCACCACGGCATAGCGCATCCCGGGCAGCCGCACGTCGATCCCGAAGCGGGCCGATCCGTCCACCTTGGAGGGGATATCGATGCGCGCGGCGCTGCGGCCGACGATTCTGAAATCCTTGTGCTCCTTCAGCCGAACCGTGCCTGGCGGCGTGGCCGCTGCGAAACGCGCGAGATCCCCATACCGCGCTGTCCGTCCCGACGGATGCGAAACGACGCCATCGAGCACCGAAAGCTCTTCCACCGGCAGCTTCCATTGCAGCGAAGCGGCGCCGAGCAGCGATGCGCGAGCGGTCGCTGCAGCCAGCCGGACCACGTCCCAGGCATCGACCACGCTCGAGGAACCGCCCGTCGCATTGATGCCCAGTTCCCGCGCCACCTTGCCTACCAGCCAGCGGCTGGCCTTGATGCGGCCAAAACCGTCCTCGGCCTCCGCGTCCCGGGGATGAAACGGCAGGCCGGCGACGAGCATCGCGACGTTGCCATAGATGGTGTCGGCGCCAGCCTGCTCGATCCGCACCGAACCAAGCGGGACGTCGAGTTCCTCCGCGGCCAGCATCGGGAGCGCCGTGTGGACGCCCTGCCCCATCTCGCTGCGCGGCATCGCCATGATCACGCTGCCGTCGGTCGCGATCTTGATCCAGCCATTCAATGCGACGTCACCCTCGCCTTGCAGCAACAGCCGGGCCGAACCCAGGCGCGATCGCGCCGGCATCACCGCCCAACCCACCACCAGTGCCCCCGCGCCACCAAGCGCGCTGAACAGCAGAGTCCGGCGCCTCATGCCTGCGCCTTCACGGCGGCCGGAACGGCAGGCGTCTTGCGCCCCCCTGCCGCCCGGTGGATGGCCGCGCGAACGCGCTGGTAGGTCCCGCAACGGCAGAGATTGCTGATCGCCTCGTCGATTTCGGCGTCCGTCGGTCTGGGCTTCTTTTCCAACAGGGCGGCCGCGGCCATCAGCATGCCGCTCTGGCAGTAACCGCATTGCGGCACCTGCTCGGTGATCCATGCGGTTTGCAACGGATGCGGCTTGGTGGCCGTGCCCAGCGCCTCGATGGTCTGGACCTTCCGGCCTTCCAGCCCCGCCACCGGAGTGACGCACGAGCGCACCGGCCGACCATCGATCCGCACCGTGCAGGCACCGCACGCCGCGACACCGCAGCCGTATTTCGTGCCGATCAAGTTCAGCACGTCCCGCAGCAGCCACAGCAGCGGCATGGCCGGATCCGCGTCGACCCGCACCACCTTGCCGTTGATCTGTAATTCCACACTGCCTCCCGCGTGTCTCACCCTGGTCTGAAACCACTATAGCCAGCCTCATCAGCACCGGATAGGCCGGCGTTGCAACGGCGCACTGGATAATCGCTGGCTCCATGGCACTAATCACACTTCTTGACGCGCAGCTCGCTTTCGGCCATGTGGCCTTGCTCGACCATGCAGACTTTTCACTCGAAGCCGGCGAACGCGTCGGCCTGATCGGACGCAACGGCGCGGGCAAGTCCTCGATGCTGAAGATCCTGGCGGGAATGGAAAAACCCGACGACGGCACGCTGCAGTTGCAGACCGGCGTGCGGATTGCCTATGTCGCCCAGGAGCCGGTGCTCGACGCCAATGCCACGGTGTTCGAAGCCACCTGCGCCGGCGTGGCAAACGTGATCGCCTGGATCGAGGAGTACACGCACGGCAATGGGGACTTGCACGAGCTGCAGAGCGCGATCGAGCACCAGGACGGCTGGAACTGGGAGCAGCGGGTGGAAGAAACCTTGCACCGGCTCCACCTGGACAAGGACGCAGTGATCGCCACTCTGTCCGGCGGAACGAAGAAGCGGGTCGCGCTGGCGCAGGCGCTGGTGAGCCGCCCCGACGTGTTGCTGCTGGACGAACCGACCAACCACCTGGACCTCGACTCGATCGAATGGCTGGAAGACCTGTTGATCGACTTCAAGGGCAGCGTGGTGACCATCACCCACGACCGGGCCTTCCTCGACCGGGTGGCCACCCGGATCGTCGAACTCGATCGCGGTCACCTGCTGACCTATCCGGGCAATTTCACGCAGTACCAGGTGCTCAAGGAAGAACAGGCGGCGCAGGAAGCGGTCATCAGCGCCAAGGCCGACAAACTGCTGGCGCAGGAAGAAATCTGGATCCGCAAGGGCGTGGAAGCGCGGCGCACGCGGGCGGTGGCCCGGATCGACCGGCTCAACGCCCTGCGGGCCAAACGGGCCGCGCGGCGCGAGGCACTGGGCAGCGTCAAGCTCGACGTCGCCTCCGGCCAGAGCAGCGGCAAGATCGTGGCCGAACTGACCGAGGTGAACAAGTCGTTCGGCGACCAGGTCATCGTCCGCAATTTCAGCGCCACCATCCTGCGCGGCGACAAGGTCGGCCTGATCGGACCCAACGGCGCCGGCAAGACCACCCTGCTCAAGCTGATCCTGGGCGAGCTCGCACCCGACAGCGGCAAGGTACGGCAGGGCTCCAACCTGCAGGTGGCCTATTTCGACCAGATGCGCAACGCGCTGGACCTGAACGCGACGCTGGAAGACTTCATCAGCCCCGGCAGCGAATGGATCGAGATCGGCAACCAGCGCAAGCACGTCAAGAGCTACCTGGGCGACTTCCTGTTCTCGCCGGCACGCGCCAACTCGCCCGTGCGTTCGCTTTCCGGCGGCGAACGCAACCGGCTCCTGCTGGCCCGGCTGTTTGCCCGGCCGGCCAACGTGCTGGTGCTGGACGAGCCGACCAACGACCTCGACATCGACACGCTTGAACTACTGGAAGACCTGCTGCAGAACTACGACGGCACGGTGTTTCTGGTCAGCCACGACCGCACATTCCTGGACAACGTGGTGACGAGCACCATCGCCTTCGAGGGCGATGGCCGCTGGCGCGAATACGAAGGCGGCGTGCAGGACTGGCTGGTGCAGTCGCGCCGCTCGCGCGAGTTTGCGCAGGCCCAGGAAGCAGCGGCGGCAAGAGGCGCACCCAAACCCGTGGCCAGCAAGGTGGCGGAGGCCGTCGCGCCGGTGGCAACTCCCAAGAAGAAACTGAGCTTCAAGGAACAACGTGAACTGCAGGCCTTGCCGGAACTGATCGAGTCGCTCGAGCAGGAGCAGGCTGCCATCGCCGGCGAGCTCGCCGACGGCAGCCTGTATGCGCGCGACCCGGAGCGGGCCAGCGAACTCGGGGCCCGCAACGCCCGGATCGAGGAAGAACTGCTGGCCGCACTGGAGCGTTGGGAGAAGCTGGGCGGATCCTGAGCAGTTGTCCTGCATCCGCTGGCGGCAGTGGCTGACCCGCAGTGGCTGCCGCCACAACCCGGCCGCAGGTACATTCGTTGCACCCATGCTGCAACCATATCCTTCTCTCGCCACCGCCTCTGTGGGCCGTGGCTGGCTCATCCTGTTGCGCGTCGTTCTGGTGTCGATGCTGGCAACCTGGGCCGTTGGCTGCGCCAGCCTTCCGGGCAACGTCAGCCGGCCGGTGTCGAAGGCCTTCGCAACGCCGGACGACTCGGCGCTTGGCCGCCTGACCCAGCAGCGACGGACACAAGCCGGAGCGCGCAGCGACTCGGGCTTCAAGTTGCTCGACAGCGTGGACTCGGCCTTCACCAGCCGGCTGGCCCTGATCGAGGGAGCGCAGCGCACGCTGGACTTGCAGTACTACGCCATCCACGCCGACAGCAGCACCGAGCAATTGCTCGAGCGCCTGCGGGCGGCCGCCGCCCGCGGCGTCCGCGTGCGTATCCTGCTGGACGACTTCAACAGCGTGGGCGCCGATGCCCAGGTGCTGCGGCTGGCGTTCTTGAGGAACATCGAACTGCGGCTATACAACCCGCTGCCGGGATCGCGTGCGTCGCTGATGGGGCGCATCTTCACCTCGCTGTACGACATCAGCCAGATCCAGAAGCGGATGCACAACAAGCTGTTCATCGCCGACAACGCCTGGGGCATCGCCGGTGGCCGCAACCTCGGCGATGCCTACTTCGGGCGCGGCGAGGAGAGTAACTTCGTCGACCTCGACGTGCTGGCGACCGGCCGGATCGTGCGCGACATGTCGGCCAGCTTCGACAGCTACTGGAACAACGAGCTGGCCTACCCGGTCGAAGCGCTGCTGGACAAGGAAGACCTCGATCGCCTGCGCAAGCCCATCGCGCCAACCACCAGTAGCACCGACGTCTCCCAGGCGGCGGCCCAGCCCCCCCAGCCCTCGCTGATCACTGCGGCCGTGACGCACACCGCCTCCGTGCTTCCCGATGTCACCACCACCGGCGTGCAAAGCCGGATGATGGATCTGCAAACGGTGCCGCTGGCCTGGGCGCCATCGGCCTTGATGGTGGACAAGCCCGGCAAGGTCGGGCCCGGCGACGACGAGGTGGATGCCGGCGACACCCTGATCGACGGCCTGCTGGCGCTGATGGGGCAGGCGAAGTCCGATCTGCTGATCGTCTCGCCTTATTTCGTGCCAGGCCGGCCGATGATGAAGGTGTTCGCCGATCTCAAGCAGCGCGGCGTCCGGATCCGCGTGCTGACCAATTCCCTGGCTTCCAATGACGCCCCGGCGGCGCACGCCGGCTACGCGCGCTACCGCGGGCGGCTGCTGGAGATGGGCGTGGAGCTGTACGAAATGCGTGCGGAACAGGATGGCTCACCCGGCGGCCTCGGCTCCGGGATCAACGCCCACGCCGCGCAGTCGGCCGGTCTGTTCGGATCGGGGGGCGGCGTCGGCGGCTCCAAGGCGGGCACCGGCCGGGCCAGCCTGCACAGCAAGGCCGTGATCATCGACGCCCGGCTGGCGGTGATCGGTTCGATGAACCTGGACCTGCGCTCGCAACTCAAGAACAGCGAGGTCGCCCTGGTGATCCGCAGCGCGCCGCTGGCGCGCGAATCGATCCGGCTGGTGGAAACCAGCTTGGCCAACGGTGCCTACCGGCTCGACATGGCCGGCGGCAAGCTGCATTGGCGGGCGCCGCCCGGCGCCCCGTTCAAGGACGCCGACAGCGAACCGGAGGCCAGCACCAAGCTCAAGCTGCTGGTCGACGTGCTGGGGCCACTGGCACCCGACGAAATGCTGTGACCGACGCAGCGCGGACCGGGCGCCCTCACATCGTTCGCACCAGTTCCCCGTATTTCTTCCAGAACGCCGCGTCCTGGGTGGTCGCGAAGTTGATCCGCATCAAGGTGCTCGGCTTGCGTTCGGCATGGAACAGCGCACCCGGCGCCAGCAGATAGCCCTCGTCGAGCATGCGCTGCGCCAGTGCATCGGTGTCGACGCCGGTGTCCACCCAGCCGAACAGGCCGGCCGGCTCCGCCGCGAAGCTGCAGCCGGCATTCAACGCCAGCTTCACGCTGCGACTGCGGGCGGCGGCCAGCCGGGTCTTGATGCGCTCGGCATGGCGGCGCAGCTGGCCCTGCTCCATGCACAGCGCCAACGCCTTTTCCAGCAGCGCGGGCGTGGTCAACGTTCCGAGCAGCTTGGTATCGAGCAGGGCTTCGACAAGCGCCGGCGGCGCCGCCAGGAAACCGACCCGCCAGTTGGGCGCCAGGATCTTGGCGAAGCCGCTGACGTGGATGGTGCGCTGCAGGCCGTCGAGCGCGCACATCCGGGTCGCGTGCTCCGGCGCGATGTGGCTGTAGGTGTCGTCTTCGACAATGTGGAAGTTATGGCGGTTGGCCAGTTGCAGCACGCGGTGCGCGCTGCCCGGCGACAGGCAATAGCCGGTCGGGTTGTGGAACACGCTCACGCTGACGTAGAGCTTGGGCTGGTGCAGTTCGCAGTAGCGCTCCATCACGTCCAGGTCCGGCCCGTCGGCGCGCCGCGGCACCGGCAGGATCCGCATTCCCAGCGCCGCCAGCCGCGCGAACTCCACCGCCCAGCCCGGCTCCTCCACCATCACCGGGTCGCCCGGACGCAGCAACGTCCGGCTGACGATGTCCAGCGCATGGGTGGCGCCGACGGTGGTGATGATGTGTTCCGGCGCGGCGTGCACCGACAACGTGGCCAGCTTCTTCGACAGCGCCCGCCGCAGCCCGCTATCGCCCAGCGGCTCGCCGTACTGCAGCGAGAACTCCTGCAGCGCCCGGGACGACGCGACCTTGCGCACGGCCGCCGGCATGAAGGTGGACTCCAGCCATTCCGGCGGGAACACCCCCATCCCGGGCTGGGGCTTGTTGCTGACCTTGTGGAACATGCCGCGGATCAGCGCGGTCGCGTCGATCGGTCGCCGCCCTTCGATCGCCCCGTCAGGCCGATGGCCGACCGGCCCGGGCCGCGCTTGCCCGTCGCCGTCGGCAACGCCTGCCGGCACCAGCTCGCGCACGAAGAAGCCCCGGTTCTTGCGCGCTTCCACCAGCCCCTCGGCCAGCAACTGGTCATACGCCGCGACCACCGTCGACGGGCTCACTTGTTGCTGCAGCGCGCACTGGCGCACCGACGGCAAGCGCGCGCCGGGCGCCAGCAGGCGGGTGCGGATCCGCTGGGCGAACCGCGACGACAATTGCGCGGTCAGCGACTGGGACGAGGTCTTGAGCAACATCGGAGGCCTTTCCTGTACTGCCGGGACAGCCGATACAGAACCACAACTGCGCTGTCCGACTGTATTGGTCATGTACTGGCCACAAGATTACATTGAACTGCATGAAGCGCCAATTTCCCCAGCCCCCACAGCAGCATGACCGCCGCTGAAGTCACCGCGCTGCTGCTGTTCTGCACCGCGATGAGCTTTTCGCCGGGGCCCAACACCACGCTATCCACCGCGCTGGCGGCCAACCACGGCCTGAAGCGCGCGTTGCGCTTCTGCCTTGCGGTGCCGGCCGGCTGGACCGTGCTGATGCTTGCCAGCGGCCTCGGCCTGGGCGCGCTGGTGACGGGTGCACCGGTGCTGCGTTGGGCGGTCAAGCTCGCCGGTGCCGGCTACATGGTGTGGCTGGCCTGGAAGCTGGCCCGCACCGAACACCTCACGCAGGTGGATCGCTCCTTGCTCGATGTCACCTTCCGGCAAGGGGTGGCACTGCAATTCCTCAACATCAAGGCCTGGATGCTGGCGCTCACGCTGACCGCCGGCTGGGTGGTCAACGCTGCCGGCCGTCCCGCCCCCAATCCCGGCCAGCGGCTGGCCATCGTCTGCGCCGTCATGCTGCTGTTCGCCTTCGCGAGCAACTTCAGCTACGCGCTGCTCGGCTCCCTCCTGCGCGACTGGCTGGCACAGGGTCATCGGTTGCGCTGGTTCAACCGCCTGCTGGCGCTGGTGCTGCTGGCCACCGCCGGCTGGATGCTCGCGGTATGAAGCGCGAGGAGTCCAGGGGCCTGTGGCTCGGCGTGCTGGGCGTGGTCATCTTCGCGCTGACCTTGCCGATGACCCGGCTGGCCGTGGGAACGCCCGAAGCCCCGCAGCTGTCCGGGGCCTTCATCGCCCTGGGCCGCGCGGTGGTCGCCGCCGGCCTGTCCGCCGTCTTCCTGTTCGCCACCGCAGCCGCGTTTCCCGCCCGCCGCGACTGGTGGCCGCTGGCCGTCACCGCGGGCGGCGTGGTGTTCGGCTTTCCGCTGCTGACGTCGATCGCCATGCGCCATGTCGAAGCCATGCACGCCAGCGTGATCGTCGGCGTGCTGCCGCTGGCCACGGCCCTCGTCGGCGCCTGGCTGCATCGCCAGCGGCCCTCGTTCGGCTTCTGGGCCTGCGCGCTGGTCGGCAGCGCGCTGGTGGTGGCCTTTGCCTTGCTACGCTCCGGCACCAGCGGCCTGGCGATCCAGCCGGCCGACGTCCTGCTGCTGCTGGCGATGGGCTGCGCCGCGGTCGGTTACGGCTACGGCGCGAGGCTGTCGCACCACATGCGCGCCGAGCACGTGATCTGCTGGGCGCTGGTGCTGGCGTTGCCGCTCACCCTGCCGCTGGCCTGGGCCACCCGTCCCGCCGCCGCCGTGCAAGGCAGCGCCTGGTGGGCCTTCGGCTACGTCGCCGTGTTTTCCATGTGGCTGGGATTCTTCGCCTGGTACCGCGGCCTGGCGCTGGGCGGCACGGTGCGGGTCAGCCAAGTGCAGCTGGCGCAGCCATTCCTCGGAATGCTGTTCGCGGTACCGCTGCTCGGAGAGCGGCTCGATGCGCTGACCGTGGGCTTCGCCGTCGCCGTCATCGCGACTGTCTTCATCGGGAAGAAAATGCCGGTCCGGGCCGTCGCCTGACCGTGTCAACATACTGTGGAAAGAAAGCCATGAAATTGAACGACCTGCAGCAGATGCCCTGGATGCTGGCGCGCCGCGCCGAGAAGATGAATCCTTCCGTGATCCGCGAGATCCTGAAGGTCACCGAACGCCCGGGCATCATCAGCTTCGCCGGCGGCCTGCCCTCGCCCAAGACCTTTCCGGTCCAGGCATTTTCCGAGGCCTGCGCCAAGGTCCTGCGCGACGACGGCCAGGCAGCCTTGCAGTACGCCGCGAGCGAGGGCTACGGCCCGTTGCGCGAGATGGTCGCCTCCGGCCTGCCGTGGCAGGTCGACCCGGCCCTGGTGCTGATCACCACCGGCTCCCAGCAGGGGCTGGACCTGGTGGCCAAGATCCTGATCGACAGCGGCTCCCGCATCTTGGTGGAGACGCCGACCTACCTGGGCGCGCTGCAGGCCTTCATGCCGATGGAGCCGGAAGTGGTGAGCGTCGCCAGCGACGACGACGGCGTCGATCTCGACGACCTGGCGGCCAAGGCCGGCGCCGGTCCGGACCGCGCCCGCTTCTTGTATGTGCTGCCGAACTTCCAGAACCCTACCGGCCGCACCATGAGCGGAACCCGGCGGGCCGAACTGTCGCGCCGCGCCGCCGGCCTGGGCCTGCCGCTGATCGAGGACAACCCGTACGGCGACCTGTGGTTCGACCAGCCGCCGCCGCTGCCGCTGTCGGCACGCAACCCGGACAGTTGCGTCTATCTCGGCTCGTTCTCCAAGGTGCTCGCGCCCGGCTTGCGCCTGGGCTTCCTGGTGGCGCCACCGGCCCTGTACCCCAAGCTGCTGCAGGCCAAGCAGGCTGCCGACCTGCACAGCCCCAGCTTCAACCAGCGAATGGTGGCCGAAGTGATGAAGGACGGTTTCCTGGACCGCCATGTGCCGACCATCCGCGCCCTGTACAAGTCCCAGCGCGACGCCATGCTGGCTGCGCTCCAGCGCGAGATGGCGGGCCTGGACGTGCAGTGGAACACCCCGGCCGGCGGCATGTTCCTCTGGGTCCGGCTGCCCAAGGGCGTCGATGCGGTCGAATTGCTGCCGCGCGCCGTCGACAAGGGCGTGGCCTTCGTTCCGGGCGCCGCATTCTTCGCCGGCCAGGCCGACCCGCGAACAGTCCGCCTGTCCTTCGTCACGGCCAGCGTGGAGCAGATCAACACCGGCATCGCGGCGCTGGCGGCCGCCATCCGGGCGGGGATGAAAGGCTGAGCGATGCTCAAGATCTGGGGCCGCATCTCCTCCATCAACGTGCGCAAGGTGGTGTTCACGGCGCAGGAATTGGGCCTGCCGTTCGAACGCGTCGATGCCGGCAGCGAGTACGGCATCGTGAAGACACCAGAGTACCTGGCCCGCAACCCGAACGCGCTGGTTCCGCTGCTGCAAGACGGCGAGCTGGAACTGTGGGAGTCGAATGTCATCGTGCGTTACCTGTGCGCGAAGCATTCGCCCGGCCGGCTCTACCCGCTGGAGCTGCCGCCGCGGTTCGACGCCGAGCGCTGGATGGACTGGCAGCAGACCACGCTCAACCCGGCCGGCCGCACCGCCTTCATCCAGTGGTTGCGCACACCGGCCGACCGGCGCGACATGGCGTTGATCGCGCAGTCGACCGCGGCCACCGAGTCGCTGCTGGCGATGCTCGACGCGCATCTGGCGCGCCAGCCCTTCATGGCCGGCGAACAGCTGACAATGGCGGACATTCCAGTCGCCTGCGAATTGCATCGCTGGCAGGCATTGCCGCAGACTCGCCCCGACCACCCGCATCTTCAGCGCTGGTATGAGGCCCTGCGGTCCCGGCCGGCGGCGCGCGGCGTGTTCGATTTCGCCTTGACCTGAAAGTAGTCCTTCGCAATGCCATCAGCTTCTCCCAGTCCGTTGCGGGAACGCCCGTTCCAGCAGGTCGATGTCTTCACGGCGACGGCCTACCGCGGCAACCCGCTGGCCGTCGTGTTCGATGGCAGCGGCCTCGACGACGAGGCGATGCAGCGCTTCGCGCGCTGGACCAACCTGTCGGAAACCACCTTCCTGCTGCCGCCGACGCAGCCGGGCGCGGACTACCGGGTGCGCATCTTCACGCCCGGTGGCGAGTTGCCATTCGCCGGCCATCCGACATTGGGCAGCTGCCACGCATGGCTGGAGGCCGGCGGCAAGCCCGGGCACGACGACGTCGTGGTGCAGGAGTGCAAGGTCGGCCTGGTCCGGATCCGGCGCGAAGCGGGCCGACTGGCATTCGCCGCGCCGCCGCTCAAGCTCGCCTCGCCCGGCCCTGCCTTGTTGGCGAAAGTCGCCGCAGCGCTCGGCCTCAAGGCCCACCAGGTGATCGCGGCGCAACTGCTGGACAACGGTCCGGTCTGGTTCGCAATGCTGCTGGACCAGCCCCAGACCGTGCTCGATCTCAAGCCCGATCACGGGGCGCTGAAGGCGCTGGGGCAGAAAGTGGGCGTCGCCGCGCGTTACCCGGCCGTAACCGCCGCCGATGCGGTCGCGCTGGAAGTGCGCGCCTTCGCCGCGCCCATCGGCATCGAGGAAGACCCGGTCACCGGCAGCCTCAACGCCAGCCTGGCGCACTGGTTGATCGCCGAAGGCCACATGCCCACCTCTTACGTTGCGGCTCAGGGGAGCCGCCTCGACCGCGCCGGACGGGTTCACATCACGCAAGACGCTTCGCAGCAACTGTGGGTCGGCGGCCAATCCGTGACCTGTATCGCCGGGACGGTGCGGCTGTGACCGCCGTCACCCGGGTCGACCACCTGGTGGTGGCCGCGCAGACGCTGGAGCAGGGCGTCGCCTGGTGCGAGTCCAAGCTGTTCGTCACGCCGCATGCCGGCGGCGAGCATCCGCTGATGGGGACGCACAACCGGCTCGTTCGGATCGCGACGCCCGAATTCTCCCGCGCCTACCTCGAAATCATCGCCATCGATCCGCAGGCGGCCGACCCGCGCCGCAAGCGCTGGTTCGACCTGGACGATCCGCAATTGCGCGCCGGCATCCGGGAGCAACCGCGGCTGGTGCATTTCGTGGCCAGCTGCGAGCGCTCCGGCGTGGCCAGCAGCGCCCTTGACTCGCTAGGCATCGATCGCGGAACGCAGCTGGCGGCGCAGCGCCAGACGCCGCACGGCCCGCTGCGCTGGAAGATCAGCGTGCGCGACGACGGCCAACGCCTGTTCTACGGCACCCTGCCGACGCTGATCGAGTGGGAGGGCGCCCACCCGGTGGAGACCCTGCCCGAGTCCGGGCTGGCGCTGCTGTCGCTGACCGCGACGCATCCGCGGCCGGACGACCTGTTCATGGCCTACCGCGCGATCCACCTGGAGCAGGTGGGCATCGAGGCGGGGCCACCGAACCTCGTGGCCCGCCTGATGACGCCCCTGGGCGAAGTCACGCTCGAATCCGGCGGGCTCTAGATGTTCAGCAACGATCAGGTCCACAGCGCAATGCAGACGGTGCATTCCGTCATGCCGCCCACGCCGCAGTACGCCTGGCCGCTGCTGCGCGAGCGGCTGGGCTTCACGGTGTGGGTCAAGCACGAGAACCACACGCCGACCGGCGCCTTCAAGGTGCGCGGCGGCCTGACCTACTTCGAGACGCTGCGCCGCGACCACCCAGGCGTCGCTGGCGTGGTCAGTGCGACCCGCGGCAACCACGGGCAGTCGGTCGGCCTGGCCGCGCGACGCTACGGCCTGGCGGCCACCATCGTCGTCCCCAAGGGCAATTCGATCGAGAAGAACGCGGCGATGCGCGCGCTGGGCGTGAGCCTGATCGAGCACGGCGACGACTTCCAGGCGGCGCGCGAATTCGCCATCGCGCTGGCGGCCGAGCGCGGCCTGCACATGGTGCCGTCGTTCCATCGCGAGCTGATCCGCGGCGTCATGACCGGCTGGGTCGAGTTCTTCCAGAGCTTCGCCAGCGGCGAGGAACCGCAGGTGCTGTTCGTCCCGATCGGCCAGGGCTCAGGCTTTTGCGCGGCCGCCGCCGCCCGCGCCTACACCGGCGTGCGCTCGAAGCTGGTGGGCGTGGTGTCGTCCCATGCCACGACCTATCTCGAGTCATTTCGCCAGCGCAAGGTCGTGGCGGCTCCGGTGACGACGCTGCTGGCCGATGGCATGGCTTGCCGCATCGCCGACCAGCAGGCCCTGGACATCGTGCTGGCCGAGGCGGATGACGTCATCGCCGTCAGCGACGACGAGGTGGCGCGGGCAATGCGCGTGCTGTTCGCGGACACGCACAACGTCGCCGAGGGCGCGGGCGCCGCCGGCCTGGCCGGCGCCATGCAACAGCACCAGCGCTGGCAGGGGCGGTCGGTCGGCGTGGCGCTGTCCGGCGGCAACGTCGACAGCGCCGTGTTCGCCCGCGTGCTGGCGCAGCCATAGCGCGCCGTCGCAGCGGCGACTGGCGACGCCGCGCAAGCTTGCCAGAATGGCCCCATGGGAACGCTTTATCTGGTGCGGCACGGCCAGGCATCTTTCGGCGCCGACGATTACGACAAGCTCAGCGAACTGGGCCAGCGGCAAAGCGTGCGGCTGGGCGAGTATTTCGCCCAGAAGAGAACCCACTTCGACGCGGTGATGGCCGGCACCCTGCGCCGCCACCTGGAAACGCTGGCCGGCATCCGCGAAGGCATGCAGCACGAGGGCGAGCACCTGCCATGGGAAGGCCTCAACGAGTACGACAGCGAAGCCGTCATTGCCACCGTGCATCCGGAAAAGCTGCAAAAGCCCACGTCGCCCGAGATGTACCGTGCCCACTTCCGCCTGCTGCGCGAGGGCCTGGCCCAATGGATGGCCGGTGTCGTCAGCCCGCAAGGCATGCCCAGCTACGAGCAGTTCGTCGACGGCGTCGCCAGCGCGCTGGACCACGTGCGGGCCAGGCACCACGGCGGCAACGTGCTGATTGTCTCCAGCGGAGGCCCGATCGCCACGGCGGTCGGCCACGTGTTGGGCACCAGCAGCGACACCGTCATCGACCTGAACCTGCGGATCCGCAACACCTCGGTGACCGAGTTCGCCTTCACGCCCAAGCGGCACATGCTGGTGAGCTACAACACCATCCCGCATCTCGAGCATCCTGACTACGCCAGCTGGGTCACTTATTCTTGAGGCCTGACAGCTTCCAGGACACTGGCGTGAGCAGCGACAACAGCCGAGGACGGTGGGTGTTCGGCCTTTGCGCCGACTGGTGCGGCGTCTGCCGCGAGTGGCGCGCTGTCTTCGATGCGGCGGCGGCCGCCCACCCGGACGATCGCTTCGTCTGGGTCGACATCGAGGACGCCGACGAACTGGTCGGCGACCTGGACATCGAAACCTTCCCCACGCTGCTGGTCGGAGTCGCCGGCCGGGTGCTGTTCTTCGGCACCATCGTGCCCTCGCTGCAGCTTCTCACGCGCTTGTTGGCCGGCCTGGACGGCTCGGGCACGGGCGGCGCCACTGCGCAAACCCAGGCGCTGCTGCATCGGCTTGAGTCGGCGCAGTTGTAACTCGGCAAGGCGTCGTCCTACAGCCGCCTTCCCTCCAGCCTTACTTCCGGATGGGCTCAACAGGCTCCCAATGGGCCCATGGCGGTCGCGTGCCGTCATGACATATCCCAGGCAACTTTTGTAGGAGATCCACAGATGACATCGAACAACCAGGGCGTCAACCAGGTCAAGCGCAGCTCCAGCCGGGGCTTTGCTTCCATGGACCCGCAGCGTCAACGCGAAATCGCCAGTGAAGGCGGCCGGGCCGCCCACGAGCGCGGCACCGCTCACGAATTCACTTCGGAAGAGGCGCGCGAAGCCGGCCGCAAGGGAGGCCAGGCCCGCGCCGAAAACCGTTCGGCCCGCCAGCGCGCCTCCGCCATGCCGATGTCGGCCGAGAGCGCTAGCGACTCGGGCAGCAATCGCGGCAACGCCAGCGACCGCTGATCTTCATCGCGTCATGAAGCGACTTCAACGCATCTCTGCCCTGGCGCTGGCCCTGTTGTCCGCGCCGGCAGCCTGGTCGGCCGGCGCCAAGGTCCAGTCCGACGCGCAGCAGCGTTACAAGCAGGAGCGCGCCCACTGCCTGAGTGGCCAGTCCAGCCAGGACCGGGCGACCTGCCTGCGCGAGGCAGCGGCGGCACTGCAGGAAGCGCGTCGCAACCGGCTCGAGATTGGCGGCAATGCCAGCTTCGCCGCGAACGCGACCGCGCGCTGCAACGCGCAGCCGGCTGCCGACCGCGAGGCCTGCGTGCAGCGCATCATGGGCGCGGGCTCGGCGCAGGGAAGCGTAGAAGCGGGTGGCTTGATCCGCCAGACCGAGACCCCGGTGAAGTGACAGTGACCGGCTGCCGCGAGGGCGCCAGCGCCCGCGACCGCAGCTGGCCGCAGCCGCCCTCGACGTCCTGGCCAGCAGACTGGCGCAGCTTGGTGAGCACGCCACGCTGCTGCAGGCTGCGTGCGATTTCAGCGGCCCGCTCCCAGGACGGGCGCTGGAATTCCAGCCCGTCGACCTGGTTGTACGGAATCAGGTTCATGACGGCGTACTTGCCTTTGAGCAGGCGGACGATGCCCTCCATTTCCTCGGCACCGTCGTTGATGCCGGCCAGCAAGGTCCACTGGTACTGGACCGGATATCCGGTGCTGCGCGCGTAACGCTCGCCGGCCTCGACCAGATCGGCCGGGTCGATCCGCGGCGCCCGCGGCAGCAGCTTCGCTCGCAGCTGCGGCTTGGTCGTGTGCAGCGACAGCGCCAGCGCGGGCTTGACTCGGCCCTGCGGCAACCGCTCGAAGACCCGCGCATCGCCGACCGTGGAAAAGACCAGGTTCTTGTGGCCGATGTTGCCGACCGTCCCGAGCAGTTCGATCGCTTCCATGACGTTGTCCAGGTTGTGCGCGGGCTCGCCCATGCCCATGAACACCACCTTCTTGACGATCCGCCGAGTGCGGGCCAGGGCGACCTGCGCCACGATTTCCGCGCTGCCGACCTGGCGCACCAGGCCTTCGCGGCCGGTCATGCAGAACACGCAGCCGACAGCGCAGCCGACCTGCGACGACACGCACAGGCCGTCGCGCGGCAACAGCACGCTTTCCACCGTCTGGCCGTCGGCCAGCTCCACCAGCAACCGCTCCGAACCGTCCTCGCCCGGATGCCCGGACCGCAGCCGCGCCAGGCCGGCCAGTTCCGCTTCCAGTTGCGGCAGGCCGGCGCGCAGGGCCGCCGGCAAGAAGTCCTCGGTCCGGCGGCGGCCGCTGTCCTGCGGCAAGGCCTGCGACCACAGCCGCAGCACACGCTGTTCGTGCTCCGGGCGGGCGCCCAGGGCACGCAGCCGTTGGCGGAGGGTTTCGATGCGCATCGGCCAAGCTTACCGCTGGCGGACGGTGCGGAGCGTCAGTAAGTCTTGTAGGGAAGGAACTTGCCCGAGAGCACCACGTTGACGCGGTCGCCCCTGGGATCGGCCTGGCGCTGAATGTCCATCGAGAAGTCGATCGCGCTCATGATGCCGTCGCCGAACTCCTCGTGGATCAGCTCCTTGATCGTCGTGCCGTAGACGCTGACGATCTCGTACCAGCGGTAGATCAGCGGGTCGGTCGGCACCTGCGAGGGCAGCGAGCCCTTGTACGGCACCACCTGCAGCCACTTCCGCTCGTCCTCGGTCAGCCCGAAGATCTCGCCGAGCACGCCGGCCTGCTCCTGGTTCAGCGTCATCTGGCCCAGGCAGGCGGCCGTGGTCCATTCCTTGGATTGGCCGACCTGCTTTGCCACGTCGGACCATTGGATGCCGCGCTGCACCTTGGCGGTCATGATCTTCTCGGTGATGTCGTTGCGGTTCATGGCGCTCTCCGGACAGTTGGGATGACCGGGGGCATGCAACGCCTGTGCCAACCTGGCGCCGTTACAGCCCCAGTGCGTTCAGCCCCGGGTAATCGTCGGGCCGCCGGCCCAGCGGCCAGAAGAACTTGCGGTCGTCGCCCGAGATCGGCAGGTCGTTGATGCTGGCGTAGCGCCGCTGCATCAGCCCCTCGTTGGTGAATTCCCAGTTCTCGTTGCCGTAGCTGCGAAACCACTGGCTGGAGTCGTCGTGCCATTCGTAGGCGAAGCGCACCGCGATCCGGTGACCGGTGAAGGCCCACAGCTCCTTGATCAGGCGGTACTCCAGCTCCCGGTTCCACTTGCGCTCCAGGAACTGGCGGACCTGTTCGCGCCCCACCGGGAACTCGGCCCGGTTGCGCCAGCGCGTTTCCTCGGTGTAGACCTGGATTACGCGGCCCGGGTCGCGCGAGTTCCATGCGTCCTCCGCCAGCCGCACCTTCTGGGCGGCGGTCTCAATCGTGAACGGGGGCAGCGGCGGTCTGGTTTCCATCGGAAGTCCTTGGCGCTGGGGCGCCCCGGCCAGTGTGCCAAAGAAAAAGGCGGCAAGCGCCGCCTTTCAGGTCACCGCGTGTCTGGCCTTACCACTCGCCCGACTGGCGCACCCGCTGGTCGAGGTCGCAACTCTCGTCGCGCGGGATCGCAGCCGGCTCGACTGCAGCCTGGGTCGGCGCCGCGGGCTGGATGGAACGCCCCTGTGGCCGGCCGAAGGCCAGGCGCCTGAGGATTTCCACCGGCACCGCCGTGCGCGGTATCGCGTTGTCGGGGACAGTGGCGGCAAACATGCGCATGGCGGTTCCTTTCTGGTTCCCAGTGTAGGCAGCGCCGCGTGAAAGTTCTGTGACGCACCACACAACTGCGCGATTTAACAGGTGCCGTGCAGCCTCGCCGCAACAGTGCCCGGATCAGCGTTTGCGATCGGGCGCCGCGGGCGACGAGATGTCGCCCAGCGACTCGGCCACTTCGGCGTCGTCGTTGCGGTCCTTGGCGGCGATGTCGCCGATCGACACGATGCCCACCAGCTTGCGCTGGCCGTCCACCACCGGCATGCGACGAATCTGTGCCTGCGCCATGGCGCCGAGCACCTCGTCGATGCCCTGGCCCTCGGTGACGCAGCGGACGTTGCTGCTCATCACGTCGGACAGCCTGGTGCTCTTGCCGTCCAGGGAGCGGGCGACGCAGCGCACCACGATATCGCGGTCGGTCACCACGCCGACCAGCTTTTCGCCGTCGCACACCGGGATCACGCCGACGTTCAGTTCGTCCATGAGCTGCGCGGCCTGCGCCGCGCTATCGGAAGGAGACAGCGTGCGCACGCCGCGGGTCATGACCTGGGAAACAGTCTTCATCTCGAACTCCAGAGGGGGGATTGGCTGAACGCCCGGGCCAGGCCGGGCAGAAGCCTCGAATCTAGACAGACCGGGACTCAGTGCTGTCGGTGGGCGCGCGGCCCGGACGTAGGAGGGGGCGCTGCCGCGTCAGGATTGCGGCGGGTAAGCCGCAATCGGGCGTTCGCCGGCCAGCGTCTGGAGCAGATTGCTCATGGCCAGCACCGCCATCGCGCGGCGGGTTTCATGGGTGACCGAGGTGAGCGGCAGGACGGCGGCGACGATGTCGGCCCGGGCCAGCAACTCGTCCAGCGGTGTGTGGACCGCCGGCTGCGCCAGCTCGGGCGCGGCGCGCACCAGGACGTTCTTGCGCGCGGCGCTCACAGCCCGGCCGCCTCCAGCTCGGACCGGGTCGGCAAGCCTTCGGTGTCGCCAAGCACCTGCACGGCCCGGGCGCCGATCCAGGCGCCGCGCTTGACCGCGTCGGCGACGCTGCGGCCTTCCAGCAGCGCGCTGACGACACCCACGGCAAAGCCGTCGCCGGCGCCGACCGTGTCGACCACCTCCCCCACCGGAAATCCCGGCACGTAGGCGGCTCCGGCCTGGCTGTCGTAATAGGCGCCTGCGGGCCCGAGCTTCACCACCACCAGGCTGGCGCCGCGCTCGCGGAAAAAGCGGGCGACTCCTTCCGGCGTCCGCTCGCCGGTCAGCAAGCGCCCCTCTTCCAGGCCGGGAAGAACCCAGTCGGCCTGCGCCGCAAGGTGATTGACCCAGTGCCGCATCGTCTCGGGCGTTTCCCACAGCGTCGGCCGCAGGTTGGGATCGAACGAGATGGTGCGGCCGGCGGCGCGCATCACTTCCAGGGTCTTGCGTGCGGCCGGCAGGCTGGTTGCGGAGATCGCCGCGAACACGCCCGTGGCGTGCAGATGGCGAGCCGACTGCAGCCAGGGAACGTCGATGTCGCCCGGCCCCATGTGGCTGGCGGCCGAACAACTGCGGTGGGATTCCACCGGCGGGTCGCTGCCGTCCGTCACCCGGCCCTTGAACTGGAAGCCGGTGCGCTGCGCTGGATCGATGACCACGCGGGAGCAGTCGATGCCCTCGCGCTGCAATTCCTTCAGCAGGTAGCGGCCCATGGAATCGGCGCCCAGCCGGCTGGCCCAGCCGACCTTCAGTCCGAGCCGCGCCAGCCCGATCGCCACGTTGGTTTCGGCGCCGGCGGTGCGCTTGTGGAAGGCCCTGGCATTCTCGATCGGCCCCGGCCGGTCGGCGATCAGCAGCAGCATCGCCTCGCCGAAGGTCGCGACATCGAACGTCGCTGGGATGGAAGGCGTGGTCATGCCGACGACCGGCCTACCGGCCTACCGGAGCGTGGCGCTGGTGCGAGCTGAGGCTGCGCCCGAGGTGCAGGAGGCCTGGTGTGATGCCGTTGAAATACACGCTGTCGGACCCGGGGCGAAACAGCGCCATGGCTCAGGCCTCGGGGCGATCGACCAGCGTGGACAGCGGCAGGCGCGACAGCTCGGCCAGCAACAAGGCCAGTTGCTGGCCGGCTGCCTGCAAGAGCGCCTGGCCCTTCTGCACAGTTGCCGCTTGCGCGTTACCGGCGGCGCCGGCCGGGTTGTAGTCCTGCATCTGCCAGCCGAGTCTGGCGCTGCTGCCGTTGCCCAGGATCGGATACGAAGCGGCGCGGTCCTGCGACGTCGAGCGGAAATTGCGGGCCCGGTCCATCGCCACCACCTGCGGCCGCAGGGCCAGCATCATCGAGGTCTCGATCTCGCCGCCATGCACACCGAAGCGGTGCTCCTGGGCGTCGAACAGGCCGTTCACCTGTGGCCCCAGCGGCAGGTTCCACCAGCTGCAGCTGTACACGATCAGGTTGGCTGCGCTGCGCAGCTCGCGCGCCACGATGTCCATCACGCTGACCTGGCCCCCATGAGAATTGAGCAGCAACAGCTTCTTCAGGCCGGCGGCCGCCACGCACTGCCCCAGCTCGATCCAGGTCGCGGCCAGGGTTGCCGACGACAGCGTCAGGGTTCCGGGAAAGCGCGAGTGCTCGGGGCTGTAGCCGACCTGCTGGGTCGGCAGGAACAGCACCGGCAGATCTGCGGAAAGATGAGCCATGGCCGCGGCGACCACGCCATCGACCAGCGTCTGGTCGACCGACAGCGGCAGGTGCGGCCCGTGCTGTTCGGTCGCGGCGACCGGCAACACGGCTACCGCAGTCGCCGGGTCGAGCGCAGCGAAATCACGGGTGCCGAGATCGGCCCAGAAGCGGGAAGGAGTGGCCATCCGCGCATCTTAGTAGGACAAGGCCTAAGCCAGTCCCAAGGCGCGTTTCGCGGCCTGCGTGATGCTGGCCGCATCCACCTGGAAAAACTCCCGCAGCGCCGCCCGGGTATCGCTGCGCCCGAAGCCGTCGGTGCCCAGCGTGGTGTAGCGCCGGCCTTCGGGAATGAAGGCCCGGATGCTTTCCGGCACGGCCCGCACGTAGTCGGTGGCCGCGATGACCGCACCCGTGCTGGCGGCGAGTTGCCGCGTGACGAACGGGGCTTCGATCGTCGCAGCCGCAACGGATCTTGCTTCGCAAGCCATCCCATCGCGCGCCAGCTCGCTCCAGCTGGTGACGCTGAACACGTCGCAGGCCACGCCTTCGCTTGCGAGTTGCTGCGCCGCCTTGATCACCTCCGTCAGGATGGCGCCGGATCCCAGCAGCGTGACGCTGGCCGCCGCGTTGCCGTTCGGCGCCGGATAGCTGGCGAACTTGTAGCAGCCCCGGATCACGCCCTCTACCGCGCCGGCCGGCAGGTCCGGCTGGGCGTAGTTCTCGTTCATCAGCGTCAGGTAGTAGAAGACATCCTGCTGCTCCATCAGCATTTCCCGCATGCCGTGGTCGACGATCGCCGCCATCTCGCCGGCAAAGGCCGGGTCGTAGGCCTTGCAGTTGGGGATGGTCGCGGCCACCAGGTGGCTGCTGCCGTCCTGGTGCTGCAGGCCTTCGCCGCCCAGCGTGGTGCGCCCGGACGTGGCGCCCAGCAGGAAGCCGCGCGAGCGCTGGTCGGCTGCCGCCCAGATCGCGTCGCCCACCCGCTGGAAGCCGAACATCGAGTAGTAGATGTAGAACGGCAGCATCGCGATGCCGTGCACGCTGTAGCTGGTGGCGGCGGCCGTCCAGCTGGCGATGGCGCCGGCCTCGCTGATGCCTTCTTCCAGGATCTGGCCGTCCAGCGCTTCTCGATAGGAGAGCACGGAGCCGATGTCTTCCGGTTCGTAGCTCTGGCCCACGCTGGAATAGATGCCGACCTGCTTGAACAGGTTGGCCATGCCGAAGGTGCGCGCCTCGTCGGCCACGATCGGCACGATGCGCGGACCCAGCTCCGGGTCCTTGAGCAGGTTGCCGAGCAGGCGGACGAAGGCCATGGTGGTCGACATCTCCTTGCCGGCCGCCGCCGTCGCGAAGTTCGCGTAGCTGGCAAGCGCGGGGACGGCGACCCGGTCGGCCTTGGTCTGCCGCTTCGGCAGATAGCCCCCCAGCTGCCCGCGCTGCCGGTGCAGGTAGCGCATCTCGGCGCTGTCGGCGGCCGGCTTGAAGAACTCGAGGTTGGCCGCCTGCGCGTCGGTTAACGGCAGGTTGAAGCGGTTGCGGAATTCCAGCAGCGCCGCTTCGTCCAGCTTCTTCTGGCTGTGCGTCGTCATCTTGCCCTGGCCGGCCGCGCCCATGCCGTAGCCCTTCTTGGTGTGGGCCAGGATCACGGTGGGCTGGCCTTGGTGGGCGGCTGCCGCCGCATAGGCGGCGTTGATCTTCACCAGGTCGTGGCCGCCGCGCTTCAAGCGGTCGATCTGTTCGTCGGTCATGCCCTGCGCCAGGCGCGCCAGCTCCGGGTTCTGGCCGAAAAAGTTGTCGCGGTTGAAGCGTCCATCCTTGGCGGCGAAGGTCTGCATCTGGCCGTCCACCGTGTGGGCGAAGGCCTTGACCAGCGCGCCGGTGGTGTCACGCGCGAACAGGCCGTCCCAGTCGCTGCCCCAGACCAGCTTGATCACGTTCCAGCCGGCGCCACGGAACAGCTTTTCGAGCTCGTCGATGATGCGGCCGTTGCCGCGCACCGGGCCGTCGAGCCGCTGCAGGTTGCAGTTCACCACCCACACCAGGTTGTCGAGCTTTTCGCGCGAGGCCAGCGTCAACGCGCTCATGCTCTCGGGCTCGTCCATCTCGCCGTCGCCGAACACGCCCCACACCTTGCGGCCTTCGCAATCGAGCAGCTTGCGATGCGTGAGGTAACGCATGAAGCGCGCGTGGTAGATCGAGCTGATCGGCCCCAGCCCCATCGAGCCGGTCGGGAACTGCCAGAAGTCGGGCATCAGCCAGGGATGGGGATAGCTGGAGAGGCCGCGGGCGCCCTGCGCCGGCGCAGTGATCTCCTGCCGGTAATGCGCCAGGTCGTTCTCGCTCAGGCGCCCTTCGAGGAAGGCGCGGGCATAGACGCCGGGCGCGCTGTGCGGCTGGAAGAACACCAGGTCGCCGCCATGTTGCTCATTTCTCGCCCGGAAGAAATGGTTGAAGCCGGCCTCGAACAGGTCGGCCGCGCTGGCGTAACTGGCGATGTGGCCGCCGAGGTCGCCATAGGCCGCATTGGCGCGGGCCACCATGGCCAGCGCGTTCCAGCGCATCAGCGAGGCCAGCTTTTCCTCGAGCGCGAGGTCGCCAGGAAATGCAGGCTGGCGGTCGACCGGGATGGTGTTGACATAGGGGGTGACGAGTTCGGGCGTCCAGTCCACCTGCGAACTGCGCGCCAGCCGCACCAGTTCGTCGAGCACGAAGCGGGCGCGTTGCGGCCCCTCGGTGGCCACCAGGGCAAGGAAGGCATCGCGCCATTCGGCTGTTTCCGCCGGGTCGGTGTCGGCGCCGCCGGCGGCGAGGAAACGGGTCAGGCTGTGATCGGTCATCCGGTGACTGTAGGCATGAATGGGCCGAACAGAGTTGCGGAAAGCGCGCTTTCCGGTCACTTGGCAGCATAAAATTTGGCAATCCTTTGTACACACGGCATTTCATGCAACTCGACACGATTGACCTGAAGATCCTGGGTCAACTGCAGGCAGACAGCTCGCTGACCAACGTGGAACTGGCGCGGCGGATCCACCTGTCGCCCTCCCCCTGCCTGATGCGGGTGAAGGCACTGGAAGCGGCCGGCGTGATCGAGCGTTACGTGGCGCTGGCCAACGCCCGGGCGCTGGGCCTGGGGCTGAACGTCTTCATCTCGATCAGCCTGAAGGAGCAGAGCCGCGAAGCGTTGGCCGAATTCGAGCGCCGCATCGCCGAACACGACGAGGTGATGGAGTGCTACCTGATGACCGGCGACAGCGACTACCTGATCCGGGTCGCGCTGACCGACATCGCAGCGCTGGAGCGCTTCATCCTGAACCAGCTGACGCCGATCCCGGGCGTCGAGAAGATCCGCTCCAGCTTCGCGCTCAAGCAGGTGCGCTACAAGACTGCGCTGCCGCTGCCGGGATAGACGGCTGTTGGGGCTTTAGCGCGCGGGAGCGGACGCCACTGGCGCCGGCACTGCCGGCGCCGCGGTCGGCGCCACGCGCCAGACGATGTTGCCGACGTCGTCCGCCACCAGCAGCGCGCCCTTGGCATCCAGCGCAACGCCGACCGGCCGGCCATAAGCCTCACCCTGGTCGCTCAGGAAACCGGTCAGGAAGTCCACCGGCTCACTGGCCGGCTTGCCGCCGGAGAACGGCACGAACACCACCTTGTAGCCGCTGCGCGGGTTGCGATTCCACGAGCCGTGCTCCCCGATGAAGGCGCCGCTGGCGAAATTGGCCGGCATGCGGCTGTCGGAGAACGCCAGGCCCAGCGCCGCCACGTGGGCTCCGAGGCCGTAGTCCGGCGGGATCGCTTTGGTCACCATGTCGACCTTCACCGGCTCGACCCGCACGTCCACGTTCTGGCCGTAGTAGCTCCACGGCCAGCCGTAGAAGGCGCCGTCCTTGACCGAAGTCAGGTAATCGGGCACCAGGTCGTTGCCCAGCTCGTCACGCTCGTTGGCGACGGTCCACAGCGCCTTGCTCTCCGGCTCCCAGCCCATGCCGTTCGGATTGCGCAGGCCGGTCGCGAACAGGCGCTTGGCGCCGGTGACCCGGTCCACTTCCCAGATCGCTGCGCGGCCTTCTTCGGCTGCCAGGCCGTTCTCGGCCACGTTGCTGTTGGAGCCGACGGTCGCATACAGCTTGCTGCCGTCGGGGCTGGCGATGATGTTCTTGGTCCAGTGGTGGTTGATCGTGCCGGCCGGCAGGTCGGTCACCTTCACCGGGGCGGCCGTGATCTTTGTCTGTCCGGTCACGTAAGGGACCTTGACGATCGCGTCGGTGGTGGCGATGAACAGTTCATTGCCCACCAGCGCCATGCCGAACGGCGAGTTCAGTCCGGACAGAAACACGCTGCGCACCTCCGCCACGCCGTCGCCGTTGGCGTCGCGCAGCAGGGTGATGCGGTTGGCGCTGGCCACGCCGGCGCCGGCCCGCTTCATCAGCAGCTTCATGGCCACGCCCTTGATGCCCTTGCCGTCATCGGGCTTGGGCGGCGCGTTGGTTTCCGCCACCAGCACGTCGCCGTTGGGCAGCACGTAGATCCAGCGCGGATGGTCCAGGCCGGCGGCGAAGGCCTTGACCTGGAAGCCCGCGGCCGTTGTCGGCCGCACCCCCGCCGGCCAGCCCACGGCCTTGGCGACACTCACCGTCGGCACCAGCGACTTCTGCGGCGCCGGCAGCACGGGGTTGGGACCGATGCCCGCGTTCGGGGCGGACACGGCGACGGTGCCGCAGGCGGCGAGGGCAGCCAGCAGCAGGGCGGACAAGGGAGCGGAGCAGGGAATTTTCATAAGCCAGAAGTCTGTTCCGGCCCTTCCGGGACGTCTGTAGGCATAAACCGCGAAAATGGGGGCATGACCCAAGACCTCTTCCGCCAGGACGCCTATCTGCGCGAATGCCGCGCCACGGTGCTGGCCATCGGCCCGCAGGGCATCGTCCTGGACCAAACCGTCTTCTATCCGCTGGGCGGGGGCCAGGCCGGCGACAGCGGCGTGCTGCTGTTGCCCGATGGCAGTGAGCTGGCGATCACCGACACTCGCAAGGGAAAGGATGAAGAAGGCCGGTTCACCGATGCCATCTGCCACCTGCCCGCGCCGGACGCGGAGGCCGCCGTGGCCAGGCTCAAGGTCGGCGACCTGGTGACGGCCCGCGTCGACTGGGTGCGGCGCCACCGCCTGATGCGCTTCCACACCACCACCCATCTGCTGTGCCACCTGGTGCCGCAGCTGGTGAATGGCTGCTCGATCACGCCCGATTACGCGCGGCTGGACTTCAACATGACCGATCCGCTGGACAAGGACGAACTGACCGCCGGCATCGCCCGGCTGGTGGCGGCGGCCCATCCGGTCAGCGTGAATTCGATCAGCGACGAGGAGCTCGATGCCAACCCGGCGCTGGTCAAGAGCATGTCGGTGCAGCCGCCCAGGGGCACGGGGAGGGTCCGCACGATCCTGATCGGCACCGGTCAGGCGATCGACTACCAGCCCTGCGGCGGCACCCATGTGGCCAACACCGCCGAAATCGGCGCGGTGGTGGTCACCAGGATCGAAAAGAAGAGCGCGACCACCCGGCGCGTGGTGCTGGGGTTCGCCCCGGCCGGAACTTCATCGCGTCCGATCGGCTCGGACCCAGCACTGTGATCGAACGCCTACGCCTGCCTGCCGCCGTCTTGTTGACGGCCTGCCTGTCCTTTTTCTCCTCCGCGGGCGCCCAGACCGCCGGCAAGAGCGTGGTCACGACCGAACGGGTGCGCGCCGAGCTGATGGCGCATGCGCCGGACGGCGTCGAGCCCGGCAAGCCGGTCTGGGTCGGGCTGCAGCTGGCGCACCAGCCCGAGTGGCACACCTACTGGAAGAACTCGGGCGATTCCGGCCTGCCGACCCAGCTGACCTGGACGCTGCCCGCGGGCGTGACGGCCGGCGACATTGCCTGGCCGCTGCCAAAAAAGATCCCGATCGGCAATCTCGCCAACTACGGCTACGAGGGCACGGTGCTGCTGCCGGTGCCGTTGACCATCAGCCCCGAGTTCAAGCCTTCGCTGCTGGCCGGCGAGCTGGAGGTCAAGCTCAAGGCCGACTGGCTGGTCTGCCGCAAGGAATGCGTGCCGGAAGAGGGCGAGTTCACGCTGAAGATCCCGGTGCGCAGCACCACCGCCCTGAACGGCCCCGCCTTCGACGCCAGCCTGAAGGCGCAGCCGCGGCCACTGGCCGGCAAGAGCGATGTGCACATCGATGGCAACGCGCTGAAGTTCACCGTGGCGGGGCTGCCGGCAGCGGCGCAGGGCAAGACCCTGGACTTCTTTCCCGAGACCGGCGAAGTGATCGAAACCGCTGGCCAGTGGACGCAGCAATGGCAAGGCGCGGTCTGGACCGCCAGCGTGCCGATCTCGTTCCAGCGCAGCCAGAGCCCCGCCGTCATGCCGGTGGTGCTGGCCGCCAACGGCCAGGGCTGGCGCACCGAAGCGACCGTGATCGGCGAGTGGCCAAAGGTTGCCGCCGCAGCCGGCGTTTCCCCCGCCCTGGAGGCGGCGCTGCGCGGCAACGCGAGTTCCGTGCCAGCGTCGCCGCCCTCGATTTCCTTCATCGCGGCGCTGCTCGGCGCACTGCTCGGCGGCCTGATCCTGAACCTGATGCCTTGCGTGTTCCCCGTGCTTGCGATCAAGGTGGTCGGCTTCACCCGCCACGCCAACGACCGTCGCGGCCACCGCATCAGCGGCCTTGCCTACACCGCCGGCGTGGTGCTGTCGTTCCTGGCGCTGGGGGCGCTGGTGCTGGGGCTGCGCGCCGCCGGCCAGCAGCTCGGATGGGGCTTCCAGCTGCAGTCGCCGGCCGTGGTGGCGACGCTGGCCGCGCTGTTCACAGTGATCGGCCTGAACCTGTCGGGCCTGTTTGAATTCGGCGCCTTCCTGCCGTCCAGCCTGGCGACGCTGGAGTCGCGCCATCCTGTGGGCAATGCGTTCCTGTCGGGCGTGCTGGCGGTGGCGATCGCCTCGCCTTGCACCGCGCCTTTCATGGGCGCGTCGGTCGGTCTGGCAATCGGCCTGCCGGTGGCGCAGGCGCTGCTGATCTTCGGCGCCATCGGCGTCGGCATGGCGCTGCCCTATCTCGCGGCCAGTCTGGTGCCGGCGGTGGCGAAGCTGCTGCCCCGGCCCGGCGCCTGGATGGACGTGTTCCGCCGGCTGATGGCGTTCCCGATGTTCGCCACGGTGGCCTGGCTGGTCTGGGTGCTCGGCCAGCAAAGCGGCATCGACGGCGCCGGCGCGCTGCTGGCGCTGCTGGTGGCCCTCGCCATGGTGATCTGGGCCTTCACGCTCAGGGGCCTGGCCCGCAGCGTGGTGGTTGCGATCTCGCTCGTGAGCCTGGCGCTGCTGGCATGGACCGTCGGCCCCAACATCACGAGGGCGACGGAACCCGGCCCGATTGCTGCCAACGCGGCAGGCTGGCAAGCCTGGGAGCCGGGCCGGGTCGACCAGCTGCTGGCCACCGGACAACCGGTGTTCGTCGATTTCACGGCGGCGTGGTGCGTCACCTGCCAGTACAACAAGAAGACCACGCTGTCGAACCGCGACGTGCTGGCCGACCTGGCGAACAAGAAGGTGGCGCTGCTGCGCGCCGACTGGACCCGGCGCGACCCCGCGATCACCGCGGCGCTGGGCCAGCTGGGGCGCAATGGCGTGCCGGTGTACGTCGTTTACCAACAGGGCCGGGCGCCGGTGGTGCTGTCCGAGGTGCTGGGAGTGGAGGAAGTCCGTTCCGCCATCGCGAGGCTCTAAAGGTCGCTTGCGTACACTGGTGCGCATGAACAGCATCAGCGAGTTGCGGCGCATCCTGGACAGCTGCAAGACCATTGCCGTGGTCGGCCTGTCGCCGCAGTGGCACCGGCCCAGTTTCTTCGCCGCCAAGTACATGCAAGGCCACGGCTACCGCGTGATCCCGATCAATCCAGGCGCCACCGAGATCCTGGGCGAGCGTTGCTACCCCAGCGTGACTGCGGCGGCCTCGGCGCTGGCTCCCGCGGGCCAGCAGATCGACATGGTCGATTGCTTTCGCAAGACCGAGGACATCGGGCCGCTGGCCGACGAGGCGATCGCCGTCGGCGCGCGTTGCCTGTGGCAGCAGATCGGCGTCGTCAACGAGCCTGCTGCAGCCAGGGCGCGGGCCGCGGGCCTGGCCACCGTGATGGACCGCTGCGTGAAGATCGAACACGCGCGGCTGTTCGGCGGCCTGAACTGGGCCGGCGTCAACACCCGGGTGATCTCCTCGCGCCGCCCCCGCCAACTTCCGTACTGACATGAGCAACGACAACAGCGGCGCCGACCACGAATACGGTTTCGGCACCCGGGCGATCCACGCCGGCGCCGTGCCCGACCCGGTGACGGGCGCCCGCGCCACGCCGATCCACCAGACCACCAGCTTCGTGTTCGACTCGGCCGAGCACGCGGCCAGCCTGTTCAACCTGCAGACCTTCGGCAATGTCTACAGCCGCATCAGCAACCCCACCGTGGCGGTGCTGGAAGAGCGGATCGCCTCGCTGGAAGGCGGCCGGGCCGCGCTGGCCTGCGCCACCGGCATGGCGGCGCAGATGACGGCGCTGCTGGCGATCCTGAAGAACGGCGACCACATCGTCGCGGCCTCGACGCTGTACGGCGGCAGTGTCGGCCAGCTCGGGATCGGGTTTTCGCGGCTGGGTATAGCAACCACCTTTGTCGACCCCCAGGACCCGGACAACTTCCGCCGCGCGATCCGGCCCAACACCCGCGCCCTCTATGGCGAAACGCTGGGCAATCCGCTGGTCAACGTGCTGGACATCGAGGCCGTTGCCGGCATCGCCCACGAACACGGCCTGCCGCTGGTGATCGACAACACCGTCGCCAGCCCTTACCTGTGCACACCGTTCGCCTTCGGCGCCGACATCGTGGTCCACAGCGCCACCAAGTACCTGGGCGGCCATGGCACGACCATGGCGGGCGTGCTGGTCGAGTCCGGCAAGTTCGACTGGGGCTCGCCGCTGTCGCGCGACAAGTTCCCCGAGATGCTGGAACCCAGCAAGGCCTACCACGGCGTCAAGTTCTACGAGACCTTCGGCGACTTCGGCTACACCATGAAGGCGCGGATGGAGGTCAACCGGACCTTCGGTGCGTCGTTGTCGCCACTGAACGCCTGGCTGATCCTGCAGGGCGTGGAGACGCTGCACCTGCGCATGCAGGCGCACTGCCGCAATGCCTTGCGGGTGGCGCAATTCCTCAGCGACCATCCGCTGGTGGGCTGGGTCAACTACCCCGGCTTGCCGGAATCGCCGTACTACGCCCTGGCGAAGAAACAGTTCCGCGCGATCGACGGCAATCCGGGCGCCTCCGGCATCCTCACCTTCGGCATCAAGGCGGCCGATCCGGTGCGCGCCGGCGAGCGCTTCATCGACGCCTGCGAATTCCTCAGCCACCTGGCGAACATCGGCGATGCCAAGACGCTGGTGATCCATCCGGCCTCCACCACCCATCGCCAGCTCGATGACGCTGAACTGCTCAAGGCCGGCGTGCGTCCCGACATGATCCGGTTGTCGGTCGGAATCGAGGAGCTCGACGACATCCTGTGGGACATCGATCAGGCTCTGCGGCAAGCGGTAGGCTGAACAGCGCGGCGTCCGGCACCCGCCGGTGGCCCATCCGCACATGGCCCCTGGAGGCTTTCTGTCGGCAACCGCTGCCGTTCACCTACAGGCGCCCGGCCGGCCCTCCCCTAAGCTCGTCGCATCACGTCAGAAAGGGCAGATCGATGTACTTGAATGTCCAGACCCCGGCAATGCGGCCGTCCCGGCCGTTGCAGCACGCACGCCGGAAGGCAGGCGAGGTCCGGGAGCAGCTCGAGGTCGCCAGCGCGGAGCTGGGGCTGACGAATGCCGTCCTTGAAAACGTCCTGCCTGATCGCGTGAAGCGCTCGAGTGACGTCCAGCGCGCGCTGTCGCAAAACGAGGCGATTGAGGAGAAGGTGCAGGAAGCCGCCGATGAACTGCAGGTCGTGACCGATCTGCTCCAGGAGGAAGTTGCCGAGCGCGAACTGGCCCGCCGTCCGGCATCCTGAGGCGCTTACCTTTCGACACTACGAGCAGCGCTAACGCTGTCGATCGGCAACAATTTCAAGTTGGCCCGAGCCGTCTTGAACAAGTGAGGTAGCAGTGCCGGTGAAGTTGTTGCTGGTCGAGGATCTCCCGCAGATGCAGGGCGTGGTGCTGGACCTGCTCGCCACTGTGGGCGAGTTCGATCTGGTCAAAGCCGTTTCGACCGAGGCCGAGGCGAATCTCTGGCTGGACGAGAACGCCGGCAACTGGGACCTGGCCGTGATCGACCTGGTTCTCGAACAGGGCACCGGCCTGGGCGTGGTGGCGCGGGCGCGGACCCGGCCGCCCGGTAGCAAGGTGGTGGTGTTCAGCGACTACGCGACCGAAGGCATCCGCAAGCACTGCCTGAAGCTCGGCGCCGACGCCGCCTTCCAGAAGGGCGAGGACCTGCAGGGGTTTCTGGCCTTCTGCAGCGCCGTTGCCCATCCCGGCACGGGCGGCTAGGCCCTGGTCCAGCCTGCGACAATTGCGGGCATGAGCTTCCCGCCCCTGCGTAACGACACTTTCCTGCGCGCCTGTCAGCGCCTCTCCACGCCCCACACCCCGGTGTGGCTGATGCGCCAGGCCGGGCGCTACCTGCCCGAATACCGCGAGACCCGCGCCCGGGCCGGCAGCTTCATGGGGCTGGCCACCAATGTCGATTACGCGACTGAGGTGACGCTGCAGCCGCTGGAGCGCTTTCCGCTGGACGCCGCCATCCTGTTTTCCGACATCCTCACGGTGCCCGACGCGATGGGGCTGGGGCTGAGCTTCGCGCTCGGCGAGGGCCCGCGCTTCGCCTCGCCGGTGCGCGACGAAGCCGCCGTCCGGGCGCTGGCGGTGCCCGACATGGACAAGCTGCGCTATGTGTTCGACGCGGTCACCTCGATCCGCCACGCGCTGGCCGGACGGGTGCCGCTGATCGGTTTCTCCGGCAGCCCGTGGACGCTGGCCTGCTACATGGTCGAGGGCGCCGGCTCCGACGACTACCGGCTGGTCAAGACCATGCTGTACAGCCGGCCGGACCTGATGCACCACATGCTGCAGATCAACGCCGATGCGGTGGCCGCTTACCTCAATGCGCAGATCGAGGCCGGCGCGCAGGCTGTCATGATCTTCGACAGCTGGGGCGGCGTGCTGGCCGATGGCGCGTTCCAGGAATTCAGCCTGGCGTACACGGCGCGGGTGCTGGCGCAACTGCACCGCAGCCACGACGGCGCGCCGATCCCGCGCATTGTCTTCACCAAGGGCGGCGGCCCCTGGCTCGAGCAGATGGGCGCACTCGACTGCGAGGTGCTGGGGCTGGACTGGACCGCGAATCTGGCCCAGGCGCGCCGCCTGGTCGGCGACCGCAAGGCCTTGCAGGGCAACCTCGATCCCAACGTGCTGTTCGCGCCGCCCGCACGGATCGAGGCCGAGGCAGTGAAGGTGCTGGACAGCTTCGGCACGCCGCACATGGGCGCGGGCACTGGTCCGACCCACATCTTCAATCTCGGTCACGGCATCAGCCAGCACACGCCACCCGAACACGTCACGGCGCTCGTGCAGGCCGTGCATGCGCATTCGCGGCGCCAGCGGCTCGCCAACTAGCTGAGGCAGGAATTCGTCATCAGGATGTTCCCTAGCTGACAAGGCGCGGAAAATTTGGCGCGGGCGGCTTGACTTATGCACAAAAGTTGTGTTGCGGCGCTGCACAACTGCTCGGCTTGAACGGTAGCCGCTACAAAACCCATAGCGTGCGCAAGCCATTGATTTTATTGATTATTTTTCTTTGCGCGTTTTCCGGGCATTCCAGCGAGAGCCTTGAATTTCAAGGGCTTGCGACGCTTCGGGCGGGGTTGTCAACAAAGTTATCCACATAAAACGCAGTTCCGCCGCAAATGACATAGGAATCAAAGACTTAGCCGATGTTTCGCCAGATGACCTCAACACAAGCGGCTAACCGCGCAGTTTCGTGACGCAGCTGCTGTCGGTGGTGGTGCCCACGCCCGGCCACAGTTCGCTGGCTGGACCGCTGAGCTACAGAAGTGAGTTTCCACTCGCGCCCGGAACGCTCGTGCGCGTGCCGCTGGGTCGGCGCGAGGTGCTGGGTGTGGTTTGGGATGCGCCGCACACTGTCGGGCAATCGGTGCAACCCGAGGACATCAAGCGCATCGTCGGCGTGCTGGAAGGGATCGATCCGCTGGGCAAGAGCTGGCAGGATCTGGTTTCCTTCGCATCAAATTATTACCAGCGCGGATTGGGCGAAGTCGCCCTGGCCGCGCTTCCACCTCAACTACGCGGACTCAGCGCCCAGCAGTTGGCGCGCCGGCTCAAGCGCCCCGCCGGCGAACGCGCAGGACCGCAGCCGTCGCAGGCAGTGCCGCCGACCCCGGAGCAACAAGCCGCGCTGGAGCAGTTCGAGGCCGGCGACGGCTGCTTCCTGCTGTTCGGCGCCACCGGCAGCGGCAAGACGGAGGTGTACCTGCAGGCGGTGCAGCGCCTGTTCGCCGCCAATCCGCAGGCACAGGCGCTGGTGATGGTGCCGGAGATCAACCTCACTCCGCAGTTGGAGGAACGCTTCGTCGCGCGCTTCGGCGCCAGCGACGTGGTCTCGCTGCACAGCGGCATGACCCATCCCCAGCGGCTCAAAAGCTGGCTGGCGGCGCACAGCGGCGCGGCGCGGGTGGTGCTGGGAACGCGGATGGCGGTGTTCGCCTCGATGCCGGGGCTGAAGCTGATCGTGGTCGACGAGGAGCACGACCCCAGCTACAAGCAGCAGGAAGGCGCGCGCTATTCGGCGCGCGACCTGGCCGTGTACCGCGGCCGGCTGGAAGGCGCCAAGGTGTTGCTGGGGTCGGCCACGCCCTCGCTGGAGAGCTGGCATGCCTGCGAGAAGGGCCGCTACCGGCGGCTGGTGATGCCGTCCCGGATCGGCGAGGCGCAGCTGCCACGCGTGCGGCTGGTGGACATGAACCTGCAGCCGCACAAGACCGTGTTCTCGCCCCAGCTGCTGGCCGCCATCTCCGAGCGGGTCGCGCGCGGCGAACAGTCGCTGATCTTCCTGAACCGGCGCGGCTACGCCCCGGTGCTGGCCTGCACCTCCTGCGACTGGAAAAGCGAGTGCCCCAACTGCAGCGCCTTTCGCGTGTTCCACAAGATCGACCGGACGCTGCGCTGCCACCACTGCGGCTACACCGAGCGGGTGCCCCGGGCCTGCCCGGTGTGCGGCAACGTCGACATCGCGCCGGTCGGCCGCGGCACCGAGCGGCTTGAGGAAACGCTGGCGCAGCTGCTGGCCGGCCAGCAGCGGCCGGGCGGCGAGCCGGTGCGGATCGCGCGCATGGACGCCGACACCACGCGGCTGAAAGGATCGCTCGAGGCGCAGCTGGCGCAGGTGCATGCCGGCGAGGTCGACGTGCTGGTGGGCACCCAGATGATCACCAAGGGCCACGACTTCCGGCGCATCACGCTGGTGGCGGCCCTGAACGCCGACTCGGCCCTGTTCTCCTCGGATTTCCGGGCGCCGGAACGGCTGTTCGGGCTGCTGATGCAGGCCGGCGGCCGGGCCGGCCGCGACGCGGCGCAGGCCGGCAGCAGCGAGATGTGGGTGCAGACCTTTCATCCGGCGCACCCGCTGTTCACCGCTCTGCGCAAGCACGACTATCCGGCGTTCGCGGCGCAACAGCTGAAGGAGCGGGAGCAGGCGGGCATGCCGCCGTTCGGCTTTCAGGCCCTGGTGCGCGCCGACGCGCGGACCCAGGAGGCGGCCCAGGCGTTTCTTGCCGCGGCTGCTGCGGCAGCCCCCGGCGTGGAGTCCGCGGACCGCGTCACGCTGTATTCACCGGTGCCGATGAGCGTGCAGCGGGTCGCGAACGTGGAGCGGGCCCAGATGCTGGTGGAAAGCAGCTCGCGCGTGGCGCTGCAGCATTTCCTGGCCGGCTGGCACCCAGTGCTGCAGGCAACGAAAGAAAAGGGCTTGATCCGCTGGGCAGTGGACGTGGATCCGCTGGCGATCTAGCTATTCCTGCGCTTTGAGCTTCAGCGCCGCCTCATACAGCTCGTTCTTCGATCCGCCGGTGATCTCCGCGGCCAGTTTCACCGCCCCCTTGAGCGGCAATTCCTTGAGCAGCAACTGCAGCACGCGCTGCCCGTCGTCCTCGGCTTGCGGCTGCGGCGTGCCGTGCAGCACCAGAGCGAACTCGCCCCGACTGCGATTGGGCTCGGCAGCCAGCCAGGCCGGCAGCGCCTCGCAGGCCATCGTGGCGATCTCCTCGAACTGCTTGGTCAGCTCGCGGCCGACGGTCACCGGCCGCTCGCCGAGCGCCGCCAGCGCCTTGGCCAGCGCTTCCACGCGATGCGGCGCCTCCAGCAGCACCACCGGCCGCGGTTCCCGCGCCAACAGCTGCACCGCGGTGTCGCGCTCGCCCGCCTTGGATGGCAGGAAACCGGCAAAGACGAACCCGCCAGCGTCGTTGCCGTGGGCGCCGGCCACGCTGATCGCCGCCGTGATGCTGCTCGCCCCCGGCAGCGGCACCACCCGCAGGCCGGCCTCGCGCGCCGCCGCCACCAGCCGGGCGCCGGGATCGCTCACGGCGGGGGTGCCGGCGTCGCTGGCATAGGCCACCCGCTGGCCCTGCTGCAGTCGCGCGACCACCGCCTGGGACGCCTCGTGTTCGTTGTGCTGGTGCAGCGCCAGCAACTGGGCCGGCGCCTTGTCGATGCCATAGGCGCGCAGCAGCGCCTGGGTGTGGCGGGTGTCCTCGCAGGCCACCACGTCGGCCAGCTGCAGCACGTGCAAGGCCCGCAGGCTGATGTCGGCGAGGTTGCCGATCGGCGTCGCGACGACATAGAGCGCGCCCTGCGGATAATGCTGGGAAGCCGCGGCTTCGCGCGCGGCGGCAAGGGCTGAAGCAAAAGAAGCGCTCAATGGATCTCCCCAGGAAGACGGCGACCACCAAGCAGGCCGGCGATGCCGCCGAGGACCGCGCGCTCGCCCACCTGGAGGCGGCGGGCCTGCGGCTCGTAGCGCGCAATTATCGGACGCCCGGCCGCGGCGGCGGCGAAATCGACCTGGTGATGCGCGATCGCGACGGCACCCTGGTGTTCGTCGAGGTGCGCCGGCGCGCCAGTGCGGCCTTCGGCGGCGCCGCCGCCAGCGTGGGCGGCGTCAAGCAGCGGCGGATCGTGTTCGCCGCCCGCCACTTCCTGGCCCGGCTGCCGCAGCAGCCGCCCTGTCGCTTCGACGTCGTCGCGCTGGAAGCCGGACGGATCGAATGGCTGCGGGCGGCCTTCGACGCCTCCTGAGACCTTGCGGGACAGACCTTCAGCTCTGTCCTCAACAATCCAGACACCCCCCGGTTATCATCGCCAGCCATGCTCGAACAACGCATCCAACAGCACTTCATCGACAGCGCCGACCTCAAGTACCAGGCGGCGCAATCGCTGAGCAAGCCGATTGCGGCGGCGGTGCAGGCCGTGCTGGCCTGCGTGACCAGCGGTGGCAAGGTCCTGGCATGCGGCAACGGCGGCTCGGCCGCCGATGCCCAGCACTTTTCAGCCGAGTTCATCGGCCGCTTCGAACGTGAGCGGCCCGAGCTCGGCGCCATCGCGCTGACCACCGACAGCTCCATCCTCACCGCGATCGGCAACGACTACGACTTCAGCCGCATCTTTTCCAAGCAGGTGCGGGGCCTCGGCCAGGCCGGCGACGTGCTGCTGGCGATGTCGACCAGCGGCAATTCGGCCAACATCCTGGCTGCCATCGACGCGGCCCACGAGCGCGAGATGACCGTGGTGGCGCTGACCGGGCGCGGCGGCGGCAAGGTCGGCAACCTGCTGCGCGAGACGGACGTCCATGTCTGCGTGCCCCACGACCGCACCGCGCGAATCCAGGAAGTGCACCTGCTGGTGCTGCATTGCATCTGCGACGGCGTCGACACCCAGCTCCTCGGAGAACAGGAATCCCCAACATGACAACGAAGTTTTCGTCTCCCGTGCTGGCCATCGCGCTGATCGCGACGGCTGCCGCCACGCTGAGCGCGTGCGTCCCGCTGGTGGTCGGCGGCGCCGCCATGTCCGCCATGGTGGCGGTCGACCGCCGCACTTCCGGCGCCCAGCTGGAGGACGAAGGCATCGAGCTGCGCGGCGCCAGCCGGCTGCGCGACACCTTCGGCGACCGCGCCCACATCAACATTACCAGCTACAACCGGCAGGTGCTGCTGACCGGCGAAGTACCCAACGACGCCGCCAGGCAGCAGGCCGAGCAGGTCATCTCGCGCGTCGAAAACGTCAAGACGATCGTCAACGAGCTGGCGGCAGCCGGCATCACCACGCTGGTCCAGCGCTCCTCCGACGTGCTGATCACCGGCAAGATCAAGGCCTCGCTGGTGGACGCCAAGGACCTGTATGCGGGCGCCTTCAAGGTGGTGACCGAGCGGGGCACGGTCTACCTGATGGGCCGCGTGACGCCGCAAGAAGCCGATCGCGCCACGTCCATCGCGCGCCAGATCGACGGCGTGCAGCGCGTGGTCCGGATCTTCGAAGTGATCAGCAACGACGAGATGCGCCGCATCCAGACCCAGATCGCGCCCACGGCGCCGGCCAGCGCCAGGCCCTGACGCCATCGATCCCGGGTCAGGCCCGGGATGACTGCGGCGGACGCTGCCCGCTTCAGGTCATTTCAGTCGCGTGATCAGGCTGGAGGTGTCCCAGCGCCGCCCGCCGGCGGCCTGCACGTCGGCATAGAACTGGTCCACCAGCGCCGTCACCGGCAACCGGGCGCCGTTGCGCTTGGCTTCGTCTAGCACCAGCCCGAGGTCCTTGCGCATCCAGTCGACCGCGAAGCCGAAGTCGAACTTGCCTTCGATCATGGTCTTGCCGCGGTTGTCCATCTGCCAGCTCTGGGCCGCGCCCTTGCCGATGACTTCCAGCACCTGGTTCATGTCCAGGCCGGACTTCTGGCCGAAGGCAACCGCCTCCGACAGCCCCTGCACCAGCCCCGCGATGGCGATCTGGTTGACCATCTTGGCCAGCTGGCCCGCACCGACCGCGCCCAGCAGGGTAAAGGCACGAGAAAAGGCCATCGCCGCGGGCTTGACGGCCTCGAAAGCGGCCTTGTCGCCACCGCACATCACCGTCAGCATGCCGTTCTGCGCGCCGGCCTGGCCGCCTGACACCGGCGCGTCGACGAACTGCAGGCCGAGCGCCTGGGCCTGGACCTGCAGTTCACGGGCGATGTCGGCCGATGCCGTGGTGTGGTCGACGAAGATCGCACCCTTGTTCATGCCGATGAACGCGCCCTCCCCGCCCAGCGTCACGCTGCGCAGGTCGTCGTCGTTGCCGACGCAGCAGAACACGAAGTCCGCGTCCTTCGCGGCCAGCGCCGGCGTGGCCGCCGAGTGGCCCTTGAACTCCTTCTTCCATGCCTCGGCCTTCGGCGCGCTGCGGTTGTAGACGGTGACCTGGTGCCCGGCCAGCGCCAGGTGGCCGGCCATCGGGAAGCCCATCACGCCGAGGCCGAGGAAGGCGACCTTGCGCGAGGGTGTGGATTCGTACGTTTTGGGATTGGTGCTGCTCATGATGCTCACAAGACCGTTCGCCCTGAGCTTGTCGAAGGGCTCGCGGAAAGGGGCTTCGACAGGCTCAGCCCGAACGAGAAGGAATTAGACAATCGCCATGTGCTCGGTGCCGGCCGACAGGTCCTGGCTCTTGCCGCGCTGGGAATTGAGCTTGATCTGCAGCCTCAGGTCGTTGACCGAGTCGGCGTTGCGCAGCGCGTCCTCGTAGGTGATCAGGTTGCTCTCGTAGGCGTCGAACAGGGCCTGGTCGAAGGTCTGCATGCCCAGGTTGCGGCTCTTCTTCATGATCTCCTTGATCTCGGAGACCTCGCCCTTGAAGATCAGGTCGGAGATCAGCGGCGTGTTGAGCATGATCTCCACCGCCGCCTGTCGGCCCTTGCCGTCCTGCCGGGGCACCAGCCGCTGCGAGATGAAGGCCTTGAGGTTGAGCGACAGGTCCATCAGCAACTGCGCCCGGCGCTCTTCGGGAAAGAAGTTGATCACCCGGTCCAGCGCCTGGTTGGCGCTGTTGGCGTGCAGGGTGGCCAGGCACAGGTGGCCGGTCTCGGCGAAGGCCACCGCGTGTTCCATGGTCTCGCGGTCGCGGATCTCGCCCATCAGGATCACGTCCGGCGCCTGCCGCAGCGTGTTCTTCAGGGCCGCTTCCCAGCTGTCGGTGTCCAGCCCCACTTCGCGCTGCGTCACGACGCAGTTCTTGTGCGGATGCACGAACTCGACCGGGTCCTCGATGGTGATGATGTGGCCGTACGAGTTCTCGTTGCGCCAGTCGACCATTGCCGCCAGCGTCGTCGACTTGCCAGAGCCGGTGGCGCCCACCAGGATCGTGAGGCCACGCTTGGACATCGCCACGTCCTTGAGCACCTGGGGCACCCCCAGGCCGTCGATGGTCGGCAGCACCTGCGGGATCACCCGCAGCACCATTCCGACCTTGCCCTGCTGCACGAAGGCGTTGACGCGAAAGCGCCCGACGTTGGGTGGCGAGATGGCGAAGTTGCACTCCTTGGTGCGCTCGAACTCCGCCGCCTGCTTGTCGCTCATGATCGAGCGGGCCAGCGCCAGCGTGTGGCCGGCGTTCAGCGGCTGGGGCGAGACCTTGGTGATCTTGCCATCGACCTTCATCGCCGGCGGGAAGTCGCCGGTGATGAACAGGTCGCTGCCGCTGCGGCTGACCATCAGCTTGAGCAGGTCGTTGATGAATTTTGTGGCCTGGTCGCGTTCCATGGAAGGTCCTCGCTATGTTCTTTGTTACTTCAGGGATGCTGGCGGTCCGACACGCGGGCGCCGACGATGCGCAGGCGCAGCGACAGCTTGCGCGCCAGCAGCGCGATCAGGCTGGCCGCCAGCTCGGGGTCGCTGGCCATCATCGCATCGAGCGCGTCAGCGCTCAGCACGCCGATCTCGCAATCGGCCAATGTGGTGCAGTGGGCAAACCGCATGCCGCTGTCCAGCAGGGACATTTCGCCCAGGATGTCGCCCGGCCGGGCCTCGGCCATGCGCATCTGCTCGCCCCAGGGCTGCAGCCGGTCGACGGCAATGCTGCCGCTGAGCAGCACGATCATGTAGTTGCTGTATTCGTCCTGCCGGATGATGTCCTGCCCCGCGCCGACGCGGGCGAAATCGAAGAACGCCTCGAGCCGCCCGATGGCCTCGACGCCGAGCCGGCCCATGTACTTGTCGGGGCTCCACAGCGATTGCAGCAGCTCGACGCCGCGTGCCGATGCCAGTGACGTCGCGCCGACCTGGCCGGCGCGAGAACGCCAGGGCACCAGCATGGACGGGTCGACGCCCAGGTCGCCGAAGGCACTGCTGAACAGAAGGGAGTCCGGCCGGTCGCCGCCGTCTTCACGGCCGCCATTCCTGGCCCGAACGAGTCCGCCTGTCATCGCGTGCCTCCTTGCTGGCTGGGATCAGCCGGGGAAGTTTTCCGGGATCTTGGCCTTGCCGCGGGCCTCGGCCGGACTGATCATGTTGCGCTTGACCAGGTCGGTGAGGTTCTGGTCCAGCGTCTGCATGCCGAAGCTGTTGCCGGTCTGGATGGCGGAATACATCTGCGCCACCTTGGCCTCGCGGATCAGGTTGCGGATGGCCGAGGTGCCCAGCATGATCTCGTGCGCCGCGATCCGGCCGGTGCCGTCCTTGGTCTTGCACAGCGTCTGCGAGATCACCGCCTGCAGCGACTCCGACAGCATGGCCCGGACCATTTCCTTCTCGTCGGCGGGGAACACGTCGATGATCCGGTCGATGGTCTTGGCCGCCGACGACGTGTGCAGGGTGCCGAATACCAGGTGGCCCGTTTCCGCGGCCGTCATCGCCAGCCGGATGGTTTCCAGGTCGCGCATTTCGCCCACCAGGATCGCGTCCGGGTCTTCGCGCAACGCCGACTTCAGCGCGGCGGCGAACGACAGGGTCATGTTGCCGACCTCGCGCTGGTTGATCAGGCATTTCTTGGATTCATGCACGAACTCGATCGGGTCTTCCACTGTCAGGATGTGGCCGTACTCGGTTTCGTTCAGGAAGTTCACCATCGCTGCCAGCGTGGTCGACTTGCCGGAACCCGTCGGACCGGTCACCAGCACCATGCCGCGCGGCTTGAGCGCCAGATCGCCGAAGATCTTGGGCGCGTTCAGCTGTTCAAGCGTGAGAATCTTGGAGGGAATGGTTCGGAACACCGCGCCGGCGCCGCGCTGCTGGTTGAAGGCGTTGACCCGGAAGCGCGCCAGGCCATCGATCTCGAAAGAGAAGTCGACCTCGAGGAATTCCTCGTACATCTTGCGCTGGGTATCGTTCATGATGTCGTACACCATGCCGTGCACCTGCTTGTGGTCCAGCGCGTCGACGTTGATGCGCCGGACGTCGCCGTGCACCCGGATCATCGGCGGCAGGCCGGCGGACAGGTGAAGGTCGGACGCCTTGTTCTTGACGCTGAACGCCAGCAGCTGGGTAATATCCACGAATCCCCTCGATAGTTGATTGCTCTAGGTGCCGGTTAATTATGACCACGATTCGTAACAACCTCCAGAGAGTTCACGAACGGATCGCGGCGGCCTGTGCACAGGCGCAACGCCCCGTGACCGATGTCACGCTGCTGGCGGTCTCCAAGACGTTCGGACCCGAAGCGGTGCGCGAGGCATGCGACGCGGGCCAGCGGGCCTTCGGCGAGAACTACATCCAGGAAGCGGTGGAGAAGGTCGCACTGCTGCGCGAGTTGCCGCTGCAGTGGCACTGCATCGGGCCGGTGCAGAGCAACAAGACGCGGCTGGTGGCCGCGCACTTCGACTGGGTCCACACCATCGACCGGCTCAAGATCGCGCAGCGGCTGTCGCAGCAGCGGCCGCCCGACCTCGCGCCGCTGCAGGTGTGCATCCAGGTGAACATCGATGGCGGCCCCACCAAGGCCGGCGTGGCGCCCAGGGAGGTGCTGGCGCTGGCCAGCGAGATCCGCCAGCTGCCGCGGCTGGCCTTGCGCGGCCTGATGACGATTCCCGAGCCGGCGCCAGATTTCGCGGCGCAGCGGGCGCTGCACCTGCGCACTCGCGCGTTGTTCGACCAGTTGAACGAGGCGGGCCTGCAATTGGACACGCTTTCGATGGGAATGACCTCCGACCTCGAGGCGGCGATCGCCGCCGGCAGCACGATGGTGCGGATCGGCACCGCCATCTTCGGCGGGCGGCCGGCGAAGTAGCGTCCCCGCATCGTCATCCCGGGCTCGAGCCACGGCTGCCGGGGCAAGCCCGGCATGCGGCTGCTATTTCTTCTGCGTCCGCTGCGCCATCGGCTTGACGTTGCCGCAATCGGCGGCCAGCCACTTGCCCGTGCCCTCCATCGTCATCTTCTCGGGCTTGCCCTGGACCTGGGTGTTCACCGTCATCCGCGAGGTGTACCCCTCGGAACCGTTGAAGGTGACCTGGCCGTCGCCGCTGGAGGGCGGGTTGGAGCAGGCGAACGCCATCTTCATCGTGTTGCCGGCGCGGCTTTGCGCCGTGGTCTTGCAGTCGCCCTGCTGCGCCGGCACCTCGTTGCGCTCGGCCATCTCCTTGGTCATGCAGATTTGCACGCTCATGCCGCCGGCCGGGCCGGCCTGGCCCATCTTGACGCCCGATTTGGCCATCTGCTCCTCGATCATCTTGCGCTGGTCCGGCGGCATCGAGGCCAACTGCTTTTGCATCTGCGCCATGGCGTTTTCCATCTGGCCGCTGCCGCTTTGCATCTTGTTGGTGATCTCCCACAGTCCCGGCTTCAGCGACTGGGCAGCGGCCGGAACAGTGGCAGCCGCGACGATGGCGGCGAAGGCGAAGTGAAGCTTGGTCATGGCAGGTCCCTCAAAGAGTGTCGACGAAACGATTGTCAAATGGCGTGCCGGCCGCCGGCATCGTCGCTTTCCCGGTGTCTCAGGCGGCCGTCGCCTGCCGCACAGCGTGCTCCCACTGGGCCATCAACTCGCCGGCGCGACTGCGCTCCAGCGTCGGCAGGAAGCGCCGCTCGGCCCGCCACATGGCCGACAGTTCATCGCGGCTGGCGTAGACACCGCTGGACAGACCCGCCAGGTAGGCCGCGCCCAGGGCCGTGGTTTCGGTGACGGCCGGCCGCACCACCGGGATGCCCAGCAGGTCGGCCTGGAACTGCATCAGCAGGTCGTTGACGCAGGCGCCGCCGTCCACCCGCAGCTCGCTCACCGGCGAACCGCCGGCCGCCGTCGCGTCGCGGCTCATGGCCAGCAGCAGGGCGGCGCTCTGGTAGGCGATGCTCTCCAGCGCGGCTCGGGCGATGTGGGCCACCGTGGTGCCGCGGGTCAGGCCTGTGATGGTGCCGCGGGCGTCCGGCTTCCAGTACGGCGCGCCCAGGCCGGTGAAAGCCGGCACCACCATGACCCCGCCCGAGTCGGGCACGCTCTCGGCCAGGCCCTGCACCTCGCCGCTGCCCTGGATCGCATGCAGCCCGTCGCGCAGCCACTGCACGACGGCGCCGCCGACGAACACGCTGCCTTCGAGGGCGAATTCGGGCCTGGCGCCGGTCTGGGCGGCGCTGGTGGTCAACAGACCGTTGGCCGAGGTCTGGAACCGCTCGCCGGTGTGCATCAGCAGGAAGCAGCCGGTGCCGTAGGTGTTCTTGGCCATGCCGGCACGAAAGCAGGCCTGGCCGAACAGCGCGCTCTGCTGGTCGCCGGCGACGCCGCCGATGGCGATCGGAGCGCCCAGCAGTGACGCCTCGGTCGTGCCGTACTGCGCGCTGGAGGCAAGCACCTGCGGCAGCATCGACGGTGGCACGTCCAGCAGCGCCAGCAGCTCGGCATCCCATTCGTTGCGGTGGATGTTGAACAGCATGGTGCGCGATGCATTGCTCACGTCGGTGGCATGCAGCTTGCCGCCTGTGAGCTGCCACAGCAGCCAGCTGTCGACCGTGCCGAACGCCAGCTCGCCGCGCTGGGCCTGCGCGCGAGCGCCGGCCACGTTGTCCAGCAACCACTTGATCTTGGTGGCCGAGAAATACGAGTCGATCAGCAGGCCGGTGCGCGACCGGATCAGGTCCGCGTGGCCGTGTTCGCGCAGCTGCGCGCACAGCGGCTCGCCGCGCCGGTCCTGCCAGACGATGGCGTGGTGGATCGGCCGACCGGTCTTGCGGTTCCACACCAGTGTCGTCTCGCGCTGGTTGGTGATGCCGATCGCCCGGATGTCGGTCGCCTTCAGCCCCGCCCTGGTCAGGGCTTCGCGGGCGGTGGCAAGCTGGCCGCGCCAGATCTGCATCGGGTCGTGTTCGACCCAGCCGGGCTGCGGATAGATCTGTGGCAGCTCCTGCTGCGCCTGCGCCACGATGTTGCCGTGCTCGTCGAAGACGATGCTGCGCGAACTCGATGTGCCCTGGTCCAGGGCCAGCAGATAGGTCATGAAGCGCCTCGAGACGGAAAGCCGGACACGACGCCGATCCTAACGGTGCGCCACGTCGCAGCGCACCTGGGCCTCGGCCAGCAGCGCGGGAAACGGGTCGGGCGGCGGCGCATCGGTGAACAGCCGGTCGATCTGGTCCAGCCGCGCCAGTTCCACCATGGCCGGCCGGTTGAACTTGCTCTTGTCGGCGGCCAGCCAGACTTCGCGCGAGTGCTCGATGATGGTCTGTGCGACCTTGACCTCCCGGTAGTCGAAGTCGCGCAGCGAGCCGTCGGCCTCGATGCCGGAGATGCCGATCACGGCGATGTCCACCTTGAACTGGCGGATGAAGTCGATCGCCGGCTCGCCGATGATGCCGCGGTCGCGGCTGCGCACCACGCCGCCGGCGACGATCACCTCGCAGCGGGTGTTGCTGCTCAGGATGGCTGCGACGTTGAGGTTGTTGGTGATCACCCGCAGGCCATGGTGGTGCACCAGGGCCCGGGCGATCGCCTCGGTGGTGGTGCCGATGTTGAGCATCAGCGAACAGTCGTTGCGGATCTGGCTGGCCACCAGCCGGGCGATGCTGGCCTTGCCGGCCTGGTTCAGGCTTTCGCGTTGCTGGTAGCCCAGGTTTTCGGTGGTGGACCCCGGCGTGCGGACACCGCCGTGAAAGCGCGCTAGTAGGCCCGCGTCGGCCAGGCCCTGCACGTCGCGGCGCACCGTCTGCAAGGTCACGTGCAGCGTGTCGGCCAGTTCGTCCACCGTCACCGAGCCCCGCGCCCTGACCACGTCCAGCAGCCTGATCTGTCTTGGGTTGGCGGCTTTCACAACGACTTTTCGCATGTTTCGGCTGTCATGGAGGGACTTTAGAGAGAAACAGAACGAACAAATTAAGGGAAAACTCTTACAAGAAACGCGCCAAAAGGAACAAAACTAGCACCGCTACGAATTGCATAACGATGCCTTCAGCGTGAGGAAACCAGCATGGCTGCTCCCCTGTCTCCGTCTGCCCCACCGGCCGACGCCGCGGCGCCCGCCGAGGTGGATGTGCTGGTGGTCGGCGGCGGGATCAACGGCGCGGGCATCGCGCGGGACCTGGCGGGCCGCGGCTGGCGGGTGCTGCTGTGCGAGCAGGACGACTTGGCGTCCCATACGTCCTCGGCCTCGACCAAGCTGGTGCATGGCGGCCTGCGCTACCTGGAGCATTGGGAATTCGGCCTGGTGCGGCGCGCGCTGCAGGAGCGCGAGGTGCTGCTGCGCAGCGCGCCCCACCTGATCCGGCCGATGCGCTTCGTCATGCCGCACGACCCTTCGATGCGACCGGCCTGGATGATCGGCCTGGGCCTGTGGCTGTACGACCACCTGGCACGGCGCGAACTGCTGCCGGCCTCCCGCAGCGTGCGCCTGCGCCAGCATGTGAGCGGTGCGGTCCTGCAGCCGCAGTACCTGCGGGGCTTTGTCTATTCCGACGGCTGGGTGGACGATGCGCGGCTGGTGGTGCTGACGGCACTGGATGCGCGCGAACGCGGCGCCCAGATCCTCACCAGCACGCGCTGCATCCACGCCCAGCGCGGCGCCCAGGGATGGGAAGCCACCCTGGCCGGCGACGGCGGCCAGGGGCGCAGGCTCAGGGCGCGGGCCCTGGTCAACGCCGCCGGACCCTGGGCCGAGTCCTTCCTGCGCAGCCGGGCGTCGGGCCCAGGCGGGGAACGGCTGGCCACACGCAGCCTGCGTCTGGTCAAAGGCAGCCACATCGTGGTGCGCCGCTGCTTCGACCACGACCACGCGTATCTGCTGCAGAACCCCGACCGACGCATCATCTTCGCCATTCCCTACGAGCAGGACTTCACCTTGATCGGGACCACCGACGTGGAGTTCTCGGGAGATCCGCAGGCCCCCCGCATCACCGCCGCCGAAACCGCCTACCTGTGCGAGCAGGCCAGCCGTTATTTCCAGGTTCCCGTGCGCGCCGCCGATGTGGTCTGGAGCTATGCCGGCGTCCGGCCGCTGCTGGACGACGAAACCGGCGACCCGGCGGCGGTCTCGCGCGATTACCAGCTCGAATCCGACGCCCGGGCCGCGCCGCTGCTGTCGGTGTGGGGCGGCAAGCTCACCACCTTCCGCAAGCTGGCCGAGGAGGCCGCCGGCGAAGTCGGGCGGATGCTGGGCAAGGCCGGCACGCCCTGGACCGCCAAGGCTGTCCTGCCCGGCGGCGATTTTTCCGGCTGGATCGGGGACTCGAAGCGGCCCGACAGCGATTTCGAGCGCCTGCTGGCCGCCGTCCGGCAACGCCACGCCTGGCTCTCGCCCGCGTCCGCGCGCCGCGTGGCCCGCGCCTACGGCAGCCGGGTCGACCAGGTGCTGCGCCCGAGCGAGGCAGCGATGGGCGCCGAGATTGCTCCCGGCCTACACGAGGCCGAACTCGACTACCTGCAACGCGAGGAATGGGCCCGCAGCGGCGACGATGTGCTGTGGCGGCGCAGCAAGCTCGGCCTGCATTACAACGCCGCCGAATGCGGCCGGGTATCGGCCTGGATGGCCGACAATTCCGGCCAGCGGCGAAAGGCGGCCAGATGCAGCTGACCCTGGACGGCATCAGCAAGACCGTGGGTACGCAGCCCTGGCTCTATGACATGAGCCTGGCGCCGCACAGCGGCGCCGTCACGGTGCTGCTGGGCGCGACGCAGGCCGGCAAAACCACGCTGATGCGCATCATGGCGGGCCTCGACCGGCCCAGCACCGGGCAGGTCCGCGTCGACGGCCAGGATGTCACCGGCCTGCCGGTGCGCGAGCGCAACGTCGCCATGGTGTACCAGCAGTTCATCAACTACCCGTCGCTGACGGTGGCCGACAACATTGCCTCGCCGCTCAAGTTGCGCCGCGAATCGAACATCGCAGCGCGCGTCAGCGAGCTGGCCGCCAAGCTGCACATCGAGCCCTTCCTGAAGCGGCTGCCGGCCGAGCTCTCGGGCGGCCAGCAGCAGCGCGTCGCGCTCGCCCGCGCGCTGGCGAAGAACGCGCCGCTGATGCTGCTCGACGAGCCGCTGGTGAACCTCGACTACAAGCTGCGCGAGGAGCTGCGGGACGAACTCTCGCAGCTGTTCGCGAGCGGCCAGTCGACCGTCGTCTACGCCACCACCGAACCGACCGAAGCGCTGCTGCTCGGCGGCTACACCGCGGTGATCGACGGCGGCGAGTTGCTGCAGTACGGCCCGACGGCCGAGGTCTTCCGTCGGCCGACGTCGCTGCGCGTCGCGCGAGCCTTCAGCGACCCACCGATGAACCTCGTGAAAGCCATCGTGCAACCGGGCGGCATGCTGCTCCAGGGCGGCGTCGCGCTCGCGATCACGCTGCCTGCCACCACCGACGTGGCGCTGACGCTCGGCGTGCGCGCCGGCGCGCTGCGCGTGCATCAACGCAATGGCGACGTCGCACTGCCCGGCACCGTCGAGCTCGCCGAGATCGCCGGCTCCGACACCTTCGTGCACGTGCACACCGCGATCGGCGAACTCGTCGCGCAACTCACCGGCGTCCACGTCTTCACGCTGGGTGCGCCCATCACGCTCTACCTCGACCCGACGCGCGCTTACGTGTTCGACGCGCCCGGCAACCTGCTCGTCGCCCCGCAGGAGACCTGAGATGGCCCGCATCGATCTCGATCTGGCGCACGCCTACAAGCCCAACCCGCAGCGCGACGAGGACTACGCGCTGCTGCCGCTGAAGATGAGCTTCGACGACGGCGGCGCCTACGCCTTGCTCGGCCCGTCGGGCTGCGGCAAGACGACGCTGCTCAACATCGTCTCAGGCCTGGTGACGCCGTCGCAAGGCAGCGTCAAGTACGACGGCATTGACGTGACCGCGCGGACGCCGCAGCAGCGCAACATCGCGCAGGTGTTCCAGTTCCCCGTCATCTACGACACGATGACGGTCGCCGAGAACCTCGCGTTCCCGCTGCGCAACCGCGGCGTGAGTGCAGACAGGATCAAGCAGCGCGTCGGCGCAATCGCCGAGATGCTCGAGATGAGCCAGCAGCTCGACCTGCGCGCTGCCGGCCTCGCCGCCGACGCCAAGCAGAAGATCTCGCTGGGTCGCGGGCTGGTGCGCGAGGACGTGAGCGCGGTGCTCTTCGACGAGCCGCTGACGGTGATCGACCCGCACCTGAAATGGCAGCTGCGCCGCAAGCTCAAGCAGATCCATCACGAGCTCAGGCTCACGCTGATCTACGTCACGCACGACCAGGTCGAGGCGCTGACCTTCGCCGACCAGATCGTGGTGATGACGCGGGGTCGCGCCGTGCAGATCGGCAGCGCCTCCGACCTGTTCGAGCGACCCGCGCACGCCTTCGTCGGCCACTTCATCGGATCGCCCGGAATGAACTTTCTGCCCGCGCGCTGGAACGGGCACGGCATCGAGGTCGGCGGCCACACGCTGCAATCGGCGAGCGACCCGGCGCGGTTCGCGGCGGCCGGCAGCTTCACCCTCGGCGTGCGGCCCGAATACGTTTCGCTCGCCGACGCGAACGATGCGACCGCGCTGCCGATCGAGGTGCTGCAATTGCAGGACGTCGGCACCTACTGGCTGCTCACGGGCCGTTGCGGCGAGATGCCGCTGCGCGCGCGCCTGGACCGTGACGCGCCCGTGCCCCGCATCGGCGAGCGGGTCTGGCTCAAAGTGACCGGTGCCCACACCTGCTACTACGGCAGCGACGACCGCCTGATCGAGGGCCTGGACACCGGGCCCGCCGGCCCGGCGACCCCCACCAACCGCGAGGTGACCGCATGAAGCCCGTCAACCAGAAGGCCTGGTTCCTGATCCTGCCGGTCATCCTGTGCGTGGCCTTTTCGGCCATCTTGCCGCTGATGACAGTGGTGAACTACTCGGTGCAGGACATCATCTCGCCGGAGCGCCGCGTCTTCGTGGGCACCGAGTGGTTCAAGTCGGTGATGCGCGACGACGAACTGCTCGACGCGCTGGTGCGCCAGATCGTGTTCTCGCTGTCGGTGCTGCTGGTGGAGATCCCGCTGGGCATTGGGCTGGCGCTGTCGATGCCGGACAAGGGCTGGAAGTCGTCGGCGGTGCTGGTGCTGGTCGCGATCTCGCTGCTGATCCCGTGGAATGTGGTCGGCACGATCTGGCAGATCTACGGCCGCACCGACATCGGCCTGATGGGGGCGGCGATCGCCAAGCTCGGCATCGACTACAGCTACACCGGCAGCTCGCGCGACGCCTGGCTCACGGTGCTGGTCATGGACGTGTGGCACTGGACGCCGCTGGTCGCGCTGCTGTGCTTCGCCGGGCTGCGCGCAATCCCCGACGCCTACTACCAGGCGGCGAGCATCGACGGCGCCAGCAAGTTCGCCGTCTTCCGCTACATCCAGCTGCCCAAGCTCAGAGGCGTGCTGATGATCGCGGTGCTGCTGCGCTTCATGGACAGCTTCATGATCTACACCGAGCCCTTCGTGCTGACCGGCGGCGGGCCCGGCAACGCGACGACGTTCCTGAGCCAGTACCTGACGCAGAAAGCCGTGGGCCAGTTCGACCTCGGGCCTGCGGCGGCGTTCTCGCTGATCTACTTCCTGATCATCCTGCTGCTGTGCTTCATCCTCTACAACTGGATGCAGCGCGTCGGCACCGCCGACAAGGGGCCGGTCCATGAATGACACCCGCTTCAAGAAGCGAAGCATCTTCCTGATCGCTTACCTCGTGTTCGCGATCCTGCCGGTCTACTGGATGATCAACATGTCGTTCAAGACCAACGAGGAAATCCTCAGCCTCTTCTCGTTCTGGCCGAAGCAGTTCACCTGGGACAACTACAAGGTCATCTTCACCGATGTGTCCTGGTACTCGGGCTACATCAACTCGATGATCTACGTGGCGATCAACACTGTGATCTCGCTCGTCGTCGCGCTGCCCGCGGCGTATGCGTTCTCGCGCTACAGCTTCCTCGGCGACAAGCATGTCTTCTTCTGGCTGCTGACCAACCGCATGACGCCGCCGGCGGTGTTTTTGCTGCCCTTCTTCCAGCTCTACACGACGCTCGGGCTGATGGACACGCACATCGCGGTCGCCCTGGCCCACCTGCTCTTCAACGTGCCGCTGGCGGTGTGGATTCTCGAAGGCTTCATGAGCGGCATCCCGCGGGAGATCGACGAGACGGCGTACATCGACGGCTACTCATTCCCGCGCTTCTTCCTGACCATCTTCATCCCACTGATCAAGGCCGGTGTCGGCGTCGCGGCGTTCTTCTGCTTCATGTTCAGCTGGGTCGAGCTGCTGATGGCGCGCACGCTGACCAGCGTCAACGCCAAGCCGATCGTCGCGGTGATGACGCGCACTGTCAGTGCGTCGGGCATGGACTGGGGCGTGCTCGCCGCGGCCGGCGCGCTGACGATCGTGCCGGGTGCGATCGTGATCTGGTTCGTGCGGCACTACATCGCGAAGGGTTTCGCGATGGGCCGCGTTTGAAGAGGAGTCGGCAAGATGTTTGCCTGGATGGCCTGGACCACGCCAGTCGCGGTGTTCTTTTGCAGCATCGTGCTGATGCTCATCGGCATGACCGTGTGGGAGATCAAGTCGCCCACCGTCGAACGCAAGGGCTGGCTGCCGATGACGACCACACGCGGCGACCGCCTCTTCATCGGCCTGCTTGCCGCGGCCTACGTGAACCTGGGCTTCGTGGCCGTGAGCGAAAAGATGATCGCGTGGCTCGGTCTTGAAGCCGAGCCGTCGATCTGGATCAGCTTCGTGATTTCGATGGCGTTGCTCGCGCTCGTCATGAAGAAAGGGTAGTTTTCTGCCAATACGCGCGGTCGATCCTTCCCAGCCGCGCGTCACCTCGTCAACGGGAAGAAACATCAGGAGACCTCAATGAAATTTCGCTTGAACGCTGTGGCCTTCGCCGCTGCCGCTCTGGTCATCGGCCAAGGCGCATGGGCCGACGAAGCCGCGGCCAAGAAGTGGATTGATGCCGAGTTCCAGCCCTCGACGCTGAGCAAAGACCAGCAGATGGCCGAGATGAAGTGGTTCATCGAGGCCGCCAAGAAACTGCAGGCCAAGGGCGTGAAGGAGATCAGCACGGTGTCGGAGACCTTGACCGTGCACGAGTACGAGTCGAAGACGCTGGCCAAGGCCTTCGAGGAGATCACCGGCATCAAGGTCAAGCACGACATCATCCAGGAGGGCGACGTCGTCGAAAAACTGCAGACCTCGATGCAGTCGGGCAAGTCGATCTATGACGGCTGGATCAACGACTCAGACCACATCGGCACGCATTACCGCTATGGCACCGCGATCTCGCTGACCGACGCGATGGCCGGGCCGTGGAAAGAGTTCACCAACCCCGGCCTGGACCTGAAGGACTTCATCGGCACCAGCTTCACGACCGCGCCTGACGGCAAGATGTACCAGTTGCCCGACCAGCAGTTCGCCAACCTGTACTGGTTTCGCGCCGACCTGTTCGCCCGCCAGGACCTGAAGGACAAGTTCAAGGCCAAGTACGGCTACGACTTGGGCGTGCCGGTCAACTGGAGCGCGTACGAAGACATCGCGCAGTTCTTCACCGACGACGTGAAGACGATTGACGGCAAGCCGATCTACGGGCACATGGACTACGGCAAGAAGGACCCGTCTCTGGGCTGGCGCTTCACCGACGCGTGGCTGTCGATGGCAGGCGCGGCCGACAAGGGCATCCCCAACGGCCTGCCGATCGACGAGTGGGGCATCCGCGTGGCCGACGACAAGTGCACGCCGGTCGGCGCCGAGGTGGCGCGCGGTGGCGCGACGAATTCACCGGCCGCGGTCTACGCGCTGACCAAGTATGTCGACTGGATGAAGAAATACGCGCCCAAGGAGGCCAGTGGCATGACGTTCGGCGAGTCCGGGCCGGTGCCGGCGCAGGGCCAGATCGCGCAGCAGGTGTTCTGGTACACCGCCTTCACCGCCGACATGGTCAAGAAGGGCCTGCCGGTCGTGAACGACGACGGTTCACCGAAGTGGCGGATGGCGCCGAATCCGCACGGCCCGTACTGGAAGGAGGGCATGCAGAACGGCTACCAGGACGTGGGCTCCTGGACCTTCCTGAAGTCGAACGACCCTAACCGTGCCGCGGCGGCCTGGCTGTACGCACAGTTCGTGACATCCAAGACCACGTCGCTGAAGAAGTCGATCGTCGGCCTGACCTTCATCCGCGATAGCGACATTCGTGCCGACTATTTCACCAAGAACATCAACAAGTACGGCGGTCTGATCGAGTTCTACCGCAGCCCGGCACGGATCGCCTGGACGCCGACCGGGAACAACGTGCCTGACTACCCGAAGCTCGCGCAACTGTGGTGGAAGAATGTCGCCGTGGCGGTAACCGGCGAAAAGACGCCGCAGCAGGCGATGGACAACCTTGCGGTCGAGATGGACGACGTCATGGCACGGCTGCAGCGCGCCGGCATGGCTCACTGCGCACCCAAGCTGAACCCGAAGAGCGGCCCCGACAAGTGGCTCTCCGATCAGCATGCGCCCTGGAAGAAACTGGCCAACGAAAAGCCCAAGGGCGAAACCATCGCCTATGAAACGCTGTTGAACGCGTGGAAGGCCGGCCGCGTGCGCTGACCCCCACGCGCATCGCACCGAGAGCCGCGCCGCACGCCGACCGTGCGGCGCGTTTTTTTGCAGGAAGATGTCGCCATGAAAATCACCTTTCGCTGCGATCCCGCCCTGATCGGCCTGCTGCCAGCGCCGGTGGCTGCCAAAGCAGCGCTTCCCGAGTGGCTGCGCCAGATGCCGCCACGCGTCGCTTCGCCACTGCACCAGCGCAGCATCCGCACCGTCAAGCAATGCCCGCCCTTCGTCGACGCCATGACGCACGGCTTCCTGATCCTGCTGCCTTGCGATCTCGAGGTCCGGGACGGCTGCTTCACCTGGGACTGGCCGCTGCCGCCGCTCAAACTGGCGGATCACCCGCGCTCGCCCCTGAGCTTTCATGTTGCCGAGCAGGTCGCTGGCTCGCCGCTGGCACGCGGCTCACAGGCCGCCATCAAGTTCAATGGCTTCTGGACGATCGAGCTGGAACCCGGCTGGTCGCTGATGGTGGTCCATCCGGTCAACCGCGATGAGTTGCCCTTTCGGCTGGTCACCGGTCTGGTCGATGCCGACAGGTTCGTCGACATCGGCATCAACCTTCCGGCCGTGTGGACCGACCCGAGCTTTGCGGGCGTGCTGCGGCGCGGCACGCCGATCGCGCAGTGTTATCCGGTGCCGCGGGAGCCGCTTGAGTTGGCCTGCGAGGCCATGTCGGCGTCCCACCTGCAGCGCTACCAGGACCTCAGTCGTGACATCCTGGCGGGTGCGCCGGGCACCTACAGGCGGCGCTTTCGCAGCAAGCGCGCCCCACCCGCTATGCCGGGGCGCTGAGGCGCGACAGGGCCGCCTTCAAGGTTGGCATATCCAGCCACAGCGCGCCCGTGCGCTCCGAACACAGGGCATTGGCGATCCGTCCCAGAGTATCGGCACGCAGCCGCCAGGCCTGCGCATAGCTGTGCATGGCCGCAGCCAGATCGCCGTCTTCCTGCTGCGCAATGCCCCTGTTGACCAGCGCCTCCACATGATCGGGCTGCAGCTGGAGCACCCGCTGCAGCCCGGCCCGCTCACCCGGGCGATCACCGGCGTCGTGGCACGCCAGCGCGAGCGCGAACCATGCCTGCGGCGAAGCCGGCTGCAAATCCGCGATTTGCTGCAAGACAGCCCGGGCGCGGCCGGTGTCACCGGTGGAGCGGGCAATTCGCGCGGCCAGCTCGAGTGAGGGAAGATGGTCGGGCCGGGCCGACAGGCTGAGCTCGACATGGGACTGCGCCTCCGGCCACCGCCCCTGCTGCGCGCGCAGCACCGCCATCAGCTGATGCACCGCAGGATGGCTTGCATCCCGGCGCAACAGAGCCTCGCACAGGTTAACCGCCTGCGCGGTATGTCCGTTGTTGACCAGTGCCAGGGCCTGTGCCAGGCCGCCTTCGACCGCGCTCATTGGGTAACGTCCGTCCCAAGGGCTGCGGTAGTCGCCTTCGGAGCGGCAGGGTGGCTCATGCGACCACCACAGAGGCCGCCATTCCGCAGCGAGGCAGGGCGGCGGCTGGGTCGCACGGGCAGCGCAGAATCATGCAGCGATGCTAGCGCTTATCCCGCAAACAGGCATCGACGAGGCCTTCAGTCCAGCAGCAGCCGGGTCTTGAGCAGGTAGTCGAAGCCGCCGGCCACCATGTGGCACTTCATGATTTCCGGATGGACCTGTACCGCCGCCTTGAACGCTTCGAACACGTTCGGCGTGGTGCGATCGGGCAGCACCTCGACGAACATGCGGTCGAGATCGGTGAGCTGAGGGACCATTGTTAGTGAGTTGTGCGGCGGACTCACCGAATTTGACGCGGTCACTGCACCCGAAGGGAATTGCAGCACTTGCGATGCAGGCCGCGTCGACTCTTCAACGGCTCCCGCAGGCTCACCTGGGCGAGCGCTTTTCCAGCAGCTGGTCGACCAGCGCGCCGAGCTTGCGCAGGTCCACCGGCTTGGTCATGTGGGCGTCGAAACCGGCGTCCAGCGCCTTGCGCTCGTCCGACTCCTGGCCCCAGCCGGTGGCGGCGATCAGCACCATCTGCCGGCCCCAGTCGGTCGCGCGGATCTGCCGCGCCACGTCGTGGCCGTCCAGGTCCGGCATGCCGATGTCGACAATTGCGGCATCGGGCTTTTGTCGCGCGCACTCCCGCACCGCATCGAGCCCGCCCGGCACCCGCATGGTGGCGAAGCCGGAGATCTCCAGCAGCTTGGCCATGCCCCAGGCGGCGTCGACGTTGTCGTCGGCGATCAGGATCAGTCCCCGCTTGCGCTGGCTGCGCCCGGGTGCCGCGGCTGCGGCTTGCGGCTCGGGAACCTGGGCCGCGGCGCGGCTGGCCGGCAGCCGCACCTGCAATTGGCTCCCCTTGCCCGGCCCGTCGGACAATGCCCGCACGGTGCCGCCATGGAGCTCGACGATGCTGCGCACCAGCGCCAGCCCGATTCCCAGCCCCGCGTTGGTCCGTTGCGCCACCCGGTCGGCCTGGGTGAACATGTCGAACATCCGCTCGATATCCCTGGGCTCCATGCCGACCCCGTTGTCGCGCACGCTGATCAGGACCTGCGGCCCTTCCAACGTGACCGTGAGCGTGATCTCGCCGCCCGGGTGGGTGTACTTGATGGCGTTGGTCAGCAGGTTGGACAGCACCTGATTGAGCCGCAGCGCATCCGCGTCGAGCTGGATCGGAAACGGCGGCAGTTCGACCTTCAGCACGTGGCCCGCGGCATCCAGCAGCGGCCGCGTGGTCTCCAGCGCCGCATCGATGATCGGCCCCAGCAGCACCAGCTGGCGGTGCAGCTGCAACCGGCCGAAGGTCAGCCGCGAGACGTCCAGCAGGTCGTTCATCAGGCTCTTCATGGCCTGGGCCTGGCGCCGCACCACCTGCGCCGCCGCCTCCCGGTCCGCCGGCTCCACCTGCGCCGCCAGCAGCAGCGAGGCCGCGCTGTCGATCGAGGCCAGCGGGTTACGCAGCTCGTGCGACAGCACTGCCAGGAACCGGTCCTTGGCCAGGTCCGCCTCCTGCAGCGCGGCGCGCGCCTTTTCGTTGGCCAGCAGGGCCTCCGTCAGGTCGGCCTGGCTGTGCTCCAGGGCCTGCTGCGATTCGCGCACGGCGGTCTGGTCGCGCAGGATCTTGACCAGGCCCACGGCCTTGCCGCTGGCGTCACGCATCTGCATCATCGCGCCGCTGGCCCAGAACACGCTGCCGTCCTTGCGCAGGTGGAAACGGTCGTCCGACGCCCGGCCCACCTCCAGCGCGGTCTGCGCTTCCTGCTCCGGCACACCGGCACCCCGGTCCTCGGGCGTGAAGATGATGTCGGCGGTCCGGCCCATCACCTCGGCCTCGCGGTGGCCCAGCAGGCGCTCCGCGCCGCTGTTCCAGATGGTGATGCGGCGCTCCAGGTCGGTCGAGAAGATCGCGTAGTCCGTCGCGCTCTCGACGATCAGCCGCAGCCGCTCCTCGCTGCTGCGCAGCGCCTGCGCCGCCTGCTTCTGCTCGCTGACGTCGCGCGCGATCGCGGTGCCGCCGATCACCTGGCCGGCTGCATCCTTGATCGGCGAGATGCTCAGCGCAATGTGCACCTCGCTGCCGCCCCGGCGCTGGCGCACGCGCTCCAGGTTCTTCAGCGCCCGGCCCTCGCGCAAGGCTGTGGCGATCGCGTCGCGATCGCTGTCGCCGGGCCGCTCGAGCATGGCCAGTGGCCGTCCGATGGCGTCGCCGGCCTCGTAGCCGAACACGTGCGTGGCCCCGGCATTCCAGCTCATGATGGTCAGGTCGGGCGAGAAGCTGACGATGGCGTCCATCGAGGAGGCCACCACCGCCGACAGCCACAGCCGCGCCTCCTCGGCCTGCTTGCGTTCGGTGATGTCGATGAAGCACACCACGACGCCGGCGATGTGATCCTCGATCGTGCGGTAGGGCAGCAGGCGCGACAGGAACCACCTGCCGTCCGGCATTCCCACTTCGCGCTCGATCGGCACCAGCCGCTCCAGCACGCGGCGGGCGTCGTTGCCGAGCTGGGTGTATTCCAGCCGGGTCGCCAGGTCCCCCAGCGGCCGGCCGACGTCGCTCGGGATCAGGTTGAACAGCGTCACCGCCGACGGCGTGTAGCGGTTGATGCGCAATTCTCGGTCCAGGAACACGGTGGCGATCGCCGTCGCGTCCATCAGGTTGTGCATATCGCTGTTGGAGTGGCCCAGTTCGTCGACCTTGCCCTTGAGTTCGACGTTGACGGTGGTCAGCTCCTCGTTGATCGACTGCAGCTCCTCGCGGCTGGTTTCGAGCTCCTCGGTGGCCGAGCGCAGCTCCTCGTTCATGGCCTGCAGCTCCTCGTTGCTGGCCTTGAGTTCCTCCGTCGACCCCTCGTACTGCTCCACGGTGTCGCGCAGGTGGGTCTTGAGCCGCTCGATCTCGCGGTCCAGGTGCCGGGCCACGGGATCCGGGCCCTGGGGCTGCGGCGCGCCGGGTTCGGCCGGCTCGGTGGTCCCGCGTGGACTGGCGCCAAGGGTCACGAGCAACAGGCCCGCGGCGACGTCCGTGGCCGGCGCGACGCGGATCACCACCTCCATCGTTTCGGCGCCGAGCTCCACTGCTGGCGCCACCACCTGCGAACGCTGGCCGCTCTGGGTCGCCTCGAACAGCGCCGCCCGCAATTCCACCCGCAGGCTCGGGTGGACGGCGCGCAGCAGGTTGCGGCTGGGCTCGCCGCCGCCGTAATGCAGGAAGCGGCCGGCCGACGGCGACAGGTGCAGGATGTTGTGCTCGGCATCGACCAGGATCGAGGGCGGCGCCAGCGCCTCCAGCAGCTTGAAATGCAGCTCGCCCCACGACAGGTTGCGGCCGTCGGCCGGCCGCTCGCCGCGTCCCGGCACGGTGGCGGTTTCGAACCCGCGTCCCGCGACCACCGGCACGCCCAACGCCCGCCCCTGCCCCTGCGCCTGCGCCTGCGCCGCCAGCCCCAGCGTGCTCGGCCCCAGGGGCACGGGCGGGCTGAGGCGCGGCATCGGCCGCTGCTGGAAGATGCGGTTCTTCTTGTCGATCACGCCGAACAGCAAGCTGGCATCCTCGACCGACTCCGACGCACCCAGGAACAGGCGGCCATGCGGCAGCAGCGCGAAGTGGAAGGTTTCCAGCACGCGCTGCTGGGCGTTGCGGTTCAGGTAGATCAGCAGGTTGCGACAGCTCACCAGGTCCAGCCGCGAAAACGGCGCGTCCTTGAGCAGGTCGTGCTGGGCGAACAGCACCATCTCGCGCAGTTCCCGCCGCACCCGGTAGCCGCGGTGGTCCTTGACGAAGTAACGCCGCAGCCGCTCCTCCGACACATCGGCTTCGATGGTGGCGGGATAGCTGCCATCACGGCCCTCGCGGATCGCTTCGGCGTCCAGGTCGGTGGCGAAGACCTGGATGGTCGGCGCTGCCTCCAGCAGCCGCGTCTTCTCGCTCAGCAGGATTGCGATCGAATAGGCCTCCTCGCCGGTGGCGCAGGCCGCCACCCACACTCGCACCGCCTCATTCGGGCCCTTGCCGGCCAACAGCTCCCCGAGCTGCGCGTCCAGCGCCTCGAAGCATTCGGGATCGCGAAAGAAATTGGTGACGCTGATCAGCAGGTCCTGCAGCAGCGCCGCCGCCTCGCCCGGCTGCGTGCGCAGGCAGTTGAGGTAGCCCGGCAGGTCGGCCACGGCGTTGACCTGCATCCGGCGCGCGACCCGCCGCACCACGGTGGCCCGCTTGTAGGCCGAGAAATCCCGGCCGGTGCGGGTGCGCAGGAAGTTCAGCACGTCGCGCAGGCCGGCCTCCGCGTCGCTGCTGGTGGGCAGGCCCAGTTCGGCCGAGTGCGGCCCGTCCTCGGGCGGCAGCTGAAGGATCTTTTCCTGGGCGAAGTACTGCAGCAGCCGCGGCGCGATCTCGGCCACGGGCAGCACCCAGTCGACCATGCCGGTGGCGATGGCCGAACGCGGCATGCTGCTGTGCTCCGCTTCGTCCGGATCCTGCGCCACGGTCAGCCCGCCGCGCTCCTTGATCCGCTTGATGCCGATGGCGCCATCGCCGTCGGCGCCCGACAGCACCACGGCCGCGGCATGCGGGCCATGGGTGTCGGCCAGGGTGCGAAAGAACAGGTCGATGGCGACGTGCCGGCCGCGCGGCGTCAGCCGGTCGTCGGCCAGTTCCAGGTTGCCGTTGACGGCCCGGATCGCTTTGGCCGGCGGGATCACGTAGACGCAACCCGCCTTGACTGGCTGGCTGGCCGTGGCCTGCAGCACCGGCATCGTGGTGCAGCGTTGCAGCAGTTCGGGCAGCATGCTCTCGTGTTCGGGGGACAGGTGCATCACGACCACGAAGGCCAGTCCGCAATCGGCGGGGAAGGCCCGCAACAGGGTCTGCAGCGCGGGAATGGCACCGGCCGAGCCGCCCAGGCCGACCAGCGGCGTCAGCTCGTAGCCGCGCGTCGGCACGGCATCGTCGATCAGGTCTGCGAACTCTTCTTCGGCATGATCGTCGGTTGAATCGCTCATCCTGAACTCATGAGTGGGAAAACGATTATGCGCTGGCACTTTCCACGGCGGACGAGGGTTTGCCACGGCCGCGTCGACATCGGCTGACAAGCCGATTGCACGTCGGCCGACGCTGGGCTTGAATGTGTGACGCAACACTGAGCGCAATCTCACCGAGGACCACCATGGCAAAGAGCAGCATCCTGGGCGGCGAGCGCGCCGCCGTTCAATCCAGCGGCCGCGGCGCCGACCTGCTGGGCCCGAGCGACAGTTCCGACAGCGGCAGCGATGCCATGGGCGAGCTCGGACCCGACCAGATGGACAGCGACACCGACCGCTCCGGCACCGGTGAACGCGCCTCGGCCGACCTGCGCGACTCGGGCAGCGGACTGGACATCCTGCCGGACCATGTGGACCGCGCCAGCCGCGGCGGCGACGTTGGCGCGGGGCTGGACGTCGACCAGCTGGCCGCCGAAGAGGACGACGACGACGAGGATGACGGCGTCGAGAGCGATCGCTCCTGAACGCCGATGCCGGCCAAGCGAAGAGGCGTCAGCGCGCCAGCGTGGATGCGCCGAACAGGCTGGCGATGAACTCCACCGCCAGTTCGGCCGTGCGGTTGCGCACGTCCAGCGCGGGGTTGATCTCGACCACGTCCAGCGACGCCAGCTGGCCGGTGTCGGCGATCATCTCCATGCACAGCTGCATCTCACGGTAAGTCGGGCCGCCGCGCACGCCCGTGCCAACGCCGGGCGCCTCCAGCGGGTCCAGGCAGTCGAGGTCGAAGCTCACGTGCAGGTGGGTGTTGTCGTCGACGTCATGCAGCGCCTCGGTCATGGTGTTGCGCATCCCGTGCTCGTCGATGTGGCGCATGTCGAACACCTGCAGCCCAAGCTGGCGGATCGCCTGCTTCTCCGCGGCGTCGACGCTGCGGATACCGATGAAGTCGATGTCGTCGGCGCTGAGCGCGGCGCGCTGGCCGCTCCAGCCGGTCAGCTCCGGGGCGCCGTGCCCCAGCAGGCACGACACCGGCATGCCGTGCATGTTGCCGCTCGGGCTGCTGTCCGCGGTGTTGACGTCCGAATGGGCGTCCAGCCAGATCACCCGCAGCAGCTTGCCCTGCTGGCGGCAATAGCGGGCGATCGCGCTGATGGAGCCGATCGCCAGGCAATGGTCGCCACCCATCAGCAGCGGCGTCTGGCCGGCCGCGAGCACATCGGCCACCGAGTCGAACACCGAGCGGTTCCAGGCCACCACTTCCTTGAGGTGGCGCAGGCCGGCATGCGGCGCGTCCCAGGGGTTCGGCGGCCCGGCCAGGTTGCCGCGGTCCACCACTGCCAGGCCGTGCGAGCGCAGCACCTCCACCAGGCCGGCGACCCGCAGCGCGTCGGGTCCCATGCCCGCGCCCCGGGTGCTGGCCCCGACGTCGGTCGGCGCACCGATCAGATTGACGGTCTTCGTCAGCAAGCTCGCACTCCTTGGCTGGTGGATGGGTTCCGGCCGATTGTGGGGGGTTTCTTGCCCGTTGTGGAAAGGCCGAGGCCTCAGGCAGGCCGCAGCGCGAACACCGCCTTGCGCTCGCCGACCGGCGTGCCGCGCCAGTTGGTGATCACCTCGGCGCGCCACGGCTCGAGCTCCTCGCGCTGCCGTGCATCCAGCCAGCCAAGCTGGTCGAGCGCCGCGACGCTGGCGGCGAACAGCGCGGGCTTGCTGCCGTCGCCGATCTTGATGGCGATGGCCTGGCCCCGGCTCCTGCTGGCGATGGCCTGGACGCCATCGGCACCGACCTTGGTCACCCAGTCGCCGCGACCCGCCCGCATGAAGGCGTTGTCGTTGCGACCCGTGCCGGAGACCAGTTCCGGATGCGCCGTCATCGCCTGCGCCAGTTGCGCGAAGCTCTCGCCGAACTCGCCGTCCTGCGCGCCGCTGGCCAGCCGCGCATAGGCCCGGGCCAGGCCCGACAGGGGCATCGCGTAGTTGGGCGCCGAGCAGCCGTCGATGCCCAGCCGCAAGTCCTGCGGCGGCAGTCCCGCCGCCCGCGCCACGTCGTGCCGGATCGCCTGCTGCAGCGGATGTCCGGGATCGAGGTAGTCCTCCAGCGCCAGGCCGTGCTGGACGCAATACGCCAGGAAACCGGTGTGCTTGCCGCTGCAGTTGTGGTGCCGTTCATCGATGTGCTCCGGCTTCGGGCCGACGCCCAGTTCCACGTAGTACGGCACATGGCAGCCGCACTGCAGCTTCCTGTAGCTCACGCCGGCCTTGTCCAGCATGCCCTGGATCTGCGCCACGTGCATCGGCTCGCCGCTGTGGCTGGCGCACAGCATCGCGACGTCGCGATCGCCGAAGCCGAAGTGCCGAGGTCCCTGCGCCTGCATGAACGGCAGGGCCTGCAAGGCCTTGAGGGTGGAGCGGGTGAACGTCATCCATTGCGGATCGCCGGCTTGTGCCAGCAGCTTGCCGTGGATGTCGACGACGGCGATGGCGCCGGCATGCCGGCACTCCAGGGTGCCTCCACGGGTCAGGTCGATCAGGGGGACGAGTGATGTCATGGCCAAATTATCGCGGCAGCCGACAATGCGCCGATGACCGAACTCCGCTCCCCCCTGCAGGCCCAGATCGTCCATTGGCAGGTGCGTCCCGGCGACAGCGTACGCGCCGGCGACGTGGTGCTGATTGTCGAGGCGATGAAGATGGAACACGAGCTGCGCGCCCCGTCCGACGGCGTGGTGCGAGAGCTGCTGTTCGCCGCCGGCGACAGCGTGAGCGAAGGCGAGCTGCTGTGGATCGCGCAGGCGGCGCCGGCCGGCGACGGCCCGGCGCCGCCGGCAGAAAGCAGCGGCGGCGCCACGCCGAACTCAGCGGCCGGAGCCGTCCGCCCCGACCTGCAGCGGGCGATCGATCGCCACGCCGCCACGCTCGACGCCGCCCGGCCCGAGGCGATGGACAAGCGCCACGCGCTCGGTATGCGCAGCGCCCGCGAAAACATCGCCCAGCTCTGCGACGAAGGCTCGTTCGTCGAATACGGCGCGCTCGCCATCGCGGCCCAGCGCAGCCGCCGCAGCGAAGAGGACCTGGTGCGCAACACGCCGGCCGACGGCATGGTCACCGGCATCGGAACCGTCAACGCCGGCCTGTTCGGCGATGCGGCCCGCGCGGTGGTGATGGCCTACGACGCCACCGTGCTGGCCGGCACCCAGGGCATGCGCAACCACCAGAAGGCTGACCGCATGCTGGGCATCGCGCTGCAGCAGAAGCTGCCGGTCATCCTGTTCGCCGAGGGCGGCGGCGGCCGGCCGGGCGACACCGACATGCCCATCGTCGCCGGGCTGCACGTGACCACCTTCGCCAGCTACGCGCGCCTGAGCGGCCAGGTGCCGGTGGTCGGTATCGTCGCCGGCCGCTGCTTTGCCGGCAACGCGGCGCTGCTGGGTTGCAGCGACGTCATCATCGCCACCCGAGCCAGCAACATCGGCATGGGCGGTCCGGCCATGATCGAGGGCGGCGGCCTCGGCGTGTTCAGACCGGAGCAAGTCGGACCGTCGGACGTGCAGCACGGCAACGGCGTCATCGACGTGCTGGTGGAGGATGAAGCGGCGGCGGTCGAGGCGGCACGCCACTACCTGTCGTTCTTTCAGGGCCGGGTGACCCAGTTCTTCGTGCCGAATCCGCTGGCCTTGCGCGACGTGGTGCCGGAAAACCGGCTGCGCGTGTACGACAGCCGGACCGCGCTGCACGGCATCGCCGACACCGGATCGCTGCTCGAACTCCGCACCGGCTTCGGCAAGGGCATCCACTCCGCGCTGGGCCGCATCGAAGGCCGGCCGGTCGGCTTGCTGGCCAGCAATCCACTGCATCTGGGCGGCGCCATCGATGCCGACGCCGCCGACAAAGCCGCGCGCTTCATGCAGCTGTGCAACGCGCACGGCCTGCCGCTGGTGAGCCTGGTCGACACGCCCGGCTTCATGGTCGGCCCGGACACCGAGGCGACGGCGCAGGTGCGCCATGTGAGCCGCATGTTCGTGATCGGGGCCCAGCTGCGGGTGCCGTTCTTCAGCGTGGTGCTGCGCAAGGGCTACGGCCTGGGCGCGATGGCCATGGCGGCCGGAGGCCTGCACTCGCCGCTGTTCAGCGTCGCCTGGCCAAGCGGCGAGTTCGGAGCCATGGGGCTGGAGGGCGCGGTGAAGCTCGGCTACCGCAAGGAGCTGGAAGCGCTGCCGCAAGGGCCCGAACGCGAAGCGCTGTACCAGCGGCTGGTCGACCAGCAATACGCCAACGGCCAGGCCATCCACATGGCGCAGACGCTGGAAATCGACGCGGTGATCGACCCGGCCGAGACGCGCCGCTGGCTGGCGCGCGGGCTGGCATCCGCCAATCCCGTGCTGGCCCCGCGCTCCTCGCCGGTCGACAGCTGGTAGCCGTCAGAGCCAGACGCTGTTGCTGCGCGGCATCTCCAGCGTGGTCTCCGGACTGCCGCTGAACACCGCGCCGAACACGATGCTGAGCAGCGAGATGAACAGGCTGGCGAAGAACGCGGTCCAGAAGCTCGACACCTTGAAGCCCTTGATCATCGACGCCACCAGCAGCATCACCAGCGCGTTGATCACCAGGATGAACAGCCCGAACGTCAGCAGCGTGAGCGGCAGCGTCAGGATGATCAGCAGCGGCTTGACGACGGCGTTGGCCAGCCCGAGCAGCAGCGCTGCGATGGCCAGCGAACCGCCGTTGTCGAACTTGAGGCCCTTGAAGACCAGGCTCGCCAGCCACAGCGAGAACGCCGTGAAGGCCCATTGCAGGAAGAAATCGGTCACAGGGTCTCCAGTGCGAGGTTGTCCCGGCAGGCGGCCGGGGCGCTAGTGCACCAGCGCCACGGCGCCGGAAAAGGTGAGAAATGCCGCCGCAGTCGTCAGCAGGATGATGCGCGCGATCCGGCCCGTGTCCGCCCCGAAGCGCTCGGCCAGCAGCGACACGTTGCTGGCGCTAGGCAGCGCGGCGACCAGCACCATCACGGTGAGCGCGAACTTGTCCAGCGGCAGGCCCAGGGAGATCGCGGCGGCGCCGACCATCAGCACCAGCAGCGGATGGACCACCAGCTTGACGAACGCGACCGGCAAGTAGTCGCGCATCGGCATCGGCGCGTGCTCGCGCTGCGCCGCCATGAACTGCGAGCGGGCCAGCACCGCGCCGATGGTGACCAGCGCCACCGGCGACGCCGCGTCCGCCAGCATCCCGATTGTCTGCATCACCGGCTTGACCGGCTGCATCTGCAGCGCTGAAGCGATGCCGCCCAGCACGATCGCCCAGGGCATCGGGTTGAGCGCCACGCCCTTGAGCGCATTCTTCGCTGCCCTGGACGCGCCATGTTCGTCGGCGCCGTCCAGCCGCGACAGCGCGACGCACAGCGAGGTGGTGACCAGCAGGTCGACCAGGATGGTGAGGATCGCCGGGCCGGCTGCGGCGGCGCCGAGCAGCGCCACCAGCAATGGGACGCCCATGAAGCCGGTGTTGGGGAACGCGGCGACCAGCGCGCCGAAGGCCGCGTCGTTCCAGCCGATGCGCCGGTTCATGCTGGCGGCGACCACGAAGCCGACCAGCACCAGCGCGCAGACCAGGTACACCGCGATCGCCCCGCCATCAAGCAACTGTGCGATCGGCGTGAGCGCGCCGAAGCGGTACAGCATGCAGGGCAGCGCGAAATACAGCACGAAGCTGTTCAGGCCCGAAATCGCCTCGAACGGCAGCATGCGCCGGCGCGCGGCGACGTAGCCGCACAGCACCAGGGCGAAGAATGGGAAGGTGATCAGGAGGACGTCGAGCACGGGAGGTATTGTCGCGGGTCTCCGGCCGCAACGACAGGTCGTTGGCACGTCGATCCCGGTGCCAGAATCGCAACCATGTATCCCTGGCAAAAGGAACTCCTGTGCGCGCCGCCTTGAAGTGCTTGGCGATCGCGCTCCTGCTGCTCTCGATCACCGCGTGCGGGCGCAGCAGTGGTGACTACCGCTCCTTCGTGGCGTCGCATGACGCCATCCGGCCTGGAATGACGGTTCGCCAACTGTTCGAAGCGGGCCTGGCCGATTACCTGATGCAATCAGGGGGCAAAAACGTGCCCGGAACGACCTTGCCGCAGAACATGCCGGTCAGTCCCGCATGCGGCAGCCACGTGGTTGATATTCACTACGGGCCGGGCGACTGGGCAAGGCGCGGCGGATTCTCGATCCGGCTGGCCTGCAAGACCACCCCACAGTCAGACCGGCCGCTGGCGCCGCCCCGCGCTTTCTCGACAAGATCCGACTTCCTGGCCGGCCTCGACCAGGAGGCGCAGTGGACGCGCTCCATGGCATTCAGGGTCGAATCGCCGCCACTGAAGATCGGCGGGGTCTACGACAGCTACGACGTCGTCGTCGACGAGCAGGGGAAGGTCAGGGCCGTGTCGGCGATCCGGCGAAGTTCGCCTTAGCGAGGTTCCCGCCGGCGCGGCCGGTATGATTCCTGCTCCCCAGCAGTCCCGCAGTCCCCGCAGTTTCTCCCCGCTCCCATGTCCGCCGGTCTCAATCTCGCCCAGCAGGAAGCTGTCAATTACATGCAGGGGCCGTGTCTGGTGCTGGCCGGCGCGGGCTCGGGCAAGACCCGCGTGATCACCCACAAGATCGGGCGGCTGATCCAGGCCGGGCTGGAGCCGCAGCGGATCGCCGCCATCACCTTCACCAACAAGGCCGCCGCCGAAATGCGCGAGCGCGCCAAGACGCTGATCGGCCGTGAAGCCAAGGGCGTCCTCATCTGCACCTTCCACGCGCTGGGCGTGCGCATGCTGCGCCAGGACGGCTCCGTGCTGGGCCTGAAGAAGCAGTTCTCGATCCTGGACAGCGACGACGTCGCCAGCATCCTGAAGGACGCCGGCGGCAGCGTCGACTCGGCGACCGCCCGCCAGTGGCAGTGGACCATCAGCCTGTGGAAGAACATGGGGCTGAACTCGGCGCAGGCCGAGGCCCTGGCCAAGGATGACAACGAGAAGATCATCGCCCGCGTCATGGCGCGCTACGAGGAGCGGCTGACGGCTTACCAGAGCGTCGACTTCGACGACCTGATCAAGATGCCCCTCAAGCTGCTGCAGGAGCACGCCGACGTGCGGGTGAAGTGGCAGGCGCAGATGGGTCACGTACTGGTGGACGAGTACCAGGACACCAACGCCACGCAGTACGAAGTGCTCAAGCTGCTGGTGGGTGAGCGGGCCCGCTTCACCGCCGTGGGCGACGACGACCAGTCGATCTACGGCTGGCGCGGCGCCACGCTCGATAACCTCAAACGCCTGCCGATCGATTTCCCGCAGCTCAAGGTCGTGAAGCTGGAGCAGAACTACCGCTCCACCAGCGCCATCCTGCGGGCGGCCAACAACGTGATCGGCCCCAACCCCAAGCTGTTTCCCAAGACGCTGTTCTCCGAACTGGGCGAAGGCGAACCGGTGCGGGTGGTCGACGCCGACAACGAGGAGCATGAAGCGGAACGTGTCGTGGCCCGGATCCAGTCGGCGCGGGCCAATGGCGCCACCGAAGGCGGCGGCGGCCAGGTGCAGGACTGGAAGAACTTCGCGGTTCTCTATCGCGCCAACCACCAGGCCCGCACTTTCGAGAAGGCGCTGCGCAAGGCGGCCATCCCCTACAAGGTCTCGGGCGGCCAGAGCTTCTTCGACCGCGCCGAAATCAAGGACCTGTGCGCCTGGCTGCGGCTGTGGGTCAACAACGACGACGATCCGGCGTTCCTGCGCTCGATCACGACGCCCAAGCGCGGCATCGGCCACACCACGCTGCAGAACCTGGGCGAGTTCGCCGGCAAGTACAAGCTGAGCCTGTTCGAGTCGCTGTTCTCGCCCTCGCTCGGCTCGGTGCTGCCGGCCAAGGCGGTGGGCAGCCTGCACGAGTTCGGCCGCTACGTGAACGACCTGGAATTCCGCGCCCGGCAGACCGAGGGTTACGAGGCGGCGCACGCCTTCCTGCTGGAGTGGCTCAAGGACATCGACTACGAGAAGCACCTGTTCGACGGCGAGGACAGCGAAAAACTCGCGGCGTCGCGCTGGAGCAACGTGCTGGATTTCTGCGACTGGATGGCCAAGCGCTGCGGCGGCGAGATCGACGACACCGCCGGTGTCAGCCTCGAGACCGAGAAGAAGACGCTGCTGGAAGTGGCGCAGACCATCGCCCTGCTGTCCACCATCAGCGAACGCGAGCAGGACCAGAATGTCGTCACGCTGTCCACGCTGCACGCCGCCAAGGGACTGGAGTGGCCGCACGTGATGATGGTCGGCGTGACCGAGGGACTGCTTCCGTTCAAGCTCGGGGACGACGACAACCCCAGCGGCCGCGCCGATGGGCCGATGTCCGAAGGCATCCTGCAACGCCTGCAGGAAGAGCGCCGGCTGATGTACGTTGGCATCACGCGGGCCCAGCGCTCGCTGGCGGTGAGCTGGACCAAGCGGCGCAAGAAGGGCCGCGAGATGATCGCCGCCCAGCCGAGCCGCTTCATCGCCGAGATGGCGCTGGAAAAATCCACGACGAAAGAAGACCCGCGCGAAAAGCTCAAGGCGCTGCGTGCCGAGTTCGCGAAGAAGGCGCTGGATTCGGCCGCGGCCGCGGCGGCGGCGCAAGCCGCGTCATGAGGGGCGCGACGCTTGCGCTGGCCGCTGCCCTGCTGGCCGCGGGCAATGCGCGATGCGAATCGCCCGAGACGTTCGCGCCCTGCCCCGCGAGCAGCGAAGTCACCCAGCGGAACCTGCTGGGCCTGTGGCGCGCCAGTTTCGACGGCGTGGCGCAAAGCGCGACCTTGTTACTGGAGCGGCATCCCGAACTCGCCGAAAGCATGCGCGGCGCGATCAACCGCGACGGCGCCAAGGCGCTGCTGGCCGGCGACGTCGACGACGGCGAGTTCACGCTGGAGGAATCGATCGACGGCATCCACATCAGCGCGACCTGGACCGGCACGGTGATCGGCGGCTCCTGCGGCCGCGAGATCCGCGGCGACTGGCAGGGCGCGCAGGACAGCTCGGCGCGCGCCTTCGTGCTGCGCAAGCTGCCGTAACCCCAGCTGGCGCTGCTCCCATCGATGGCCGGCACGCCGCAGGCGGGACTGCTGTTCAACGTCGCCTTCATGGTGGTGTTGACTTCGCTGCTCAAGCGAACCGAGCACCCGCCCGGCAATCACTTGGCCCGGCTGGCCAGTTCCTTCTCCAGCCCGTCGATCCGGTTCTGCAAGGCCCCGATGCGGGAGTTGAGGGCCCCGACGTTCAGGAACACGGCGTTGTTGGCAGGCGCGTCGAGCGTATTGCCATAACCGAGCCAGGACGAGTCATAGACCTTGACGTTCTTGAACCCCAGGTCGGCCAGCACGGTCGCTGTTTCGGCGGCGCGGACGCCGGACTGGCAGTAGACGATGGTTTCCTTGTCCGGATCCATGCGGGCGTACAGGGCCTTCAGATCCGCGAGCGGCTTGAGCGACATGCCGGCGTTGTCGGCCACCGTCCTTTGCCCGAGCTTGGCCTGCGTCTCCGGGTCGACCCAGTTCTGCTCGTAGGGGATGTTGATGGCGCCGGGAATGTGGCCGCCGCGAATCGCCCGGATGTCCTCACCGGCAAACTCCTTGGGGGTTCGGACATCGAGCAGCTGGACATTCGGATTCTTGAGGCGGGCCAGGATATCGGACGTCGAGACCGAGTTGGCGCCGCGCGCCGACAGCTTCAGCGCTATCGGGGCCGGCGCGGTGGTTTCGAGCGCCACCGGCTGGCCGGCGGCGCGCCAGCCATCGATGCCGTCGTGGTAGACGCGGACGTTTTCGCCGCCGAAGTAGCGGATCGTGTACAGGCCGAAATAGGAGATGACGTTGGCGCGCGATCCATAGACCAGCACCTCACGCGCCGGATCGATGCCGGCCGCGCCGAGGATGCGCTCGATCTGCGGCGTCGCAATGAAGTCCTCGGTGTTCGGGCTGCGCAGCACCTGGCCGGCATCTCCAATATTGACCGCGCCCGGGATGTGGCCCTTCTTGTAGTCGGCCTCGGAGCGGATGTCCCAGATGATCGCGCCGCGCTTTTGCGCCGCAATCACGTCGGACTGGGTGACGATCAGCGGGCCGGTCTGCGCAAAACCCTGGAGCGAGAACAGCCCGGCAACTGCGAACAGGATGCGGCGCAGCAGCACCGATGAATGGGTCGACATGGGGATCGCTTTCATGAAGTTGTTGAAACCGCGCCACCACCGGGCACAGTCGGCGCCGCCAAGGCGCGATCGCATCATGCATGCAAATGCATTCGGGCGTTGCCGGGCACGGCCGGCGCTCAAACCTGGAGCTGGTACTCCACCGTGATCGGTGCGTGATCCGAGAACTTCTCCGCCTTGTAGATGGATTCGCTGCGCGCCAGCGCCGCGATCGCCGGCGTTGCCAGGTGATAGTCCAGCCGCCAGCCGACGTTGTTCGCATAGGCCTGGCCGCGGTTGCTCCACCACGTGTAGCACTCCTCGGTGCAATCGGGCTGCAGCTTGCGGTAGACGTCCACCAGACCGGTCTCGGACAGCAGCTTGGTCATCCAGGCGCGCTCCTGCGGCAGGAAGCCGCTGTTTTTCTGGTTGCTGCGCCAGTTCTTCAGGTCCTGCTGCTGGTGCGCGATGTTGACGTCGCCGCACAGGACGAAGTCGCGGCTCTCCTTCAGCTTGACCAGGTGCGGATCGAACCCGTCGAGGAAACGGAACTTGGCCTGCTGGCGCTCCTCGCCGGAGGAGCCGCTGGGAAAGTAGCAGCTGATGACGGAAAACTTGCGCTGCGGCGTGTCGAAGCGCAACTCGACATAGCGGCCCTCGGCGTCGAATTCCTCCGAGCCGTAGCCGACGATGATGTCGCTGGGCGTGTGCTTCGAATACACGGCCACGCCCGAATAGCCCTTCTTCTGGGCGAAGTGGAAATAGCCCTGCAGGCCCGCCAGCTGCTCGAAGCGGCCCTCGACGTCGGCCGCCTGGGCCTTGACCTCCTGCACGCAAATACAATCGGGACTGGCCTTGGCGATCCAGGCCTCCACGCCCTTGCTGTGGGCCGAGCGGATGCCGTTGAGATTGAGGCTGGTCAGTTTGAACACAAGGAAAGTCCCATGGTGGCAGATGGCAGCCAGGATCCGCTGGCCCAGGAGTTCGTGCAGTTCGCGGTCGAATCCGGCGTCTTGCGGTTCGGCGAATTCAAGACCAAGGCCGGGCGGATTTCGCCCTATTTCTTCAACGCCGGTCTGTTCGACGACGGCGCCAAGCTCGGTCGGCTGGCGCAATTCTATGCAAAGCGCATCCTGGCATCGGGCATCGAATTCGACATGCTGTTCGGCCCCGCCTACAAGGGCATCCCGCTGGCCGCCGCGGTGGCGATCGAGCTGGCGCGGCTGGGTCGCAACCTGCCCTACGCCTACAACCGCAAGGAGGCCAAGGACCACGGCGAGGGCGGCTCGCTGGTCGGCGCGCCGGTGCATGGCCGGGTGCTGATCGTCGACGACGTGATGTCGGCCGGCACCGCCGTGCGCGAGTCGATCGCGATCATCCAGGCGGCGGGCGCGCGCGCGCATGCGGTGGCCATCGCGCTGGACCGGCAGGAGATGGCCACCGACAAAGGAGCAGACTCGCCCTACTCCGCCGTGCAATATGTCCGCGACCAGCTCGGTCTGGAGGTTTGCGCGATTGCACGGCTGTCGGATTTGCTCCAGTATCTGTCGCAGCACAGCGGCGATGCGATCGGCGCCCATTTCCCGCAAGTGCTGGCATACCGGCAGCGCTATGGCGTGGAGTAAGGAAACCGACAAGGTGGTGGTCGTTCTCGTTCGCGCAGCCGTGATGGCTGCACTTGTCATCCCGCTCGCCGGACAGGCTGCTGGCGATCCGATCTACACCTGCGTCGACGCTAAGGGCCGGCGCCTGACGGCCGACCGTCCCATCATCGATTGCATCGACCGAGAGCAAAGCGAGCTCAGCTCCGGCGGCATGCTGCGCCGCAAGATCGGTCCGTCGCTGACGGCCGCCGAGCGCGCCGCCAAGGAAGACGAGGTGCGCCGGCAGGAGGAAGATCGCAACCGCCTGGCCGATGAGAAGAAGCGGGAAAAGGCGCTGGTCACCCGCTATCCCGACCGCAGCGTGCATGACAAGGAGCGGGCCGAGGCGCTGGCGCTGGTGGACAGCGTTACTGCAGCGGCGCAAAAGCGCACCCAGGAACTGCTGAAGCAGCGCAGGTTCCTGGATGGCGAGGTGGAGTTCTACAAGATCGACCCGTCCCGCACGCCCGCGAAGGTTCGCCGGCAGATCGAGGAAGTCGACAAGCAGCTCGACGCCCAGCGGCGCTTCGTGGCCGACCAGGAAGTCGAGAAGGTGCGCGTCAATGCCCGCTTCGACGAGGAACTGTCGCGGCTGAAGCTGCTGTGGGCGCAGCAGGGCGCCGTGCCGATGGCACTGGCCCGCGCCGCGTCCGCCAGCGCGCCCCGCCCCCCGGCGTCGGCCGCGCGTCCCTCCCGCTAGCCGGCCAGCTTCTTCTTCAGCAGGTCGTTGACCTGGGCCGGATTGGCCTTGCCCTTGCTCGCCTTCATGGCCTGGCCGACCAATGCGTTGAAGGCCTTCTCCTTGCCGGCCTTGAATTGCGCGACATTGTCGGCGTTGGCGGCGATCACGTCGTCGATGATCTGCTCCAGCGCGGAGTTGTCGTTCATCTGCTTGAGGCCTTTGGCTTCGATCAGGGCGTCGACATCCTTGCCCTCACCGGTCCACAGCGACTCGAAGACCTGGCGGGCGGCATTGTTGGAAATCGTGCCGTCCGCAATCCGGCCGATCAGCGAAGCCAGCATGTCGGCGCTCACGGCAGCGCCCTCGATGCTTGCGTCGCCGGCGTTGAGGCGCCGCGACAGCTCGCCCATGATCCAGTTGCTGGCCAGCTTGGCCTGGCCGCTGGCTTTGGCCGCGGCCTCGAAGTAGACCGCCATCGCCTTGCTCTGCGTCAGGGTGGTGGCGTCGTATTCCGGCAGGCCGTAGTCGGCGACGAAGCGGGCCGCCATCACGCGCGGCAGTTCTGCCATCTCGGAGCGCACGCGCTCCACCCATTCCGGCGCCACCACCAGCGGCGGCAGGTCCGGGTCCGGGAAATAGCGGTAGTCGGCCGCGTCTTCCTTGGTGCGCATCGCTCGGGTCTCGCCGGTGTCGGGATCGAACAGCACCGTGGCCTGCTGGATCGCGCGACCTTCCTCGATCTCCTCGATCTGCCAGCGGATTTCGTAGTCGATCGCCTGCTGCATGAACTTGAAGCTGTTGAGGTTCTTGATCTCGCGCCGCGTGCCCAGCTCGGCGCCAGGCTTGCGCACCGACACGTTGGCGTCGCAGCGGAACGAGCCCTCCTGCATGTTGCCGTCGCAGATGCCGATCCAGGTGACGATCTTGTGCAGCTCTTTCGCGTAGGCCACCGCCTCGTCGGACGAGCGCATGTCCGGCTCGGTGACGATTTCCAGCAGCGGCGTGCCGGCGCGATTCAGGTCGATGCCCGACATGCCGATGAAGTCCTCGTGCAGCGACTTGCCGGCGTCTTCCTCGAGGTGGGCGCGCACCAGGCGCACCGATTTCTTTTCTTCGCCAAGGAAGAATTCAACGGTGCCGCCCTGCACCACCGGGATCTCGAACTGGCTGATCTGGTAGCCCTTGGGCAGGTCCGGATAGAAGTAGTTCTTGCGGGCGAAGATGCTTTGCGGCGCGATCTTCGCGTTCACCGCCAGCCCGAACTCGATCGCGCGCTCCACCGCGCCCTTGTTCATCACCGGCAGCGTGCCTGGCAAAGCGAGGTCGACCGGCGCGGCCTGGGTGTTGGGCTCGGCGCCGAACGCCGTGGAGGCGCGGCTGAAGATCTTCGATTGGGTCGACAGCTGGGTATGGGTCTCGAAGCCGATGACGACTTCATACCCCTGGATCAATTTGGAGCTCATGGTCGGCCTCCCGCTGGGCCGCCCCAAGGGAGGCCAGCCCCCTCGGGGGGCAGTGAATACACGAAGTGATGAACGTGGGGGCTCACAATATTCCCTGCGGCTTGCGCAGGTGGAAATCGGTCGCCTGCTGGAACTGGTGGGCCGCGTTCAGCAGCTTGGCCTCGCCGAAATAGTTGCCGAGCAACTGCAGCCCCACCGGCATGCCGCCGGCGCCGAAGCCCGCCGGCAGGCTCATGCCCGGCAGGCCGGCCAGGGATCCCGGCAACGTGAAGATGTCGGCCAGGTAGTTGGCCACCGGGTCGTCGCTCTTTTCGCCGAGCTTCCACGCTACCGTCGGCGCCACCGGGCCGGCGATCACGTCGCACTGCTTGAAGGCCTGCTGGAAATCGTCGGCGATCATGCGGCGGATCCTCTGCGCCTGCAGGTAGTAGGCGTCGTAGTAGCCGTGCGACAGCACATAGGTGCCGATCATGATGCGGCGCTTGACCTCGTCGCCGAAGCCTTCGGCGCGCGTCTTCTTGTACATCTCGAGCAAGTCGGTGTAGTCCTTGGCCCGATGGCCGAACTTCACACCGTCGAAGCGCGACAGGTTGGACGACGCTTCGGCCGGCGCGATGATGTAGTACACCGGGATCGACAGCTCGGTGCGCGGCAGCGAGATCTCCACCAGCTTCGCGCCGAGCTTCACGTACTGCTGCAGCGCCGCGTCGATCGCCGCGCGGACGTCGCTCGAGAGCCCCGCGCCGAAGAACTCCTTGGGCACGCCGATGCGAAGGCCGTCGATCGGCGTAGCGAGCGACTGCGTGAAGTCCTCCGCGGGCACATCCAGTGAGGTCGAATCGCGGTCCGGATCCGGGCCGCAGATGGCCGACAGCAGCAGCGCGCAATCGTGCGCCGTGCGCGCCATCGCGCCGGCCTGGTCCAGGCTGGAGGCGAAAGCGATCATCCCGTAGCGCGAGGCCCGGCCGTAGGTCGGCTTGATACCGGTGATGCCGGTGAAGGACGCCGGCTGGCGGATCGAGCCGCCGGTGTCGGTGCCGGTGGCGGCCGGCGCCAGCCGCGCGGCCACCGCCACGGCGCTGCCGCCCGACGATCCGCCCGGAATGCGCGAGACGTCCCACGGGTTCTTCACGGTCTTGTACGCCGAGTTCTCGTTGGACGACCCCATCGCGTATTCGTCGCAATTGAGCTTGCCCAGCGTCACGGCACCAGCCTCGGCGAGCCTGCTGACCACCGTGGCGTCGAACGGCGACAGGTAGCCTTCGAGCATCTTCGAGCCGGCCGTGGTGGGAAAGTCCTTCGTGACGAAGATGTCCTTGTGGGCGATCGGTACGCCCAACAGCGGCGCGCTGTCCCCTGACGCAATCCGCAGGTCGGCGGCTTTCGCCTGGGCCAGCGTGACCTCCTCGTTGGTCGCCAGGTAGGCGCCCAGCCCTTCATGCGCCGCGCCTCGGGCCAGGAAGTGGCGCGCCACTTCGACCGACGAAACCTCCTTCGAGCGCAGCTTTCCCGCCAGCTGCGCCACCGTCAGATCATGCAGCTGGCTCATTCGAGCACCTTCGGCACCAGGAACAGGCCGGCCTCCCGGGCGGGCGCGTTGCGCATGTTGGCCTCGCGGTCGATGACCTCGCTGGCGACGTCGTCGCGCAACCGCAGCGTGACCGACTGCACGGCGGCGACCGGATGCGCGAGCGGCTCGATGCCAGTGGTGTCGACCGCCCGCATCTGTTCGACGATGTCGAAGAAGCCGTTGATCTGGGTCAGCAGGCGCTCGCTTTCTTCGGGGCGTAGCTGCAGCCGGGCCAGGTTGGCGATGCGGCTGATGTCTTGGGAACTGAGGGACATGATGAAATCGGTGGGTGCGCCCGCAGATGTAAGCGCATATTTCGGCCCGCGACGGACCAGTGATTCACAGGGGATCGGGTATTATCCCGCCTTTAGTGCAACTGCCGCGAACGGGGTTGTACTTGCAGACAAAAGCGGCCCGCAGGGGTCGAAAAATTGGGGTCTTCGGGCCAATCACTTGACAGATAAAAAGGCAGCGGCTGGCATGCCTGCCGGCCATGCCCGCGAGAGGACTTCCTGATGTTCGGAGCTTTCCGTCGGTACTTCTCCACCGACCTGGCCATTGACCTGGGCACCGCCAATACCCTGATCTTCGTTCGCGACAAGGGCATCGTGCTGGACGAACCTTCAGTGGTCGCCATCCGCCACGAAGGCGGGCCCCAGGGCAAGAAGACCATCCAGGCCGTCGGCCGCGAAGCCAAGGCGATGCTTGGCAAGGTGCCAGGCAACATCGAGGCGATCCGCCCGATGAAGGACGGCGTGATCGCCGACTTCACCGTCACCGAGCAGATGCTCAAGCAATTCATCAAGATGGTCCATCCCCGGTCCGTCCTGAAACCCAGCCCCCGCATCATCATCTGCGTGCCCTGCGGTTCCACCCAGGTGGAACGCCGGGCCATCCGCGAATCGGCGCTTGGCGCCGGCGCCTCCGAGGTGTACCTGATCGAGGAGCCGATGGCCGCGGCGATCGGCGCCGGGCTGCCGGTCTCCGAAGCCTCCGGCTCGATGGTGGTCGACATCGGCGGCGGCACCACCGAGGTCGGCGTGATCTCGCTGGGCGGCATGGTCTACAAGGGCAGCGTGCGGGTCGGCGGCGACAAGTTCGACGAAGCCATCATCAGCTACATCCGCCGCAACTACGGCATGCTGATCGGCGAGCCGACCGCCGAAGCGATCAAGAAGAACATCGGCTCGGCCTTCCCCGGCAGCGAAGTCAAGGAAATGGAAGTCAAGGGCCGCAACCTGTCCGAAGGGGTGCCGCGGTCCTTCACGATTTCCTCCAACGAAATCCTGGAAGCACTCACCGACCCGCTGAACAACATCGTCTCGGCGGTGAAGAACGCGCTGGAGCAGACTCCGCCGGAACTGGGCGCCGACATCGCCGAGCGCGGCATGATGCTGACCGGCGGCGGCGCCCTGCTGCGCGACCTGGACCGGCTGCTGGCCGAGGAAACCGGGCTGCCGGTGCTGGTGGCCGAAGATCCGCTGACCTGCGTGGTACGGGGCTGCGGTATCGCGCTGGAGCGCATGGACCGGCTCGGCTCCATCTTCACCAGCGAATAATCCCCCGGAGCAGCGATGCCACTCGGTACGCTGGACAGAACCCCGCCGCCGTTTTTCAAACAGGGCCCTTCGGCCCTGTCCAAGCTGATGGTCTGCGGCGCCCTGGCGCTGTTCCTGATGGTGGCGGACGCGCGCTTCAAGGTGACCCAGCCGCTGCGCGCTGCAGTGGCCACAGTGCTGTATCCGGTGCAATGGGTCGCGATGCGCCCGGTGCAGCTGGTCAAGAACGCCGGCCAGTACTTCGAATCCCTGCAAGCGGCCCAGGCCGGCGAAGCGGCGGCCCGCGTCAAGCTGACGCTGCAGTCGCAGCGGGCCAGCCAGGTCGAGCAGTTGACCCAGGAAAATGCGCGGCTGCGCAGTCTGCTGGCGCTGCGCGAGCGCATCACCACGCCGGCCGAAGCCGCCGAGGTCCTGTATGACGCCGCCGACCCCTACACCCGCAAGATCATCATCGACAAGGGCATGACGCAGGGCATCACCGCCGGCTCCCCGGTGATTGATGAATCCGGCGTGCTCGGTCAGGTGACGCGGGTCCATCCGCTGCTCAGCGAAGTGACACTGGTGACCGACCGCGACCAGGCGATCCCGGTGCTCAATGCCCGCACCGGCGCCCGCAGCGTGGCCTTTGGCGATCCGATCACCCGCGGCGGCTCGCTCGAGCTGCGCTTCATGGCCGGCAACGCCGACGTGCAGGCGGGCGACATGCTGACCACCAGCGGGGTCGACGGCGTCTATCCGCCGGGCTTGCCGGTGGCCAAGGTGGTCTCCGTGGAACGCCGCGCCGACTCGGCCTTCGCCCGCATTTCCTGCGCGCCGCAGGCGCTGGTCGACGGCGCCCGCCACGTGATGGTGCTCAAGGCGGTGTCGGTGCAGATCCCGGCGCGGCCGATGCCCGACGAAGTGGTCCCGGCCAAGAGGGGAAGCCGCAAATGATCATGCGCCCGGGCCAGCAGCTGCTGCTGCCGGCCAATCCCCTGTTCATCTGGGGCAGCCTGCTGCTGGCGCTGATGGCCAACATGCTGCCGCTGGGGCGCACGCCGTGGCTGCCCGACATCGTGGCCGTGGTGCTGGTGTTCTGGAGCGTGCACCAGCCGCAGCGGGTGGGCATCGGCGTAGCCTTTTTCTTCGGCCTGTGCATGGACGTGCACCAGACGTCGCTGCTGGGCCAGCACGCGCTGGCCTACACGGCGCTGAGCTACTTCGCCATCACCATCCACCGCCGGCTGCTGTGGTTCTCGGTGCCGTCGCAGGCGGTGCAGGTGCTGCCGCTGTTCGCCGCCGCCCACGCCATCGAGCTGACGCTGCGGATGATCGCCGGCGGCGCCTTTCCCGGCTTGTACATCCTGCTGGCGCCGCTGCTCGAAGCCGTGCTGTGGCCCGTCATCAGTGTCATTTTGCTGGCGCCCCAGCGCCGCGCGCCCGACCCGGACGAAAATAGGCCCTTATGAGACCTTGTGGGACAGACCAGGCGTGCGCGCGCCAGCGCAGGGCACTGCTCTGTCGCGAACCGTTCAGGCCAGTCGCATGACTGAAATGCGCAACGTCGAAGCGGACCTGTCCCGCTTTCGGCTGCGGGTGCTGGCCATCAGCATCTGCGTGCTGGTGGCTTTCCTGCTACTGGTCACGCGGCTGGTGTACCTGCAGGTGGTGCGGCACGAAGACCTGGCCGAGCAGGCCGAGAACAACCGCACGGCCATCGTCCCGGTGGTGCCGAACCGGGGCCTGATCCTGGACCGCAACGGCATCGTGCTGGCCAGCAACTACTCGGCCTACACGCTGGAGATCACGCCGTCGCGGATCGACCAGACGCTGGACAAGACCATCGAGGCGCTGGGCCAGGTGATCGAGATCCAGGCGCGCGACAAGCGCCGCTTCAAGAAGCTGCTGGACGAATCGAAAAGCTTCGAGTCGCTGCCGATCCGCACCCGCCTGACCGACGAGGAAGTGGCGCGCTTCGCCGCCCAGCGCTACCGGTTTCCGGGCGTCGACATCAAGGCCCGGCTGTTTCGCAACTATCCCTGGGGCGAACTGGCCAGCCACGTGATCGGCTACATCGGCCGCATCAACCAGGCCGAGAAGGAGCGCATCGACGAGGGCGACGACGAGTCCAACTACCGCGGCACCGAATACATCGGCAAGCTCGGCGTCGAACAGAGCTACGAGCAGCAGCTGCACGGCATCACCGGCGTCGAGCAGATGGAAACCTCGGCCGGCGGCCGGGCGGTGCGCAAGCTCGCCAGCAACCCGGCGACGCCCGGCAACACGGTGGTGATGTCGATCGACATCAAGCTGCAGAAGCTGATCGAGGATCTGTACGGGGACCGGCGCGGCGCGCTGGTGGCGATGGACCCGCAGACCGGAGAGATCCTGGCCTTCGTCAGCAAGCCGACCTTCGATCCCAACCTGTTCGTCGAGGGCATCGACAGCGAGAACTGGCAGGCGCTGAACGAGTCGCCGGACAAGCCGCTGCTCAATCGCGCCCTGCGCGGCACCTATCCGCCCGGCTCCACCTACAAGCCGTTCATGGCGCTGGCGGCGCTGGAAACCGGCAAGCGCACGCCGCACCAGGTCACTTTCGACCCGGGCTTCTTCATGTTCGGCGGCCATCGCTTTCGCGACGACAAGGAAGGCGGCCACGGGTCGGTCGACATGTACAAGTCGATCGTGCAGTCCTGCGACACCTACTACTACGTGCTGGCCAACGACATGGGCGTGGACCTGATGCACGAGCAGCTGCAGCACTTCGGCTTCGGCGAGCTGACCGGCATCGACATCCAGGGCGAGGCGCGCGGGCTGCTGCCGTCGACGCAGTGGAAGCGCGCCGCCTACAAGCGGCCCGAGCAGCAGAAGTGGTACGCGGGCGAGACGATCTCGCTGGGCATCGGACAGGGCTACAACAACTTCACCATCCTGCAGCTGGCGCTGGCCACCAGCATCATCGCCAACAACGGCGTCAAGATGAAACCGCACCTGGTGCACGAGGTGGTGGACATCGTCACCAAGACGCCCAAGACCACCGAGTTCACCACCACCGGCCAGCTGACGGCCTCCCCCGCCAACATCGCGGTGATCCGCAACGCGCTGGTTGGCGTGAATCTCGAGGGCACCTCGGCGGCGGCGTTCCGCGGCGCCCCGTACACCAGCGGCGGCAAGACCGGCACGGCGCAGGTGGTGCAGATCAAGCAGGGCGAAAAGTACAACGCCTCGCAGACCGACGAGCGCCATCGCGACCACGCCCTCTTCACCGCCTACGCCCCGGCCGACAACCCGAAGATCGCGATCGCGATGATCGTGGAGAACGCCGGCTTCGGCGCCCAGAACGCGGCGCCGATCGCCCGCCGCGCCTTCGACTACTGGCTGACCGGCCTGTATCCGAGCGAGGAAGACCTGGCCGCAGTGCGCAAGGGCCAGGCCACCGCGCCGATCGGCAAGCAGCGCAATGCAGCCGAAGCGGCGTGGCCGCCCAGCGGCAGCGCCGCGTCGGTCGCGGCGACGGCGGCGGCCGTGGCCGCGGCGACACCCACCCCGATTCCGCCAGCTGCCGCGCCGCCGGCATCGCTGGAAGCTGTGGTCTCGGCATCGATGCCGGCAGCCAGCGCGGTGCCCGCTGCGGCTGGCGCCGCCAGGGCGGCATCGGCGCCAACGGCCCCAGCCAAGCCGGCGTCCGCGGCCGCCACCCCGGCTACCGCTGCAAAGCCGCGGCCCGCCGCATCGGCCGTGGCCGTCGTGCCCAAGCCGGCCGCGTCGCGGCCCAGGCCCAGGGCCCCCGTGGCGCAGGAGAGCCCATGATCATCGGCAACGAACAAGACGTGACGGCGGCGGTGCTCGCCGAACTGGAGCGGGCCGGGGATCCGCGCTTTCGCCAGATCATGGCGGCGGCGGTCCGCCACCTGCACGGGTTCGCGCGCGAGGCGCGGCTGACCGAAGCCGAATACCAGCAGGCCTGCGCCATCGTCGCGACGCTCGGCCAGCTGACGACGGCCTCGCACAACGAAGTGGTGCTGGCCGGCGGCTCGCTCGGCCTGTCCTCGCTGGTGTGCCTGTTGAACAACGGCGACGGCGGCCAGACCGAAACCACGGCCAGCATGATGGGGCCGTTCTGGCGCGAGGGCGCGCCGGCGCTGCCCAGCGGCGCCAGCATCGTGCGCAGCCCGACGCCGGGCCCGCCAATCTTCGTCAACGCCTGGGTACGCGACCGCGAAGGCCGGCCGGTGGCCGGCGCCCAGGTCGATGTCTGGCACACCAGCAGCGAAGGCTTCTACGAGAATCAGGATCCGCAGCAGGGCGACATGAACCTGCGCGGCAAATTCACGACCGATGCGGCCGGCCGCGTCTCGTTTCGCAGCGTCAAGCCGGCCGGCTACCCGATCCCGCTCAGCGGCCCGGTCGGCGCGCTGCTGCGGGCCCAGGGCCGCCACAACATGCGGCCGGCCCACATCCATTTCATGATCAGCAAGGCGGGCTGCAAGACCCAGTTCTCGCAGGTCTACTCCAGCGACGATCCCAACCTGGAGACCGACGTGCAGTTCGGCGTGACCAGGCCGCTGATCGGCCAGTACGTGTTGCACAGCGGCGAAGCGGCGCCCGCGGCCGACGTCACCGGTCCCTGGTATTCGCTGGACCACCACTTCGTGATCGAGCCGGGCGAATCGAAATTGCCGCGCCCGCCGATCACCGGCAAGGCGCAAGGCGGGCGGCCGCAGCTGGCGGTGCTCGAACGCCGGACCTGAGGCCTCAGCGCAGGTCGATCGCGCGGCGCAGCCAGCCGCCGACATCGTCGGGCATGCGCCGGACGTGCCCGGGCAGGTGCCCGTCCGGAAAACCGACATGGCCGCCCTGCGCCGGCTGCCACAGCGTCACGTTCGGTCCAGCCTGCGCCTGAGTGGGCAGGCTCCACGCCGGCACGAACGGATCGTTGCGGGCGTTGAGCACCAGCGCCGGAATCCGGATCCGCTGCAGGTGCGGCTTGGCCGAGGCGCGGGCGTAGTAGTCGTCGGCGTCCCTGAAACCATGCAACGGCGCGGTGAACAGGTCGTCGAAGTCATGCAGGTCGCGCGCCGCCAGCAGCCGCTCGCGGTCGAACAGCCCCGGATGCTGGTCCAGCTTGGCCAGCGCCTTGGGCCTCATGGTGCGCATGAACATCGTGGTGTAGACCAGCCGGTTGAAGCCGCGGCCGATCGCCCAGCCGCCGGCCGCCAGGTCGATCGGCGAACAGACCGCCGCCACCGCGCCGACCGAGCCGCTGGCGCTGTCGCCCGCTTCCGCCGCCCAGCGCAGCAAGGCGTTGCCACCCAGCGAGACGCCGATGGCGACGATCGGGCCGTGATGTTGCTCCCGCAGCCGCCCCAGCATCCAGCCGATTTCCTCATGGTCGCCGGAGTGATAGGCCCGTGGCGCCTGATTGAGCTCGCCGCTGCAGCCGCGGAAATGCGGCACGGCGAATGCCATCCCGTGCTCGCGCGCGAAGTCGGCGAAGGCCTCGGCGTAGTGGCTGCGGGACGAGCCTTCCAGGCCGTGGAACAGGACCAGCAGCGGTCGGACCGCCTCGACCGAACCTGTCGACGGCTCGACCAGCCAGTCGACGTCGACGAAATCCCGGTCGGGCGTGACCCAGCGCTCGCGCCGGTACTCGGGCCGGGGGCCGTGGCCGCGGCGGGCAGACAGCGCCGGCCAGATGGCCTGCAGGTTGCCGCCGGGTAACCACCACGGCGCGACGTAATTCATGGACTGCGTCAGTGCAGCACCGGCGGCGTGAGCGAGACTTCCTGCACTTCGCTCTCGGTGCCGGGACTGGCATGGTGGGCGACCAGGCGCCAGCCCTGCGCGGTCTTGAGGTACACGTTGGTGGCGATCACCCACGCGTTCTTCGGACCGTCGGACGAGGGCACCTCGACCCGTTCCAGCAGGTTGTGCACGGCGCTGGCCAACGACTCGGTCTTGCGCACCCGCTCCGGCCAGGCGCGGATGCTGCCGTTGGCGAACATCGCCTCGAAGGTGGCGCGGATGGCGCCGGCGCCGATCACGCGCGGGCCGCCGGGATGAATGCAGACGATGTCGTCTTCGTCGGCCCAGCAGGCCATGAGCTTGTCGATGTCGCCGGTCTGCAGGGCCTCGTAGAAAGCCGCCTCGATGTCCTCCGGGCTGCCCTGGAGGCTGGCTGGAATTTTGCTCTTGCGCATGGCCGTGAGTTTGCCTGCTTTCAGCGGCCCAGCCACGCCGCAACCTGCGCCTGCAGGTTTCCCTGGGATGCATTCCACACCAGTTCGGGCGCCGCCACGTGGATGCCCCGTGGCGCCAGCTGCAGCGCGGCTGCCACCAGTTGCGCCACCTTGGTGGCGCGCACCGGCTGCTCGCTGCTGGGCATCATGTAGCGCAGCGAGGCCAGCATCCATGAGCCGGCGCGCTCCAGCAGGCTGCCAGGGGGCGCCGGACCGGGTCTTTGCGCGGTGCGCACGAACAGCACGCGGTCGAAGCCGAGCGTTGCAACGGCGTGCTCGTCGAGGCTGGCCAGCCCGCGCTTGAGCGCGTCGGGCAGCCGGCCCTGTGCATGCGGCAACACCACGGCCAGCGTGCTGACGCCGCAGCCACGCATCCAGTGGGCCAGTGCCGGCAGCTGCTCGGGCCGGGGCGTCCACAGCGCCCGCTCGCGGTCGTAGTACAGCCGGGGCGGATCGAACAGGATGACGCCGACCTGCGCTGTCAGCAGCGGCCAGCCCGGCCCCGGTTCCGGCGGGACCACGATGCAGGAGACGCCGCGCAGGCCTTCGGTGATCGGCTCGCGCGCCAGCACCTGGATCGGGCCATAGCGGCCGCAGCTGGCCAGCCGCCGCAGCATTTCATTGCCAAGCACGCCCGTGGCGCCGGCCAGCAAGACCGTCGGGCCGGCAGCGACCGCGGGCGCGCTGCGCGAGGTGGCGTGCAGGGCTTGAATCGGCTCAGTTCGCATCCCATCTATGCTACCGTTGCCTCTCCCGAAAAAAGGACGATCCCATGAAACGGTGGTTACTCTGCATCGCTGCTGTGCTGGCCCTGACCGGCTGCGGCTACAACGATTTCCAGCGGCTCGACGAGGCCAGCAAGTCGGCCTGGAGCGAAGTGCTCAACCAGTACCAGCGGCGCGCCGACCTGATTCCCAACATCGTCGCCACCGTCAAGGGCGAGGCCAATTTCGAGCAGGAAACGCTGACCAAGGTGGTCGAGGCTCGGGCCAAGGCCACCTCGATCCAGGTCACGCCCGAGACGCTGAACGATCCGGCGGCATTCCAGAAATTCCAGCAGGCGCAGGGTGAACTCTCCAGCGCGCTGAGCCGGTTGATGGTGGTGAGCGAGCGCTACCCGGACCTGAAGGCCAACAAGGGCTTCAGCGACCTGCGCGTGCAGCTCGAAGGCACGGAGAATCGCATCACGGTGGCGCGCAACCGCTACATCGCCAGCGTGCAGGAGTACAACGTGCTGGCCCGCAGCTTCCCGACCAACCTGACGGGCATGGTGTTCGGCTACAAGCCCAAGCCGGTGTTCTCGGTGCAGAACGAAGCCCAGATCTCCACCCCGCCGACGGTCGACTTCGGCACGAAGAAGTAGCGATGAATGTCATTGCGGGCCAGGCCCGGCACGCCCAGTGAGAGCCATCGCCTTCTTCCTGCTGGCGGCTTTCCTGTGGCTGCCCGCAGCGAACTCGCAGGGCGTGCTGCCGGTGCCGGCGCTCACGGCGCGGGTGATCGACAACACCGGCACGCTGGACGCGATCCAGCTCAAAGGGCTGGATGACAAGCTGGCGGCGTTCGAGAAGGACAAGGGAACGCAGATCGTGGTCCTGATGGTTGCCACGACGCAGCCGGAGGACATCACCAGCTACGCCAACCGGGTCGCCAACGACTGGAAGATTGGCCGCAAGGCGGTCGGTGACGGCGTGCTGCTGGTGGTGGCAAAGAACGATCGCAAGGTGCGCATCGAGGTTGCCAAGACGCTGGAAGGCGCGGTGCCCGACCTGGCGGCGCGCCAGATTATCGATGCGGCGATCACGCCCAACTTCCGCAAGGACGATTACGCGGGCGGCCTGCAGGCCGCGGCCGACCAGCTCATCGCGCGGATCAAGGGCGAGGCCCTGCCCGCGCCGCCGGCCGAAAAGACGGCGCAGCGCGGCGCCGGCAGCGGCTTCGACTGGACCGACCTGGCGATCTTCCTGTTCATCGCGGTGCCGGTCGGCGCCTCGATCCTGCGCCGGATCCTCGGGGCCAAGCTGGGGGCGCTGGCGGTGGGTGGCGGGGTCGGCGCCATCGCCATGGCCATCACCTCCAGCCTGGTGGTCGCCGGCATCGCCGGCGTGGTGGCGCTGCTGTACACGCTGCTGGCCGGCGGCATGACGGGCATGGGCAGCGGCCGCCGCTCGCCGTGGGGCGGCGGCTTCGGCGGCATGGGCGGCGGCGGCTTTTCCGGTGGCGGCGGGGGTGGGGGCGGCTTCAGCTCCGGCGGCGGCGGCAACTTCGGCGGCGGCGGCGCGTCGGGAGACTGGTGATGGCCAAGCGTTCATTCACTGCGCGCCTGCAACGCCTGCTGCGGCACCGGATGCGCGATGAAGCCGACGCCCGCAAGGCGATCCCGCCGGCGCTGCTGGAGCGGCTCAGGCAGCGCATCGCCGCCAGCGAAGGACGGCACAACGGCGAAATCCGCATCTGCATCGAAGCCAGCCTGCCCACCAGCTATGTCTGGCGCGATGCCACGGCGCGCGAACGGGCGGTGACCATGTTCGGCAAGCTGCGGATGTGGGACACCGAGCACAACAACGGCGTGCTGGTCTACCTGCTGCTGGCCGAGCGCGCCATCGAGATCGTCGCCGACCGCGGCCTGAGCAAGCACGTTGTGGCGTCCGAGTGGAGTGCGATGGTCCAGCGCATGGGCCACGCCTTCCGCGAGGGCCGGTTCGAGGACGGGCTGACGCAGGCGCTGGAAGAAGTGTCGGCGCTGCTGGTGCAGCACTTCCCGCTGGCGCCCGGCCAGCGCAGCCCCAACGAACTGCCGGACGAGCCGGTGCTCGGCTGACGTCCCCCGCAAAAAAAACAGCCCCGGTCTTGCGAGCGGGGCTGCGAGTGCGCGGTTTTTAGCGCTTGTAAATCAGTTGGGGACAGAGCAAACCGCTCACGCTCTTTGGTCTGTCCCGCAAAGTTCTACTTTTTCCGGTACCGACGCAGCGCCTGGATCTGGGCCGCCAGGATGGCGAGTTCGGACTGGGCCTTGGCGATGTCGATCTCGCCCTTGGCGTTGCGCAGCGCCTCCTCGGCGGCGGCGCGCGAGGTGTTGGCCTTTTCCTCGTCGAGGTCCTTGCCGCGGATCGCGGTGTCGGACAGGACGGTGACGCAATTGGGCTGCACTTCCAGGATGCCGCCGGCGACGAAGACGAATTCCTCGGAGCCGTCGGCCATCTCGATGCGCACCGAACCCGGCCGGATGCGGGTGATCAACGGCGTGTGGCGCGGGTAAATCCCGAGCTCGCCGGCTTCGCCGGGCAGCGCCACGAAGCGGGCCTCGCCGGAGAAGATCGACTCCTCGGCGCTGACCACGTCGACGTGGATGGTGTGGGTGGGGTCCATATGGTCCTAGTCAGATCTGATCAGTGGAGGACAGAGCAGGACGCTTACGCTCACTGGTCTGTCCCGCCATCAAACTTTCTTCGCCTTCTCGAAAGCCTCGTCGATCGTGCCGACCATGTAGAACGCCTGCTCGGGCAGGTGATCGCATTCGCCGGCGGTGATCATCTTGAAGCCGCGGATGGTTTCCGACAGCGGCACGTACTTGCCGGGCGAGCCGGTAAACACTTCGGCCACGTGGAACGGCTGCGACAGGAAACGCTGGATCTTGCGGGCGCGGGCCACGGCCAGCTTGTCTTCCGGCGCCAGTTCGTCCATCCCAAGGATGGCGATGATGTCGCGCAGTTCCTTGTAGCGTTGCAGCGTGTTCTGCACCGAGCGGGCGGTGTTGTAGTGGTCTTCGCCGACCACCAGCGGGTCGAGCTGGCGGCTGGTGGAGTCCAGCGGGTCAACGGCGGGGTAGATGCCCAGGGAAGCGATGTCACGCGACAGCACCACGGTGGAGTCCAGGTGGGCGAAGGTGGTGGCGGGCGACGGGTCGGTCAAGTCGTCGGCCGGCACGTACACGGCCTGGATCGAGGTGATCGAGCCGACCTTGGTCGACGTGATCCGCTCCTGCAGCCGGCCCATTTCCTCGGCCAGCGTCGGCTGGTAGCCCACGGCGGACGGCATCCGGCCCAGTAGCGCGGACACTTCGGTACCTGCCAGCGTGAAGCGGTAGATGTTGTCCACGAAGAACAGTACGTCGCGGCCTTCGTCGCGGAAGGACTCGGCGATCGTCAGGCCGGTCAGGGCCACGCGCAGGCGGTTGCCCGGCGGCTCGTTCATCTGGCCGTAGACCATGGCCACTTTCGAGTTGGGCAGGT
>JBBRSZ010000015.1:0-92567 GCA_038244915.1 Burkholderiales bacterium | reverse complement strand
TCGCTTGCCGCCAGCAGGTCCACCGTCGGCGCCGCCGGCGCCGTGGTGTCCGCGCTGTTGTTGGTGAGAACCTGGTTGGCCAGTGCGATCGCATTGTTGCCCGCGATGTCGGACGTCTTGTTCGTGCCTGGCGTGTAGCTGACCGTGACCGCATCGGCATTGGTGACCGCCGAGGCCAAGGTCAGCGTCACAGTCTTGGCGACCGTGTCGACAACGACAGCGCTGACCGCAACGGGTGTGGCGCCGTTCTTCGTCACCGCGAAGTCGCCGGCAGCCGGCGTCAGGCCCGCCATACCGACTCCGGCTTCGGTGTAGGTCAGCACCACGGTGGAAGCGTTGACGGTGCCCGATGCCAGCAATGGCGCTGTCGTGTCCACCGCAACCACTAGCGCGGCACTCGAAGCTCCGGCGTTGCCGGCCGCGTCGGTGACCGTCGCCGTCACGTTGTGGTTGCCACTGGCCAGCGTGCCGCTGGTGATATCGACGAAGCCAGCCGTGATGTTGGCCGCCGACAGGACAGCCGAGCCCACCTGGGTGGCGCCATCGAACAGCTTGACCGTGTCGCCCGCGGCCGGCGCGGTCAGGCCGGCCCCGTTCAACGCGACGCGAATGGTGGGCGTAACGACGCTGGTCTTATCGTCCGTGGAACTGGTGCCACTGTCGCTGGCCGCCACCAGGTCGACGCCAGGCGCTGCGGGCGCCGTGACGTCATTGACGGTGATGTTGACCGTGTCCGAGTCGGTCAGCGTGCCACCGGTCCCGGCCGCGCCGAGGTCGCTCGTGAGCACGGTGACGCTGGCCGCGCCCTTGTACAACGCCGCCGGGTTGTAGGCCAGGCCGTTGAGCGCGGCGTTCACGGCCGCCTTGGTGCCGCTGAACGTCATGGTCGCGGTGCCGTTGGCCCCCGCGCTGAAGCTCAGGCCGGCGGTACCCGACAGCGTCAGCGTGCCGTTGGTTCCGGTCAGCTGCACCTGCACGGTCGTCGCGTCCGGGTCGGCGACGCTGATGGCATTGCCATTGCCGCTGGAGAACACCAGCGCCGTGTTCTGCGCCGTCGACTGCGCGACCGGCACGGTGTTCACCGGCGGGTCGTTCACCGCGGTGATGTTGATCGTGGCGGTGTCATTGCCGGTCTTGGCACCGCCCGAGCCGGTGTTGCCCAGGTCGTTCGCCGTCAGCGTCAAGATGTCGCTGGCCGGCGGCGCGTCGCTGGGGTTGATGTAGCCGACGGTGGCGCCACCAGTTCCCGCCAGCAGGGCGTTGATCTGCGCCAGTGTGCCGTCGAGCGTCACAGTGGAACTGCCCGATCCGCTCACAGTCACACCGGTCGTGCCGGCACCCACAGTCAACGTGCCGCTGGCCACAGCCAGGGTGGCCCGCACCGCCGCCGCCGCCGCATCCACATCGCCGATCGACAGGCCCGTGCCCTGCAGCGCCAGGCTGATCTGCTCGGTGGCAGCGTAGGTGAGCGGCGTGATGGTTGCCGTCGGCGCGTCGTTGACCGCGGCGACGCTGATGGTGACCGAATCCGTGTCGGTCTTCGCGCCACCCGCGCCGAAGTTGCCGTTGTCGCTGGTGAGCATGGTCAGCGTCACCGGGCCGTTCGCGTCGGCGACCGGGTTGAACACCGGCGCCGAAGCGCCCGCCAGGAAACTGTTGATGTTTGCGACCGTGCCCGTGAGCACGATCGCCGTGGTGCCCGAGCCGCTCACAGTGACCGAGCCGCCCGCGGTCGCCGTCAGCGTGCCGGAACCAACGGTCAGCGTGACGTTCATCGTGCCGGCGCCGGCATCCGGGTCGGCGATCGACAGGCCGGCGAGCGCCACGCTCACGTCCTCGTTGGTGGCATACGAGGCGGGCAGCGTGTTCACCGGCGGCGTGTTGACGGGGCTCAGGTTCATCGAGCCGGACTGGCTGGCCGCCAGCGGGCCGCCGGTCCCGGTGTTGCCGCCGTCGTCAACGGTGATGGTCGCGAAGCGCCGCTGCGCGGCGCCCTGCGCGGTCGGGTCGGCGGACGTGCTGTCATAGCGCAGCTGGCCGATCAGGGCCTGGACTGCCGCCGCCGTGGCATTGCCGTTCAGGTTGACCACCAGGTTGGCCGCGCTGCCGCCGGCGAACGACCCGATCGTCACGCCGCCATAGGTAACGTTCGAACCAGACACACCGATCTGCCCCGCGCCCACGCCCTGGTTGTTGACCGATAGGATGTCGCCGACCTGGTAGGTGTTGAACTGAAGCAAGACCGAGCCGCCGCCGAAGTTGGCCGCGTCGGCGTCTGTCAGGGTCACGCCGCTCGCGATGGCAACCGGGCCCGCGCCTTCCACGAAGGTCGTCGCGCCGATGGTCGCCGCGAAGACCGGCGCGTCGTCGATCGCGACCACCGTCACGGTGCCCGCCAGGCTGGCGCTCTGGGCCCCGCCCAAGCCGACATTGCCGCCGTCGTTGAACGTGACGGTGAGCGCCCGGGTGGCGGCGCTGCCGCCGGCCGTGGGATCGTCCGACGCGCTGGAGTAGCGCAGCTGGCCGAGCAGCGCCTGGACGGCGGCCGCGCTCGAGCTGGCGTTCAGGGTCACGGTCAGGTTCGCCGCGCTGCCGCCGGCGATGGTGCCGATGGTCACACCGCCGTAGGTCAGGTTGGCGCCGACCACGCCGATCTGGCCTGCGGCCGCGCCCTGATTGTTGATCGAAAGCAGGTCGCCGGCCTGGTAGACCGCGAACGCTGCTGTCACCGCGCCGGTGTTGAACGTGGCCCCGTCGGCATCCGAAACGGCGGCGCCGGAAACCAGTGCCACGGCGGCGCCCTGCTCGGTGAACGACACGGCACCCGCAGTGCCCGTCACCACTGGCGCATCGTTGACCGCGCCGATGTTGATGGTGCGGGTCAGGGGTGCCACGTTGTTGAGCGATGCACCGCCAGTGTTGCCGCCGTCGTTCACCGTCACGGTGGCTGCGCGGGTGAGCTGCGCGCCCTTCACGCTCGGATCGTCCGACGTGCTTGAATACTGCAGCTGTCCCAACAGCGCCTGCACCGCCGTGAAGCTGGCGCTGCCGTTGAGGACGATGACCATGGCCGACCCGGTGCCGCCGGAATAGACGCCGACCGCCGCGCCGCCGTAGCTGACCGTGGACCCCGAGACGCCGATCTGGCCCGCGCCGACGCCCTGGTTGTTGATCGACAGGAGGTCGCCGGCCTGGTAGGTGTTCAGTGAGGCGACGATCGAGCCGCCGTTGAGCGAAAACGCCGGGGTGTTGGCCGAGTCGGGATCCAGGATCGTCTGGCCCGCGAACACCGACACCGCCGCGCCGTTCTCGGTGTAGTTGACAGCCGTAACGGGGCCGCCAAGCACCGGAGCGTCGTTCACCGCCGTGATGGTCACCGTGGCGACGGCAACGTCGGAGGGCCGCAATGCCGTGTCGTAGACGCTCCAGTTGATCGTCAGCGCCGTCCTGGCGCCGCCCGCAGTCGGGTCGTCCGACGAAGAGAGGTACTGCGCGCCGCGGATCATCGTCTGGTAGTTCGCAGCTGTCGTGTTCCGCAGCAGCGTCAGGGTCACAACCCCGCCGCTGACCGTATACGAGTACGTGCCATTGGTCGTGGTGCCCGAGCCGCCAGCGAAGTTGAGCGAAATCGTTGCGCCGTTGTAGACGATCTGGTCACCGGCCAGCCAGTTGTCGAGCGTCATCACTGCGCTGGTGATGTTCGATCCCGCCGTCACAGTGGCTGCGCTGGCGAGCGTGAGTGCGGCCTGGTTCTCGGTGTAGGCCACGGCCACCGCAGTGCCGGCCGCGCCGCCATTCAGGTCCAGCGTCGGCAGCGTGGCGCCGGTCGCCGCGACGAAGAGGCCGGTCGAGCCCGACACGGGACCGGCCCCGTCATTGGCCGTGACAGTCAGGACGTAAGCCTGGTCATTGACCGCCGGAGCGATGTACTGCAGCGTGGCCAACGCGTTGTTGATGCTGGTTTGCGTCCCGGTGAACGTCATTGATGCGCTGTTGTTCGCGCCGGAGGTAAACGTCAGCCCCGTGGCCGTCGTCATGTTCAGCGTGCCGCCCGTCACGTTTAGCGTCATCGTGAGCGTGCCTGCCCCGATATCGGCGTCTACAACCTTGTAGAACTGGTTGGCAGTCGCCGTATTGAACGAGAAAGTAGAGGAGCGGGCCACGATCTGGTCGGCTGCGACGGTCAGCACCGGCGGATCGTTGACAGCCGCCACCGACACCGTCTTGGTGACGGCGGTTGAATTGGACGTGCCGTCATTCACGACAAAGGTGATCGTGCGGTTCGCCGTGTTCGGCGTGTCGCTGCTGTTGGCGTACGTCACCGAGCCGAGGGCGGCGCGCCACTGGTCCACGGTGGCCGTGGAGCCGGCCGAGCTCAGGGCCAGCACACCGGTGACGGCGTTGAAGGCCGCTGCCGTGATGTTGCCCATCGTGAGTGCGTTGATGTTCGTGAACGCCAGCACGTCCTGGCCGTTCTGGTAGCCACCGCTGATCGTCACGTTCGCGCTCGCCAGCGTCGCGTTGTCGGCATCGCTCACCGCGATGGAAGCGTCGATGTCGACCGGCGTCGAGGCGACGTTGGCGCCCTCAGTGAAGGCCGTCGTGCCGGCGCTGGTAGCCAGCACCGGGGGCGTGTTCGCCCCGGTCACCGTGATCGTCAGCGACTGCGCCAGCGTGTCGATGCCGCCGTTAGCGGTGCCGCCGGAATCGGTCACGTTGTAGGAAAAGGTCGCGCTGCCGTTTACGTTGGCCCACGGCCGGACCTGCATGCCCCGCAGTTGGGCCAGCGTATAGGCGGTGCCAGCGGTCACGACGGTTGTTCCGTCGGCCAGGTAGATGGTCGCCAGCGCCGCGGCCGGCACGGAAGTGACGGTGTAAGTGAGGGTCTGGGCCGCTTCGTACACGGCGTCGCCGGTCCCGTAAGTGACGGCTGCCAGGCCGAGCGAGGTGAGGGCCGAGTTCTCGGCCACGCTCAAGTTGACAACGGTGCCCGCAGTGCGTACAGGCTGGTCGTTGACGGAGAACAGCTGGACGTCGATCACATCGGTCGCCACGGAATAGGCGGTGTAGGAACCGGTCGCGCCCGGGTCCGCCTTGACGCCCGCGAGACCGCGTGTTTGGTCCCAGGCCCTCACTGTCAGCGCGGCGGGAACACTCAGGTTGTAGTTGGCGTTGGGCCGGAAATACAGCCGCGTGCTGCCGTTGTCGGCCAGCGGCAGCGCGTTGGTCGCGCTCACGACGCCGTTGAAGGCGTTCAGCCCGATCCAGCTGGCGCCGCCGTCGGTGGTGTAGTACCAGGTGCCGTTGCTCTCGTTAGCGCCGATGACGATCAGGCCCTTGGACGCGCTGGGGTCCTGGTCGCCGATGCCGCCGGTGAAGGTCGACAGAAGCGCGCCGACCGCGCCGACCGGCAACGGCGCGTCTTCGATCGCCGGCAGCGACAGCGGCGTGTCGTTGAGAACCGGCGCGTTGTTGACGACCAGTTCGCCGGCGGTCTGGTCCGGCAAGGCCAGGCCGCTGGCCAGAGTCTTCACCGCGCGCACGCTGTACGTGCCAGACGGCAGCGGTGTGCTCACCGGCAGCGACCAGGTGCCGTCGGGATTGAGCACCAGCCCGTTGGCGGTCGTGTAGTCCGTTCCCTGGAACGTGACCTTGAAACTCTCGCCCACCGCCAGGCTGGTCTGCGCTCCCCCCAGCGTGCCGGTGATCGTCGGCGTGTTGTTGGTCGTGGTCAGCAGGTTCACCACCGGCGCGTACACGGTGGTCGGGTTGTTGAACCCGACTGCCGCGAACAGGTCGCCGTACTGTCGCGAGCCACCGGTATTGGCGGTGGCCCCGAACGAGATCGTCAGCGTGGTGACCGCGTTGAAATTGGCCTGCACGCGGCCTACGTCGTTCACGACCAGGCCGTTGTAGGCGTTGCTGCCAGTGAACCGGATCTGGTCGGTGTTGATGATCCCGGTCGAAACCTTCAGGTCGGTCGGGTTGTTCAGCGTGTACGACTCGAAGCCACCGTATTCGTCGAACTCCTGGTAAGTGCCGGGCGTGCCCTGGCCGTCGATGTCCAGCGAGTTGCTGGCGAAATTGAACAGCGTCAGGTCGTTGCCGAGGTTGTCCTTGAAGCGGAAGGTGAAGTCGACGTGGCCGCCGGCGACCGTCGTGCTGATCTCCGGAGCGAAGGGGTCGACGACGGTGGTCGCCAGGCCGGTGCTGAGGTTCAGGGGAGGCACGTAGCCGGTCGGCGCATCCTGGTCCACCGTCACGATCGTCGCGCCGACGATGGCAGTGATCGTGACGTAGGCGTCGATCTGCGTGCCGCTGATCGTCGCCACGTTCGCGTATTTGTAGACCGCGCCCACCGCCTTGTCGACCCCAGCGACGAGCGTGCGGTTCGCGTCGTTGAAGCTCAGGGTTCCGCCGCCGAGGTCGATGTTGGTCGCCAGCAGGTGGCTCCACTGGGGCTGAGCCTGGTCGAACAGCGCCATCGCGTCGATCTTGCCGACGTGGCTTTCGAGGGTCCAGTCGCCGCCGAACTCGGCAGCGCCCGTCTTGTTGGCCGACGCCGCCACGTCGGCCCCCGTCATGCCGGCCACGATTTCGATGAGACGCTCGCCCGCGCTGCCCGCGCCAATCTCGCAGCCGTACAGCAGGATGTCGCCGTCCGCCGAGAGCGCCCGCCCAATGCGCGCCATGTCGGCGCCGTAGTCGCTTGTCAGCAGGTCGGCCGTGTAGCTGCGCCCGCCGATGATCAGGTTGCCCTCGGTGCCGTGGCTGATGATGTGCACAGCGTCGACGCCGCTGAAGCCGTCCAGGAAGGCGGCGATCTGGTCGATCGCGTCACGCTCGGGGTCGAGCAGGACGATCCGGGCGCTGGGCCGGTTTACCTGGTCGAGCAACTGCTGCCAGTCGGCGACCCGGCTATCCAGGAAGATGATTTCGGTGCGTGCGGCCGGTGCCGCCGGCGCCTCGACTGCCGCCGGGCGCTGCAGGCCGCCCAGGCCGGCCAGGCCGGCATCTTGCGAGTCGGGCAGGACGGTGGACCGGTCCGTCGCGGACGGCGCGTGCGCTTGGCCGCTCAGCGGGTCTGCTAGATGAACCGGCTTGGCAACGGCCGCGGTCGTGTCGGCAAGCGCGCCGTCAAAGAGAACGCGCGGCTCCAGTGCCAACAACCGGGTCCTCGACCGTCCCGCCCGTTTTGCCATACCGACTCCGCCCGTCTTCGTTGCGGCGCCCTGTCTGGGAGCGCCCTCGCTTACTTATGGTTACCTACCTCGTCTGACTGTACCCTAAAGCAGCATTTGTAGCGAAACGTTACGTAAATCTGGAGGCTTGTTTGACGTGCAAAAAGCACACTCTCACGATTCGAATAAGGCAGTACCGATCAACGGTCGTTTTGGATGCCCCAAGGGCGCCGTCCGACACGGGGCAGGGAAATAACGCCGGCGAGCATCAAGCGGCGTTCCTACACTGCTGGAGGGGGAGCGTCCGCACGATCCATAACATGAAAATTCTCAACTTCATCCATGTCACGGTTGCCCGCGCGTTCTACAGCTGGGCGATGAAAGAGATCAATCCGATGCACCAGGACGTGCCGCGGATCATGCAGCGCCAGCGCGAACTCGAGGACAAGGCCCAGCGGATCTTCGCCTGATGCTCGCGCCGGTTCGCCGCTGCGACCACAATCGGAGGTCATGAACCTGCCCTGGCTCGACCCCGGCGATCCTTTTCCACCCTCCGCCCGCGCCTGGAACGCGGACCAGCCAGCACCCGGATTGCTGGCGGCCGGAGGCGCCCTCGATGTCGAATCCCTGCGGCGCGCTTATGGCGGCGGCATCTTCCCCTGGTTCAGCGAAGGCCAGCCGATCCTGTGGTGGAGCACCGACCCGCGGATGGTGCTGTTCACCGATGAATTTCGCCTGCACCGGTCGCTACGCAAGACACTGGCCCGGTTCGCCGGCGACGCGCGCTGCGAAATCCGGATCGACAGCGCCTTTGGCGACGTGATCGCGGCCTGCGCCACCAGCGACAGGCCAGGTCAATCCGGCACCTGGATCGTGCCGGCAATGGTCGATGCCTATCAGGACTTCCACGAGGCGGGCTATGCCCACAGCGTCGAGACCTGGATCGACGGCGAACTGGCCGGCGGCCTGTATTGCGTGTCGCTGGGCCAGGCGGTGTTCGGCGAGTCGATGTTCACGCGCGTGCCTGACGCCTCGAAGATTGCGCTGGCTGCGCTAGTGGCCTTTTGCCGCCACGCCGGCATCGACGTCATCGACTGCCAGCAGAACACGCAGCACCTGGCTTCGCTCGGCGCGCGCGAAATCCGGCGCAGCGATTTTGTTGCGAGCGTGGCACACAACGCCCGCAAGCCCCCTCCTGCCTGGCGTTTCGAGCCCGTATACTGGCGTGAACTTCTGCCGCGTGAGCCAGCGTGACGCACCTCAAGGACCTTCCGCTCCAGACCCTGCAGTTCTATGCGACGGCGCCCTACCCGTGCAGTTACCTGCCGGGCAAGCAGGCCCGCTCGCAAGTGGCCACGCCCAGCCACCTGATTCACAACGACGCGTATTCGGACCTGGTGACCAGCGGTTTTCGCCGCAGCGGCATGTTCACTTATCGCCCGTATTGCGATGGCTGCCGCGCCTGCGTGCCGTTGCGCGTGCTCACCTGGCAGTTCCAGCCCGATCGCAGCCAGCGCCGCTCCTGGACCCGGCACCAGTCCCTGCAGGCCCGCGTGCTCAAGCTGTGCTTTGTGCCCGAGCACTATCACCTGTACCTGCGCTACCAGACCGGCCGCCACGCGGGCGGCGGCATGGACCACGACAGCATCGACCAGTACACCCAGTTCCTGCTGCAAAGCCGGGTCAACTCGCGGCTGGTCGAATTCCGCGAGACCCAGCCTGACGGCTCGGCCGGCGCGCTGCGGATGGTGTCGATCCTGGACGTCCTGAACGACGGCATTTCGGCGGTCTACACCTTCTACGAGCCCGACCCCGTCGCGAGTTACGGCACCTACAGCGTGCTGTGGCAGATCGACCAGGCCCGCAAGCTCAACCTGCCGCATGTGTATCTCGGCTACTGGATCGAGCAGAGCCCCAAGATGAACTACAAGTCGCGCTTTCTGCCGCATGAAATCCTGGCCGACGGCCGCTGGATCACGCCGATCTGAGAGCCCTTCGGCCGCTGTCAGGAGCGCGCCGGATTTCACAACGTAAAATAGGAGGCACTTCACAGGTCTCCCATGAGAAAGTCCGAGCCGGGCGTCGCCGCCACCCCCACGATCCAGGTCATCGAGCGCATGTTTGCGCTGATCGACGTGCTGGCAGCGCGCGAAGAGGCCATGTCGCTCAAGGAAATCAGCGAAAAGACCGGCCTGCATCCGTCCACCACCCACCGGATCCTGAACGACCTGGCCACCGGCCGTTTCGTCGATCGTCCCGAGGCTGGCAGCTACCGGCTGGGCATGCGGCTACTGGAACTGGGTAACCTGGTCAAGGGCCGGCTGAACGTGCGCGACGCCGCGCTGCTGCCGATGCGGGAGTTGCACAAGCTGATCCAGCAACCGGTGAACCTGAGCATGCGACAGGGCGACGAGATCGTCTACATCGAGCGGGCCTTCAGTGAACGCTCCGGCATGCAGGTGGTGCGCGCCATCGGCGGCCGTGCGCCGCTGCACCTCACGTCCACCGGCAAGCTGTTCCTGGCCGCAGACGACGCGCAGCGGGTCCGCGCATACGCCACCCGCACCGGCCTGGCTGGACATACCCGCAACAGCATTACGCAGCTTCCGGTGCTGGAGCGTGAGTTGGCGAAGGCGCGCCAGTACGGCATCGCCCGCGACAACGAGGAACTCGAGCTGGGCGTGCGCTGCATGGCAGCCGGTATCTACGACGACCAGAGCAGGCTGATCGCAGGCCTGTCGATTTCGGCGCCGGCGGACCGGCTCGACGAAGGCTGGCTGACCAAGCTGCAAACCACGGCCAACGAGATTTCCGTGGCGCTGGGCCACAAGGCACAAACGGGCCAATAGGCCCGTCCGCGTCGCCGCCCTGCGCGGCCGGCTTCCCGTCCCGGCCGGTACGGCCTTAGCCGTTGACCTGGCGGATCACGGTGGAGGTCGGAACCACGACCGGGTTCGACTCCACCCACCTGCGCACCCGCTCGGCATCGCCGATCCGGCTCAGTTTGCCGGCGGAGTCAAGGAACACCATGATCAGCTTGCGACCTGCGATCTTGGCCTGCATCACCAGGCACTGGCCGGCCTCGGAGATGTAGCCGGTCTTTTGCAGGCCGATGTCCCAGTTCTGGTTCTTCACCAGGCGGTTGGTGTTGTTGAAGCTCAGAGTCCGATTGCCGACGGCCACCTGGTAACCGGGAGAAGTCGACAGCTCGCGCAACTTCGGGTCGTTGTAGGCCACGCTGACCAGCCTGGCCAGGTCATGGGCGCTGGACTGGTTGCGGCTGGACAGGCCGGTGGGCTCGACATAGCTGGTGTCGTTCATGCCCAGGGTCTTGGCCTTGGCGTTCATCAGTCCGACGAACGTCCCCAGCCCGCCCGGATAGGTCCGGCCCAGGGCGTGTGCCGCCCGGTTTTCGCTCGACATCAGGGCCAGGTGCAGCAATTCACCGCGGCTGAGCACAGTGCCGACCCGCAGCCGCGAGCTGCTCCCCTTTTCGGTATCGACGTCGTCCTGCGTGATCTCGACCATTTCTTCCATCGGGAGCTTGGCTTCGCTCAGGATCAGGCCCGTCATCAGCTTGGTGATCGAGGCGATCGGCAAGACGGCCGAGTCGTTTTTGCTCAACAGCACTTCGCGGGTGTCCTGGTCGATCACCAGCGCGACGCTGGACTTCAGGTCGAGCTGGTCCAGCGTGGAGTGCAGGCCGGCCAGCTGGCCGAACGAGGGCCGACCCGGAACCGCCGCGACCCGCACCGCCGTGCGGCGCTTGGCGACGATGAAGGTGCGGCTGACGCGGCGCTTGACGCTCGGGGAGGACTGCTTTTCCACCTCGACGGCATGCCGCTTGGCGGCCTGGGCCGGGGTGGAAACGAACGCCAGCGTGATTGCCGAGAATGCAAGCGTTTGCAGAAAGAGGGTCAAAGTTGTGCGCATTTGAAAAAGTGGTCTTGCCGGCATCGACTAACTCCTGAACGCTGCAACAGAACAGGTAGTTTACCGCCCCCGGAAAAGTTACACAAGATCAATGACTTAGGAAGGATTCCTCACTTTGAGCCTAAAAGATAGAAATAATTACTAACCTTGGGCGGCAACCCGGTCGGCTTGACTCTGTAACTTGTTGAGAGCACTCAGGTAGGCTTTTGCAGAAGCAACGACGATATCCGGGTCCGCGCCCACGCCGTTGACCACCCTCCCGGAGTTCTGCAGCCGGACAGTGACTTCGCCCTGGCTCTCGGTCGAGCCGCTGATCGCATTGACCGAGTACAGCACCATCTCGGCGCCGCTGCGGACGTGCGACTCGATGGCCTTGAGCGAGGCATCCACCGGGCCGTTGCCGTCCGACTCTGCCGTCACTTCCTTGCCCTGGGCAGTGAACACGACCGTGGCGTGGGGCCGCTCGCCCGTCTCGCTGTGCTGCGACAGCGAAACGAAACAGAACTGCTCGTTCTCGTGGGTTACGCTTTCGTCACTGACCAGCGCCAGGATGTCCTCGTCATAGATGTCGCTCTTGCGGTCGGCCAGTTCCTTGAAGCGGGCGAACGCCGTGTTGATGTCGGCCTCGCTCTCCAGGGCGACGCCGAGGTCCTGCAGCCGCTGCTTGAAGGCATTGCGGCCGGACAGCTTGCCCAGCACGATCTTGTTGGCGCTCCAGCCCACGTCCTCGGCCCGCATGATTTCGTAAGTGTCCCGCGCCTTGAGCACGCCGTCCTGGTGGATGCCGCTGGCATGGGCGAAGGCATTGGCGCCGACCACCGCCTTGTTCGGCTGGACCACGAAGCCGGTGGTCTGGCTGACCATCCGGCTGGCAGCGAGGATGTGCTTGGTGTCGATGTTCAGGTCGAGCCCGTAATAGTCCTTGCGGGTCTTCAGTGCCATCACGACTTCCTCAAGCGAGCAATTGCCGGCGCGCTCGCCCAGCCCGTTGATGGTGCACTCCACCTGGCGCGCGCCGCCGATCTTCACGCCGGCCAGCGAATTGGCTACCGCCATCCCGAGGTCGTTGTGGCAATGCACCGACCAGATCGCCTTGTCCGAGTTGGGCACGCGTTCGCGCAGGGTCTTGATGAAGGTGCCGTACAGCTCGGGCACGGCATAGCCGACCGTGTCGGGCACGTTGATGGTCGTCGCGCCCTCGGCGATCACCGCCTCGAGAACGCGGCACAGGAAATCGACATCGCTGCGATAGCCGTCTTCCGGCGAAAACTCGATGTCGCCGCACAGGTTGCGGGCGAACCGGACCGACAGCCTGGACTGTTCAAGCACCTGTTCGGGCGACATGCGCAGCTTCTTTTCCATGTGCAGCGCCGAGGTGGCGATGAACGTGTGGATGCGCGCGCGACCGGCGCCCTTGAGCGCCTCCGCTGCCCGCGAGATGTCGCGGTCATTGGCCCGCGCCAGCGAGCAGATGATCGAGTCCTTGATGGCGCCGGCGATCAGCTGCACCGCCTCGAAATCGCCGTTGGAGCTGGCGGCAAAGCCGGCCTCGATCACGTCGACCTTCAGGCGCTCGAGCTGGCGGGCGATCCGCAACTTCTCGTCCTTGGTCATCGAGGCGCCCGGCGACTGTTCGCCGTCACGCAAGGTCGTGTCGAAAATGATCAGTTGGTCTGCCATGTGGATTCCTCTAGTCAGTCGAGGACAGAGCTGAAGGTCTGTCCCCGAGTTCACTTACCTTCCTGGCCCGCTGCAAGCCCGAAACGATGGCCTTGAGCGAAGCGGAGACGATGTTGGCGTCAATGCCGACGCCGAACAGCGTCTGCTGCCCGACGCGAAGTTCGAGATAGGCGACGGCCTGGGCATTGGCGCCCGAGCCGATCGCGTGCTCATGGTAGTCCAGCACCCGCAGGCTTTCGCCAGTGGCCGCCGCCAGCCCGGCGACGAAGGCGTCGATCGGACCAGTGCCGGCGCCCTCGATGCTCAGGCTGCGCTCGCCGAGCACCACGTGGGCCGCGAGCTGGACCAGCGGGCCGCTGGCGCCCCTGGTTTCTTCGAGCAGCTGGTGCGTGGGCGCCGGCGTATTGCGCACGCCGTATTCGCGCTCGAACAGCTGGAACAGGTCCTGCGCCGTCAGCTCCTTGCCGGTGGCATCCATCACCGTCTGCACGACCTGGCTGAACTCGATCTGCAGCCGGCGCGGCAGCTCCAGGCCGTATTCGCTTTCGAGCAGATAGGAGATTCCGCCCTTGCCGGACTGGCTGTTGACGCGGATCACGGCTTCGTAGCTGCGCCCCAGGTCCTTCGGGTCCAGCGGCAGGTAGGGCATGTCCCAGATGTCCCCTTCCTTGCGGGCGGCGAACGCCTTCTTGATCGCGTCCTGGTGCGAGCCCGAGAACGAGGTATAGACCAGGTCGCCGGCATAGGGATGGCGCGGATGCACCGGCAGCTGGTTGCAATGCTCCACGGTCCGCCGGATCTCGTCGATGTCCGAGAAATCCAGCCCGGGGTCGACCCCCTGGCTATACAGGTTCAGGGCCACGTTGACCAGGTCGAGGTTACCGGTGCGCTCGCCGTTGCCGAACAGGCAGCCTTCCAGCCGGTCGGCGCCGGCCATCACCGCGAACTCGCCGGCCGCCGTGCCGGTGCCGCGGTCGTTGTGCGGATGGACCGACAGCACGATCGAATCGCGCCGGGCCAGGTTGCGGTGCATCCACTCGATCATGTCGGCGAAGATGTTGGGCGTGGAGTGTTCCACCGTCGAGGGCAGGTTGACGATGCACTTGCGGGTCGGCGTCGGCTGCCAGACCTGCGTCACCGCATCGACCACGCGCTTGGAAAACGCCAGCTCGGTGCCGGAGAACATCTCGGGGGAGTACTGGAAGGTCCATTGCGTCTGCGGCTGCTGCGCCGCGAGTTCGACAAACAGGCGCGCCTGGCCGGTGGCGAGTTCGACGATGCCGTCCTCGTCCAGTCCGAGCACCACCTTGCGCATCACTGGGGCCGTGGCGTTGTACAGGTGGACGATCACCCGCTTCGCTCCGTGGACGGCCTCGAAAGTGCGACGGATCAGCGGCTCGCGCGCCTGCGTCAGCACCTGGATCGTCACGTCATCGGGCACCAGGTTGTCTTCGATCAGCTTGCGGACGAAGTCGAATTCCACCTGCGAAGCCGACGGAAATCCGACCTCGATCTCCTTGAAGCCGATGTTCACCAGCGTCTCGAACATGCGCAGCTTGCGGGCGATGTCCATCGGCTCGATCAGGGCCTGGTTGCCATCGCGCAGGTCGACGCTGCACCAGACCGGGGGACGGGTGAGCACCGCGTCGGGCCAGGTCCGGTCCGTCAGGCGCACCGGGGGAAAGGCGCGGTATTTGGAGGCAGCTTGCTTCAACATGGTGTGTTTCTCTCAAGGTTCAGTAAAACCCGCAGCCCCAAAACAAAACGGCCCGCTGCAGGTGCAAACGGGCCGTTGATCAGGTGTACGCGTACGCTACCGTCTCCGCCCGTCGGGGGATAGCAGTAGCGCCAGCGAAATTCGGTTCATGCGCAGCAATGTAGCACAAGCGACGCGCGAGCGTTGTCCCCGCGCAGAGCCTGCCCCCGCGAAGGCGGGGGCGGGAATCCAGTGTTTTTACCTATGCAGACCGCTCTCTTCCGGTTCGTCGGTGGAGGTGCTGATCACGCTGGTGCGCTGGCCCTTGGCCTTGCGCCAGCCGTACACGGCATAGCCCGACAGGCCGTAGACCACGAACAGGGCGAACAGCACGATCGGCGGATGGATGTTGATAATGGCGATGCCCAGCGCGATCAGCACGATGACGGCGAACGGCACGCTCTTCTTCATGTGCACGTCCTTGAAGCTGTAGAACGGCACGTTGGTGACCATGGTCAGGCCCGCGTACAGGGCAACGCTGAACATGACCCAGGCGACTTCGTAGCCCTTGACGCCCACGTCGTTCATCACCCAGATGAAGCCGGCAACCAGCGCGGCGGCAGCCGGTGACGGCAGGCCCTGGAAGTAGCGCTTGTCGACCACCCCGGTGTTGACGTTGAAGCGCGCGAGCCGCAGCGCCGCGCAGGCGCAATAGACGAACGCCGCCACCCAGCCCCAGCGTCCCAGGCCCTTCAGGCCCCATTCGTAGGCGATCAGGGCCGGCGCGGCACCGAAGGACACCATGTCCGAGAGCGAGTCCATCTGCTCGCCGAACGCGCTCTGCGTGTTGGTCATGCGCGCCACCCGGCCGTCCAGGCTGTCCAGCACCATGGCGACGAAGACGCCGGCCGCGGCCAGGTCGAAGCGCCCGTTCATCGCCATCACCACGGCATAGAAGCCGCCGAACAGCGCCGCCAGGGTGAACAGGTTTGGCAGGATGTAGATGCCCTTGCGGCGCTTGCGCACCACGATGCCTTGGGGCGCATCGCCAGGGAGGGAGTCGGAACCGTCGTGCATGCGCGAAGTGTAAGAGCAAAAGAAAGGCGGCCCGCAGGCCGCCCTCTGGATCCCGGCCTGCGCCGGGATGACGTGCCTCGCGGCCTGGGCCGCCGGCACGTCAGTTGCGGGTCTGGTCGACCAGCTTGTTCTTCTTGATCCAGGGCATCATCGCGCGCAGGGTTTCGCCCACGGTTTCGATCTGGTGCTCGGCCATCAGGCGGCGCCGCGACAGCAGCGTCGGCGCGCCGGCGCGGTTTTCCAGGATGAAGTTCTTGGCGTATTCACCGGTCTGGATGTCCTTGAGGATCTGCTTCATCACCTTCTTGGTCTCGTCGGTGATGACGCGCGGTCCGGACACGTACTCGCCGTACTCAGCGTTGTTGGAGATCGAGTAGTTCATGTTGGCGATGCCGCCTTCATAGATCATGTCGACGATCAGCTTGAGTTCGTGCAGGCACTCGAAGTACGCCATCTCGGGCGCGTAGCCAGCTTCCACCAGCGTTTCGAACCCGGCCTTGATCAGTTCCACGGTGCCGCCGCACAGCACGGCCTGCTCGCCGAACAGGTCGGTCTCGGTCTCTTCGCGGAAGTTGGTCTCGATGATGCCGGCCTTGCCGCCACCGTTGGCCATCGCGTACGACAGCGCCAGGTCACGGGCCTTGCCGCTCTTGTCCTGGTGGACCGCCACCAGGTGGGGCACGCCACCGCCCTGGGTGTAGGTGCCGCGCACGGTGTGGCCAGGGGCCTTGGGCGCCACCATCCAGACGTCCAGGTCAGCGCGTGGCGTGACGAAGCCGTAGTGCACGTTGAAGCCATGGGCAAACACCAGCGACGCCCCCTGCTTGATGTTGGGCTCGACGTCTTTCTTGTAGACCTCGGCAATCTGCTCGTCGGGCAGCAGGATCATCACGACGTCGGCGGACTTCACCGCGTCGGCGACCTCGGCCACCTTCAGGCCGGCCTTCTCCACCTTGGGCCAGGACGCGCCGCCCTTGCGCAGGCCGACGACGACCTTGACACCGCTGTCGTTCAGGTTCTGAGCGTGGGCATGGCCTTGCGAACCGTAGCCGATGATCGCGACTGTCTTGCCCTTGATCAGGCTCAGGTCGCAGTCCTTGTCGTAATAAACCTTCATGGTCACTCCTGTTGAAATTCGTGGGGGGATGGAAAGGGAAATGCAGGCTCAGACACGCAGCACGCGTTCACCGCGGCCGATGCCGCTGGCGCCGGTGCGCACGGTCTCAAGGATCGCGCCGCGGTCGATCGCTTCCAGGAAGGCGTCGTTCTTGCCCTGGTCGCCGGTCAGCTCGATGGTGTAGCTCTTCTCGGTGACGTCGATGATGCGGCCGCGGAAGATGTCGGCCATGCGCTTCATCTCCTCGCGTTCCTTGCCGACGGCGCGCACCTTCACCATCATCAGTTCGCGCTCGGTATAGGCGCCTTCTGTCAGGTCGACCACCTTGACCACCTCGATCAGCCGGTTCAGGTGCTTGGTGATCTGTTCGATCACCTCGTCCGAGCCGGCGGTCTGGATCGTCATGCGCGAGAGCGACGGATCTTCCGTCGGCGCGACGGTGAGCGATTCGATGTTGTAGCCACGGGCGGAAAACAGGCCGACGACACGGGACAGCGCGCCGGGTTCGTTTTCCAGCAGCACTGCGATGATGTGTTTCATGATTGTGTGATTCCTCTTTTCGGTGCCCTCCCCGTCCGACGGTAACCGGACGGCTTGGCAGCCAATAGATTCTTCTTCGTCGTTCCCGCGAAGCCTGCCCCCGCGTAGGCGGGGGGCGGGAACCCAGGGCGCCCTGGGCCCCCGCCTGCGCGGGGGCGACGGTGTTGTTAAAGGTCTTCCGATCCCAGCAGCATCTCGGTAATGCCCTTGCCGGCCTTGACCATCGGGAACACGTTCTCGGTGGGGTCGGTCCGGAAGTCCATGAACACCGTGCGGTCCTTGAGCTTGCGCGCCTCGCGCAGAGCCGGCTCGACGTCGCGTGGGCTCTCGATCAGCATGCCGACGTGGCCATAGGCCTCGGCCAGCTTGACGAAGTTGGGCAGCGCGTCCATGTAGCTGTGGCTGTAGCGGCCTTCGTAATCGATCTCCTGCCACTGCCGCACCATGCCCAGGTAGCGGTTGTTCAGCGACACGATCTTGATCGGCGTGTTGTACTGCAGGCAGGTAGAGAGTTCCTGGATGCACATCTGCACCGAGCCCTCGCCGGTGATGCAGAACACCTCGCTATCGGGCCTGGCCAGCTTGATGCCCATCGCGTACGGGATGCCGACGCCCATGGTGCCCAGCCCGCCGGAGTTGATCCAGCGCCGCGGCTCGTCAAAGCGGTAGTACTGCGCCGCCCACATCTGGTGCTGGCCGACGTCGGACGTCACGTAGGCATCGGCATCCTTGGTCATGTTCCACAGCGTCTCGACGACGTACTGCGGCTTGATCACTTCGGTGTTGGCGCGGTCGTAGCGCAGGCAGTCCTTCTTGCGCCAGGTTTCGATGGTGTCCCACCACGCAGCCAGCGCCCCGGCGTCGGGCCGGGTGGCGGCTTCGTTGATCATGCCGATCAGTTCGGTTAGCACGTCCTTGACGTCGCCGACGATCGGGATGTCTACCTTGACCCGCTTGGAGATGCTCGAGGGATCGATGTCGATGTGGATGATCTTGCGCTCGTTCTGCGCGAAGTGCTTCGGGTTGCCGATCACGCGGTCGTCGAAGCGCGCGCCGACAGCCAGCAGCACGTCGCAGTTCTGCATCGCGTTGTTGGCCTCGATGGTGCCGTGCATGCCCAGCATGCCCAGGAACTTGCGGTCGCTGGCCGGATAGGCGCCCAGGCCCATCAGCGTGTTGGTGACCGGAAAGCCAAGCATGTCGACCAGGGTGCGCAGCTCCTGGGTCGCGTTGCTCAGAATCACGCCGCCGCCGGTATAGATGTACGGGCGCTTGGCCGCCAGCAGCAACTGCAGCGCCTTGCGGATCTGCCCGCCATGGCCCTTGCGCACCGGGTTGTAGGAGCGCATCTCCACCTTTTCCGGATAGCCGGCGTAGACCGCCTTGTTGAACGACACGTCCTTCGGGATGTCGACGACCACCGGGCCGGGGCGGCCGGTGCGGGCGATGTGGAAGGCCTTCTTCATGACCATGGCCACGTCGCGCGCATCCTTGACCAGGAAGTTGTGCTTGACGATCGGCCGGGTGATGCCGACGGTGTCGCACTCCTGGAACGCGTCCAGGCCGATGGCGGCCGTCGGCACCTGCCCGGTGATGATCACCATCGGGATGCTGTCCATATAAGCCGTCGCGATGCCGGTGACGGCATTGGTCACGCCTGGGCCGGAAGTAACGAGCGCCACGCCGACGTCGCCGGTGGCGCGGGCATAGCCGTCGGCCGCGTGGACGGCGGCCTGCTCATGGCGCACCAGCACGTGCTGGATGGTGTCCTGCTTGTAGAAGGCGTCGTAGATGTGAAGGACCGCGCCGCCGGGATAGCCCCAGACGTACTTGACGTTCTCGGCCTGCAGGGCCTTGACGAGGATTTCGGCGCCGCGCAGTTCCTGGGATGCCGCGGTCGACGCCGCAGCGGCCGACGTGAGTTCGGCTTTGGAGATTTCCATGATCAACCTTTGTGAATTTCTCTGACGAAAAACCTAGGGTGCCCCTTCACACGCTCTCGTGAAGCAGTGTCGGAACTTAGAACCCAAAACCATGGGCGGGCCTATCGCACCGCCGGATCAGGGCTCGTTTGCCTTGTGACTTGCAAGCCGCATTATCGCACTGCAGCAAAGCGTTGCCGGAAAAGCCTGCGGGCGATGCGATAATTTCAGGCTGTCAGAGCGCACCAGGCGCCCCGCGCCACCCAACACGAGACAAACCGGCAAGATCAACCCGGTCCCGATTCCTTGGCAACCGAACGAGAACTCTCCGACTTCCTCAAAAGCGTCGAAAAGCGGGCCTTCAAGCGCTCGGTGTATCACGTTCGGGACGAGGAGGCGGCGCTCGACATCGTGCAGGACAGCATGATGAAGCTGGCGGAGCACTACGGCGACAAGCCGCCCAACGAGCTGCCGATGCTGTTCCAGCGCATCCTGTCGAACTGCACGCTGGACTGGTTCCGCCGCCAGAAGACCCGCAACGCCCTGTTTTCCAACATGAGCGACTTCGAATCGGCCTCGGACGACGGGGATTTCGATTTGCTGGAAACTTATGCCTCGTCCGACAGCTCACAGCAGGTGGAGAGCGCCGAGGATTCGACCCGGCGGGCCCAGGTCTTGCGTGAGATTGAAGCGCAGATCCAGGAATTGCCCGGCCGTCAACGCGAAGCGTTCCTCATGCGTTATTGGGAGGAGATGGACGTGGCCGAAACGGCGGCGGCCATGGGTTGCTCGGAAGGCAGTGTCAAAACCCACTGTTCACGGGCGGTCCAGGCCCTCAGTAAAGCACTGAAGGCAAAGGGAATACAACTATGAACACCACGCACCAACAAGACGCTTTCCGGGCCCAGGACAGGTTCGGCCGGCATGTTGCGGCCCGCCTGACCCTGGGAACGGCCGAGCTGCCGTACGACATTTCCGAACGCCTGCGCGCTGCCCGCGCCCAGGCCATGGGCAGGCGCAAGCTGGTGTCGGCCCAAGCTGCGCCGGCTGTCGTGTCGAATGGTGGCGGCACTGCCACGCTCGGGTTCCCGGATGAAGGCGTGAGCTGGTGGAACCGGATTGCCTCGGCGCTGCCCCTGCTGGTGCTGGCCGCCGGGCTGGTCACCATCCATGTGGTCCAGAACGAGCGGCGCGCCAGCGAAGTGGCCGAGGTGGACGCCGCCATCCTGACGGACGACTTGCCCCCCGCCGCCTATGCGGACCCGGGCTTCACCCAATACCTCAAGTCGGGCGGCACCGAATAACGCCGGATTCCATGCGCGTCCCATCCGCTGCGCCCGTCCCCAGGCCTGAGCCTCGTTCGACGGGCGTTTTACTTGTCGGCGTGGCCTTTTGCCTGATCGCCGGCCTGTCGGCCGCCCAGGTGAGCACCCCGGCCCAGCCGGTCGGCGTCACCGGGCCGATGGGCGCGGGCCCGGCCAAGGCCGCATCGGGTGCCGTCCGCCCATCATCGGCTGCAAGCAATGCGGCGCGGGCGGCCAGGTCCCCCACCAGCCCCTTGTGGAGCGAATTGACGGCGCCGCAACAGCAGGCGCTGGGACCGCTGGCCGGCACCTGGCCGACCATCAGCGAGGCACAGAAGCGCAAATGGGTCGTCATCTCGAAGAGCTACGGCCGCCTGCCTCCCACTGAGCAGGAAAAGCTGCACAGCCGCATGACCGAATGGGTCGCTCTCAGCCCCCAGCAGAGAACCCAGGCACGCCTGAACTTTGCCGAGAGCAAGCAACTGTCGGCCGACGACAAAAAGGCCAAATGGGAGGAATACCAGGCCCTGCCGCCGGAGCAGAAGCGCAAGCTGGCGGCCGGCGCCGCCTCGGCCGCCAAGCCGCCGGCCACGGCTGCGGCCATCAAGCCAGTGCCGGCCCAGAAGATGGCAACGGTGCCCCGGGTCGGTGACAGCAAGGCGCCCCGTATCGCCGCCGCACCCAACCAGGTGGACCACAACACGCTGCTGCCCCAGCCGGTGCCGCCCGCGTCCCCTGCCCCCAGCAATTGAACGCGGTGGATTCCCTGACCGCGCCGGCGCTGCTGCGCCGGCTAGCCTGCATGCTCTACGAAAGCACGCTGGTGTTCGGCATCGCAATGGGCGCCGGACTGGTCTTCAGCATCTCCGCCGGCATGCGCAACGGGATGGACGAGAGGCGGCCGCTGCTGCTGGCCTTCCTGGTCGTCGTGCTGGGGATCTACTTCGTGTGGTGCTGGGTGCGCGGCCAGACCCTGGCCATGAAGACCTGGGGCATCCGCGTGGTCGACCGCAACGGCCGGCCGCTCGGCCAGTTGCGGGCCCTGTTCCGCTACGCCTGCTGCTGGCTGTGGGTGCTGCCGCCGCTGGCCTTCGTCGCCCCCATGAAGATGTCGGCAGCCGGCATGTTCGCCGCCGTCCTGGGCTGGATCGCGCTGCTCGCGCTGGCCAGCAACTTGCAGCCGCAGCGCCAGTTCTGGCATGACGTCCTGGCCGGCACCCGGTTGATTCCGGCACCGGCCGCGAACAAGTGACAATCCCCGCCATGTCATTGCCACCCCAAGCCCTGCCTGACGCCAATCCGCAGAAAGCACGGACCGGCCTGAACCGGGTCTGGCATGCCACGGGTTACTCGCTGGCCGGCCTGCGCGCCGGCTGGGCCGAACCGGCATTTCGCCAGGAAGCGGTTGCAGCCGTGGTGTTGCTGCCGGCCTCGTTCTGGGTGGCACGCAACTGGGTGGAGGCGGCCCTGCTGGCCGGCTCGGTGCTGATCGTGCTGATCGTCGAATTGCTCAACACCGGCATCGAGACCGTGGTGGACCGGATCGGGCCCGAATGGCACGACCTGTCCAAGCGGGCCAAGGACATGGGCAGCGCCGCGGTGCTGCTCAGCCTGCTGCTGTGCGGCGGCATCTGGCTGGCGGCGCTGTGGCAGCACTTCGGCTCATGAAGCAGCCGTTCTCCGTCTGCGTCTATTGCGGCTCGCGTACCGGCGAGACGCCGGAATTCGTCGAAGCGGCGCGTACGGTCGGCCGCTGGGTCGGCGCCAGCGGGGGCCAGCTGGTGTACGGCGGCGGCAACAACGGCCTGATGGGCGTGGTCGCGGACGCGACGCTGGAAAGCGGCGGCCGCGTGGTCGGTGTCATTCCCAAAGCCCTGGTGGAACGAGAGTTCGCCAAGCTCGATTGCACCGAGCTGCACGTCGTAGACACCATGCACGACCGCAAACGGATGATGGCCGAGCGCGCGGACGCCTTCGTGGCCCTGCCTGGCGGCATCGGCACGTTCGAGGAACTGTTCGAGGTCTGGACCTGGCGCCAGCTCGGGTACCACGCCAAACCGATCGGGCTGCTGGATGTCGGCGGCTATTACGCGCCCCTGCTCACCTTCCTGCGCGCCAGTGTTTCGCACGGCTTCATGAACGACTGGCAGATGGGCCTGCTGCGGGTCGACAGCGATCCCGCCGTGCTGCTGAGGCAGCTGGCACAAGACAGCGCAACCAGTTCCGGCGCGTCCGACCTGCGCGAGATCTGAGGCGTCCTGACGCCCCACGCCCGCGCGGCGCCGGCCGTGGAGCGACCTTCTACTTCACGCTGGGCGAGTTGCCCGCTTCCTGAGCGGTGGGATCAGACCGCGGATTCGTCGGTCTCGCCGGTGCGGATGCGCACCACCCGCTCGACGCTGGTGACGAAGATCTTGCCGTCGCCGATCTTGCCGGTGCGGGCGGCCCGGACGATCTCGTCGACGCAGCGCTCGACATCGTCGTCCTTGACCACCACTTCCACCTTCACCTTGGGCAGGAAATCGACCACGTATTCGGCGCCGCGATACAGCTCGGTGTGGCCCTTCTGGCGACCGAATCCCTTGACCTCGGTCACCGTCAGGCCGGTGACGCCGCACTCGGCGAGCGCTTCGCGCACTTCCTCGAGCTTGAACGGTTTGACGATGGCGGTGATCTGTTTCATGGTGTTTCCTGTCGGGTTCAGGAACGGAATTTACCAGTGATCGGGTATCGCCAGTCTTTTCCGAAGCTGCGGTGGGTCACGCGGATGCCCACCGGCGCCTGCCGGCGCTTGTATTCGTTGATCCGGATCAGGCGGGCCACCCGCTCGACCACGGCGCGATCGAAGCCCTGCGCGACGATCTGCTCGACACCCTCGTCATCCTCCATGTAGCGCTGCAGGATCGCGTCTAGGATCTCGTAGGGCGGCAGGCTGTCCTGGTCGGTCTGGTCAGGGCGCAGCTCCGCGCTCGGCGGCCGGGTGATGATGCGCTCGGGGATCGGGTTGATGCCGGTGCCGTAGGGGTCGTGGACGTTGCGCCACTTCGCCAGCCGGAACACCGAGGTCTTGAGCACGTCCTTGATGACGGCGAAGCCGCCCGCCATGTCGCCGTAGAGCGTGCAGTAGCCGGTGGCCATCTCGCTCTTGTTGCCGGTGGTCAGCACGATGGAGCCGAACTTGTTGGACAGCGCCATCAGGATCACGCCGCGGATGCGGGCCTGGATGTTCTCCTCGGTGGTGTCTTCGGCCAGGCCCTTGAACTCGCCGGCCAGCGAGGCCTTGAAGGCCTCGAACTCGGGCACGATGGAAATCTCGTCGTAGCGCACTCCGAGCCGCGCAGCCATGTCGCGGGCGTCGATCCAGGAGATGTCGGCCGTATATGGCGACGGCATCATCACGGCCCGAACCTTGTCGCGACCGAGGGCGTCGACGGCGATCGCCAGCACCAGGGCCGAATCGATGCCGCCGGACAAGCCGAGCAGCACGCCGGGAAAACCGTTCTTGTTGACGTAGTCGCGCACGCCGAGCACCAGCGCGTCCCACAGGTCGGCTTCCGGGGAGCGCTCGTGCGTGATGGGCCCGCTCAGGCGCAGGGGCACGGCGCCGCCGCCTTCGGCCTGCAGGCAGAACAGGTCCTCCTGGAACTCCGGCGCGCGCGCCGCCAGCGAGCCATCGGCATTGACCGCGAAGGAGCCGCCGTCGAACACCACTTCGTCCTGGCCGCCGATGAAATGCGCATAGGCCAGCGGCAGGCCCACGGCGATGGCGCGATCGGCCATCCGGGCAAAGCGCTCGCCGCCCTTGCCGACGTGGAACGGCGAGGCGTTGATGACCGCCAGCAGCTCCGCGCCAGCCTCCCTGGCCAGCAGCGCCGGTTCCTCGAACCAGGCGTCCTCGCAGATCAGCAGGCCGACGTTCACGCCCGCCACCTGGAACACGCACACGCCCTGCCCCGGCGTGAAGTAGCGGCGCTCGTCGAACACCTGGTAGTTGGGCAGCTCGCGCTTGGCGTACGTCTCGAGGATCTTGCCGTTGCTGACCACGCTGGCCGCGTTGAAGCGCCGCTGCACCGCGACCGACTTGCTGCGGATGTCGCCGCCGGTGGGATGGCCCACCACCACGTGCAGGTCCTTTAACCCGGCCAGTTCGCGGGCCACCGTTTTCACGGCATCATCACAGGCCGCGATGAAGGCCGGCCGCAGGAACAGGTCCTCGGCCGCGTAGCCGCAGATCGACAGTTCCGGCGTCAGCACCAGGCGCGCACCTTGCGCATAAGCGGTGCGCGATGCAGCGATGATCTTCTGCGCATTGCCCGGCATGTCGCCGACCAGGAAATTGAGTTGGGCAATACAGAATTTGAGGGCCATGGCAGCAGTGAAAAACAACTCGAACGATTATGTCACCCGGGTGCTGGCCTCGCCCCTGGCCATCGACGCCGAGGCCTGGAATGCGCTGCTCGCGCTGCAACAGGCGCCCACCCCCTTCATGCGTCACGAGTACCTGGCCGCGATGGACCAGAGCGAGAGCGCCACGCCGGCCAAAGGCTGGACCCCTCGTTTCATCACCTTGTGGCGCGGCGACCAGTTGCAGGCCGCCTGCGCCCTCTACCTGAAAGACCACTCGTACGGCGAGTACGTGTTCGACTGGGCCTGGGCCAACGCCTACGAGCAGCACGGCCTGGCCTACTACCCGAAGGCGCTGGCCGCTGTGCCGTTCACTCCGGTTCCGGGTTCGCGGCTGCTGGCCCGCGACGCCGCGTCGCGCAGCGCGCTGGTCAAGGCGATCCTGGCCTGGTGCAAGCAGGAACATCAGTCGTCGTTCCACCTGTTGTTCGCGGCGCCCGACGACGTCTCCGCCTGCGAGCAAGCGGGCCTGATGCTGCGCCACACCGTGCAATTCCACTGGACCAATCTCAGTGCGCCGGGCACGCCGTGGGCCAGCTTCGACGACTTCCTGGCCAGTCTGGCGCAGGAAAAGCGCAAGAAGATCCGGCAGGAGCGGCGCAAGGTGGCTGAGGCGGGCGTGGCGTTTCGCTGGAGCCGAGGCGCCGACATCGGCGAGCAGGACTGGAATTTCTTCTACCGCTGCTACGAGCGCACCTACTACGAGCACGGCAATTCGCCCTACCTCACGCGCGATTTTTTCGGCCGCATGGCGGCCAGCATGCCGGAGAACTGGTTGCTGTTCGTTGCCGAGCGGGCCGGCAAGCCGTTGGCGGCCAGCCTGATCGCGCTCGACTCGGTCTCACCCGCCGGCGCGGACAACGCAATGCCCGCTGCCTATGGCCGTTACTGGGGCGCGCTGGAACGGGTGGACTGCCTGCACTTCGAGGCCTGCTACTACCAGCCGCTGCAGTGGTGCATCGAGCACGGCTTCGGCCGTTTCGAGGGCGGCGCCCAGGGCGAGCACAAGATGGCGCGGGCCCTCATGCCGGTGAAGACGACGAGTTGCCACTGGCTGGCGCACCCGGCTTTTGCCGATGCGGTGGAGCGTTTCCTCGACAAGGAGGGCAAGGGGATCGAGAACTACCTGGAGCACCTCGACGAGCGCAGCCCGTTCCGGCGAACCGAAGCGTAGGTCAACGCGCCTTGCGCGGCGGCCTGGCGGCGCCCGTGACGCGCGGCGGCAGGCCGGTGTGCTGGGTCAGCATGCGGCCCCGCGCCGGCTTGACCGGCGCCTTCGACCCCTGCGCTGAAACCGCCTTGAGGGCCACCGGTGCCGCGGTGGAGTTCTTGCGGCGCGCGCTGGTGTAGCCGCCGTCGGTGATCGGCTGGAAGGTCGGGATCAGGTGGTGCTTGCCGTTACCGATCAGGTCGGCCCGGCCCATCGCCTTGAGCGCCTCGCGCAGCAGCGGCCAGTTGTTGGCGTCGTGGTAGCGCAGGAAGGCCTTGTGCAGCCGGCGGCGCTTCTCGCCGCGGACGATGTCGACGCTGTCGTCGGCCGTCGCTTCGCGATGGATCTTGCGCAGCGGATTACGGCCGCTGTGGTACATCGCAGTGGCCGTGGCCATCGGGCTGGGATAGAAGGTCTGCACCTGGTCGGCGCGAAAGCCGTTCTTCTTGAGCCACAGCGCCAGGTTCATCATGTCCTCGTCGCTGGTGCCCGGGTGAGCGGCGATGAAGTACGGGATCAGGTACTGCTTCTTGCCCGCCTCGGCGCTGTACTTCTCGAACATCGCCTTGAACTTGTCGTAGCTGCCGATCCCGGGCTTCATCATCCTGGTGAGCGGCCCCTGCTCGGTGTGCTCGGGCGCGATCTTCAGGTAGCCGCCGACGTGGTGCTGCACCAGTTCCTTGACGTACTCGGGCGACTGCACCGCCAGGTCGTAGCGCAGGCCCGAGCCGATCAGGATCTTCTTGACGCCCTTCAACGCCCGGGCCCGGCGGTACATGTGGATCAGGGCGCTGTGGTCGGTGTTGAGGTTCTGGCAGATGCCCGGGTACACGCAACTCGGCTTGCGGCAGGCCGATTCGATCTCCGGGCTCTTGCAGCCGATACGGTACATGTTGGCTGTCGGACCGCCCAGGTCCGAGATGACGCCGGTGAAGGCCGGGATCTTGTCGCGGATCTCCTCGATCTCGCGGATCACGGAATCTTCGCTCCGGCTCTGGATGATGCGGCCCTCGTGCTCGGTGATCGAGCAGAAGGTGCAACCGCCGAAGCAGCCGCGCATGATGTTCACGGAAAAGCGGATCATCTCCCAGGCCGGGATCTTGGTCGCGTGCTCGTGGCTGCCCTTCTCGTCGGCATAGACCGGGTGCGGACTGCGGGCATACGGCAGGCCGAACACATGGTCCATCTCCGCCGTGGTCAGCGGGATCGGCGGCGGCGTCAGCCAGATGTCGCGGTCGCCGTGCGCCTGCACCAGCGCCCGCGCATTGCCCGGATTGGTTTCCAGGTGCAGCACGCGGTTGGCGTGAGCATACAGAACCGGGTCGCTCTTGACCTGCTCGTACGACGGCAGGCGGATCACCGTACGGTCGCGCGGCGGCACCTTGAGCTTGACCTTGGGATTGGCAACGAACATCAAAGGCTGGATCGCCGGATTGGCTTCGGGCATGCCACTGCCCTCTTCCTTCGCGCAAGTGGTGCCTTGCGCTTGCGCCTGTTCCGACGTGGTCTGGTACGGATTGATGTGGTCTTCCACCCGTCCTGGCTGATCGACCTCGGTCGAATCGATCTGGAACCAGCCTTCGGGCTTGGCCCGCTGGAAGAACGCCGTGCCGCGCACGTCGGTGATCTCGTGCACCGACTCCTTCGCCGCCAGCCGGTGGGCGATCTCGACGATCGCGCGCTCGGCGTTTCCGTAGAGCAGCAGGTCGCACTTGGCGTCCGTCACGATCGAGCGGCGCACCTTGTCGGACCAGTAGTCGTAGTGCGCGATGCGGCGCAGACTGCCTTCGATGCCGCCCAGCACGATCGGCACGTCCTTGTAGGCTTCGCGGCAGCGCTGGCTGTAGACGATGGCGGCGCGGTCCGGCCGCTTGCCGCCGACGTCGCCCGGCGTGTAGGCGTCGTCGCTGCGGATCTTGCGGTCCGCCGTGTAGCGGTTGATCATCGAATCCATGTTGCCGGCGGTGACGCCGAAGAACAGGTTCGGCTTGCCAAGCGCCTTGAACGGGTCGGCGCTCTGCCAGTCCGGCTGGGCGATGATCCCGACCCTGAACCCTTGCGCTTCCAGCACCCGGCCGATCACGGCCATGCCGAAACTCGGATGGTCGACGTAGGCGTCGCCCGTGACCACGATGATGTCGCAGCTGTCCCAGCCCAGCGCGTCCATCTCCGCCCGGCTCATCGGCAGGAACGGGGCCGTGCCGAAGCGGCTCGCCCAGTACTTGCGGTAGCTGGTGAGCGGCTTGGCGGCGCGCGCGAAAAAGGAAACGTCGACAGGGGCGTTCATGCAGGCTCTTCGGGGGGAACCCGGCATTTTACGTGCCAAGCCCCCTGCAAGCCCCTGTTGTGGGTATTGAGGGACCGCTAACGTTGCTGGCGGTCGCCACGGCCAGGACCGTCGCGTTGCCCCTCGCCGCGCTGGTCCCGGCCGGCCGGGCCGGGCTGTGCATCCCGCGGCGGCCGCGGGGTCACGCCCGGCAGGCGCGGCCGGTCCGGCGTGTGTGGGGCCGCGCCTGGCGCCGGCGACCGCGGCCCGATTGGCGCCGCGTGCTGCGACGGCCGGGGATGCTCAGGGCGGACTTCGCGCGGCGGCTGGAACGGCCGCGGCGGCGCCGGCCGCAAGTGGGGCCGGTTGACCCAGCGGTCGCGATCGTTGTACCAGGGCCGGCCACGGTAATAGTCGCTCCAGTAGTCGTTCAGGGCGAAGCCGAGCACGCCGATGCCGATCACCGCACCGTAGTTCAACAGCGGCACGCTCGCGCCCTGGTAGGCGTACCTGATGTTGCCGGCGTAAGCCCAGCCGCGGTTGGGGCCGGCCACCACGTCGCACCATGTGTAGTTCGACAAGCAGCCCTGGACCAGCAACTGATAACCAACCGGCACGATCGCAACGATCGGATAGTCGCGCGCCGGGCCGGCCCGCAGGTGAATATCCTTGGCAGCGAAGCCGACGGTCGCCTGGGCCTGGACGGTGCCAGCCAGCGTTGCCATGGCCAGGGCAACGACCGCCACTCGGATGGGATAGGTCATGGAGAGCCTCCTGAAATTCAATCTATCACCGCCACCCGACGCTGCGGTTGACACCCGTCAACCGATGGCCCCTGAGGCTCCCGCGTGCTCGATCAACCGGTCCAGCACCGTCCCGAGCTTCCTGCGCTCGGCGCTGCTGAGGCAGCCGAAGATTTCTTCGTTGCGCCGGGCGATCAGCCCGATCACCCGGCTCCAGAGCTTGCGGCCGGCCGGGGTCAGGCTCAGCGCCACGCCGCGGCCGTCGGCCTCGCTGGCCTGCTTGCGCACCAGGCCGCGTTCCACCAGCGCCTGCGCCGCCCGGCTGGCCGGCCCCTTGTGCAGGTCGGCCCGCGCCGCCAGCTCCACCACCGACAGCGAGGCGAAATGGCCGATCGCGGCCAGGCAGCGGGCCTCGCCGACCGGCAGGCCGAATTCGGACGCATAGGCGTCGCTGCTGACCCGGTCGGTGAGTTTGGCGACCCGGTGCAGCCGATAGCTCAGGAATCGGTCGAGCGCCGGCGCTTCAGGTGCCGCCATGCCCGCCCTCCAGCGCCTGGCTGCGCGCGAGTTCGATCAGCGGCAGCACGTCGGCCGCGCTTTGCGCCCGGCCCATCAGCGCCAGGCACAGCATCGACAACAGCAAGGGCGCTGCGCCCTCCCCCACGTCGGTCAATGCCCCGGCAAGGGCGCTGTAGCTGCGGTCCAGGTCGGCATCGGTCATGGCTTGAGTCCTTGTTGCTGGAGCGCCGCCAGCACCGGCGCCGGGTCGTGGCCGTGCCAGCGCCCCATCACGTAGCCGTCGGGCCGCACCAGCACCAGCGCCTGGGTGACAGCCCCGGCCAGGCCGTAACGCTCGCGCGCCTGGCCCCGGCTGTCGGCGTCCGGCGGGATGTGCAGCACGCCGACGCCGGCGGCCGTGATCTGCGAAATCGCCTCGGGCAGCGCGCCGTCGCTGAACACCAGGCAGACGAAATCCTTGCCGAAGGCCTGGCTCAGGTGAAACGGGCCGTGCGGCGCCGCCAGCAACGCCTCCGGCGCCGGCTGGCCGGGCGCTGCCATGCCGCTGGCCCAGTCCTGAGCTTGCGGCACATTGAGCGCAGACGCTTCATACGAGACCGGCGCCGATTGCCGCGGGTTGATCAGCGGCCGCAGGGTGGCGTCGCTCACCGCCAGCCGCAGCGTCGCTTCGCGCAGCAGCTTGAACGCGAAATTCGGCGGCGCCATGAACTCCGTGCTCTTGGCGCCATAGGCGATGTTCTCACGCGCCGCGTGGACCCGCTCCACCGAATACGAATCGAGCAGGCTGTCCCGGGCATCGCCGCGCAGCACGGCGGCCAGCTTCCAGGCCAGGTTGCCGGCGTCGTCCAGGCCGGAGTTGAGGCCGCGCACGCCGAAGATCGGCACCAGGTGCGCGGCATCGCCGGCGAAGAACACCCGGCCGTGGCGGTAGTCCGGCAGCGTCAGGCACTTGGCGTTGTAGATCGAGATCCACAGCGGCTTCCAAGGCTCGTGCTCGCCGATCATGCTCAGGTGGCTCTGCACTCGCGGCAGCACGTTCTGCGGCTTGACGGCCTCGGCCGGATCCTCGTCGTCCCGGATCTGGTAGTCGATGCGCCAGACGTCGTCCGGCTGCCGGTGCATCAGCAGCGTCGAGCCGGGGTTGGACGGAGGGTCGAACCAGGCCAGCCGCTCCACCGGCCGTTGGGTCTTCTGCACGATATCGACGATCACGTAGCGGCCCTCGTACTGCGTGCCCTCCAGCTGCAGGCCGAGCTGCTCGCGCACCGTGCTGCGGCCGCCGTCGCAAGCCACGAGGTAGTCGCAGCGAACCGTGTGCAAGCCATCGGCGCTACGGACTTGCACGTGCACGCCCTTGCCAGTGTCACGCAAAGTCTCCACGCGGCTCGACCAACGCACGTCCGCCAGCACCGGCTGCGCCTGGATCGCCTGATGCACGAACTCCTCGACATAGAACTGCTGGATGTTGACCATCGGCGCGAAGCGCTGGCTCGGCTCCGACGGCATCTGGAAGTGCAGCACCTCGGTGTCGCGCCAGTAGCTGCGCCCGCCGGTCCAGGCCAGGCCCTTGGCCACCAGCGCATCGGCCGCGCCGGCCCAGCCCAGGATCTCCTGCGAGCGACGCGACATGCAGATGGCGCGGCTGCCGCTGCAGTAGCCCTCGTCGGCCTCGATCACCAGGCTGGCAATGCCCTGGCGCGCGAGCAGCGCGGCCAGCGTGAGGCCCACGGGGCCGCCGCCGGCGATGAGGACCGGGACATGACTCGGGAAGGCAGGTGTGGGCGACATGGCGTTGATTGGTTGCGGGCGCAACTATATCCCCATCTGGTTGCGCGAGCAACCAGTTTTCATCCCCCACGAAGCAAGGCCCGCGACAGCGGGCCTTGCTGATGCTGATGGACCCGGGTTTACATCCGGCGGCGCAGCTGCCCGCGGATCTCGCCGCCGGGGGCACGCGCCGTATGGATGTTGACGTAGTACAGGCCGGCGGCCAGGTCGGCGTACTGCGCCGAAGTGATCGTGGTCTCGCCCATGATGGGCTGGGCATCGAGGTTGCCGGTGAAGGGAATCACCACGCCGGCGTTCGCGCCCATCGCGGCCGGGCCGTGGATGTGGCCGGCCGTCGCCGAGCCGGTGAGGCCCGAGTAGGTGATCTTCCAGGTCAGCTTGTTGGTGTTCTCGTTGAACTGCACCTCGGCCGCCCCGGTGGCGGCGGACATATTCGGCGGGACTTCCTGCGAAGCGCTCAGGCTGGCTTCGAAGATCTGCATCTTCTGCGAGGGGCGCATCTGGCCGCACCCGGCCAGCGTCAGCGTGACGAGGCTCGCGGCAAGGGCGGTGCGCAAAAAGGTCTGGCGGCTCAACATGGTTTGTTCTCCTTGGGGATGGACCGGATGGGCAGCCATTGTGAGCACACCGTCACGGGCGTGTCTGTAGGACGCGCCCGACAACCCGCCCGCGCCCCCGCGAGGCACAGTCAGGCCGGCGGCAGCTTGGCGCCTGCCGCCGGGGCGGGCGGCTGGACCACCGGCACCACGCTTTGCTCGTCATCGAGCACTTCGTTGCCCGCGGGCCGCTCCTGCTTGATCGCTTCGCCCATGGTCGTGTGGCGCGGATCACCGTCATGGTTCTCGTTGCCACCGGAGGCGGGGCCGCGCCCGACACTTGTATTGGCCATGCTTGCTCCTGTTGGCATTGGTCCATCGACTGTAGGCGCTCCCGGCGCCGCGCGCTGTAGGACCGGCCCCGATAAACTGGCCGCAGCACAACAGGAGACACCATGCCCGCCTTCACGACGCTGCGGATCGAGCCGGATCCGGCCTTTCCGCGCATTGCACGCCTGCTGCTGGACCGTCCGGAGAAGCTCAACGCAATCAACGACGAGACACCGCGGGAACTGCGCGCTGCCGTCGAGTGGGCCAATGCGCAGGACAGCATCCATGTGATCGTGGTCGAGGGCGCCGGCAAGGGCTTTTGCGGCGGCTACGACCTCACCCAGTTCGGCCAAGGCGAGATCGACCACCCCTGCCAGCAGGAGCGCCGCCCCTGGGATCCAATGGAGGACTACGCGTACATGAAGCGCAATACCGAGGACTTCATGAGCCTTTGGCGCAGCCCCAAGCCCACCATCGCCAAGGTGCACGGCCACGCTGTCGCTGGCGGAAGTGACATCGCCCTGTGCTGCGACCTGCTGATGATGGCGCAGGACGCCCGCATCGGCTACATGCCGACCCGCGTGTGGGGTTGCCCCACCACGGCCATGTGGACCTACCGCCTCGGCCCCACGCGCGCCAAGCAACTGATGTTCACCGGCGACACCATCGACGGCCGCACCGCCGCCGATTGGGGCCTGGCCAACGAGGCGGTCCCCCTGGATCAACTCGAGGCGGCGACCTTGAAGCTGGCCAATCGCATCGCTGGCGTGCCGCGCAGCCACCTGGCCATGCACAAGATGGTGGTCAACCAGGTGCTGCTCGCAATGGGCCTGGAGCAGAGCCAGCAAATGGCTACCGTATTCGACGGCATCACCCGCCACAACCCCGAAGGCCTGTGGTTCCGCCGGTACGCGCAGTCCGAAGGTTTCAAGGCGGCGGTGCAGTGGCGCGACAGCGGCAGACCCATCCCCGAGGGCGACGAGGCGCGGGCCCTGGTCCGTGAGATGGAACTGCGCGCGCAGGCAGACAAGGGGCAGGCATGAGCGGCCCGCGCTACTGCGCCGCCGGACTGACTGCGTTCGCGCAGCAGCTCCTGACTGGAGCCGGCCTGCCGCAGGACAAGGCCGACGCCGTGGCCGCGATCCTGGTCGAGGGCGACCTGCTGGGACACACCACCCACGGCCTCGCCTTGCTGAGTCCCTATCTGGGTGAACTGGAGTCGGGGTCGATGGAGCGCGATGGTTCGCCCGCAGTGGTGCAGGACCAGCCGGCAGCCGTGACCTGGGACGGCCGCCGCCTGCCCGGGCCCTGGCTGGTGCTGGAAGCGATGGCGCTGGCCACCGCGCGCGCGAAGCAGTGCGGCACCGGCACCGTGGTCATCCGGCGCAGCCACCACATCGCCTGCCTGGCGGCGTATCACAAGCGCGCCACCGACCAGGGCCTGCTCATGCTGCTGGCCTGCTCCGACGCGAACACTGCCAGCGTCGCGCCCTTCGGCGGGCTCGACCCGGTGTTCACACCCAACCCGCTCTCGGCCGGCATCCCGACCCCGGACGAACCGATCCTGATCGACATCTCCACCTCGGCCACAACCAACGGGCTGACCAACCGCCTGCACCAGGAAGGCGGCCAGTTGCCAGCGCAGTGGCTGATCGACGGCCACGGCCGGCCCTCCAGCGACCCATCCGTGCTGTTCACCGCTCCCAAGGGAACCATCCTGCCGCTGGGCGGGATGGACTCCGGCCACAAAGGCTACGGCCTGTCGCTGCTGGTCGAGGCGCTCACCGGCGGCCTGGCCGGCCACGGCCGCGCCGACCCGCGCCAAGGCTGGGGCGCGACGGTGTTCCTGCAAATCCTGGATCCAGCCGCGTTCTCCGGCAGGGACGCTTTCACGCGGCAGACCGGCGCCATCGTGGACCAGTGCCATGCGTCACGGCCGGCACAGGCCGGCAAGCCGGTGCGCATGCCGGGTGAGAAAGGGCTGGCGCTGTCGCGCGAACAGGAGCGTGCAGGGGTCTCGCTGTATCCGGCCATCCTGCCGTCGCTGGAGCCGTGGGGCCGCAAGCTCGGTGTCGCCCTGCCCACCGCGATCGGCTAGACCAGCGATCAGGCCCGCGCCCGCCGCGTCAGCGTGCGCAACACCACCGGCGTGAACCAGGTCAGCAGGCACAGCAGCGCGAGCGAGGCGGCGATCGGGCGCGAGAAGAACGCGCCGAGGTTGCCGTCGGACTTGATCATCGAGGTGATGAAGTTTTCTTCCAGCATGCCGCCCAGCACCACGCCCAGAATCGCCGGCGCGATCGGGAAACGGTTGGCTTCCAGCAGCCAGGCGATGACGCCGGCCACCAGCATCACGCCGATCTCGAACGGCGTGTTGTTGATCGCAAAGGTGCCGACGATGCAGAACAGCAGGATCAGCGGCATCAGCACTTCGCGCGGCACCCGCAGAATCCGTCTGGATACCTTGATGCACAGGATGCCCAGCGGAACCATGATGATGTTGGCGACGATGAACAGCAGGAACACCGCGTAGATGTTCTGCGGATTGGTGGTGAACAGTGTCGGGCCGGGGTTCATGTTCTTCATGTAGAGGACACCGATCACGATCGCGGTGATCGAGTCGCCTGGGATGCCGAACACCAGCGCCGGAATCCATGCCCCAGCCAGCGCGCTGTTGTTGGCGGAACCCGATTCGACGATGCCTTCCACATGGCCGGTGCCGAACTTCTCGGGCTCCTTCGAGAACTTCTTGCTCATTGCGTACGACATCCAGGCGGCGATGTCGGCGCCGGCGCCGGGCAGCGCCCCCACGGCCGTGCCGAGCGCGCTGCCACGCAGGATCTGCACCGGATATTTCCTGGCCAGCGCCCACTGGCCGGCCAGCACGTTGCCCACCTTCTCCACCACCATGACCGGCGGCGGGCTGGTGTCGACCACGAAGCGGATGATCTCGGAGATGGCGAACATGCCGATCATCATCGCGATCATGCCGATGCCGCCGGTCATCTCCGCGTTGCCGAAGGTGAAACGCGGAAAGCCCGCTGGATTGCCCAGGCCGACGCAGGCCACCAGCAGTCCCAGCAGCAGCGTCACGACACCCTTGAGCGGCTGGTCGGAAGTGATGAAGACCGCGCAGGTCAGGCCCAGCAGCACCAGCCAGAAGTATTCAAACGAGCTGAAGTTGAGCGCGAAGTTGGCCAGCGAGGGCGCGGCCACGATCAGCACCGCCGTGCCGAACAGGCCGCCGACGGCGGAGAACACCAGGCCGGCGCCCAGCGCCACTTCGGCCTGACCCTTTTTGGTCATGGCATAGGCTTCGTCGGTGTACGCGGCCGAGGCCGGCGTGCCGGGAATGCGCAGCAGGCAGCCGGGAATGTCGCCGGAAAAGATCGCCATCGCCGTGGCCGTGACCATCGCCGCGATCGCAGGGATCGGCGGCATGAAGAAGGTCACCGGCACCAGCAATGCCGTCGCCATGGTGGCGGTGAGGCCGGGAACCGCGCCGACGAACAGGCCGTACAGCGACGCGACGATCATCACCGCGATGGTGTACGGCTCGAACACCATCGCGAAGGCCTGGCCGATTGCGGTCCACATGCTAGGGGCTCCTCACCAGGCGTACGGGGTCAGCAGGCCCCAGGGCAGCGGCACCCGCAGCAGCTTGTAGAAGGCGAAGTGCACCAGCAGGGTCGCGATCACCGCGATCAGCAGGCTGCGGCCGGGCGGCACCCGCAGCATGGTGAACATCGCCAGCAGGATGAGTAGTGCCGTCGGCAGGAAGCCCAGCCAGTTCGCGGCCACGATGTAGAACACGATCGAGCCGAGCAGCACCAGCACGGCGCCGACATGGCGCGGCGAGCGGACCCAGTCCTCGAACACCAGCCAGGCCTGGCGCGGTTGCCGCAGGCCCCGCACGACCAGCAGCACGCCGGTGAGACACAGGCCGGTGGCGATCAGGCCCGGGAACAGCGCCGGGCCCACCGGCTGGCCGGGAATCCTGGGATAGCCCTGGATCGCGAGCAGGACCGCCGCGCCCAGGACCAGCAGCACCAGCCCCAAGATGGCGTCGTTGAGTTTCATGAACGCAAGTCCTGGATCCCTGAGTCCGCGGGGGCGTGGATCCCTGAGTCCGCGGGGGCGTGGATCCCTGAGTCCGCGGGGGCGTGGATCCCCGCCTGCGCGGGGATGACGGCGCGGTGCGCCGTCACTTGACCAGGCCCACGGCTTTCATGGTCGCTCCGAGCTCGGTATCCGACTTGGCCATGAAACGGCCGAACGCCTCCGGCTCGGCGTAGATCACGCCGAAGCCCCGGCTGGCCATGAAGTCGTGGTACTCCTTGCTGGCCGCCACCTTGCGCACCGCGGCGCTGAGCTTGTCGCGGGCTTCGGCCGGGATGCCCTTGGGCGCAACGATTCCGCGCCACGCGGCCATCGTCCAGTTGCTGCCGGTCACCGACTTCAGTGTCGGCACGTTCGGGTACAGCGCCGATGGCTTCTCGTCCATGATCGCCAGGCTGCGGACCTTGCCGGCGTCGATCAGCGAGCGCGCTTCGGGCAGCGAGACCGGCGCCACTTCGACGCCGCCCGCCACCATGTCCTGCAGTCCAGGCGCAGCGCCGTTGCTCGGCACCCAGGGCAAGGCGGTGGGATCGATCTTCTGGTCGCGCAGCAGGCCGGCGATAGCCAGGTGCCAGATGCCGCCCTGCCCGGTGCCGGAGGCCTTGAACTTGCCCGGGTTGGCCTTGATTGCGGCCAGCAGGTCATTCACGGTCTTGTACGGCGCATCGGCGCGGACCTGGATGCCAGCCGGGTCGGCGTTGACCAGCCCGATCGGCGTGTACGAGGCGCCGCTCAGTTCCGTCAGGCCCTGCCAGTGCATCATGCTGATCTCCACGGTCGCCAGGCCGATGGTGTAGCCGTCCGGCGCGGCCGAGGCGATCGCCGCGTGGCCGACCACGCCGCTGCCGCCGGTGCGGTTGACCACCGTCACCGGCTGGCCCAGTTCCTTTTCCATCAGGCTGCCGATGATCCGGGCGGTGGCATCGGTGCCGCCGCCGGCGCCCCAGGGCACGATCAGCGTGATCGGCCGGGAGGGGTAGTTCTGCGCCGCGGCGGGCAGGCACGCGGCGCTGAAGGTGAGCGCTGCCAGGGCGGCGGTCAGCAGGGACCGGCGGGTACGGATTTGCATGTCATCTCCTTGGGGCTGTCTGAGCCCTGACCAATCTAACCAAGTCCGCCTGCGCAGCCATTAGGGTCAACCATGCTTCATCGAGCCATGAGCCGATCAGGCAGGTTCCAGCCTGCCTGCCACGGCAGCAGCCAGCGGCGCGGCGGCCAGCAGGTGCAAAATTGCGCCGACCGCAGCAAGGACAAACGACGACGACCGCCGACGCCCGGCAACTCCTGAATAGCGGTCCGGTGCGGCCCGCTTTAATTTTTCGAAACGCAAACATGCCAATCCACTGTTCGGCGTCTGACGTCGTGGCCTTCTGGCGCGATGCCGGGCCCAAGCGCTGGTTCCGCAAGGACGCGGCGTTCGATACGGACTTTCGGGGCCGCTTCCTGGCGGCCCACGAGGCGGCCGCCCGGGGCGAATTCGCCCGCTGGGCCGACGGTCCCGAGGGTGTCTTGGCGCTGCTGATCCTGCTCGACCAGTTTCCCCGCAATGCCTTTCGGGGCACCGCCAGGATGTTTGCAACCGATGGCCAGGCATTGCAGATCGCTCGGCGGGCCATCGGCGCCGGCTTCGACCTGCAGATCGACGCCTCACTGCGCAATTTCTTCTACCTGCCGCTGATGCACTCCGAGGCGCTGCCGGACCAGCAGCAGGCGGCGCAGCTGACGCAGCCGCTGGGCGCGGATCCGTATCGCTTCGCGGTCATGCACCGGGACATCATCGAACGGTTCGGCCGCTTTCCCCATCGCAACGCCGTTCTCGGCCGCGCGACCACGCCGCAGGAGCAGGCCTTCCTGGACGACGGCGGATTCGCCGGCTAACTTCGAGCCGCGGTCTTGCGGGCCGGCGTCTTGCCTGCTGCCGCCCTCGTCGCAGCGGGCTTCTTCGCCGCGGAGCGCTTGGTCGGTGCTTGCTCCAGGGCCGCGGCCGTGTCCTGCCTGCCAAGTTTTGACAGGTCCAGTTCCACCCATGTCGGCGCGTGATCGCTGGCGCCTTCCTGCCCGCGCACCCAGTCATCGACGCCGGCCGCGCGCAAGGTGGGTGCCAGTTCGGCATTGAGCAGCAGGTGGTCGATCCGCAAGCCCGCGTTGCGCTGCCAGTGCTGCCGGAAGTAGTCCCAGAAGGTATAGACCGCGGCATCGGGATGCAGCTGCCGGATCGAGTCGATCCAGCCCTGGGCCAGCAGCCGCTGGTAGCGCTCCCGGCTTTCCGGCTGGAGCAACGCATCCTTGCGCCAGGACTTGGGGTTGTAGATATCGAAGTCGGTCGGCACCACGTTGTAGTCGCCGCACATCACCACCGGGTGGCCGCAGCGGTACAGGCTGGCCGCGTGTTCGAGCAGGCGATCGAACCAGGCGAGCTTGTAGTCGAACTTGGGCCCCGGCTGCGGGTTGCCATTGGGCAGATAGAGACAGGCGACGACGATGCCGTCGATCGCCGCTTCCAGGTAGCGGCTGTGGTCGTCCGACGGACCGCCCGGCAGTTCGCGCCGGATCTCCACCGGCTTCGCGCCCCTGGCCAGGATCGCCACGCCGTTCCAGGACCGCTGGCCCTTCCACAGGGCGTGATAGCCGGCCTGTGCCAGTTCAGCCTGCGGAAAGCCTGCGTCCAGTGCCTTGAGTTCCTGCAGGCAGGCGACGTCGGGCTGCTCGCGTTCGAGCCATTCCAGCAGCCGCGGAAGCCGGCTCTTGATGCCGTTGACGTTGTAGGTTGCAATCTTCATGGCGCCCAGCGAATCGGCCCGAGCGCAGTGTCGGGCACGCCTCAGGCGCCGAACAGCGATGCGGCAATCGCACCGCGCTGCAAGCTGGACTGAGACTCCGTCGCAGGAAAGCGGCCAGACGCGCCGACCCCTCGGGATTGCACCTCGGACTGAGCCATGCAGTACTCCGTGAAATCGGCGTTTTCGGTGGCGCGGTCGGACACCCTGTCCACTCCCAATACCAAACACCGGCTGCGCACGGGCGCGTCCGCCGAAGCCGTCCAGACCACCACCCGCTGGTGCGGCTGGCGCCTGCCCAGCGCCTCGATCACGCGGTAGCCTGAGCCGCCCATGCCCAGGTTGATGTCGACCACAGCGACGTCCCAATCGTTGGCCGGGTCGCTCAGCCAGGCCAGCGCCGTCTGCTCGCCACCCGCGTAGCCCACGGTTGTGACACCGGCCAGTTCGGCGAGGCCTTCGACCAGTGCGGCGCGCACCGCTGCGTTGTCCTCCACCACAAAGCCTCGAAACATGAATCCTGCTCCTTGTCGTTGATCCGGGCAGCGCTTGGGTACGCCCTCGGTGCCGACAATGTGGCGCAGGGCCCGGGCCCTCGCTGTAGGACAGCGCCGTTACTTTTTGCCTTGCGTGGTTACGCGGGGCCCCGTTGCTGCGACACCCGCTCGAACAGGTGGTTCAGCTCGCCTTCCAGGTCCTGCGCGGCGTTCGCTTGCGCGCGGGCCCAGGCCGAACGGATCGGTTCGATCGCCTCTTCCCACGCCAGCCGCGAATCGCCTTTGATGCGGATGAAATTCGCGCACAGCGACTTTTCCGCGTCCTCGAACCGACCGCCGTATTGGGCGCAGCCACTGTAGCCGACGCAGTAGGCCGGGGCGTAGTCTTCGTAGTCGCAGTCGGCGCGGAAGTACGGCTCCTTCCAGTGGTTGTCGGCCCAGTACCGGTCCTCCACCTGGGCCGAAAAACTGCGCACGGCCTGCTGCGGCTCGGCGGCCAGGGCTTCGAGTTCGTATCCACCTGCGTCTGCGAAAGCCATCTTCGATATCTCCCAAGGGGTACTTCCATGAGCGGCACCACGCCGGCCCGTCTCGAGGCAATCCTCGCCGCGGTCGCGCGGCTGGCGCGTAGGACGGTCCACCCGGCAGACTGTCGGATGGCAGGCGCAGGTGGTGTGATGTTTGGACGATCGGCAACGACGGCAGTAGACTGCAAAGCGATCTGCGCTGAGTTGCTACTTGGTCTTCTTGCGGCTGAAAGCCTCGCCGCCGCCGCCGCCGCCGCCACTGGCGAAATCATGCGGGTCGAGCTTGTCGCGCAGCGGCGGTTGCGGCGCCTCGATGATCTCGCTGGCGCTGTTGTGGGCGTTGTCGCTGGTGGCGGGGACCGATGAAGTCGGCTCCTCCCCGCTGCGGCCGTGGCTGGGGTTGGTGTCGTTGCGTCGAGTGGCCATGCTGTGTCTCCGAAGACGATCGATGAGAGCCAGCATGCCCCAAGTGCGCCTGCTCGTGCGGGTGGGCGAAACAAAGCAGGTTCCGTCCTACACCGGGCTGGCGGGCGGCAAGCGATAACAGCCCTTCAATTGAACAAAGGACTCTCTCATGCGCGTGGACATCTATCGCCGGCCCGAAGCCCAGCACAAGCTCTCCTACCTGGTGGTGCCGGAAGGCCGGGTGATTCCCGAAGAAGCCACCAATGTCGACTGGGTCAGCGAGCAGCGCGGCGCCGACCTGAACGAGTCCCAGTCGGCCTGGGAGGAGCTGGGCATCGACGAGCCGCAACGGCAAATCAAGGAAAAGGGCTACGCCATCACCGGCGTGACGCACCAGGTCCAGGAGTAGCGACGACGCCGCTCAGCGCTCGATGCGCCTGAGCTTGCGCGCGGCTCCCTTCTGCTTTCTTTCCGCATCGGCGCGGTCCTCCGCCCTTTCGGCAGCGCGCAATGCCCGCTCGCGGGCGAAGTCCTCATGCCGGGCTGCGCGCGAGGCGGCGCCCAACGGCGGCCTGACCGCCGGCACCATCGGCGGCGAGGGTTCCGGCAGCGGCTGGGTTTGCGCCACTGCTGCGCCGCCGGCCAGGGTGAGGGTCAGGAAAAGCAGGCGCATGAAAGGCTCCCGGTTGGCATGCCGCGATCGTGCCCCAGCCCTGGCATCGGCCTTGTAGGTCATTGGCTGAAAACGCAGGCGGGGGCGGCTCAGCGATCCAGCTCGGGATAGCGCCGGAAGATCCCCTGCTCGTTGAACGGGATCCGGCGTTCGCTCGCCAGGTAGGCGGCGACGCGCCGGTTGCGCTGCACGCCGGCGTGCAGCGCCAACACTTGCGGCGCCTGCTTCAAGGCCCGCCCCGCGCCTTTCGGAAAGGCGTAAGACAAGCCTTCGACCAGCTGGAACAGCGACAGGTCGGCATACGACAACCGGGCGCCGACCAGGTGCGGCCAATCGCGCCCCGCGTTGCGCGGATTGCGCTCCAGGATGGCCTCGAACCAGGCCAGGAACTTGGGGATGCGGTTCTTCAGCAGGTCCTGCGCCCGGCGCTTGGCCTCGGGCTTCTGATCTTCGTAGTACAGGGAACTGCCGACCGGGTGGTGGGTGTCGTGCACCTCGGTCACCAGGTCGGCGATGGTCAGCTGGACCTGGTGGGTCCAGAGCCGGTCGTCATCCCTCTTGCCGACCAGGCCCAGCCGCGGGCCGAGATAGAGCAGGATCGCGGCCGACTGCGCGACCACCAGCTTGCCGTCGACCAGGAACGGCGCCGCAAATGGCGGCCGCGGCACCGATTCGCCCTCGAGATAGTCCAGCATCGCCGCCATGCCCTGCGCTTGCGCAGCCTTGCCGCGGGCGACGTCGACGTAGGGCGCGCCAACGGCTTCCAGCGCCAGCCGGACGAACTCGCCGCGGCCCTGGATCGACGGCCAGTAGTGCAATTCGTAGGGCATGGGTCCGGCACTGCGGTCAGCCGTGCTGCTTCTGGTAGTTGGCGATGCCGTCCATGATTTCCTGGCGGGCCGACTCCGGGCCTTCCCAACCCAGGATCTTGACCCACTTGCCGGTCTCCAGGTCCTTGTAGTGCTCGAAGAAGTGGGCGATGGTCTTGAGCCGCATCGGGTTGAGGTCCTCGGGTTTTTGCCACTGGGTGTAGATCGACAGGATCTTGTCGGTGGGCACGGCCAGCACCTTGCCGTCCATCCCGGCCTCGTCTTCCATCTGCAGGATGCCCAGCGCGCGGCAGGTGACGACGACGCCCGGGATCAGCGGCACCGGCGTGATCACCAGCACGTCGACCGGGTCGCCGTCGCCGCTGATGGTCTTGGGCACGTAGCCGTAGTTGGTCGGGTAGTGCATGGACGTGCTCATGAAGCGGTCGACGAAGATCGCGCCCGATTCCTTGTCCACTTCGTACTTGATCGGGTCCGCATTCATCGGGATTTCGATGATCACGTTGAAGGCGTCGGGAACGTGCTTGCCGGGGGAGACTTTGTCGAGGGACATGATTCTTTTGGATAGGAAGTTGAACGGGGAACCTAGGACTAACCCTGATTTTACTTTCGCCGCTGTCGCTTTCCGGCAGAGGCAATGAATCTGTCACGGCTTTGCGCTTATATTGCGCCGGTTGGCCAATCGTCTCCGCCCGCTGGGAGCAACGAGGAAGCAACGCAGCGGGGGCACCGCAGCGTTGCCCCCTCCAAGCGAAAACAACGGAAGGAGAAACCCAATGACAGGCAATTCGGCGCTCGTACTGGCGCTCGTCTGCGGCTTTGCGGCCGTGGCATATGGATTCTGGGCCCGCGGCTGGATCCTCGCGCAGGACCCCGGCAACGCCCGCATGCAGGAAATCGCAGGCGCGATCCAGGCCGGCGCAGCGGCCTACCTGGCCCGCCAATACAAGACCATCGCCATTGTCGGCGTGGTTCTGGCGATCCTGATCGGCGTCTTCCTGGACGGCCTAACCGCCACCGGCTTCGTCATCGGTGCTTTCCTCTCCGGCGCCTGCGGCTTCATCGGCATGAATGTGTCGGTCCGCGCCAACGTGCGCACCGCGCAGGCTGCCACCCGTGGCATCGGCCCGGCGCTGGACGTCGCCTTTCGCGGCGGCGCCATCACCGGCATGCTGGTGGTTGGCCTCGGCCTGCTGGGCGTGACCGGCTTCTACTGGTTCCTCGCCGGCAACGGCGCGATGACGCCGGACAAGAACCTGGCCAAACTGCTGAACCCGCTGATCGGCTTTGCCTTCGGCTCCTCGCTGATCTCGATCTTCGCCCGGCTGGGCGGCGGCATCTTCACCAAGGGCGCCGACGTCGGCGCCGACCTGGTGGGCAAGGTGGAAGCCGGCATTCCCGAAGACGACCCGCGCAACCCGGCGGTGATCGCCGACAACGTGGGTGATAACGTCGGCGACTGCGCCGGCATGGCGGCCGACCTGTTCGAGACCTACGCCGTGACGCTGATCGCGACCATGGTGCTGGGCGCCCTGCTGATCGGCTCGGCGCCGACCAACGCCGTGCTGTACCCGCTGGCGCTGGCCGCGGTGTCGATCATCGCTTCGATCATCGGCTGCTTCTTCGTCAAGGCCCGGCCCGGCATGACCAACGTGATGCCGGCCCTGTACCGCGGCCTGGCCGTTGCCGGCGTGCTGTCGCTGATCGCCTTCTACTTCGTCACCAACTGGCTGATGCCCGACAACGCAGTCACGGCCAGCGGCACCCAGATGCGCCTGTTCGGCGCCTGCGCCGTCGGCCTGATCCTGACGGGCGCCCTGGTCTGGATCACCGAGTACTACACCGGCACGCAGTACGCGCCGGTGCGGCACATCGCGCAGGCGTCGACCACCGGCCACGGCACCAACATCATTGCCGGCCTGGGCGTTTCCATGCGCTCCACCGCCTGGCCGGTGCTGTGCGTCTGCATCGCGATCATCGCCTCCTACCAGCTGGCCGGCCTGTACGGCATCGCCATCGCCGCCACTTCCATGCTGAGCATGGCCGGCATCGTGGTGGCACTGGACGCCTACGGCCCGATCACCGACAACGCCGGCGGCATCGCCGAGATGGCGGAGCTGCCTTCCAGCGTGCGTGACGTCACTGACCCGCTGGATGCCGTGGGCAACACCACCAAGGCGGTGACCAAGGGCTACGCCATCGGCTCGGCCGGCCTGGCGGCGCTGGTGCTGTTCGCCGACTACACGCACAAGCTGGAAAGCTACGGCCAGGCGATCAGCTTCAACCTGAGCGACCCGATGGTGATCGTCGGCCTGTTCATCGGCGGCATGATCCCCTACCTGTTCGGCGCGATGGCCATGGAGGCCGTCGGCCGCGCCGCCGGCGCCGTGGTGGTGGAAGTGCGCCGCCAGTTCCGCGACATCAAGGGCATCATGGAAGGCACGGCCAAGCCCGAATACGGCCGCGCCGTCGACATGCTGACCACCGCCGCAATCAAGGAAATGATCATCCCGTCGCTGCTGCCGGTGGTAGTGCCGATCCTGGTCGGCCTGATCCTGGGGCCGAAGGCGCTGGGCGGCCTGCTGATGGGAACCATCGTGACCGGCCTGTTCGTGGCGATCTCCATGTGCACCGGCGGCGGCGCCTGGGACAACGCCAAGAAGTTCATCGAGGACGGCAACCACGGCGGCAAGGGTTCCGAGGCGCACAAGGCCGCCGTGACCGGCGACACCGTGGGCGATCCTTACAAGGACACTGCCGGCCCGGCCGTCAACCCGCTGATCAAGATCATCAACATCGTGGCGCTGCTGATCGTGCCGCTGGTGGTGAAGTTCCATGGCGGGGACGTGGTGGACACCCATGCGACGCCGCTCGCGGCGCCCGCGGCCGTCACTGCACCCGCCGCCACGCCGATGGCGCCGAACCTGCCGACGCCCAACCAGACCCTGCCGGCCGGCGCTCCCGCCACCCCAACGCCGGCCAAGTAAGATCCGTTCTCCCAACTCCCGCGCTATGATCGTGTCAACCTCATCGGCAGTGAAGACGTTGTTGGGATTGACTCTCCTGGAACGGGAGAGCGCCAAACCTGCTCCTCCAACCACCAAAGGACTTTCCATGAACAAACTGCTTGCTATCCTGTTGTCCAGCCTCGTCGCCAGCGCAACCTTCGCTGCTTCGCATACCGGTGCGCCGATGCCCGAAGCCATGAAGGCGGGCGATGCCAAGTCCGAGGCCAAGGCCCAGGCCAAGGTCGATGCCAAGGCCAAGACGGGCGACAAGACCGCCATGCAGCCCGAAGCCATGAAGCCCGGCAGCGACAAGGCCCAGGCCAAGGCCGAAGCCAAGCACAAGAAGAAGGCCCATACCGGCAAGAAGAACTCGACCGACGAGCAAATGGCCAAGGACGCGAAGAAGCTGTAAAGCTGCCTTCCAGTCCCTGTAGCCATTCGGAGCGCCCGCCAGACCTCGGTCCGGCGGGCGTTTCTTCGTCTACAGCAGCATCTCCGGCACGAAAGGCGCGATCAGGGTGTTGTAGAGCCGCTGGAAGAAGCTCGACTCCGGCTCGGTGGTCAGGATCATTTCCCGTTCGCCGTCCGTGGTCAGCCACTCGAGCGCCTGGGTCCCCGGCGCCAGCCTCAGCCGGTAGGAGTTCTGCAGCTTGCTGATGTTGATCACCCGCAGCATCTCGCGCGCGAGCTGGGGGCTTTCCACCACCACGCCCATTTCGGTGTTCTGGGTTGCCGACCGCGGGTCCAGGTTCATGGAGCCGACGAAAATCTTGCGCCGGTCGATGGCGGCCGTCTTGGAGTGCAGGCGCCCGAGCGACTTGCCGAACATGCCAAAGCGCGTCCCCACCCTGGTGCGCTCCGGGCTGAGCTCATACAGGTCGGCGCCCGCGTTCAGCAGCCGCAGGCGGTACCGGGCATAGCCGGTATGCACCAGCGGCTCGTCGTTCGCTGCCAGCGAATTGGTCAGCAGCGTCAGCTTGACCTTGCGCCGGGCCAGATCCTCGAAGGCGGCCATCCCGGCTTCGCCCGGCACCAGATAGGGGGAAGTGATGTCGACCTCGGACTGCGCGTCCATCAACAGGTCCCAGACCTTCATGGTGACGCTGGCGGACAGCGCCTGCTCTGCGCTCATGGCCTGGGGCTTGCTCGGCGGATCGGCGATCGCCCGGGCCTCACCCCACAGCAATCCCAACCGGCCGGCGTCGAGTTCCTCACCGATCGGGCCGTATCCCAACACATCGGATGGCGGCAATTCGATCTTCGGCGGCGGCGCCGCCATCCCGATCCAGGTGTCGAAATCCGCACCGGTTGGTGCCTGCCCTGCGGCGCCCCTGACGATGTCCCGGATCGGCCAGACCTGGTCGCTGTTCCAGTAGCGATCGAAGATCCGCTCCAGCTGCGGCAGCACCTGGCCGACCGCCAGCGCGTCCATGTCGATGAAGTTCTGGGCCTCGCTCAAGGTGAAGTACTCGTCCGCGATATTGCGGCCGCCGACCACGGCCATCACGCCGTCCACGATGAACAGCTTGTTGTGCATGCGATGGTTAAGCCGCGAAATCTCATGGGGCGAGGCCACAAAGCGCGACAACAGCCCATCCCTGCCGCAGCAAAACGGATTGAACAGCCGGACGGCGACGTTGGGCGTGTTCGACAGTGCCAGCAGCAACTGCTGGCTGCCTGACGTATAGAGATCGTCGACCAGGATGCGGACTTTGACTCCGCGCAGCGCCGCCTCCCGCACCGAGCGCAGCAGCAGCCGGCCCGTGCCGTCATTCTCGAGCTGGTAATACTGGACCACCAGCGAATGCTGCGCTCTGCGCGCCAGCTGGATCCGCGCATCGAGCGAATAGACGCCCAGCGGCATCAGGCGGAATCCCGAATGCTCTCCCGGCGGCGTCGATGCGATGGCGATCTGCGCCAGCGCGCCACCTGGTTCGACCGGCGCGGCGAGCTCCTCGGGCCGTTCGCGCGGCATCGGCAGGCTGCCGCAGGCGGCAAGCACGGTCGCCAGGGCGAATGCAGCGCCACAGCGCATCAGCACGGCAAAGCGGTTCACGGGTGGCTCCTGGAAAATTTCACTGTCAGGGCGTGGGCAAAGGCTCGACGGATGACTGTAGCTGCTGCAGGATCGGCAGTTGACAAAACCATCCAGATTAGGGAGTTGCTTCATGGACCACCTGCCGCTCTTCATTCGCTGCCTGGCCTTGCTCGCGCTGCTTCCGGTCGCCTCGCACGACGCGCAGGCGGCGCTGGACATCGGCGACGCCGTGCCCCGGTTCACCAGCCCCGCGGCGCTCGGCGGCAAGGCCTTCCGCTATTCGCTTGCGGAGGGGCTGGCCAAGGGTCCGGTGGTCGTTTACTTCTTTCCCTCCGCCGACTCCAGCGCCTGCTCGATCGAGGCCCATGCATTCGCCGAAGCGATCGATGAATTCAGCGCGCTGGGCGCGACCGTCATCGGCGTCTCCGCCGACAGCATCGAGGTGCTGGAAAAATTCTCGGTCAAGTCCTGCAACAGCCGATTTCCAGTCGCCGCCGACGAATCCAGGACCGTGATCCGCGGCTTCGACGCCGTCATGCAGACCCGTCCCGACTTCGCCAACCGGCTTTCCTACGTGATCGCGCCGGACGGCAAGGTGGCCTACTACTACCAGAACCTCAACCCGGACCGGCATGTGGAACGGATGCTGGCCGCGCTGCGTGCACTGGCCAAGGCTGCAGGACGCTGACGCGCGAGGGTTGCCCGGACCCGGTCAGGCAAGCGTGACGCTGCGCACCAGCTGGCCGGCCGGCCCAGCCAGTTGCTCGAGCTGCTCCGCACGCCCCTGCTCGATCGCTCGCAGTACCAGTTCGTTGATGCCCCCGACCACGGCGACCGCCATCTCTTCGGTCAGTGCAGGCTTGTGGCCGCGGCCGGCGGCGCCGTTGACCACCTGCAGCATGAAGCCGCAGATCTCCTGGTTGACGCGCCGTCGCGCGGCCAGGCCGTCGGCGCCCAGGCCCAGGATCTCGACGAACAGGCTGCGCAGCAACGCGGGGTTCTGCGCCATGCTGGCCAGGTAAGCGAGCAGAGCGCTGTCCAGCTGGGTCTGCCATTCGTGGCCCGGATCGATCGCCTTGCGCAGCACTAATAGGGTGTTGTGGCTCGCTGCTTCGTACAAGGCGATGAAGCATTCCGACCGGGTCGCGAAGTGCTCGTAGAAGGTCCGGCGCGAGACGCCAGCCGCGCGCACGATGTCCGCGATCGTCGTGTCCGCAAAGCCCTTGGCGGCGGCGGCCTGCGCCATCCCCTCGAGCAGTCGGGTGCGATGTTCGGCGGGTTCGGGGCGGTCTTTGGAGGCCAATTGCGTTCGGAAACAGTCTTGGTACTTGACAGTACCACAGCTCGGCCCCATCATCAGTCGGCGGTACGAGTCCGTACCGCTCTCCCGCTGGAACCCAACACATGACAGACCTCGTTGTCCGCCGCCTGCTGATCGATCTGGACGCGCCGTTCGAGCGCCACTGGTGCGGCGGCGATGCGTTTCGCAGCGCGCTGTTCAATGCGCTCTCGATGAGTTTTCCGGTCGGCGAGCAGTTTTTCATCGACTCGGTGCGCGCCGGCCACAAGCTGCTGCCGCCCGGGCAGCAGCGCGAGTTCCAGGCCGAAGTCCAGGGCTTCATCGGCCAGGAAGCGACGCACCGCCGCCTCCACGCCCTGTTCAATGGCCATCTGGAACGGCAGGGGCTGGTCAACGCCTGGGGACCGCGGGCACAGGAGCGCATGAAGCTGCTGCAAGGCCAGGATCCAAGGCACATGCTGGCCATCACCGCGGCCAACGAACATTTCACCGCGATCCTGGCCGACTGGATGCTGCGCAATGCCGACCTGATGGGCAGTGCCGACCAGCGCCTGTCCACGCTCTGGCTGTGGCATAGCGCCGAGGAAGCGGAGCACAAGAGCACGGCCTTCGACCTGTACCAGGCGCTCGGCGGCAGCCATGAATGGCGGGTCAGGTGGTTCCGGCGCATCACCTCCATCTTCCTGCTCGACACGCTGCGCCAGACCGTCGACAACCTGCGGCGCGACGGCGCGCTCTGGAAGTGGAGCACCTGGACCAGCGCGGCCCGGTTCCTGTTCGGCAAGCGCGGACTGATCCGCCAGACCATCGGGCCATGGCGCGACTACAAGCGCAGCGATTTTCACCCCCGCCAGCACGACAGCAGTGCCTCGCAGCGCTGGCTGGCCGACTACAGCGACCGCTATACGCCAGTCGGCGCCTGAGATCGCCGCGCCTGCCACCGGCGAAAGGTGGCCATCGTTTTTCCGGGACAATGGCGGCATGCAGCTTCACTACATCGCCAATGCCTCCCAGGCTTCTTCCGGCGGCCGCACCATCCCCGTGATCGACCCGTCCGACGGCCAGCCGTTCGACGAACTGCAGCGGGGCACGGCCGAAGACATCGACAGCGCCGTCCATGCCGCGCGCCAGTGCTACGACGCCGTGTGGTCCAAGCTGAGCGCAGCCGAGCGCGGCCGCCTGCTGATGCGCCTGTCGGCCAAGGTGGCCGAGCACGCCGAAGAACTCGCGCTGCTCGAACAGCGCGACTGCGGCAAGCCGACCAAGCAGGCCAAGGCCGATGCGCTGGCGCTGGTGCGCTACTTCGAGTTCTACGCCGGCGCCTGCGACAAGCTGCACGGCGACACCATCCCCTACCTGGACGGCTACAGCGTGCTGACCTGGCGCGAGCCGCACGGCGTCACCGGCCACATCATTCCCTGGAATTACCCGATGCAGATCTTCGGGCGCAGCGTCGGCGGGGCACTGGCCGCGGGCAACGTCTGCGTGGTCAAGCCCTCGGAAGACGCCTGCCTGTCGCTGATCCGCGTGGCGCAGCTGGCCGCCGAAGCGGGCTTTCCGGCCGGCGCGATCAACATCGTCACCGGCTACGGCCACGAGGTCGGCGACGCGCTGGCCCGCCATGCCGGCATCGACCACATCAGCTTCACCGGCAGCCCCAAGGTCGGCACGCTGATCCAGCAGGTCGCCGCCGAGCGCCACTGCCCGGTGACGCTGGAGCTGGGCGGCAAGAGCCCGCAGATCATTTTCGAGGACGCCGACCTCGACGCCGCGCTGCCGATGGTGATCAACGCCATCGTGCAGAACGCCGGCCAGACCTGTTCGGCCGGCTCGCGTCTGCTGGTGCAGGAATCGATCTATGAACCGCTGCTCGAGCGGCTCGGCAAGGCCTTCGAGATCCTGCGGGTCGGCCCGGCGGCGATGGACCTGGACGTCGGCCCGCTGATCCGCGCCAGCCAGCAGCAGCGGGTCTGGGATTTCCTGTCCGACGCCCAGCACGCCGGCATCGCCATGGTGGCGCAAGGCCAGGTGGTGGACGAGGCGCCGGAGACCGGCTACTACCAGGCGCCGACGCTGCTGCGCGACGTGCCGGTGACGCACCGGCTGGCGCAGGAAGAAGTGTTCGGCCCGGTGCTGGCCTCGATGAGCTTTCGCGATGAAGATCAGGCGGTGCAACTGGCCAACGCCACCCAGTTCGGGCTGGTCGCGGGCATCTGGACACGCGACGGCGGGCGGCAGTTCCGCATGGCCAAGCGCGTCAGGAGCGGCCAGGTCTTCATCAACAACTACGGCGCCGGCGGCGGCGTCGAACTGCCCTTCGGCGGCGTCAAGTCCTCGGGCTACGGGCGCGAAAAGGGCTTCGAGGCCCTGTATGGATTCACCACGCTCAAGACCGTGGCGATCAAGCACGGCTGAACCACAACCCAAAACGGACAATCGCTGTATGGCCGAGCGCGTCATTCCCCTGATCGACCAGCGCGTCGCCGCGCGGGCGGCCGCCGTGCCGGCGCAGCCGATCGCGGCCACCGGCCTGCTGGCCGACAGCCTCGGCCGGCCGCTGCGCGACCTGCGCATCAGCGTGACCGACCGCTGCAACTTCCGCTGCAGCTACTGCATGCCCAAGGAGGTGTTCGACAAGAACTACCCCTACCTGCCGCATGCCGACCTACTGACGTTCGAGGAGATCACGCGGATCGCCAGGCAGTTCGTCGCCCATGGCGTGCGCAAGATCCGCCTGACCGGCGGCGAGCCGCTGCTGCGCAAGAACATCGAGATCCTGGTGGAGCAGCTAGCGGCGCTGCGCACGGTGGACGGCGAGCCGCTCGACCTCACTTTGACGACCAACGGTTCACTGCTGGCCCGCAAGGCCAGGGCGCTCAAGGCCGCCGGCCTGCACCGGGTGACGGTGAGCCTGGACGGCATGGACGACAGCGTGTTCCGCGCGATGAACGACGTCGACTTCCCGGTCGCGGAGGTGCTCAAGGGCATCGCCGCCGCGCAGGAAGCCGGCCTGGGGCCGATCAAGGTCAACATGGTGGTCAAGCGCGGCACCAACGAGCATGAAATCCTGCCGATGGCGCGCCACTTCAGGGGCACGGGCATCGTGCTGCGCTTTATCGAGTACATGGACGTGGGTGCCACCAACGGCTGGCGCATGAACGAGGTGATGCCGTCGGCCGAGGTCGTCCGTCATCTCGGCGCCGAGCTGCCGCTGGTGCAGCTGGAGCCGTCGGCGCCGGGCGAAACCGCCGAGCGCTGGGGTTATGCCGATGCAAGCGGTCAGCATGACGCGCAGGCCGGCGAGATCGGCGTGATCAGCAGCGTCACCCAGGCCTTCTGCGGCGACTGCAACCGGGCCCGGCTGTCCACCGAAGGCCAGCTCTATCTGTGCCTGTTCGCCACCCAGGGCCATGACCTGCGCTCGCTGGTGCGCGGCAACGCGAGCGACGACCAGCTGGCCTCCGCCATCGGTCACATCTGGCATGGCCGCAGCGACCGCTATTCCGAGCTGCGTAGCACCCTGCCGCCGGACGCCGGCAGCGGCGCCCGCCGGGTCGAAATGAGCTACATCGGAGGTTGACGTGACCCCCACGCTTGCAATCATCGCTGCGCTGCCCCCTGAGGGGGCCCAGCCTCCTTGGGGCGGCCCGACGGAGGCTGAATGACGGCTTCATCGGACATCACCGGCCTGGTCCTGGCCGGCGGACGCGGCTCGCGCATGGGCGGAGTCGACAAGGGCTTGCAGAACTTCAACGGCATTCCGTTGGCCCTGTACACCCTGATGCGACTGCAGCCGCAGGTCGGCGAGCTGATGGTCAACGCCAACCGCAACCTGTCGGCCTACGAGGCGTTCGGCGCGCCGGTCTGGCCTGACGTGCTGTCCGACTATGCCGGGCCGCTGGCGGGCTTCCTCACCGGCCTGGAGCGCTGCGAAACGCCGTGGCTGGTCACCGTGCCTTGCGACACGCCGCTGTTTCCGCACGACCTGGTGGCCCGGCTTGCGCAGGCCGCGGACCAGGACGGCGCCGAGATCGCGATGGCAGCAGCCCGGGAAGAAGACGGCCAGTTGCGCGCCCAACCGGTGTTCTGCCTGCTGCGGCGCGAACTGATGGAAAGCCTGGTGCGCTTCACCCACGGGGGCGGCCGCAAGATCGACGCCTGGACGGCGCAGCACCGCACGGTGCTGGTCCCGTTCGACGCGCCCGGCGACCAGCCGCGCGCCTTCTTCAATGCCAACACGCTGGCTGAACTGCACCAGCTCGAACAGCAATGAGGAGCATCGCGCAGATCGCGGCCCGGCTGCAGGGTTACGACCCGCAGGCGCTCAGCGCGGATGGAGTGAACGCCTTCCTGTCCGAGCTGGTCGAGCCCGTGCACGAGAGCGAAGAGGTCGGCATCTTCGAGGCGCTGGGCCGGGTGCTGGCGCAAGACCTGGTCTCGCCGATCAGCGTGCCGCCCCATGACAACTCGGCGATGGATGGCTACGCTTTCGACAGTTCGCAGCTGAGCCTCGATGCGCCGCTCACCCTGGAGCTGGCGGGCACCGCGCTGGCGGGCAAGGCGTGGCAGGGCCAGGTGGCCGCCGGCCAGTGCGTGAAGATCATGACCGGCGCCATCATGCCGGCCGGGACGGACACGGTCGTGCCGCAGGAATTCGTCACCGCGCGGGACGCGATGGTCACGATTCCCGCCGGCCTGCTGCAACCCGGCGACAACCGCCGGCTCAAGGGTGAAGACCTGCATGAGGGCCGGCCGGCGTTGCGCCAGGGCGAGCGCCTGCTACCCGCGGCCTGCGGGCTGGTGGCCAGTCTCGGGCTGAAGACCGTGACGGTCCGGCGGCGGCTGCGGGTGGCGTATTTTTCCACCGGCGACGAGATCCTGAGCCTGGGCGAAGCGGCGCGCGAAGGCGCGGTCTACGACAGCAACCGCTACACCGTGTTCGGCCTGCTCACGCGGCTGGGCTGCGAGGTGATCGACATGGGCGTGGTGCGCGACCAGCCCGCGTTGCTGGAAGCCGCCTTGACCCAGGCCGCGAACACGGCCGACGCCATCATCACCAGTGGCGGCGTCAGCGTCGGCGAGGCCGACTACACCCGCGCGATGATGAAAAAGCTGGGCGACGTGGAGTTCTGGCGCATCGCGATGCGGCCGGGTCGGCCGATGGCGGTCGGGCGGATCCCTTCGGCCGGCTCAGGACAGGGATCGGCCGTACTGTTCGGCCTGCCTGGCAATCCGGTGGCGGTGATGGTCACGTTCCTGGCCTTCGTGCGGCCGGCGCTGTTGCGGATGATGGGCGCCAACACGGAGCCTGCGCCGCTGCTGAAGGCGCGCAGCCAGGAAGCAATGCGCAAGAAACCGGGACGCACCGAATACCAGCGCGGCGTCGTCGCCCGCGCCGGCGATGGAAGCCTGGTAGTGCGCACCACCGGCAACCAGGGCTCCGGCGTGCTCAGCTCGATGGTGCAGGCCAACGGCCTGATCGTGCTGCACCACGCCCAGGGCAACGTGGCCGCCGGCGACGCTGTGGACGTGATGATGTTCGAAGGCGTGGTCTAGCTCCGCCCGCCCCCAACTGCTACTAGTTCTTCAGGAACTCGCGCACTTTTTCGGCGCGGTCGCCCACCGCCTGTACCGCCTCTTTCAGGCGCTCCGGCGTGGTGCCCAGGCTCTTGGCCCAATCGCGCACCTCATAGTCCTCGTGGACATTGATCCACTCGCGGTCCTGGCCGCCCGATTTGGTTTTGTCGTCCGACATGGGAAATCCTTCTGGTTGATGCTCAGTCGTTGCGGCCGGAGGATTCCGATCCGCTCTCGCCCGGGTGGTCCGGCCTGTCTTGGTTGCCGGGATGGCTAGGGTGGAGGCCCTTGTGCGCCTTGATCCGGTCCAACGCCTTGTCCAGGAGCTTGCGGCGCACCTCGAGCGGCAGCGTCTCGTCAGTCCATGACGGGTCGTTGTCGGTGGGCCACAGGCCCGAATGGTTCGTCCGCATTGCTGGACTTTAGGCGCTGCACGGCCGGCGTCAGTAGGAAAGGCTGGGCGTGGTGCCGTGGGACATCTCCGACACAGCCGTTTGCGCGTGACCGCCTTACCATTGGCGGATGCCACAGCGCCTCCATTCCAGCCCGTCGATCTCCTGCGTGATACCCGCCTATAACGAGGCCGCGAGCCTGCAGGCGACCCTGACCACCATGCTCGCCACCTTGCGGCCGCTGTCCAGCCGGATCGAACTGATCGTGGTCGACGATGGCAGCAGCGACGCCACGGCGGCGATCGTGCAGCAATTGGGCCAGGCCAATCCCGAGCTGGTGCTGCTGCGGCTGTCGCGCAATTTCGGCAAGGAGGCCGCCCTCACCGCCGGGCTCGAGGCCGCCGTCGGCGAGGTGGTGTTGTCGGTCGATGCCGACGGCCAGCACCCACCGGACCTGGTAGAGCCGATGCTGCAGGGCTGGCGCAACGGCGCCGACGTGGTGTACGGCGTCCGCCGGGTGCGCGAGGACCAGTCGCTCCTGCACGTGCGCATGATCAAGCTGTTCTACGGCTTGATCAATTGGGGCAGCGCGATCGACATCCCGGCCGGCGCCGGCGACTTCCGGTTGATGGACCGCAAGGTGGTGGATGCGCTCAAGGCACTGCCTGAGCGCAACCGCTTCATGAAAGGGTTCTACGCGTGGGTCGGCTTTCAGAGCCTGGCGCTGGACTACGAGCCGCTGCCGCGGACCCAGGGCCGCACCCACTTCGGCCTGCGCGGTGCCTTCAGGCTGGCGATGACCGGCATGCTGGCCTTTTCCACCGCGCCGCTGCGCGCCCTGAGCGTGGTCGGCTTCCTGCTGGCGCTGGCGTCGCTGGGCTACGGCGCGTGGGTCATCTTCGAGTACTTCTACTGGGGCATCGCGGCGCCCGGTTTCGCCACCATCGTCGTGGCGATGATGTTTCTCAGCGGCATCCAGTTGCTGTCGATCGGCGTGCTGGCCGAGTATGTCGGCCGCATCTATGACGAGGTGAAGCGGCGCCCGATCTACCTGGTCAGCGAGCGCCAGGGAACGGGCCTGGGCCCCGCGCCAACACCGCATTCGACCTGGCCAGCTGCCCGGTAAGCGCCTCGCCGCGCCAGCACTCGAACTCGTGCAGGCGCGCGGCGCTGATCGGGTCGTCGGTCTCGGCCTGCGCCGCCGGATGGCACATGAGCACGGCGCCCGCGGGCGCGTCGCGCAGCCACCCGGCCACCCGATGCGCATAGTCAGCGCCGGTTCCGCCGAAGTCGTACATGCCGACCAGCGCCGGCGATGCGCGGCGCCGGCGCTGCGCAAGTTCGCGGCCCAGGGCCTGCGCGCCCATTGCACCGACCACCCAACCCTTCAGCCCCACGCCGGAGCCGACCGGCCGCGAGATCCGCACCCACGGGCCTGCGCCTTGGCCGTAACGCCGGTCGAGGACGTCGAGCAGCGGGCCGCGGATGCCGGCGAATTGATGCACATGCTGGTGGCCATCGACATGGTCGGGGGCCGCCTGCCACTGCGCCTCGAAGGCGTCGAGCTGGCGCCCGATCGCGGCGTCCACCTGTTGCCGGTCGAACGCCCCGGCCAGCGAGCGCGCCATCGCTGCGCCGAGCGACATTCCGTGTCCGGCGGCGACAGCGAACGGGCTGGTCCAGTCCAGGTGCAGGCCGACGTCGATCCGCCCGCGCACGCCGTGCAGCAAGGACGCGTCCCGGGCCCAGCGCGGCGACAGCACCATCGCGCTGGTGGCGCTGAGGCGCCCGGCCTCGGCCAGCTGCGCAATGGCCTGCGACACGCCCAGGCTGAAGGCGAAGTCGTCAGCGCAAACGATCACGGGCTTTGGATTGGCACTGTGCATGAGCCGATTATCCGAAGGAAGAAAATGCGACGGATTCTCATTTCTCCGCTAGCCCCAGCCGAGGGCCAGCGCGGCGCGGTAGGTCACGAACGAGGCCAGGTACGCCAGGCCGAACAGATAGCCTGCCATCACCAGCGGCCAGCGCCAGCCACCGGTTTCGCGCTTGACAGTGGCCAGGGTGGCCAGGCACTGCGGCGCGAACACAAACCACGCCAGCAGCGACAGCGCGGTCGCCAGGCTCCAGCTCTGCGCGATCAAGGGCGACAGTGCTTGGGCAGTGTCGCGGCCGGTGGCGGACAGCGCGTAGACGGTCCCCAGCGCACCGACCACGACCTCGCGGGCGGCCAGCCCGGGCACCAGCGCAATGCTGATCTGCCAGTTGAAACCGATCGGCGCCAGCACCACGGCCAGCGCCTTGCCCAGCATGCCTGCCACGCTGTACTCGATGGCCGGGTGGACGGCGCCCACCGGCGGCGCCGGATAGCTGGCGAGAAACCACAACGCCATGGTGAGCACCAGGATGATCCCGCCGACGCGGCGCAGGAAGATCACAGCGCGCTGCCACAAGCCCAGAGCCACGTTGCGCACGCGCGGCCAGTGGTAGGCGGGCAGTTCCATCATCAGGGGCCGCGCCTGTCCGCGGCCGGTAAACAGCTTCAGGATCCAGGCCACCAACAACGACCCCAGGATGCCCGCCGCATACAGCGCGAACAACACGAGGCCCTGGAGCTCGAGCCCGGGACCGACCTCGCGGTGGGGAATGAAGGCGCCGATCAGCAGCGCGTAGACCGGCAAGCGCGCCGAGCAGGTCATCATCGGCGCGATCATGATCGTCACCAGCCGGTCGCGCGGATTGGCGATGGTGCGGGTCGCCATGATCCCGGGGATGGCGCAGGCAAAGCTGGACAGCAGCGGAATGAAGGACCGTCCCGAGAGGCCGACACCGCCCATGATCCGGTCCAGCAGGAACGCGGCGCGCGGCAGGTAGCCGGACTCCTCGAGCACCAGGATGAAGAAGAACAGGATCAGGATCTGGGGCAGGAAGACCAGCACGCCACCGACCCCCGCAATCAGCCCGTCGGTCAAGAAGCTCTGCAACGGCCCGGCCGGAAGGACTCCTGCGAGGGCCGCGCCCAGCGTTGTCGTCGCGTCCTGAATCATCCGCATCGGCGCCGCCGCCCAGGCGAAGACGGCCTGGAAGACGAAGAACAGCAGGACTGCGAGCAGCAGCGGGCCCGCCACTGGGTGCAGCACGACCCGGTCGATCCGATCGCTGGGAAGGTGCGGCGAGGCGGCGTCCAGGTTCAGGCGCTGCAGCAGATCCCTGACTTCCTCGTGGTCTGGCAGGTCCACCGCGTCGGGCTGGGACAGCGGCCGCTGCCACGCGTCGGCGCGCTCGAGCAGCTCGCGCAGTGCTGCATCGCCATCGCCCTGCACGGCCACCGTGCTGACCACGGGAACACCCAGCTCGCGCGACAGTGCGTCGACGTCGATCCGGATGCCGCGGCCGATCGCGAGGTCGGCCATGTTCAGTGCCACGACGCACGGCAGGCCCATCCGCTTGACCCCGAGCACCAAGCGCAGGCCGCGCCGCAGGTTGGTAGCGTCCAGGACGCAGACCACCAGGTCCGGGCGCTTCTCCCCGCGGGCGCGCCCGAGCAGCACGTCGCAGGTGATCCGCTCGTCCGGGGAGCGCGGATGCAGGCTGTAGGTGCCGGGCAGGTCGAGCACGCGGATGGTCTTGCCAGAGGCCAGGTTCAGCCGGCCCTCCTTGCGCTCGATCGTGACGCCGGCATAGTTGGCCACCTTCTGGTTGCTGCCGGTCAGCCGGTTGAACAGCGCCGTCTTGCCGGCGTTGGGATTGCCCACCAGGGCCGCGAGGCGGCCGGCGGGATGAAAGTGCAGGACGGCTTCGGTCATCGGCCGGCGCGTGCGGGCAGCGGTTCGATTTCCACGCAAGCTGCCTCGTCGCGGCGCAACGCAAACGTCGACTGGCCGATTCGCACCACCAGCGGATCGCCGCCGGGAAAGCCACGGGTCATGACCATCACATGCTCACCGGCATGGAACCCGATCTCCTTGAGCTGCCGGTCGCGCTCGGGCACCCGTGGGTCGGCGGTCACGCTCGTGACGGCATAGAGGCGGCCCAGCGTCGCCTGGTGCAAGCGCTGTGGATCGGCTGGCAGTGGCAGTGGCGCGCTCCCCCCTGTCGGGGAAACAAGCGAAGGTCCGGAAAAGCTGGACAGCATTGTTGTGGGATAAGAATTATTCGCATTCTAATTCACGGAGCTGGCGGATCTGCTGCAAGGCGGCCGGATCGTGGAGATCCGCCACAACGGCGAGGTCTACCGGTTGCAGGCCACCCGGCACGGCAAGCTGATCCTCACCAAATGAGTCACAGGCCGATGGCGGCGATGCCGGCGCGGGCGATCTGGGCGTCCTCGTTGGACTTGACGCCGCTGACGCCGACGGCGCCGATCACATTGCCGTCCTTGACGATCGGCACGCCGCCTTCCAGCAGGCCCTTCATGTCCGGCGCGCTCAGGAAGGACACCCGGCCACCGTTGATCATGTCCTCGTAGACCTTGCTCTCACGGCGCCCGACGGCGGCCGTATTGGCTTTGCCCGGCGCGATGTGGGAGGAGATCGGCGGGGCGCCGTCCAGCCGCTGCAGCCACAGCAGGTGGCCGCCGTCGTCGACGATGGCGATCGTCACCGCCCACTTGTTCTTCAGGGCCTCGGCTTCGGCGGCTGCCGCGATGGCCTTGAGGTCGACCAGTTCGAGAAAGGATTTGGATTTCATCGGATGCGCAATCGGTAGGAAGGCGGAAATGGCAAGCATAACGCTGCCGGCGGCACCCCCCGGGGCGAAAACCGGGTCCATTTGCAGGCCGGGCCCTTGAACCAACCTAGAATGAATCCATCTAACCGACTCATCGGCAACAGGAGGCTCGAATGAACGACCAGGTCCAAACCATCGACTACGGCTACGCGGCGACGTCGGCCGCGCAGCGCAACAAGGTGCTGCGCAATACCTATTGGCTGCTGGCCCTGAGCCTGGTACCCACCGTGCTCGGCGCCTGGCTGGGCGTCGCGACCGGGATGACCCGCGCCCTCACTGGCGGCCTCGGCCTGATGGTGTTCCTGGGCGTCGCCTTCGGCTTCATGTTCGCGATCGAAAAGACCAAGAACTCGGCCGCCGGCGTGCCGGTGCTGCTGGCCTTCACCTTCTTCATGGGCCTGATGCTGTCGCGCCTGATCGCGATGGTGCTGGGCTTCAAGAACGGTCCCAGCCTGATCATGACGGCATTCGGCGGCACCGCCGGCGTGTTCTTCGTGATGGCCAGCCTGTCGAGCATCATCAAGCGCGACCTGTCTGGCATGGGCAAGTTCCTGTTCGTCGGCGCCCTGGCGATCCTGATCGGCGGCATCATCAACGTGTTCGTCGGCTCCACCGCCGGCATGATGGTGATCAGCGTGATGGCGATCGGCGTCTTCAGCGCCTACATGCTGTACGACCTCAAGCGCATCGTCGACGGCGGCGAAACCAACTACATCAGCGCCACGCTGGCCCTGTACCTGGACCTGTTCAACGTGTTCCAGAGCCTGCTGGCCCTGCTGGGCCTGACCAGCGGCGACAGCGACTGAAGCCTGCGCAGCAGGCGACCACAGGACGGGGCCCTCGGGCCCCGTTTTCGTTTCAGGCCCGATCGAACACAGCGATGCTCTCGACGTGTGCCGTGTGCGGGAACATGTTGACCACGCCCGCCGCCGTGCAGCGGTAGCCGCCCTGGTTCACCAGCAGGCCGGCATCGCGCGCCAGCGTCGCCGGATTGCAGCTGACGTAGACGATGCGTTGCGGCGCCTGCCAGGCCCCGCGCAACTCCGGTTGCAGGTGCAGGTCGACCAGCGCCTTGGCCAGCGCGAAGGCGCCTTCGCGCGGCGGGTCGACCAGCCACTTCTGCGCCACGCCGTCCCCGGTCAGCATCTCGGGCGTCATCTCGAACAGGTTGCGCGCCACGAACTGCGTCGCACACAGTTCGCGGCCAGGCACGGCCCGGGCCCGGTTGAGTTCGTAGTTCTGGCGCGAGCGGGCCACCAGCGCCTCGGCGCCCTCGATCCCGAGCACCTCGCGGGCCCGTGTCGCCAGCGGCAGCGAAAAGTTGCCCAGGCCGCAGAACCAGTCGATCACCCGCTCGTCGTCCCGCACATCCAGCAATCGCAGCGCGCGCGAAACCAGCACCCGGTTGATGTGCGGGTTGACCTGGGTGAAATCGGTGGGCTTGAATGGCATGGTGATGCCGAATTCCGGCAAGGCGTAAGACAGCTCGGGACTTTCGGGGTCCAGCAGCGTCACCGTGTCGGGGCCCTTGGACTGCAGCCACCACTGGACGCCCGCATGGTCGGCGGCGAACTGGCGCAGCTTTCCCAGGTCGCCCTCGCTGAGCGGCTCGAGGTGGCGCAGCACCAGCGCGGTGACCTCGTCGCCGCACGCCAGCTCGATCTGCGGGCAGGTCTCGATGGCGTCCATCGAGCCGATCAGGGCCCGCAGCGGCAGCAGCAGGTCGCTCACGTGGGGCGGCACGACGTGGCACTCCTTGATGTCGGCCACATAGCGGCTCTTGCGCTCGTGAAAGCCCACCAGCACCGTGTGCTTCTTGTGGACGTGGCGCACCGAGAAACGGGCGCGCCAGCGGTAGCCCCAGGGCGGCCCCTCGATCGGCCGCAGAACGTTGTCCGGCTTCACCTTGCCCAGGTGCCAGAGGTTGTCTTCCAGCACCCGCTGCTTGATCGCCACCTGCGCGCCTTCGTGCAGGTGCTGCATCTTGCAGCCGCCGCAGGCGCCTTCGTGCAGGCCGAAATGCGGGCAGCGTGGACGCACGCGCTGCGACGACTCGCGGTGGATTTCCGTGAGCGTGGCCTGTTCCCAGTTGTTCTTGCGCCGGTTGACCTTGCCGCTCACCAGTTCGAACGGCAGCGCGCCCTCGATGAACACGACCTTGCCGTCCGGGCGCCGGGCCACGCCCTGCGCGTCGATGTCCAGCGCGTCCACCTGCAGCCAACCCTCGGGCAGGGGCTTCTTTTCGATCTCGATCTCTTCTGACATCCCCCGATTGTCTCGCATGGCAAGTCGCGCCGATCCGTTCGGTCACGGGCAAGCACCCTGCACGAGTCCAGGGCTTGCGGTGACGACGAGATCCCGCCGCCCGATGGAATTGGCCCAAATGCCGCCACGTGAAGCGGCGCCCCGCGACGCAGGCGCCTTAGAGCAAAGCTTCCTTGCTGATCCCGTTGCGCACCATGTGGCGCTTGAGTTTGAGCAGTGCCTCGTTCTGGATCTGCCGCACCCGCTCGCGCGTGAGGCCCAGCCGGTCGCTGAGCACCTCCAGCGTCTCGGGATCACGGTCGTGCAGGCCGAAGCGGCCCTCCAGCACTTCCTTCTCGCGGTTCGAGAGCGCATCGATCCAGTTGTTCAACAGCTTCTCGACTTCGTGGTTCTGGGTCACCCCGGTCGGGTCGATCGCCAGTTCGTCGGCCATCGAATCGCCCAGCGTGTGTTCGTCTTCGGAACGGTCCAGGGTGGCGTCGAGCGAGCGCGGCGTCTCGGCCATCGCCAGCAGCGCCGCCACTTCATGGACCTCGCGACCGAGCAGCGCCGCCACGTCTTCCACCCGCACGCCCTCGCCCTCAAAACCGTTGCGGGCGGCGGCGAAGGCCGGGTCGTTTTCCAGCGTACGGCGGGCGCGCAGCACCTGCTGCAGCTCGCGCACCACATGCACTGGCAAGCGGATCACGCGGCCCTGGTTCATCACCGCCCGCTCGACCGACTGCCGGATCCACCAGGTGGCATAGGTGGAGAAACGGAACCCGCGCTCGGGCTCGAACTTGTCGATCGCGTGCATCAGGCCGAGGTTGCCTTCCTCGATCAGGTCCGACAGCGGCACGCCGCGCCCCAGGTAACCCTTGGCGATGCTCACCACCAGCCGCAGGTTGTGCTCGATCATCGACTGGCGGGCGGCGAAATCGCCGGCGCGTGCGCGGGTGGCGGCGGCGAATTCTTGCTCGGGCGTGAACAGCTGGGTGCGGCGCACTTCGCGCAGATACAGCGTCAGCGTGTCGCTCGATTCGCCGGCGATCTCGGCCGGGATCTCGCGCGGGTTGGGCTCGGCCATCTCATCCTCGTGCGGCAGCAGCGCGCGGGCCGGCCCCTCCGCGTTGCCGTGCTCATGCTCATGCGCATCCGGAACTGCTTTGCTGCTGTTTCCGTTGCGCTTTTTCATTCCTACCTCGGAAGGTACTTGGAAGGATCGACCGGCTTGCCCTGCTTGCGGATCTCGAAGTGCAGCTTGACGCGGTCGGCGTCGCTGTTGCCCATCTCCGCGATCTTCTGGCCCTTGCGCACCGTCTGGTCTTCCTTGACCAGTAGCGCCTGATTGTGGGCGTATGCGGTCAGGTAGGTGTTGTTGTGCTTCAGGATGATCAGGTTGCCGTAGCCGCGCAGGCCCGCGCCGGCATAGACCACGCGGCCATCAGCCGAGGCTAGGACCGGGTCGCCGGCCTTGCCGCCGATGTCCAATCCCTTGTTGCGGGCTTCGTCGAATCCGGCCAGCACGCTCGGTGAGCCGGCGGTGGGCCAAGCCCAGGGCACGTCGTCTTCCGCAGCTTCCGTCGCCCGCGCGGCGCTCGCCGGTGCCGGGGGCACCGGCACGCTGGCCGCAGGACGCGCTTCGCTGGCCGACGCAACCGGCGGCACGGCACTGCCCGAGGCCGCAGTAACCGGGCGGACCGCCGCAACTTCCGCCGTGCCAGGGGCGGCCGGCGGCGTGACGCGCAGTGCCTGGCCGACTTCGATCACGTTCGGGTTCTCGAGGTTGTTCCAGCGCACCAGGTCGCGCCAGTTTTGGCCCGCCTCCAGCGCGATACGGATCAGCGTGTCGCCGGGGCGAACGGTGTAGTAACCGGGTCTGGGTGCCACAGGGGCGGTGTCCAGAGGCGCGACAACCGGTGGCCGGACGGATTGCGCAGCAACCGCGGGCGCCTGCTGCCGGCCGCCCTGGCTGCGGTCTTCCACCGGGGCCGGCGGGCGCAGCCGGGTGCTGCTGCAGCCGGCCAGCGCGATGGCGGCCAGCAGCATCAGCATCCAGTTGCGACACCGGCTCAAACTCTGGTGCATTCGGAATCTTTCAATCAAGCAATGCCTGATTTTAGGGGGACAAAGTGAACCGCCTCAAGGACACTTTGTTTCAATTCGCGCGGGGTTTTTTCCAGCACCACCAGCGCCTGCTGGCCGCTTGCGGTATGGGTCGGCGCGACGATTCGGCCCCCGACTGCAAGCTGGTCAATCCATGCCTGGGGCACCGACTCGCCGCCGGCGGCGGCGATGATGCCTGCATAGGGTGCGCCCTTGGCAAAGCCGGCCATGCCGTCGCCGAACAGCAGGTGCACGTTGGCCAGCCGGAACGGCCGCAGGTTCTCGCGCGCCTTGTCGTGCAGCCCGCGCAAACGCTCGATGCTGTAGACCTCGGCGCACATGTGGCTCAGCACCGCAGCCTGGTAGCCGCAGCCGGTGCCGATTTCCAGCACCCGGCCCAGCCGGCCCGTGCCGTCGCGCTGGCCGCCGAGCAGCAACTCGATCATGCGGGCGACCACATTGGGCTTGGAGATCGTCTGGCCCAGGCCGATCGGCAGGCTGGTGTCCTCGTAAGCCTGGTTGACCAGCGCGCTGTCGACGAAGCGATGCCGCTCCACCGCGCCCATCGCGGCCAGCACCATGGGATGGCTGATGCCCTGCGCCGCCAGCTTCATCACCATTCGGTGCCGGATTGCTCCGGAGTCCAGTCCGACGCCACCGGGGATGGTGGCGTCGCGGGCAGACTGGACCGGATTGCGCGGCGCCCTCGCCGCGGCGGGAGTTCCGGAGGTCAGGTCCATCCGGGCCGGGAAGCTGGGACGACGCGACATCGCTCAGCCCTTGCCGCGCGCGAGCTGCGCTGCGGCCTGGGTCCAGAACGGCAGCTCCTCGTGGTCGGTCAGGTCGACCTGCAGAGGCGTCAGCGACACGTGGCCCTGGGCGGTCGCATGGAAGTCCGTGCCTTCGGCGCCGTCGCGCGCCGGGCCGGCGGCGCCGATCCAGTACATGGTCTGGCCATGCGGGCTGGCCTGCGAAATCACTTTCTCCGCCGCGTGCCTGCGCCCGAGCCGGCAGACCTTGGCGGGCTTGAGCTCGGCGTAGGACCGGTTCGGAATGTTCACGTTCAGCAGCCAGTGCCGGCCGTCGGTCGTGTGGTGCTGCGTCATGTACTGCACCAGTTCGCGCGCGATGCGCGCGGCGTCCTGGATGTGGGCCCAGCCCTTTTCCACCTGCGAGAACGCGATCGCCGGGATACCGAACAGGTAACCCTCCATCGCCGCCCCGACCGTGCCCGAATAGATCGTGTCGTCGCCCATGTTGGCGCCGTTGTTGATGCCGCTGACGATCAGGTCGGGCCGGTAATCGAGCAGCCCGGTCAGCGCCACGTGCACGCAATCGGCCGGCGTGCCGTTGATGTAGCGAAAGCCGTTGCTGCCCTGGTGCACATAGAGCGGCGAATGCAGCGTGAGCGCATTCGACTTGGCGCTGTTGTTGTGTTCCGGCGCCACCACCTCGACCTCGCCAACATCCTTGAGCGCTTCGTAGAGCGCCGCCAGGCCGGGCGCCTGGTAGCCGTCGTCATTGCAGATCAGGATTTTCATTGGTGCGCGCCTTGCGAAGATTGTAGGCTTGCGACCGGTCGCCGCCGGGACCGCCGCGGCCGATGCGACGACCTATCATCTGCAGGTTTTCAGGAGAACCCCATGCACGCCTGGCTTTGCGAAAATCCCACCGGCATCGACGCGCTCGAGTGGAAGGAACTGCCGACGCCCGAGCCCAAGGCCGGCGAAGTGCTGGTCGAGATCAAGGCCGCCAGCCTGAATTTCCCGGACTTGCTGATCGTGCAGAACAAGTACCAGATGAAGCCGGCGCTGCCTTTCGTCCCCGGCTCCGAATACGCCGGCGTGGTGCAGGCCGTCGGCGCAGGCGTGACCCACCTCAAGGTCGGCCAGAGCGTCGCCTGCCTCTCGGGCACCGGCGGGTTCGCGACCCACACGATCGCGCCGGCGGCGCTGTGCATGCCGCTGCCGCCCGGCTTCCCGCACGTCGATGCCGCCGCCTTCATCATGATCTACGCCACCTCCTACCACGCGCTGGTGGACCGGGCCCAGCTCAAGGCCGGCGAGACGGTGCTGGTGCTGGGCGCCGCCGGCGGCGTCGGCACGTCGGCGATCCAGATCGCCAAGATCATGGGCGCCAAGGTCATCGCAGCCGCTTCCACCGACGAAAAGTGCGAGCTATGCAAGTCGATCGGCGCCGACCTGACGATCAACTACTCGAAGGAAAACCTGCCGAATCAGTTCAGGGACGCCATCAAGGCCGCAACCGCCGGCAAGGGCCCGGACGTGATCTACGACCCGGTGGGCGGCGACTTCGCCGAGCCGGCGTTCCGCTCGATCGCCTGGCGCGGCCGCTACCTGGTGGTGGGTTTCGCCTCCGGCCCGATCCCCTCGCTGCCGCTGAACCTGGCGCTGCTCAAGGGCGCCTCCATCGTCGGCGTGTTCTGGGGCGACTTCGCCCGGCGCGAACCGCAGGCCAATGCGGCCATGATGAAGGAGCTGGCGCTTTGGTACGCGCAGGGCAAGGTCAAGCCGGTGATCGACCGCACCATGCCTATGGCACAGCTCAAGGCCGCCTACGCGCACATGGGCTCGCGCGAGGTCAAGGGTAAGCTGGTGATGGTCAACTGAGGCGGCATCCGCAACGACGGCCGGGTCCCGGCTATAATCCTGCACTCGCGGTGGCTGTAGCTCAGTTGGTAGAGTCCAGGATTGTGATTCCTGTTGTCGTGGGTTCGAGCCCCATCAGCCACCCCATCCTCTTCATGAAGGCCTCCAGCACACAGCTGGCGGCCTTTTTCGTTCTACGATGCCGCATCTCGGGAGGATGCAATGAGAACAACAATCCTGGCCTGCGTGGCCGCGGTGCTCTTTCAGGCCGGCTGCGGCAGCAGCGTCGACCCCAACAATCCTGAAAAGGGCACGGCGCTCACCGTCGACAAGGCGGCGGACGACGGCACCGAGGGCACGCTGCGCTGGGCCATCCTGAAAAGCAATGCCGACCCCGGCAAGTACAAGATCGTGCTGACGCCCCCCGCCGGCGGCACGCTGGTGATCCGGCCGACCTCGCAACTGCCGGCCATCGTCGGCCCCGCCCGCATCGAGGGGCCGTGGACCGGCAGCGGCACGCCGGCGGTCGCCGTCGATGGTTCGCCGCTGCTCGACCTCACCGTGCTCCATGGCCCCGGCATGCCGGCGGCCTGCCCCGGCGAGGTCGCCGGCCAGTTCGGTCCCAATACCCGGTCCTTGCGCAACGCCGGCCTGCAGGTGGTGGACTCGCGCGACGTCGAGATCACCGGCTTCGAGGTGCGCAATTTCTGCACCGGCATCATGTCCCTGCGCAGCCACGACAACTTCATCCACCAGATGCGGCTGGTCGGCAACCTGGGGGCGGCGGCCATCCTGGTCACCGGTGACGACGGCTCCGCGGCCGGCGGTTCGGCCGGCAACAGCACCCACAACGTGCTGGAGCGCAACGTCTTCGTGAACAACCCGGACGCCCTCGACATTGCGCGCGGCTCATCGGGAACGATCGTGCGCTTCAACACCTTCAGCGTCGATGCCCAGCACACGGCGTCGTCGGGCATCGAGATCCTCTCCAGCGACAACGCCGTGATCGAGGACAACACGCTCGACGGCTATGCCACCGCGCTGCAGCTTGGCGGCGACGGCCATGTCTTGAGCCGCAACACGCTGACCAACAACGCGATTGCGATCCAGATGGGCGGCACCGGCTACAAGCTGACCGGCAATGTGGTCCGCGGCAACCGCACCGGCGTGATGCAGGTCGCGGGCGGCACCAGGCTGAACACCCTGAGCGCAAACCTGGTCTATGGCAACGGCCTGGACATCGACCGGTGCGGGCCGCTCAACGGCGCGAACACGGTCCCCGACTCCGGCGTCTGCGCGACCAAGGAGTGGACGACCTCGCGCATCAACCTGGGCCTGAACGGGTTCTCGGGATCGATCCCCAATGATGACGCCGGCGGATGCGCGGACCATTTCCCTGATTGCTCGCTGCCCCAGAACGACCCGGTGCTGGCTGGCTCGTCCTGGCAAAGCACAGGCTTCGTGGTGAGCGGCACCCTGTCTTCGCGGCCCGGCCAGAAATTCACGATCGAGGTGTTCGCCAGCCACACGGCCGGCATCGACGGCCTCGGCGAAGGCGAGCTGTCCCTGGGCAAGGTGGATGTCACCAGCGACGCCGCCGGCGCGGCGGCGTTCTCCTTGCGCACCACCACCGATCCGCTCAAGGACGGCGGCAAGAACGTCTACTTCACGGCGACGGCCACCCGCGCGTCGAACGGCCAGACCTCGGAATTCAGCAGGCCCCAACTCGTGACCCGGCCCTGACCCGAGCCTGACCGGCAGCCACAAAATAAAGCCCGCCGAGTCGCGGGCTTTATTTCTCGAAGCGACTGCGCTTACTGCGTGACGCTGACGCCGTCACCCCGGCCTGCGGGCTTGGGCACCTTGATCTGCGTCTTGAACCGGTCCTTGAGCAGGTTGTAGTACGCGAGGTTCTCTGCTGCGCCCCAGGCGCGGGCGTACTGCTGCAGTTCCTGCTTGGCGGCTTCCGGATTGGCCGGCTCGCGCGGCAGCACCTTGTTGACTCTCACGACCGCGTAACCTTGCGGACCCAGGTCGACGCCGACAAACGCCGGCAGCGTCGCCGGATCGGCGCGCAGGGCCGCTTCCACCAGGCCGGGCGGCTGTTTCTGCGTGTCTTCACGCGACAGCGCGGTCGCGGGTTGCAACTCGGCGCCGGCGGGGTTGGCCTTCCACGCCGCCAGCTTGGCCGTGCCCTCCTTCTTCGCCAGTTCGGCGCCACGGGTCGCCATGAAGCGTTCGCGCACCCGGTCCTTGACCTCGGCGAACGGCAGGGTTCGCGCCGGCGTGTACTTGACGATACGGCCCGAGGCCAGCTGGTTCGGCCCGGTCTCGATCGCTTCGGTGTTGCGCTTCTTGTCGACGGCGTCGGGGCCGAGCAGGGCGGCGAGGAATTTCGGGCTGGCCAGCGGTCCCTTGGCGCCTGGCGCCGGCAGGCGGTTGACGCTGGACGCGCTGCGCACTTCCAGCTTGAGCCTGTCGGCGACCGGCTTGAGGCTGTCGGCCTGCTCGTAGACGCCGTTGCTGAAGGTGTCCGCGGTCTCGGCGAACTTGCGCTGCGCCTGCTGCTTCTTGAGCTCCGTCTCCAGCTCCGGCTTGGCTTCCTCAAAGGTCTTCTGCTTGGGCACCTTGATGTCTGTGACACGGATGATGTGGTAGCCGAACTCGGTCTCGACCACGTCGCTGATCTCGCCCTTCTTGAGCGAGAAAGCCGCGTCCTCGAACGGCTTGGCCATCGCCTTGCGGGCGAAGAAATCGAGGTCGCCGCCATTGGCCGCGGAGCCGGGGTCCTGCGAATTCTTCTTCGCGACCTCGGCGAAACTGTCCGGAGCCTTCTTCACAACGGCCAGCAATTGCTCGGCCTTCGCCTTCGCCTTCTCGCGCTCGGCCGGCGTGGCGGTCTTCGGCGCGGCGATCAGGATGTGGCTGGCGCGGCGCTCTTCCTGGCCGGCCAGCCGCTGCGCGTTCTGCTCGTAATAGGTCTTCAGCTCGGCTTCGGGAACCGTGATGCCCTTCATCACCGTGTCGAGGTCCAGCACCACGTATTGCACGCTGGCTTCTTCCGGCGCCTGGAACTGGGCGCCATGTTGCTTGTAGTATTCCTCCAGCTCGGCGTCGGTCGCAGTGACCTTGGCCGCGTACGCCGGCGTCGCGAACATGGCCGTCTGCACTTCACGCTTTTCGAAGAAGGCATTGAGCGAGGTCGATGCGACCGCGGGCGATGCCAGCGTCGTGCCGCCGACACCGGCTAGCACCTGGCGGGTGGACAGGTCCAGCCGCACGTTGTTCTCGAACATCTCGGGTGTCATGCCCTGGGCGCCCACCAGCTGCTTGTAGCGCGCCATGTCGAGCTTGCCGTCGGGGCCGCGCAGGGAGGCGATCATCTGGTTGCCCTGCAGCTCGCGCGCCAGCTGCCCGTCGCTGGTGACCAGCTTGGACTGCACAGACGCGGCCGACAGCACGCGCTCGCGCACCAGCCGTTCCAGCGTCGAATAGCGGGCTTCCGGCGTATCGAACAGCTTGGCATCGACGTTCGGCGCGCTCTGGCGGAAGCGTTCGATGTCGGCCTTGTGGGCGTTGTCCCAGTCGCCCTGAAGGATGTCGTGGCCGTCGACCCGCGCCACCGGCTCGCCCTTTTCCTTGTAGCGGTTGTAGCCCTCAAGACCAAACAGCACGAACGAGGGGAAGACCAGCAGGAACAGCACGAACTGCATGACCTTGGTGTGCTTGCGGACGAAATCAAACATGCTCGAACTCACTAGTGCAGAAAACACAAAAGGCGAACATCTGTTCGCCTTCTCTTGGGTGGTGGGTGCTGACGGGTTCGAACCGCCGACCTACGCCGTGTAAGGGCGCTGCTCTACCAGCTGAGCTAAGCACCCCACCGGGGGAAAACTGCCCCGTTCAGTTCAGCGCATCCTTGAGCGCCTTGCCCGGACGGAACTTGGGAACCTTGGCTGCCTTGATTTTAATCGCAGCCCCGGTCCGGGGATTGCGGCCGGCGCGGGCCGCCCGTTTACCCACCGCGAAGGTACCGAATCCGACCAGCGAAACCGAGCCGCCTTTTTTCAGCGTCGTCTTGACCGCGCCGATCATCGATTCCAGGGCGCGCGTCGCGGCGGCCTTGGAGATGTCGGCATGTTTTGCGATGTGCTCAATCAGTTCGGTTTTGTTCACAGGGGCCCCTCGTCAGAGAAAGAGTTGATCAGGTTGTCTCTTCAAAAAATATTTGTCTCCCCAACCTTGCACCCGGCACATGCCGTTCGATGCAAGGAAGCGGGAGACTTTTTATCGCGGCGCAAAGCCACTGAAGCGATTAGAGCGACGGAGGCACACCGTGTCAATACGACATGCAGCTTTACAACACGAGGGGCGGATTCTAGATGCGTTCAGCGAGCATTCATGCGGGTTTCCAGCCATGTTTGCTGCGCCGCAATGCAACTAAATCACGCCCTGGATTGGTCGCGGGCGTTACAGGGCGGACGCGATTGCGCGCCCCATGTCGCTGGTGCTCGCGGTGCCGCCGAGGTCCCTGGTCCGCGGTGCACCGCTTTGCGGCGCCAGCACCTTTTCGATCGCCCGCAGCACGGCATCGTGCGCATCCTTGTGGCCCAGGAACTCCAGCATCATCGCGCCGCACCAGATCTGCCCGATCGGGTTGGCGATGCTCTTGCCAGCGATATCCGGGGCCGATCCGTGCACCGGTTCGAACAGCGACGGAAACTTGCGGTCGGGGTTGAGGTTGGCGCTCGGCGCGATGCCGATGGTCCCGGTGCACGCCGGACCCAGGTCGCTGAGGATGTCGCCGAACAGGTTGGTCGCCACCACCACGTCGAAGAAGTCCGGCCGCTGCACGAAGTGGGCCGTGAGGATGTCGATGTGGAACTTGTCCTGCTTGACCTGCGGGTACAGCCTGGCCATCGCCTCGACGCGCTCGTCCCAGTATGGCATCGTGATGGCGATCCCATTGGACTTGGTGGCGCTGGTCAGATGCTTCTTCGGCCGCGACTGCGCCAGCTCGAACGCGAACTTCAGCACCCGGTCGACGCCGAAGCGCGACATCACCGTTTCCTGCATCACGATCTCGCGCTCGGTGCCTTCGAACATGCGCCCACCGATGCTGGAGTACTCGCCTTCGGTGTTCTCGCGCACGATGTACATGTCGATCTCGCCGGGCTGGCGCGGCGTGCCGTCGCGGCGCACCACCGGCGCGATGATGCCGGGCATCAGGCGCGCCGGCCGCAGGTTGATGTACTGGTCGAACTCGCGCCGGAACAGCAACAGCGAACCCCACAGCGAGACGTGGTCCGGAATCTTCTCGGGCCAGCCGACGGCGCCGTAGTAGATCGCGTCGTGGCCGCCGACCTTGTCCTTCCAGTCGACCGGCATCATCCGGCCGTGCTTTTCGTAGTAGTCCCAGCTCGAGAAATCGAAGTGGTCGAACTGCAGGTCGATGCCGAACTTGGTGGCGGCGGCTTGCATCACCCGCACGCCCTCGGGCATCACTTCCTTGCCGATGCCGTCGCCGGGAATGACGGCGATTCTCTTCTTGCTCATGACGCCTCCTGCCGAGCCGCCTCAAAGGAGGCGAGCCCCCTCTGGGGGCGGTGAACAAAGTGAACGTGGGGGTTCATATCTCTCTCCTGAAAAATGTCATGGCTTCGTCCAGCAAAAGAGCGGGCGCTTCTTCCGCGATGTAATGGCCGCACGGCAGGCTGCGGCCGCTGATGTCGCTGGCGCGCTCGCGCCACAGGCCCGGCACATCGAACGACTTGCCGACGGCGCCGTGCTCGCCCCAGAGCACCCGCAGCGGCCGCTGCAGCCTGCGGCCGGCGCCGATGTCGGCGCGATCGTGCTCCAGGTCGATGGTGGCGCTGGCCCGGTAGTCGCCGCAGATGGCCTGCGCCGTCCCGGGGATGGCCACGCAGCGCTCGTACTCGGCCAGCGCCGCCGGCGCGAAGGCGGCCAGCCCGGCGTGCCGCTTGCCCATCACGCTGCGCAGGTAGCGCACCGGGTCCGATTCGATCAGCGCTTCGGGCAGTGGCGGCGGCTGGACCAGGAAGAACCAGTGCCAGTACGCCGTGGCGAACTCGCGCGAGGTGTGCTCGTACATGGCCAGCGTCGGCGCGATGTCCAGCAGCAGCATCCGCTCGACCGCCGCCGGATGGTCGGCGGCCAACCGGTGCGCCACCCGCGCGCCGCGGTCGTGGGCCAGCACCTGGAAGTTCTCAAAACCGAGGTGCTGCATCACGGCCAGCGCGTCGAGCGCCATCTCGCGCTTGGAATAAGCCAGGTGCGACGCATCGTCGGCCGGCCGGGCCGAATCGCCGTAGCCACGCAAGTCCATCCAGACCACGCTGAAATGCCGGGCCAGCTGCGGCGCCACCAGGTGCCACATCGCATGGGTCTGCGGATGGCCATGAAGCAGCAGCAGTGGCCGGCCATTGCCGGCCCGGCCGGCGGCCAGCCGCACGCCGCCGCGCTCCAGTTGGAAGGTGTCGAATTCAGCCAGCATCGCGTGATTCTGTCACCGCCCCCGTCCGGTCAGGCGCGCGCGGCGAATGGCGCTCGCACCACCAGGCTGACTCCGAATGCGGTGAGCGCCATGCCGGCCAGGGTCAGCGCGGTGATCGGCTCGGCGAACAACAGCCAGGCCATCAGCGCCGTGCAGGGCGGCACCAGGTACAGCAGGCTGGTGACCGCCGTCGCCGCGCCGCGCTGGATCAACAAGTACAGCAGCGAGCTGCCGCCCAGCGTCAGGCCCAGCACCGACCACGCCATGGCGCCGATCATTTCGCCGTTCCAGCGGATGGTTTCGGTCTCCAGCAGCGCTAGCGGCAGCGTCACCACGAAGGCCGCCGCAAGTTGCACCAGGTTGGCGGTGCGCACGTCGCACGGAGTGACGAAGCGCTTCTGGTACAGCGTGCCCACGGTGATGCTGACCAACGCGACGAACGCGCACAGCAGGTTGGCCGGATGGATCTCGCCCAGGCCCAGCTTGTGCCAGACCACCAGCCCGAGGCCGGTGAAGCCCAATGCCAGCCCGGACCATTGGCGCGCCGTCACATGGCCGCCGCGCGAGCTGACCCAGATCGCTGTCAGCACCGGCTGCAGGCTGACCAGCAGCGCCGCCAGGCCCGCGCCCATGCCCAGCTTGACCGCCGTCCAGACGCCGCCCAGGTAGCCAGCGTGCATCAGCACGCCGGTCACGGCAAGATGGGCCAGCTGGCGCCGGTTGACGGGGAAGCGCGCTCCCGAGAACAGCGCCCAGGCCGCGAAACAGAGCACCGAGAGGACGTAGCGCAACGCCAGGAATTTCATTGGCGGCGCGTTCGGCATGCCGTAGCGCGCGACGATGAATCCGGTGCTCCAGATCAGGACGAAGACCACGGGCATCGCCCGGACCAGGGCGTCCTGGCGTGAATCAGAGGCCATGGCGCTACTTCACCCGCTTGCGGATTTCAGGCAGTGCCTTGCGCAGGTAATAGGCCATCGACCAGACCGTCAGGATCGCCGAGATCCAGATCAGCCCCGCGCCCCACGACCGGGTATCGATCACGCCGAACAGGTCGTCGTCGTACAGCAGGAACGGGATGGCGACCATCTGCGCCGTGGTCTTGAGCTTGCCCAGCATGTGGACCGCCACGCTCCTGGATGCACCGATCTGCGCCATCCATTCGCGCAGCGCCGAGATCGCGATCTCGCGGCCGATGATGATCAGCGCCACGAACACGTCGGCCCGCTGCAGGTGCACCAGCACCAGCAGTGAAGCGCAGACCAGGAACTTGTCCGCCACCGGGTCGAGGAAGGCGCCGAAGGCAGAGCTCTGGTTCAGCTTGCGCGCCAGGTAGCCGTCCAGCCAGTCGGTGGCCGCGAACACCACGAACATTACTGTGGCGATCAGGTTCTGCACGTCGGGCTTGAGCCCCAGGTAGAACACCCCCACGATGAGCGGAATCGCGACGATGCGCGTCCAGGTCATGACCGTCGGGATCGTGAGGAACATATGGCCGCGATTCTGCCTGAGCCCGACCCCGCGTCAGTGCAGCGCCCGATAAATCTCCTCGGCGAGGTCGCGCGAAATGCCCTCCACCGTGGCGATGTCATCGACGCCGGCCGCCGCCACGCCCCGGATGCCGCCGAAGCGCTGCAGCAGCCGGGCCCGCTTCTTGGCGCCGATGCCGGGGATCTCCTCGAGCTTGCTGCCACCGACCCGCACCTTGGCCCGGCGTGCCCGCATGCCGGTGATGGCGAAGCGGTGCGCCTCGTCGCGGATCTGCGCCACCAGCATCAGCGCCGCCGAATCGCGGCCCAGGCCGACCTTGTCGCGGCCATCGGCGAACACGAGTTCCTCCAGGCCGACCTTGCGGCCTTCGCCCTTCTCGACGCCAACGATCAGCGCCAGATCCAGCCCGAGCTCGGCGAACACCTCGCGCGCCATGCTGACCTGGCCCTTGCCGCCATCAACAAGCACCAGGTCAGGCATGCGATGGCTGATCCTTTTCACTTCTGCCGCGCCTTCGGCCGGAGTCTGCGCTTCGGGCAAGGGCTCCGGCGGCGTGGCGTCGGGCGAATCGCGACCGGCCTCAGCCAGCTTGCTGTAGCGGCGCGTCAGCACCTGCCGCATCGCCGCATAGTCGTCGCCCGGCGTGATGTCGTTGATGTTGAAGCGGCGGTACTCGCTGTTCTGCATCTTGTGGTGATGGAACACCACGCAGGAGGCCTGGGTCGCTTCGCCGGCTGTGTGGGAGATGTCGAAGCACTCGATCCGGAAGGTGTCGAGATTGTCCGGCGCCAGGTCGAGCGCCTCCACCAGCGCCCGGGTCCGCGCCTGTTGCGAGCCCTCTTCCGCCAGCAACCGGGCCAGCTGGATGTCGGCGTTCTTTTCCGCCATCTCCAGCCAGCGCCGGCGCTGCTCGCGCGGGTTGTGGACCGCGGTGATGCGCACGCCGGTTTGCTGCGACAGCGCCTCGATCAGCTCCCGGCTGACCGGCTCGCTGGTGATCAAGGCCGCCGGCACCGGCACGCCGAGATAGTGCTGGGCGATGAAGGCCTCCAGCACCTGCACTTCCACCGGCTGCGCCGGCGCGGCATCCGTTGCATCGTCGAAATCCTGCACCGCTGCGGCGTCCTCGATGTGGCTGGGAAAGTAAGCCCGGTCGCCCAGGTGGCGACCGCCGCGCACCATCGCCAGGTTGACGCAGGCCTTGCCGCCCTGCACCTTCACCGCCAGGATGTCGACGTCCTTGTCCGAGTTGTCGGAACTGGTCTCCACCGACTGCTGGTGCAGCACCCGTGACAGCGCGCCCATCTGGTTGCGCAGTTCCGCCGCCTGCTCGAACTCAAGCTTGTCGGCGTGGACCATCATCCGCGACTCCAGGTTGGCCAGCACGCTCTGGGTGTCGCCGCGCAGGAAGGCCTCGGCGCTCTCGACGTCCTGCCGGTAGTCCTGCGGCGCGACCAGGTTCACGCACGGTCCCGAGCAACGCTTGATCTGGTACAGCAGGCAGGGCCGCGTGCGATTGGCAAACACCGTGTCCTCGCAGGTCCGCAGCCGGAACACCTTCTGCAGCAGCTGGATCGACTCCTTGACCGCCCAGGCGCTCGGATAAGGGCCGAAGTAGCGGTGCTTGCGGTCCACCGCGCCGCGGTAGTAGGCCACCCGCGGGAAATCGGATGAGGACAAGGCTCCCGCCCCGTCCTTGTCGCGCGCCTTGTCCGGCACGCCGGTGATCTTCAGGTAGGGATAGCTCTTGTCGTCGCGAAACAGGATGTTGTAGCGCGGGTTGAGCGTCTTGATCAGGTTGTTTTCCAGCAGCAGCGCCTCGGCCTCGGAGCGCACCACCGTGGTCTCGAGCCGCACGATCTTGCTGATCATGTGGCCGATGCGGGTGCCGCCATGGCTCTTCTGGAAGTAGTTGGAGACGCGCTTCTTCAGGTCGCGCGCCTTTCCCACGTACAGCACGGCGCCGGCGGCGTCGAAATAGCGGTAGACGCCGGGCATGTGCGGCAGCGCCGCGACTTGCGCCAGCAGTTGTTCGGAATGCGCCTCAGACATGGACCGTATTATCCCGGGACCATGCTCTGGGACATCTTCTGCAAGGTCATCGACAACCACGGCGACATCGGCGTCTGCTGGCGGCTGGCGCGCGACCTGGCGATCCGGGGCCAGGGCGTGCGGCTCTGGATCGATGATTCCTCGGCGCTGGCGTGGATGGCGCCGGGCGGGCAGGCAGGCGTCGCTGTCGGCGGCTGGAACGCTGCCAGCGCCTTCCCGGCCCCAGGCGACGTGGTGGTCGAGGCCTTCGGATGCGAACTGCCCCAGGACGTCGTTGCCGCCATGTCGGCAGGCCCACAGCCCCCGCGCTGGATCAACCTGGAATACCTCACCGCCGAAAGTTATGCGCAACGCGCGCACCGGTTGCCGTCGCCGGTGCTCAGTGGCCCGGGCGCGGGCCTGGTGAAGCACTTTTTCTACCCGGGCTTCACCACGGCGACCGGCGGGCTGTTGCGCGAGCCCGACCTGCTGCAACGGCAGTCGGGGTTCGACCGGCAAGCCTGGCTGCGCAGGATCGACATCGACGCCGGAGCCGAACGACTCATCTCGCTGTTCTGCTACGAGCCCACCGCGCTGCCGGCATTGCTGCGGCAACTGGAGCAGTCAGGGCAACCGACCCGGCTGCTGGTCACGGCCGGCCGGGCGGCCCGGGCCGTTCAATCGCACGTCGAGCGGCACGGACTTGCGACCGGGCCGATGCTGTCGATCACCTGGCTGCCTTTGCTGCCCCAGCCGGACTACGACCACCTGCTGTGGTCGTGCGACTTCAATTTCGTGCGCGGCGAGGACTCGCTGGTGCGCGCGCTCTGGGCCGGCCGGCCCTTCGCCTGGCAGATCTACCGGCAGCACGACGACGCCCACCACGGCAAGCTGCTCGCGTTCCTGGACTGGCTGCAGGCGCCGCCTTCGCTGCGGGATTTCCACCTGGCCTGGAATGGCATCACGCCGGCGCTGCCGTTGATCGACCTCCCCGCCTGGCGCGATTGCGTGCAGGCTGCGCGCGAGCGCCTGCTGCAGCAGGAGGACCTGGCGACCCGGTTGCTGCGCTTCGTCGCCGCTGCCTAGGGCTTGCGGCAGGGCGCGAACAGGTCGAACTTGCGCTCGTAGGCCGAGGTCTGCACGCCGAAGATGCCCAGCAGCGAGTGGAACAGCTGCTCATGGCTGGCCGCCTCGGGCCTGGCACGATCCCGCAGGCATTGCTCGTCGATGCCCAGGCCGGTGCGAAACGCTTGCGACATCCACAGCACGAACGGCACCCGGGTCTGCCCCCTGGGCGCGATCGCGTACGGCATGCCGTGCAGGTAGAGGCCGCCCTCCCCCAGCGACTCGCCGTGGTCGGAAACGTACAGCATGGCCGTGTCATGGGTCTGCTGCGCCTGCTCCAGGAAGTCGATCACCTTGCCCAGGAAGAAGTCCGTGTACAGCAAGGAGTTGTCGTAGGCGTTGACGATCTCGGCTGCGCTGCACAGGCGCAGGTCCTCGCTCTGGCAGTCCGGCTGGAATTTCCTGAAGCCCGGCGGATAACGCTTGAAATAGGCCGGCCCGTGGCTGCCGAGTTGATGCATCACGACCAGCAGGTTGCCCTTGCGGTCTTTCAGCACCTGGTCCATGCCCGAGAGCAGCACCTCGTCCAGGCACTGGTCGCCGGCGCAGAACGGCGCGACGGCGGCGTGATCGAGTTGGTCCAGCGGCAAGCCGTCGCAGACGCCCTTGCAGCCGGACTGGTTGTCGCGCCACAGCACCTGCACGCCGGCCCGCGCCAGCACGTGCAGCACCGATTCGTGCGTCAGCACCTTTTCTTCGTCGTAGTGGCTGCGGCCGTAGGACGAGAACATGCAGGGAAGCGAAACTTCAGTGGAGGTTCCGCAGGCCACCGCATCGGGAAAGCTGATGACGTTGCGCCTGGCCAGCTCCGGGTTGGTCGGCCGGCCATAGCCGTTGAGCGAAAAGTTCTGCGAGCGCGCCGTCTCGCCCACGACCAGCACGAACAGCGACGGCCGGGCGCGAGCCGGGCCTGCCACCCTGGCATCGGCGCCGACCACGATCCGGGGCTGGTTGGGCCGCTTGGCGCGCCCCCACAGGTTGGCGCTGACGGAAGCGACGATATTGGCCGGCGTGATCAGGTAGCGCATGTCCTGGTTGTTGCGCATCAGCGAAGCGAAGTCCGCGAACACCAGCAGCAGGCTGCCGATGCCCAGCGCCATGGCCGCGACGACCCAGCCGGTGCGCACGGCAAAGGCCCGCGCCAGCGAACGCGGTTTCAGCCGCGGCCACCACAACAACGCCGCCGGCAGCGCGCCGAACAGCAGCACGTGGCCGGCGATGCCCCACCCCAGCAGTTCCCGGGCTTCCTTGTAGTTGGTCGCGAACACGTTGGCCAGCATCGGCCGGTCCATGTAGACGGCGTAGCGTTCCATGTAATAGGCCGCGCCAGCCGTCACCAGCAGCACCAGCGCCAGCAGCGGCCGCACTGTGTAGCGGTTGGACACCAGCGCGGCGAAGGCCAGGTAGAAGGCCGTAAGCGAGATGAAGATCGCCGCCGAAAAGCCCCAGGTGCCGGCCTGGTCCCAGCTGCGGCCGGCCAGCGCGGCGCGCCAGAAGGGTCCATTGCCGGCCAGCATCAGGTAGGCCGCGCACAGCAGCACCATCGTCTCGAGGTGGATTGCGGGACGCGCCAGCCACGGCCGGACCGCGTCGGGAATTCTCATGGGCGCAGAGTATGCCTGCGGGGGCCCGGCCGCCGGGGAAACGGGGCTTTGCGCGGCCCCCGAACGTCCGGCGCGGTCCGGGGCGATCAAAAAACGCTAAAATACAAGGCTTTGCGCTTCAACGCGCCCCGCCGCAGCCACCACGCCCAGCGCGTTCCCCGCGGCCTATTTTTCGACAACCTCGCTATGAAAACCGCTCAAGAAATCCGCGCCGGCAATGTGATCATGCACGGCAAAGACCCGATGGTCGTCCTGAAGACCGAATACAGCCGTGGCGGTCGCAACTCCGCCACCGTGCGCATGAAGCTCAAGAGCCTGATCGCCAACTTCAACACGGAAGTGGTGTTCAAGGCCGACGACAAGATCGACCAGGTCGTGCTGGACAAGAAGGATTGCACCTACTCCTACTTCGCCGACCCGATGTACGTCTGCATGGACAGCGAGTTCAACCAGTATGAAGTCGAAGCCGAGAACATGGGCGACGCCCTGAATTACCTCGAAGACGGCATGCCGGTCGAAGTGGTGTTCTATGACGGCAAGGCCATCTCGGTCGAGCTTCCCACCAGCGTCGAGCGCGAGATCACCTGGACCGAGCCGGCCGTCAAGGGCGACACCTCGGGCAAGGTGCTCAAGCCCGCCAAGATCGCTACCGGCTTCGAGATCGGCGTGCCGATCTTCGTGGCCCAGGGCGACAAGGTCGAAATCGATACGCGCACCGGCGAATACCGCAAGCGCGTCTGACCAGCCGCGCCGCCGCCAGCGCGGCGCAGCGACAATCGAAAGGCTCCGCGAGGAGCCTTTTTCTTTGGGCAGCGCCGCAGCTTGCCGCAAGCGTGGGGGCTAACATTTCCCTCCATGGACTTCGACTTCGAGCAGATCGCTGTACCGTTCCGCATGCAGCCCGGGCTGCGGCGGCTGGCCCCGCGTGCGCGCCAGCTGACGCCGCTGGATCCGGCCAGCGCGCTGTGCGAGGAAAAGCGCAAGGTGCTCGAAATTGGCCAGTCGCGCCAGTGCGTGGCCGGCTTCGACCCCGCGCCGGCGCTTGCGGCGATCGCCGACAAGGCGCGCGAGGATGGTTTCGAAGACGCGGCGGGCGGCAGCCTGCCGCCCGAGCTGGCGTTCGAACAGGACTTGGCCGTCCTGGACGGCGACAGCAGCACCCTGCCCTGGCTGTGCGTCTGCGTCCCGTCTCACTGGGCGCCGGAAGACAAGCTGGGCCTGAGCTTCGCGGCGGTCCACGCGCCGGTGGCTGACAACGCGCTGCTGCAGTCCGCCGGGGCCAAGCTGGTCCAGCTGGTGACCGGCGGCGATTGCTGGGAACGCTTCGTCTGGACGGTCTCGCCCTCCGGTCGATTCGACCAGCATCCGCGGCGCCAGGCCCGCACGCCCTGGCCGCAGGCAGCGGATCCACAGGTTTTCGCGGACCAGTGCTTCCTGCGCGCCGAGCGCCAGACCTTCTTCCCGGTGGGCCGCGGCACCCGGCAGGCAGTGTTCACCATCCAGGTGATGCTGCAACCACTGACGCAAGCCGTGGCGACGCGCGAGCAGGCGCAGCGGCTGCACGATTCGCTGCGTTCCATGAGCGATGCTGTGCTGGCCTACAAGGGCCTGGCGGCCGCGCGCGAGCCTTTGCTATGCTGGCTGCAGACACGCCGGGAGTGAAGAACCCGGTGCAGTCCTGGATTCAGAAGCGGCGGCGCAACACCACCCAGAGCACGAAGCCGGCGACCAGGGCGATGCCGATCACGGCCGCCCACAGCAATGGACTCACCGATGCATTGCCCGAACCTGATGGAGCCGGCGCGACCGCGCCAGCGCGGTTGTGCCACGGCTGCACGTCCGGCAACCAGAACAACAGGTCGTTGGCCGCGTCGTCGCTGAACAGGTCCAGCGCCAGCCGCTGGAGCGCGGAGCCATCGCCCGCCCGCAGCCACAAGTCAACCCGCGAGCCGACGGCCCGGCCATAGGCGATGTCCTTGAGCGGCAGCTTGACGCGTCCCTCCTTGATGCTGCGGCCGTTGCGGTGGGTGCCTGCGATCCGCAGCACGTCGGAATGGACCCGCACTTCGACCTCGCCCCGGAACGCCGGAATCTCCACCGGCCCCGGTTCGCTCTCGACCAGGCTGGCGCTGCAGGTGTGCCTGGCGGAGCTGTAGCCGCCGCTGCGCATGGAATTGAATTCGGAGACTGGCGGCTTGCGCCCGATCAGTTCGGCCACGGTCAGACGGCTGCCGTCGCTGGCCTCCAGCTGATGGTCGCTGGTCAGCGTCTTCTTGATGCGCAGGCCGACGATGGTGCGCCGGTCGTACGGCCCCATGCGGCGTCCTTCGTGCAGGACGTGGTATGCCAGCTGGTTCAAGTCAGCCCCCCAGGATTTGCGCGCAAGCATAGCGGCAACCGCCGGGCGGCGCCAGAGGACTTGAATGGCCCCAGAATGGCGGCATGAGTTCTACCCGCAACATCCATGACAAGCGCCTGTCGGACGCCTGGGCGACGCTGAAGGCGCATGCCGACGCCGGCCTTCCGCTCGAACCCGATGCTGGCCGCCTGGCCTTCGCCGACCCCGAGTTCCTGCTGCGGCGCGAAACCCGCGGCATCCGCTTCCAGCTCGAGTTGCTCAAGCCCGACCTGGAGCAGCAGGCCATGGGCATCGAGAACACCATCGTCGTGTTCGGCAGCGCCCGCCTGCGCAGCGAGGAGGAATCCGCCGTGCTGCTGGCGGCGGCCGAAGCCGCAGGCGCGGATGAGGCGGCGCTGCGCCGCTCCCGGGCCCTGGCACGCAACGCGCACTATTACGAGGAGGCCCGCGCCTTCGGCAAGATCGTCGCCCACTACAGCGCGGGCAAGGACCCCAGCGACATGCTGTTCATCTGCACTGGCGGCGGCCCGGGCATCATGCAGGCCGCCAACCGCGGCGCCCATGAGGGCGACGGCATCAGCGTCGGCCTGTCGATCGCGCTGCCGATGGAGGAAGCCGCCAATCCCTACGTCACGCCGGCGCTGTCGTTCAAATTCCATTACTTCGCGCTGCGCAAGATGCATTTCATGATGCGCGCCAAGGCGCTGGTCGCCTTCCCCGGCGGCTTCGGCACGCTGGACGAACTGTTCGAGGTGATCACCCTGGTGCAGACCAAGAAGTCCAAGCAGGTGCCGATCGTGCTGTTCGGGTCTGACTACTGGAAGCGGCTGATCAACTTCGACGTGCTGATCGAGGAAGGCGTGATCTCGCCCGACGACATGAAACTGTTCCAGTACGCCGACGACCCGCAGGACGCCTGGAACATCATCAAGCAGTTCTACCGGCTCTGAGCCTCAGTGCCCGGTGGTGCGCAGGCCCCAGGCCAGCCGGGTTCCCAGGCCCACAGCGGCGCCGACGATCCAGAACACGCCGCCGATGCCGATCACGGTGCCTGCCAGGCCGAACAGCATCGGCATGGCGACGCTCGACGCGTTGATCGCCATCATCCGCAGCGCCACCGCTTCGCCATGCCGGTGCTCGGGCGTGATCTGGTGCAGCGTGCTCATGACCATCGGCTGGACCGTGCCCAGGGCCACCCCCAGCAGCACCGAGCAGGCACCCATGGTCAGGGCCGAGTGCAGCAGCGGATAGACGCCGAACAGCAGCGCGGTTGCCGCCATGGCGCCGGTGATGACTGTCCGCTCCCGCAGGTGCGCCGCGATCAGCGGCAGCAGCAAGCGGATGGCGGCCGCGGCAATCGCGAAGGCGCCCAGGATGGTGCCGATCACGGAGGCCGACAGCCCGCGCTCGTTGCCCAGCACCGGAACGACGAAGGTGTGGACGTCCCAGCACGACGACAGGAACCAGTTCACCAGCAGCAGGCGCCGGAACATCGGCTCTGCCATCAGGTCCCATGCCTTGCCGGCCGGCGCGCCGGGCGGCCGCACCACCGGCGGCAGCTCCCGCACATTGCGCAGGCACACCCAGGCGAACATCGGCAGCGTTGCCATCAACAGGAAGGCGAACCGGAAGCCGCCGTGATCGATCACCAAGCCGGCGGCGAAGGGGCCGGCGAAATTCGAGAACGCCGGCCCGATCGACAGCCACGAGAACACCTGCTTGAGCTGGGTCGGGCTCTCGGCCGCGCGGCCCACATGGCGCTGCGTGGCAATCGACGCGACGCCGGTCGCCCCGCCGGTCAGCAAGGCGCTGACGCACAGCACCGGCAGGATCGGGAAGGCCGCCGCCAGGCCGGCACCGACCGTCGACGCGATCGCCGCCAGTGCCATCGGCAACCGCAAGCCGTGGCGGTCGGCAAAGCGGCCGGCCGGTAGCGCCAGGAACACCTGGGTCAGCGCGAACAGCGCCAGCAGCACGCCCACCGCCGCCGCGCTGTAGCCCTGCCGCAGCGCCAGCAGCGGCGCGGCCAGCCGCGTGCCCGCCATGCACGCATGCAGGCAGACCTGGCCGGCGATGACAAGCGCCAGCTCGCGGTTCAATCCACGGCTCATCCGGGCAGGTCTTCCTCGCCTTCGGCCGCAGGCGGCAGCAGCGCCTGGGCCTGCGCGTCCGGCAATGCTTCCACCACCTTCAGCGCGCGCCGCATCTGGTTGGTCCGGGTGCTGGCGGTGTCTAGCGTGTCGGAGGCCTTGCGGACCTGCTCGCGGATCTTCTCGACCCAGGTGCCATAGCGCTCGAACTCGGTCTTGACTGCGCCCAGCACCTTCCACACTTCGGAAGCCTGCTGCTCCAGTGCCAGCGTGCGAAAGCCCATGTGCAGGCTGTTGAGCATGGCCAACAGCGTGGTCGGGCCGGCCAGCGTGACGCGGTAGTCACGCTGCAGGCTGTCCATCAGGCCGGGCCTGCGTAGCACCTCGGCATACAGGCTCTCCACCGGCAGGAACAGGATCGCGAAATCGGTGGTGTAAGGCGGGCACAGGTAGCTGTCGCAGATCGACTTGGCTTCGGTGCGGATGCGTGATTCGAGGGCGCGCGAGGCGATGTCGGCCGCGGCCGGGTCGGCCCGGTCCTGCGCATCGAGCAACCGCTCGTAGTCGTCGCGCGGGAACTTGGCGTCCACCGGCAGCCACACCGGCGTGCCGTCGGCGCTGCGGCCGGGAAAGCGGATCGCGAAGTCGACCCGCTGGTTGCTGCGCGGCTTGGTCTCGACCTGCTTCGCATACTGCTCCGTGGTCAGCACCTGCTCCAGCAGCGCCTCCAGCTGCACCTCGCCGAACATGCCGCGCGACTTCACGTTGGTCAGCACGCGCTGCAGGTCGCCCACGCCCTGCGCCAGCGTCTGCATCTCGCCCAGCCCCTTGTGCACCTGCTCCAGCCGGTCGGCCACCTGCTTGAAGCTGTCGCCCAGCCGCTTGTCCAGCGTGGTCTGCAGCTTCTCGTCGACGGTCTTGCGCATCTCGTCGAGCTTGGCGGAATTGGTCTGCTGCAGCTGCTGCAGTTGCGCGTCCAGCGTGGCGCGCACCTCCCCCAGCCGGCGGGCATTGGATTCGCCCAGGCTCTGCAACTGCACCGAGAGCGTGTCCGACAGGGTCTTTTGCAGCAGGGTGAGCTGCTGGGCGAAAGCATCGATCTGGTTGTTCTGCGTGCGCGTCGCTTCGGCGCCCTGCTTGACCAACGCGTCCTGGAAGGTCGCCAGCGTCAGCGTGAGCTCCTGGCGGGCGCCGCGCGACGATTCGCTGATCTCGCGACGCAGCTCGCGCTCCATCCGCTCGTTGGCGGCCATCAGCTCGGCCCGGCCGCTGTCGGTGACGGCGGGCGGCTTGCGAACCACCAGGATGAACAGCAGGACGAGGCTGGCAAGAACCAGTGCAATGAGGATCCAGAGTTCCAAGGTGGCCTTACTTCGTCAGCACTTCGGGATTGAGCGGCGTGACCGGCTTGCCGTGGACCAGGAAGCTGATCAGGTTGTCCGCCGCCAGGTCGGCCATCGCCAGCCGGGTCGGCATGGTGGCGCTGGCGATGTGCGGCGTCAGGACCACGTTGGGCACCGTGAGCAGCGCCGGGTTGACCTTCGGTTCGCCTTCGAACACGTCCAGCCCGGCGGCGGCGATCCGGCGCTCGCGCAAGGCCTGTGCCAGCGCGGCGTCGTCGACGATGCCGCCGCGAGCGATATTGATCAGGTTGGCGGTGGGCTTCATCAGCGACAGCTCCTTCGCGCCGATGGCGTGGTGCGACGAGGGCGAATACGGCAGCACCAGCACCAGGTGGTCGGCCGTCCGCAGCAGTTCCTCCTTGTCGACGTAGCGCGCTTTGCAGGCCGCCTCCAGCCCGGGTGCCAGCCGCGAGCGGTTGTGATAGATCACGTTCATGCCGAAGCCATGGGCACCGCGCCGGGCGATCGCCTGGCCGATCCGGCCCATGCCCAGGATGCCGAGCGTCGAGCCGTGGATCTCGGTGCCGGCGAACATGTCGTAGCTCCAGCGATCCCACTTGCCAGCGCGCAGGAAGTGCTCGCCTTCGGAGATCCGGCGCGCCGTCGCCATCAGCAGCGCGAAGCCGAAATCGGCCGTGGTCTCGGTCAACACGTCGGGCGCATTGGTGGCCAGCACGCCACGCGCCGTCATCACGTCGACGTCGAAATTGTTGTAGCCCACCGCCATGTTGGCGCAGATCTGCAGGCCGGGCGCCGCCGCCAGCACCTCGGCGTCGATGCGTTCGCTGCCGGTGGTGAAGGCGCCGGCCTTGTCGGCCAGTTTCCTCGCCAGCTGCTGCTTCGACCAGGGTTCGTCGGCCTGGTTGCTCTCGACCTCGAAGTGCTGCTCGAGCCGGGCGATGGTTTCAGGAAAGACGGCGCGGGCGACCAGGATCTTGGGCTTGTTCATGGCGGTCAGGCTGGAGTCCAGAGGGGATGGAATGAAGGTGCGATCGAATGGGTTGCCGCGGCGGCGGGCTCGGGCCGGGTGACCGATGGGTCGGGATGCCAGCCCAGCACAAAATACAGCACGAAGAAGCCGATCACATAAGCCAGCGCCACGTGCCAGCCGCCCTTGAGCCACGCGCCGACCGACTTCGCCTGCGGGTACATGTTGGACAGGGCCACGCCGGCCGACGAGCCGAACCAGATCATCGAGCCGCCGAAGCCGACGGCATAGGCCAGGAAACCCCAGTCGTAGCCGCCCTGGCGCAACGCCAGCGCGGTGAGCGGAATGTTGTCGAACACCGCGCTGATGAAGCCCAGGCCGAAGGCGCTTTGCCACGACGCCGGCGGCAAGGCCTTGACCGGCATCATGGCGGCGCACAACACCAGCGACAGCAGGAAGATGCTGCCCCGCAAGGCGCCGGGGAGTAGTTCCCAGGTCGGCCGGCGCCACGGCGCCGTGACCAGGATCGCGACCCAGACCGCGAGCCCGATCACCGGCACATGTTCCAGCACCGAGGGTGCGGTGAGGTTGAAGAAGATGTTGGCGCCGATTGCCGCCAGCAGGATGATCGCCACGATCGCCAGCCGCGAGCCCTGGAACGAAGCGTCCGCCGGGTTGTCCTTCATGATCGGTTGCAGCGCGTGCTGCTGCTTGGCGGCGATGACGCCGAAGATCAGCGTGGCAACGCCGGCCGCGATGTAGGCTTCGAACACCTGCCCCGGCTTGACGCCGGCGATCCACATCATCGTGGTGGTGGTGTCCCCAACCACGCTGCCAGAGCCGCCCGCGTTGCTGGCCGCGACGATGGCCGCGAGGAAGCCGATGTGGATCCGCTTGCGATACAGCACGCCGGCCATCGAGCCGCCGATCATCGCGGCGGCGATGTTGTCCAGGAAGCTGGAAATGACGAACACCAGCAGCAGCAGGCACAGGCCGCCCTTCCAGTCGTCCGGCAGGTAGCGCGGCAGCAGCCCCGGCAGGCCGCTGCGCTCGAAGTGGTCGGCCAGCAGCGCGAACCCCAGCAGCAGTCCGAGCAGGTTGGCCAGCGTCACCCATTCGTGCGCCAGCAGGCCGGCGAGCCCGGACACGCCGGCCACCCCGGCAAAGTCGCCTAACCCCAGCTTGTAGGCCGTGATCACAGCCAGGCCTGTGACTGCCACGGCGAGCGTGTGATGGTGAAACAGCGCGACCCCCAGCAGGGTCAGGGCGAACAGAATGAAATCCAGGGGGATGCCCGCGATGACCATGCCTTCTCCAGTGTGTTTTGTCTCGTTCTGGCGAGGATTATGGCGGCTGTAGGCCCCTGCCTACCGCGGCTGGCCCGCGTGTCCTACCTTGGTTTGCAGTCGCGGCTCCCAGGGTCGGCCAACGCATTTGCACGCGCATTCCGCGCGTGTCGAGACGGCGAACAACAGGAGCACAGGCACCATGAACAACGATCAGATGGCAGGCAACTGGAAGCAGGTCAAGGGCAAGATCAAGGAGCAATGGGGCAAGCTGACCGACGACGACCTCGATGTCATTGCCGGCAAGCGCGAGCAGCTTCTGGGCCGCATCCAGGAACGCCACGGCGTTGCCAGGCACGAAGCCGAGGAGCAGGTCAGCCACTTCGAGAAGCACAACCCCACATTCGTCTTCGAGAAATCGCAGTGAACTGAGCGTGCGCTATTCCACCCAATGCGTGAATGCCGCAACCGGCTCGCGCGGCGTGTGGAAGCTGTTGACCAGCGCCAATTCGTCGGCATAGCCCATCGACATGCCGCAAACCAGCATCTCGTCCGCTCCGGCGCGGATGTGCGGCAACACGAGCTTCGCGTAACCGTTCCAGGCGGCCTGCGGGCAGGTGTGCAGGCCGCGCGCCCGCGCGGCCACCATGATGTTCTGCAGGAACATGCCGTAGTCCAGCAGCGAGCCGCGCTCGAGAATGCGGTCGACTGTGAACATGAAGCCCAGTGGCGCGCCGAAGAAGCGGTAGTTGCGCTGGTGCTGCGCATGCATTTTGTCCTTGTCGCCCTTGGTGATGCCCAGCAGGCCGTACAGACTCCAGCCGTTTTCGCGGCGGCGGTCGATGTAGGGACTGATCCACTGGCGCGGGTAGTACTCGTATTCCTCACGGTATTCCTGGGCCAGTTGCGGGTTGGCGTAGATGGCGTCGTGGGCGGCGCAGACCTGGTCCGACAGCCCGGTCAGGCTGGCGCCCTGCAACACATAAACCTTCCAGGGTTGTGTGTTGGTCCCGGACGGCGCGCGGCTCGCCACCTGCAGGATCTCCTCGATCGTTTCGCGCGCAACCGGCTTGGGGAGAAACGCCCGCGCCGAGAACCGGCTCCCGACGGCGGCGTCGACGCTGCCCGGGTCGCGGACCATGGTGCTGACTTGGGAAGGGGTCACTGCAAGGCCTCCAGGACGGTTTTGAGCGGTACGGGAAGGTCGGTCGGTCGGCGCTGCTCGCGGTCGACGTACACATGGACGAAATGGCCCTTGGCGGCCGTCACCGGCTCGCCGTGGACGAACAGCCCCACCTCGTAGCGCACGCTGGAGCGGCCGATGCGCGCCACCCGCAAGCCGGCCTCCACGGTTTGTGGAAACTCCACCGGCGCGAAGTAGTTGCACTGGGTCTCGATCACCAGGCCGATGGTCGAGCCATGCTGGACGTCCAGCGCGCCGTTCTCGATCAGGTGGGCGTTGACCACGGTGTCGAACCAGCTGTAGTAGACGACGTTGTTGACGTGGCCGTAGGCATCGTTGTCCATCCACCGGGTGGTGATGGTGCGGAAGGCCTTGTAGGCGCTGCGGGGTTCGGGCTGCGGTTTGCGGGCGGCGGTATCGGTCATCGCGGCTGATTCTGCCAGCGCTGCCAATACTGCGCCGCGACCCGGAAGGTGTTGAGTTGCACCTGCACCGTGTCCTCGATCCGCACGCCGTAGCCGCCGGCCATTGCGAAGGCCAGCGGGATGCGGCGCTGGAACGCCCAGTCGAACACGCGCCGGTCCCGCGCTTCCAGGCCGTCCCAACTGAGCTTCAGGCGGCCGAGGCGGTCGCCCTCGTGCGGATCGGCGCCGGCCAGGTAGATCACCAGACCCGGGTCGAAGCGGCGTTCGAGGTCGGCCAGCGCCAGTTCCAGCGCCTGCAGGTACTCGTCGTCGCGACAGCCATCGGGCAGTTCGACGTCGAGGTCGCTGGCCTCCTTGCGAAACGGGAAGTTCTTCTGCCCGTGGATCGACAGCGTGAACACGGTCGGGTCGGCCTGGAAGATGCGGGCGGTTCCATTGCCCTGGTGGACGTCGAGGTCGATCACTGCCACTCGCAGCGGCCGCGCCTGCGATCTCGCCCACTCCGCCTGCAGCAGCCGTGCTGCCACTGCGGCGTCGTTGAAAACGCAAAAGCCCCCGCCCTTGTCGGCGCAGGCATGGTGCGTCCCGCCGGCGATGTTGCCGGCGACGCCCTCGCGAAACGCCGCCCGGCAGGCGGCGATGGTGGCGCCGACCGACCGCCGTGCCCGTTCTGCCATCGCCGCGCTCCACGGGAAGCCGATTTCGCGCATCGCCTGCGGGCTGATCGAGCCGTCGCCGATGGCCTTGATGTACGCCGGGCTGTGGGCCAGCGCCAGCTCGCCCTCGCTTGCAGCTGGCGCGTGCTGCAGGCGGATCTCCGGACGTTCCGCCGCCAGCCGATCGCGCAGCAGCTGGTACTTCGCCATCGGGAACCGATGTCCCGGCGGCAGCGGCAGCACGAACTGGGTGGCGTAGAAGACATCCATCGGAGTGTGTCGGCAGTGGGTCGGATCCGGGATTTAGGGGTGCGCTTCTAGAATGGTGCGATGCAGCAAAAACCCCTTGCGCTCACTCTCCCCATCCCTATAATTCAACCCATGCTGCACTGCAACATAACAAGGCCGGCGGGGCCGGTTCAGGGCAGATGATGATTCCACTTCACCCCTTAGGAGATTGATTATGCTGACCCCTGAACAAATCATGGCCGCCCAGAAGGCTTCCGTCGAAACCCTGTTTGGCCTGACCACCAAGGCTTTCGAAGGCGTCGAAAAGCTGGTCGAGCTGAATGTCACCGCTTCCAAGGCAGCGCTGACCGAAGCCGCCGGCACCACGCAAGCTTTCCTGACCGTCAAGGACGCGCAAGAGCTGCTGGCCCTGCAAGCCGCCCTGTTCCAGCCCCTGGCTGAGAAGACCGCCGCTTACAGCCGTCACCTGTATGACATCGCTTCGGGCACCGGCGCCGAGTTCGGCCGCGCTTTCGAAGTGCAAGCCGCCGAAACGCAGAAGAAGTTCCTGGCCGTTGTCGACAACGCCGCCAAGAACGCTCCCGCCGGCAGCGAGACCGCTGTCGCCGTGTTCAAGAGCGCCGTTGCCGCTGGCAACAACGCCCTGGAATCGGTGCAGAAGGCCGTCAAGCAAGCTTCCGACGTCGCCGAAGCCAACTTCAACGCGGTCGCCAACACGGCCGTGAACGCCACCAAGACCCCCGCCAAGAAGCGTTAATTCGCCTCTTGAAAAGCGAATTCTTGTCTCCAGCTGGCCTGGAGCAGGAATTGTCAGAGTCTCGTGAGACGGAGAATTCTTCAGGTTGTCTCCTCGGGTCCTTTCGACACCTCACGGTTCAGGGATCCCTTCAGCCCCAGTCGCAAGACTGGGGCTTTTTTATTGGCTCCTGGCCGCAATCGCCGCCTTCAGCTGCGGCAGCAGCCGCAGCATCGCCACGCGGCCGGCCTCGATGGCGCGTTTGCGTGACGTGAAATCGGCGCTGCCCACGCCCGCCAGCGCCGGGCGCACAACGATGTCGGCGTCGCGCAGCTCATAACTGTTGATGCTCTTGCCCATGATGGCGAAGGTCTGCAGCAGGATCTGCAGGGAGTCGCCGGCCGGGTTGCCTTCCGGTGCGCTGGAAATGTCCACGGCGATCACCAGTTCGGCCCCCATCTGCCTGGCAAAACGCACAGGCACCGGCGACACCAGGCCACCATCCACATAGTCGTGCCCGGAGATTCGCACCGGCAGGAACAGCGCCGGCACCGCGCTTGACGCGCGCACAGCGGTCCCGGTATCGCCGCGCTGGAACAGCACGCCCTGACCGCTGTTGAGGTCGGTCGCCACGATGCCAAGCGGCAGCGGCATCGCCTCCACCAGCTTGCCGCCGACCTGGCCGTTGACGTAGCGGGCAAGCGCTTCGCCGCGTAGCATCCCGCGGCTGAAGATGGGCAGCGTCCAGTCGGTGAACGCGGCTTCCTCCATCTCCAGCGCGACCTGCTGCAGCTGGCTGCCGCTGCGCCCGCTGGCGTACAGGGCGGCCACCAGGCTGCCGGCCGAGGTGCCGACCACGAGGTCGGGCTTGAGCCCTGCCTCTTCCAACACCTGGATCACGCCGACGTGGGCGAAACCGCGGGCCGCTCCGCCGCCCAGCGCGAGCCCGATCCTGGGCGCTCGCTTGGCGACCGGTGCCGGCATTTCCACCACCGCCGGCGGCGGAGCCGGCCTTGAAGCGCAGCCAGCCAGCACGGCACCCACCAGCAGCAGGCCCAGTCTGCGGATCAGCATTGTCTTGTCGTGCATCAATTGAGAATGATTCGCGTTTGCTTTATTATCGGTCCAGCCACAGTTCACTTCACCCAGGGATTACAACGTGATCAACAAGACCTTCGCGCTCGCCTGCCTGCTGCTGGCCGGCGCCACCTCAGCCCAGGAACAGGTTGTGAACCTGTATTCGGCCCGCCACTACTCAACCGACGAGGCGCTGTACACCAACTTCACCAAGGTGACCGGCATCCGGATCAACCGGGTCGACGCCGACGATGCCGGCATTCTCGCCCGCCTGAAAGCCGAGGGCGCCGCCTCGCCCGCCGACGTGATCCTGCTGGTCGACGCCGCCCGCCTGTACAAGGGCGAGGTCGAAGGCCTGTTCCAGCCCATCAAATCCAGTGTCCTTGAAGCCGCGATCCCGGCGCAGTACCGCGCCAAAGCCACGCCGCAGGGGACGCCCTGGTTCGGCTTTTCCACCCGCGCCCGGGTCATCGTCTACGACAAGCTCAAGGTCAAGCGCGACGACGTCGACACCTACGAAGAACTGGCCGACCCCAAGAACAAGGGCCGGATCTGCATCCGCTCGGGCTCGCATCCGTACAACCTGTCGCTGTTCGGCGCCGTCACCGAGCACATGGGCGAGCAGCAGGCCGAAGCCTGGCTCAAGGGCGTGGTCGCCAACCTTGCGCGTGACCCGAAGGGCGGCGACGTCGATCAGATCAAGGGCGTGGGCTCGGGCGAATGCCAGGTGGCTGTGTCCAACACCTACTACATCGCCCGGCTGATCCGCTCGAACAATCCCGAGGAGCGGGCACTGATGGAGCGCGTTGGCATCGTGTTCCCGAACCAGGCGTCGTGGGGCACCCACGTCAACATCGCCGGCGGCGCCGTGGCGAAGAACGCCAAGAACCCGGCCAACGCCGTGAAGTTCCTGGAGTACCTGGCCAGCCCCGACGCCCAGAACTACTTCGCCAACGGCAACAACGAATGGCCGGTCGCGCTCGGCGTGAAGGTAGGCAACCCGGCCCTGCAGGCCATGAGCGGCGGCGACTTCAAGAGCGAAACCATCCCGGCGACCGCAATCGGAGCCAACCAGGTGAAGGTGCAGCAGATGCTGGACCGGGTCGGGTTCAAGTGACGAAGTAAACACGGACGCAGTCCGTGTGACACATCGCCATCCCCGCGCAGGCGGGGATCCAGCTCCACAGTCGCCGAGTGCGGGCCTTTTGTTGGTCATAATTTCGGATTCACCTCAACGTCAAGCCAGGAGCATCGTCATGGACATTAGCGGCAAGGTATTTATCGTCACCGGCGGAGCATCTGGCCTGGGTGAAGGCACGGCCCGCATGCTGGCC
>JBBRSZ010000014.1:0-97306 GCA_038244915.1 Burkholderiales bacterium | reverse complement strand
GAGCTCGGTCGAGCGCGGGTCGAAATTGAACGAGCCGACGAACAGGACGTTACGGTCGACCGAGAATGTCTTGGCGTGCAGGCTCGACCCGGAGCTGCTGCCGAGGCGGCGCTCGCTCGCTGCCCCGGCCGACGGCGCGCGCTTCATTTCGAGCAGCTCGATCCCGGCCGCCAGCAGCGCCTTGCGGCGCCTGGCATAGCCGGCATGGACGGCGGCGACGTCGGTCGCCTCCAGCGAATTGGTCAGCACGGTGATCTTCACGCCCTTGCGGGCCAGTGCCACAAACTGCTCGACGCCCTGCGCTCCGGGCACGAAGTACGGCGACACCAGTTCCAGGCTGCGTTGCGGCGGCCTGGTCACCCGCATCAGCCGCGACCACAGCAAGTCGTCGGCGCCGGCCAGGCCCAGGCCCTTGGCCGGGTCGTCGCTGACCATCCGCACCACCGCCCATTGCAGCGCCAGCTGGCGCGCCGCCATGTCGCGCACGAAGCCCTGCCGCTCCAGCGCATCCAGGTACAGCGCGCTCATCGCCGCCCGGCCGGCCTGCGCCGCTTCGCCCGGCGGCGCCGGTGCCGGCAGGTCCCGGCCGACGATGCGCTCGACCGGATAGGCCGACTCGCTGGCCCAGTAGCGGTCGAAGTCCTGCGACACCTGGGGCACCACCGCGCCGATCGCGACCACGTCCAGGTCGACGAACTGCAGGTTGGCGCCGGCGCTGAAGTACTCGTCACCGACGTTGCGGCCGCCCACGATGGTGACCTGGTTGTCGGCGGTGAACGACTTGTTGTGCATGCGCCGGTTCTGCAGCATGAAGTCGGTCAGGTAACCCAGCGCGCGCCAGCGCCGGCTGGCGTTGGGATTGAACAGCCGCACCTCGACGTTGCGGTGCGCCGCCAGCTCGGCCAGCACGCTGTCCATGCCGGAGGTGTTGTTGTCGTCCAGCAGCAGCCGCACCCGCACCCCGCGGTCGGCGGCACGGCGCAGCGCTTCGCACAGCAGGTTGCCCGACAGGTCGTCATGCCAGATGTAGGACTGCACGTCGAGGCTGCGCTCGGCCACGTCGGCCAGCCGGGCGCGGGCCGCGAACGCATCCAGGCCCTGCACCAGCGGGTACACGCCGGACAGGCCCGGATGCGGCCCGGTGAGTGCGGCCGCAGTGCGGCCCAGGTAGGTGCCGGCCGTGTCCTGCAATGCCGTCGATTCCTTCCTGCCCTCGAGACTGGGCAGGGAAGCGCAGCCGGCCAGCGACATCAACGCAAGCGCCAGCAGCGCCGCACGGCCCCGGGCGGCGGCGCGCTCAGCGGCCGCCGAACATGTAGCTGGAAACGCTGATGCCGCCAAAGAAATCCTCCTCGTGGTAGATGCGGATGGCGGGATCGGCCCCGGCCGCGCCCACGGCCACCATCAGCGGCAGCAGGTGCTCCTCGCGCGGATGCGCCTGGCGCGCCGAGGGCGCCGTTTCCCATGCGACCAGCGCATCGGCGCGTTGCGCCGGGTCCGCGATGGCCAGCGTGCGTCCCAGCCACTGGTCGAACGCCGCCGAAGGCAGCTTGGCCGCCGGGCCGAACGAGCGCAGGTTGTGATAGCTCAGGCCACTGCCGACGATCAGCACGTCCTCGCTGCGCAACGGCGCGAGGGCTCGTCCCGCCGCGAGGTGCTCGCGCGGATCGAGCCCGCGCTTGAGCGAGAGCTGCAGCACCGGCACGTCGGCCTCGGGGTAGATCACCGCCATCGGCGCGAACATGCCGTGGTCGAAGCCGCGCTGATTGTCCAGCGCCGCGGCCAGGCCGGCGCCTTCCAGCAGGCCCTTCACCTGCTGCGCCAGCTCCGGCGCGCCGGGCGCCGCGTACTGGAGGCGGTAGGTGGGCGCCGGAAAGCCGGAGTAGTCGTAAACCATCGGCGGATGCGGATTGGCCATGACAGCGAATTCGCGCTCTTCCCAATGGGCCGACACCATCAGCACCGCCCTGGGTTTGCCGCCGGCCTGCCGCGGCAGCTGCTGCAGCGATGCCCTGAGATTGGCATAGGCGCTGCCCATCTCCGGCATCCATGGCCAGGGTCCGCCGCCGTGCGAGATGAAAAACGTCGGAAGCGTGCGCGTCGTCATGGGAAGCCTCGGTTGCGTCGGCTGACGCGCAAAGTTTAATCCTCGCGCGCGGCAAGGGCGCCGGCTATTTCCAGGCCGCGCGGGCGCGGTCCCGCACCTGCAGCACTGGGCCGGCGGGCCTGGCCGCCGCCGCGCCGTCGGCACCGGCCGGCGGCCAGGTGACCTGCTCGAACTGCTGCGCCATCGCTTCGCTGATGAAGCGCGTGCGGCCGGCATAGACATGGCGGTCGCCGCCCGATCCTTGCTGCGTGACATAGAAGCGATGCGGAACCACCAGGTGCAGATGTTCCCTGGCCCGCGTCATCGCCACGTACAGCAGGCGCCGCTCTTCTTCCAGCTCGGCCTGGCTGCCGGTGGCCATGTCGCTTGGGATGCAGCCGTCCACCACGTTGAGCACGTGCACCGCCTTCCATTCCTGGCCCTTGGCGCTGTGGATGGTGGACAGGATCAGGTAGTCCTCGTCCAGGTGCGGCACTCCCGCCTGGTCGCTGGTGGCCTGCGGCGGATCGAGCGTCAGCTCGGTGAGAAAGCGTTCGCGGTTGCCGTAGCCGGCGGCCAGTCGCACCAGTTGCTCGACGTCGAGCTTGCGCACGGGCGCATCGTCGTGAATGCGTTCGAGCTGCGGCAGGTACCAGTTCCTGGCCAGTTCCAGGTCGGCCGGCCACGCGAGCCTGGCGTCGCGCAGCTGCGTGTACAGCGTGACGAAACGCGCCCATTCCTCCTGCGCCTGCGCCGGCGCCTCGAATGCCTGGAGCGCCTCCAGCGGCTGCGCCGCCTCGCCCATCGCGTCCAGCAAACGCGTCGCCGTCGCCGGCCCGATGCCCGGGATCAGCTGCGTGACCCGAAAGCCCGCCATCCGGCCACGCGGGTTCTGCGCGAAGCGCAGCACTGCGAGCACGTCCTTGACGTGCGCCGCCTCCAGGAACTTGAGGCCGCCGAATTTCACGAACGGAATGTTGCGGCGCGCCAACTCCAGCTCCAGCGCGGCGCTGTGGTTGCTGGCGCGAAACAGCACCGCCTGCGCGGTGAGCCTGGTGCCGGCCTCGCGCTGCTGCAGCACCTGACCGGCCACCCAGCGCGCCTGCTGCGCTTCATCGGGGACAAGAACGAGTTGGGCCTTCTGGCTGCCGGGCTTGTCGGTCCACAGCGTCTTGGCGTGGCGCTCGCTGGCCTGCGCGATCACCGCGTTGCTGGCCTCGAGGATGGGCATGGTGCTGCGGTAATTGCGCTCCAGCGTGACGATCCGCGCTTCCTGCGTGAACTGGTGCGGAAAGTCCAGGATGTTGCGCACCGTCGCGCCGCGGAACGAATAGATGCTTTGGGCGTCGTCGCCCACCACCGTGACACCCTGCCCCGTCGGCTTCATCGCCAGCAGGATCTCGGCTTGCAGCTTGTTGGTGTCCTGGTACTCGTCGACCAGCAGGTGGTCGAAGCGCTCGCCCACCTCCTGCGCCAGCGAGGGCTCGGCCACCATCTCGGCCCAGAACAGCAGCAGGTCGTCGTAGTCCAGCACGTTCTGCTGCTGCTTGGCCTCCACGTAGGCGCCAAACAGTTTCTTGAGTTCCGACTCCCATTGCGTGCACCACGGATAGATCTCCTGCAGCACCTTGTCCATCGGATTGCGGGTGTTGAGCACGCGCGAATAGACGCCCAGGCAAGTCCCCTTGAGCGGGAAGCGGTTCTTGGTCGTCGAAAAACCGGTCTCGTGCCGCACCAGCCCCATCAGGTCCTCGGCGTCGCCGCGGTCGTGGATGGTGAAGGTTTCATCCAGGCCGATGCGGCCGGCGTATTCGCGCAGCAAGCGCGCGCCGATGCTGTGGAAGGTGCCGCTCCACGGCAGGCTGGGCACGCCCTGGTTCGCGGGCAGGCCGAGTGCCTGCTGCAGCACGCCGCCGACCCGCCGCTCCATCTCCTGCGCGGCGCGCCGGCTGAAGGTGAGCAGCAACATGCGCTGCGGATCTGCGCCATGGCGGATCAGGTTGGCCACGCGGTGCGCCAGGGTGTTGGTCTTGCCCGAGCCCGCGCCCGCGATCACCAGCAGCGGCCGGGTGTCGCCTGCGAACTCGCCGGTGCCATGCTGCACGGCCTGTCGCTGCGCCTCGTTCAAATCGTCCATTGCCTGTATATTAATACAGTGGACAACATCGCCATCGGCACTGCCTCCTGGACCGACAAGACACTGATCGACTGCGGCCGCTTCTATCCGAAGGAAGCGAAGAGCGCGGAGGCCCGGCTGCGCTATTACGCGACGCAGTTCCCGGTGGTGGAAGTCGACTCGAGTTACTACGGCATCCCCACGCCTTCGAACGCGCAACTGTGGGCCCAGCGCACGCCCGACGGCTTCACCTTCAACGTCAAGGCCTTCCGCCTGTTCACCGGGCATCAAACGTCGCCGGTCGTGCTGCACAAGGACCTGCAGCAGGCGCTCGGCCCCGATGCGCCCAAGGTGCTGTACTACAAGGACACGCCGGTGGAGATCCGCGATGCGCTGTGGCAGCGCTTCATCGAGGCGCTGGAGCCGCTGCGCGCCGCCGGCAAGCTCGGGGCCGTGCACTTCCAGTTCGCGCCGTGGCTGCTGCGCAACCGCGAAGGCATGGCGCATGTCGAGCACTGTGTGGAAAAGATGCGGGGCTTCCTGCTGGCGGCGGAGTTCCGCAACAAGAGCTGGTTCGACGGCGCCAATGCCGACAAGACGCTGGAGCTGCAGCGGCGGCTTCATCTCGTCCACACCATCGTCGATGGCCCGCAGGGCTTTGCCAACTGCGTGCCCTGCATCTGGGAAGTGACCCATCCAAAGCTGGCGATCGTGCGGCTGCACGGCCGCAACCGCGACACCTGGAACCAGAAGGGTCTTTCGGCCTCCTCCAGCCGGTTCGACTACTGGTATTCGAAGGACGAACTGGCCGCGCTGGTGCCCGAAGTCAGGGCCATCGCCGACAAGGCCAGCAAGGTGCACGTGCTGTTCAACACCAACATGGAAGACCAGGGCCAGGTCAATGCCAGGTTGATGGCGCAGCTGCTGGGGTAAACCGCGCGTAAAACTCTGTTCCGACCCAGGGACGGGTCGGCCCGGGCGCTAGACTCTGTCGATGAAAGCACTCAACACCACGGCCCTCGTCCTGACGGCCGCACTCTCTGCCAGCGGCGCATTCGCCCAACTCAAGCCCTCGCCCCGTCCGCAGCCTGCGCCTGCCGCCAAGGCCTCCCCTGCCGCCGCCCCAGCGCCCGCGGAGGCCGAACCCTCGCCCGAAGCCCGGGAAAAAGCCGCGGCGGCAACGCTGGCCGCCTCGGGCTGGCTGGTGCTGCTGGACCGGCGCGACTGGGGCCGCGCGTGGGAAACAACCGCGGCGATGTTCCGCAGCACCGTGCCGCTGCCGGCGTGGATGGACGGGATCCCGAAGGCGCGCGACCTGGGCGACTTCATCGAGCGCGAGCCGGCGGAAGCGGTGTACAAGACCACGCTGGAAGGCCGGCCCAACGGCGACTACGTCACGGTGATCTACGGCAGCAAGTTCAGCAAGAAGGACGACGTGGTGGAAATCGTCACCACGGTGCGCGAAGCCGACGGCAAGTGGCGCGTTACGGGATATTCGACGCGTTGAGGCGGCCGGCCGCGGCCGCCACCGGCTGCCCGCGCAGCCCGGCGCGTTCCGCCATGTTCTGGTGGAAGCGCGCGGTGCCCAGGGTTTTCACGATCCAGGCGTTGATCTGCGGCTCGCGGATGCTTGCGCTGGCCTTCTCGTAGTCGCGCGCCACGGCGGCCTGGGCCAGGCCGACGTGTTGCATGTAGATCGCGTCGAACCTGCCGCCGCTGGCCTTGGCCAGCTGATTCAGCGTCTTGCGCTGCTCGTTGCCGATCATGGGCGCCGCCATCCCGCGTGAGCTGAGCAGGTGCGCCAGCTCCAGTCCGATGGTGTTGTTGTGGTTGATCAGCGAAGCCGCCAGCGCGCGGACCGAACCGTTGCCCGACTTGGCAAACGCCAGCCGGGAAGCGTCCAGCTCGAACTTGCTCTGGGCCGCCGCATTGCGCAGGAACACGCGTTCTTCGCGCGCATCGGGGGTCATGGGACTCGCGCCCGACACCGAGGCAGCGGCGAAGGTCGGCGGCCGCGGGGCGACCCGCGGTACGGCGACGGCGACCGAAGGCGGCGCGGATGAATCAATGCTGGGCGGCGCCGTCATGGGTGCCACCGGGCCGTCCCCCACCTGGGCCCAGGCGGGGACGCCCAGCGCCACCAGCACGGCAGCGAGAGCGCGCGGACTCCTTCTCATCGTCGAAAACCCCTTGTGATCCCCGCCGGTTTCGCGGTGAAATTGCACTGTATTGCGCGGTCGAGGCAGGCGCTGTCAGTCGCCGGATGACAGGCCTGTAGGACAGCGCTTCCCCCAGTTGCTGCTGCCCGCCCTAGCCGTGGGTGAAGCTGCTGACCAGCGTGACCATCCCGATGCCCACCAGCAGCCAGAAGATCTGGGCCAGGGTCTCGCGCGCCGACAGCCGCTTTTGCAGCTGCGGAATCAGGTCGGCCAGCGCGACATAGATGAAGCTGCTGCTGGCCACGACCAGGAAGTAAGGCAGGTAACCGTGCAGCCGGTCGACCAGCCACCAGCCAGTGAGGCCACCCAGCGCCGTGATGGCGCCGGCCAGCGACACCTTCACCAGCGCCGCGCTGCGGTTGCGGCTGGTCTGGCGCAGCACCATCAGGTCGCCGATGTGATGCGGCACCTCGTGCGCCAGCACTGCCAGCGCCGCCACCAGCCCCAGCCGCATGTCGGCGACGAAGGCCGACGCGATCAGGATGCCGTCGCCGAAGCAATGGACGCTGTCGCCAGTGAGCACCGCCCAGCCGCCGGCGCGCGGCGGCGCGTGCGGCTGATGCTGGTCGTGGCCATGCACGTGCGGAGCGACCGAGTCGTGGTGATGTTCGTGGCCGTGGTGCCAGAGCTCGGCCTTGTCCAGCAGGAAGAAGAACACCAGGCCCACCAGCAAGGTGGCGAACAGCGCCTTGGCGCCGGCCTGGCTTTCGAACGCCTCCGGCAGCAGGTGCATGAACGCGGTCGCCATCAGCGCGCCGGCGGCCAGGCTCAGAAGGTGTTGGGCGTCGACCCGGCTGCGGCCACCGGGCAAGGTGCCTGTCAGGCCGACGCTCATCAGGCCGGCGGCGAGCCAGACGCTGCCGATGCCGGCGCCCAGGGTCGCGATCAGGATTGCGATCAATGTCATCTGCATTGATCTTAGCAACCGTGTCAACACCGGCTGGCAGAATCGGCCGCTTCAACCCACAGGAACAAGCATGCCCACGATCCGCGTCGAATTGATGGAAGGGCGCACGCCCGAACAGAAAAAGCACCTGGTCAAAGCCCTGACCCAGGCCGTGGTCGAGACCCTTGGCAGCAAGCCGGAGTCGGTCGATATCCTGCTCTACGACATCAAGCGCGGCGACTGGGCCACCGGCGGCGAGCTGTGGTCCGAGAAGACATAGCGCTTCAATAAATCGGCCCGGGAGCCGGTGTCGGCGCTGGAGTCGGGGCCGGCGCGGGCGCAGGAGCCGGCGCAGGAGCCGTTGCCGGCACAGCAGCCATGCTGGGGGTGCCCGAATCGCCGCCGCCGCCGCAGGCCGGCAGCACGGCCGCAGCCGTCAGCGCCACCAGCAGGGAGAGCTGGCGCCGCTGTAGGTTGGAGATGCTCATGGTGACCTCCGAAGGTTGAATGCCAATATAGGCGCTGGTTGGCGCTGCCGCCAGCGCACCAGGCATCACCCCGAGCCGGCCGTGGCGCCGATCGATCACCGCCTGCTCGTGCAGCGGCGAGCCCACGCCCCAGATCATTCCCCCCAGCGCTTGCGAGCGCGCTCGCCGTCCACCGCCACGTCGGCGAAGAACGCACCGTACGCATGTTGCGAGAATTTCTTTTCCATTCGCCGGGTTTGATCTCGCCCTCGGCCTCGATGCCCTTGTCGCCGGCCAGCTTGTCCAAGTGCCAGACCTTGCCGCCACCCGAGACCCACCTGGCCCGGAAAGGACGAATTTGTCAGTCAATTGCCATTTCCCGGCAGCGCAACCCCGCGACTGCTGTAGAAATGGCTGTTTGCCCGCTGCAGATGGTTGGCATGGAAGTTGCCCTGACACAGGCCTCCCATCCTTCTGGAGCATCGTGTGAACAAGGCATCGCAACAAGGTTTCACCCTGATCGAACTGATGATCGTCGTGGCGATCATCGGCATCCTGGCCGCCGTGGCACTACCGGCGTACCAGGACTACACCAAGCGCGCCAAGATGTCCGAATTGATTCTTGCCGCGTCGGCCTGCCGCACCACCATTACCGAGGTGTACCAGTCCGGCAGCTCGACCCCGGTGGCGGACGGCTGGGGCTGCGAATCCTCGGGTTCGACCAGCAAGTACGTCCAGAGCATCCATACCGACACCAACGGCAAGATCTCTGTCATGGCGCAGGCAATCGACATCAACAACATCGACGGCAAGGTGGTCACGCTCGTCCCCGCGGACGCCACTGGAACGGCACTCGTGTATGTGGCCGGCAGCGTTGCCGTCAATCGCTGGATCTGCGGCTCGACCGCGCAAGGCACGACGATCAAGGCGAACTACCTGCCGGGTACCTGCCGCGGTTAGCGGCTGCCGCGCAACCCCAGGAGCAGCCTGGGCTGCTCCTTTCGTCTGGGGCGCTCAGTGCGCCTTTTCCCAGTTCTCGCCGACGCCGATCTCGGCCAGCAACGGCACCTTGAGTTCGGCGACACCGGCCATGAGGCGCGGGATCTCGGTGGTGAGCCATTGCACTTCGGCGTCGGGCACTTCGAACACCAGTTCGTCGTGCACCTGCATGATCATCCTGGTGCCGCGCCGCTGCTCGTCCAGCACGTCCTGCACCTTGACCATCGCCAGCTTGATCAGGTCGGCGGCCGTTCCCTGCATCGGGGCATTGATGGCGGCGCGCTCGGCCCCGCCGCGGCGCGGGCCGTTGGGCGAGTTGATCTCGGGCAGGTAGAGGCGGCGGCCGAACACGGTCTCCACATAGCCCTGGCTCTTGGCCGACAGCCGGGTTTCGTCCATGTAGTTCTTCACGCCCGGATAGCGCTGGAAATAGCGTTCGATGTAGTTGGCCGCCGCCTTGGTCTCGATGCCCAGGTTCTTGGCCAGGCCGAAACTGCTCATGCCGTAGATCAGGCCGAAGTTGATCACCTTGGCATAGCGGCGCTGCTCGCTGCTGACCTGGTCGGGCGCGACGCCGAACACCTCGGCGGCCGTCGCCCGGTGCACGTCCATTCCTTCGGTAAAGGCCTTGAGCAGCGCCTCGTCCTCGCTCAGGTGGGCCATGATGCGCAGCTCGATCTGGCTGTAATCGGCGCTGGCGATCTGGTGGCCGGGTGAGGCGACGAAGGCCTCGCGCACGCGCCGGCCTTCGGCCGTCTTCACCGGGATGTTCTGCAAGTTGGGGTCGTTGCTGGAGAGCCGTCCGGTGACGGCGACGGCCTGGGCGTAATGCGTGTGGACCCGGCCGGTGCGCGGATGCGCCATCTGCGCCAGCTTGTCGGTGTAGGTGCCCTTGAGCTTGGAGAGGCTGCGGTGCTCCAGCAGCTTGGCCGGCAGCGGATAGTCCTCGGCCAGTTTCTCCAGCACTTCTTCGTCCGTGCTGGGCACGCCGCTGGGCGTCTTCTTGACCACTGGCAGTCCGAGCTTGGTGAACAGCACATCGCCGATCTGCTTGGGGCTGCCCAGGTTGAAAGGTTGGCCGGCGAGGTCATGCGCCTCCTTTTCGAGCTGCATGATGCGGGCGCCCAGTTCGCCGCTCTGTCTGGCCAGCATCGGCGCGTCGATCAGGACGCCGTTGCGCTCGATCCGGTACAGCGCCTCGCTGCTCTTGATCTCCAGGTCATAGATGAAGCGCAGCTTGCGGTCGGCCTGCAGCCGCGGCCACAGCACCAGGTGCACGTCGAGGGTCTGGTCCGAGTCCTCGCACGAATATTCAGCGGCCTTGTCGACCGCCACCTGCGCGAACGGGATCTGGTGCGCTCCCTTGCCGGCGATGGTTTCGTAGTCGATCCCGCTGCGCCCCAGGTGCCGCTCCGCCAGGCTGGCCAGGCCGTGCGGCTTGTGCACCTCCAGCACATAGCTTTGCAGCATCGTGTCGTGTTCATAGCCCTGCACCTCGATGCCGTGGTTGGCGAACACGTGGCGGTCGTACTTGACGTGCTGGCCCAGCTTCTTGCGGTCGGGGTTCTCCAGCCAGGGCTTGAGCCGCGCCAGCACTTCCTCGCGCGGCAACTGGTCGGGCGCATCGCCGTAGCTGTGCGCCAGCGGAATGTAGGCCGCCTCGCCGGGCTTGACGCTGAAGGAGACGCCGATGATCTCGGCCAGCATCTCGTCCAGCGAGCTGGTCTCGGTGTCGACGGCGGCCAGCTCCGAAGCCTCCAGCCGCGCCAGCCAATCGTCGAACTGGGCCCAGGTGAAGATGGTGTCGTAGTGCAGGTTGGTGGCCTGTGACAGGCCCGAGAGATCGGGCTCGTCAAACAGCCCGCCCGTGGCGTGTCCCGCCCCGACCTTCTTGCCGCTCTGGTGTTCCTCGATCAGCTCCGGCGGCACGTCGTGGATCTCGAGCTGCTTGACCAGCCCCTTGAAGCCATATCGCCCGTAGAACGCCTTCAGTTCCTCAACCTGCTGGCCGCCGATGACGATGTCCTCGAGCTCCGGCAGGCCGGGGATGTGGTCTTTCAGGTCGCAGTCCTTGCGGATGGTCAGCAGCGCGCGGCCCTGCGGCAGCCAGTCCAGCGCACTGCGCAGGTTCTCGCCGACCGCGCCCTTGATTTCATGGGCGCGCGCCACCAGCGCGTCGAGCGAGCCGTATTCCTTGAGCAGCTTGACGGCCGTCTTCGGCCCCACCTTGTTGACGCCCGGCACGTTGTCGACCGCGTCGCCGACCAGCGTCTGGTAATCGACCATCCGGCTGGGCGGCACGCCGAATTCGGCCTCGACGCCGGCGACATCGCGCTTGCGGTCGTTCATGGTGTCGATCACCATCACGCGCTCGTTCACCAGCTGGCTCAGGTCCTTGTCGCCGCTGGAGATCACGGTAGCGATGCCGCGCTCGGACGCCATGCACGACAGCGTGCCGATCACGTCGTCGGCCTCCACGCCCTGCACGTGCAGCACTTTCCATCCGAGCAGCCGCACCACCTCGTGGATCGCCGGGATCTGCGAGCGCAGGTCGTCCGGCATCGGCGAGCGGTTGGCCTTGTACTGCGGATAGAGGTCGTCGCGGAAGGTCTTGCCCGGCGCGTCGAACACGCAGGCCGCATAGTCGGCCCGCACGTCTTTGCGCAGCTTCTGCATCATGTTGATCATCCCGCGGATCGCGCCGGTGGCCGGACTCGCCGGGTCGCCGGGGACGGCCCGCAGGTCGGGCATCGCGTGGAAGGCGCGGTAGAGATAACTGGAGCCGTCGACCAGCAGCAGGGTTTTGGGTGCGTTGTCGGCTTCTGACATTTAGAAATATTTTGTTTCTGTTTGAAACAACTGGGCTAGACTGAAGTTCCTTCACTGACCCGGATGTCCAGAATGAAATCGCTGTCCCGCCTGTTGATCCTTGCCAGTTTAATCCTGCCCCTGGGCGCCTTCGCTGCGGGCGCCATCGCGGTGGACGACGAAGAAGGCGAGCGCGACCCGGGCTATGGCGTGGTGACCGGTGAGTCGTCGCGCGACGAGGCCAGCCGTGCCGCCATGGCGCAATGCCGCAAGCAGGGCAACAAGAACTGCAAGGTGGCCGTGCGTTTCGACAGCTGCGGCGCCTACGCGTCGTCGCGCAAGAACTCCGGCATCGGCTACGGCAAGTCGGAAGACGTGGCCCGCACCATGGCCATGAACGAATGCGGCACCAAGGCCTGCAAGATCATCGTCGCCGAGTGCGAATAGCGCGGTCCGCCAGGGCCTGACACCTACAATGAGGGCCATGCGAGCCCTCATTGTTTTTTGTGCCGTTTTCTCCTGCGGCGCGCTGCACGCGCAGGCGCAGGCTCCGGCTGCAGACACGCCGCCGCCGCTCGAAGGCCGCCATAACCAGAAGATCGAGCGGATCCGGGTCGAGGACAACGGCGCCCGGATCGACGAACTGCGCGTCGGCGGCCAGACCCAGAGCATCACGGTGCAGCCCAAGGCCAACGTGCCCGAGTACGAGTTCCAGCCCACCGACCTGGCGCGCAGCCGGCCGGCGGACAATCGGGACGGCCTGTCCAGCCCCAGCAGCCAGCGGGTCTGGAACATCTTCAAATTCTAGGATGGCGGTCTTCACCGAGGTTGCCCTGGACGAGGCACGCGAACTGCTACGCCGGCTGCAGTTGGGTGAGTTGCGCGAACTGCGCGGCATCCACGGCGGCATCGAGAACACCAACTACTTCGCCACCACCGACAGGGACGGCGAGGTCGGCCAGTACGTGCTGACCCTGTTCGAGCGGCTCTCGCCGCAGCAGCTGCCGTTCTACCTGCGGCTGATGAAGCACCTGGCGCTGCATGGCATCCCGGTGCCCGAGCCCCATGCGCTGCCCGGGCGCAAGCAGGAGGACCTGGTGCTGCAGATGTGCGGCAAGCCGGCTGCGGTGGTCAACCGGCTGCGTGGCCACAGCGAGCTGGCGCCAGGCCCGCAGCACTGCGGCGCCGTCGGCGCGATGCTGGCGCGCATGCACCTGGCGGGGCGCGACTTTGCGCTCAGCCAGCCGAACCTGCGCGGCCTGCAGTGGTGGAACGAAACGGTGCCGGTGGTGCTGCCCCACGTCGATCGGCACCAGGCCGACCTGCTGCGCCGCGAGCTCGCCTTCCAGAACCACGTCGCCGCGTCGTCTGCCCATGCCGCCCTGCCGCGCGGGCCGATCCACGCCGACTTGTTCCGCGACAACGTGATGTTTGACCAGGGCGAACTGAGCGGGTTCTTCGATTTCTACTTCGCCGGGGTCGACAGCTGGCTGTTCGACATCGCCGTCTGCCTGAACGACTGGTGCGTGGACCTGCCGACCGGCGCGCACGAAGCCGAACGCGCGCGCGCCTTCCTGCAGGCCTATGCATCGGTGCGGCCGCTGGCGGCCGCCGAGCGCCAGCTGTTGCCGGCCATGCTGCGCGCCGGCGCCCTGCGCTTCTGGATCTCGCGCCTGTGGGACTTCCACTTGCCGCGTGAGGCGGCGCTGCTCAAGCCCCACGACCCCTCGCATTTCGAGCGGGTGCTGCGCCAGCGGGTGGCGCGGCCGCCCGCGCTGGCCTGAAGCCCTGAAAGATTCATGAAACTGAACATCGTCCCGGCGCGTACTGGCTTGATATGGGTCAGGCTCGGGATCACCACCTTCTTCAAGCAACCGCTCGCGCTGGCGGGCCTGTTCTTTCTGTACATCGCGGCGATGTGGGTGCTGGCCAGGCTGCCCCTGGTTGGGGCGGCGCTCGCGTCGATTCTGGTCCCGGCCACCACCTTGGGAATGATGGTGGCCGCGCAGCAGGCATCGACCGGGACATTTCCCCTACCCACTGTGCTGCTCAGCGCTTTCCGCGTCGGGCGCGAGCGGGCCAAAGCAATGCTGCTGCTGGGCCTGATCTACGCGTTTGGCTGGTTCGCCGCGCTGACCTTGGGAGGGCTGATCGCGCCGCTGCCGGCGGCGCAGGAAGCGACCACCACCGCTGGCCAGGCCCAGCTAGGGATGTTCTACCTGGTGGTGTCCCTGTTTTCCCTGCCGCTGTCGGTGCTGTTCTGGCATGCCCCGGCGCTGGTGCACTGGCACGGCGTGGCGCCGGCCAAGAGCCTGTTCTTCAGCATGGTCGCGTGCTTTCGCAACGTGGGCGCCCTGTTCGTCTTCGGCCTGGTCTGGTCGGCGGTGTTCCTCGGCGTGCTGGCCGCATCGACCTTGCTGGCCGTCGCGCTCGGTGGCCCGGCGCTGGTGGAGCAGATCCTGCTGCCGGCAGTCATGCTGCTCGGAGCCATGTTCACGACCTCGATCTATTTCACCTTCCGCGACAGTTTCGTCGCTGACGCACCCCCACCCCCCGGAGAGTCCCCATGACACAGCACACCCTCGACGGCTGCACAGAAGACGAAGTCCTGTGGTTCCAGCGCCGCAGCTTCCTGCAGGCCGCGGCGGCGTGGACCGCCATGGGCGGCTCCGCGGCCGCGTTCGCGCAGCAGCGCAGCAACATCGTGGAACTGGTCGGCGATGCCACCGTCAACGGCGAGCGGCTGCTGACGCAGCGGCAGCTGCAGACCGGCGACCAGATCGCCACCGGCCCGGGCTCGCACCTGGTGTTCGCGATCGGCAATTCGTCGTTCCTGGTGCGGCAGAACTCGCGCATGTCGGTGGAGCGGGGCATCACGCTCAACACGGTCAGCGTGCTGCGGATGCTGACCGGCGCAGTGGCGAGCGTCTGGGGCCGCGGCACCAGCCGGCAGATCGTCACGCCCACGCTGACCGCCGGCATCCGCGGCACCGGCGTCTACACCGAGGTGCGGCCCGACGAGGGCTACCGCAGCTACTTCTGCAATTGCTACGGCACGGTGGACATGTCCGCCGGCGGCGACCGCGTCGTGTCGCAATCGAGCTACCACCAATCGTTCTGGGGCGAGGCGCAGCGCAAGGACGGCCGCCTGCTGACGCCGGCCGCCGCCATCAACCACACCGACGAGGAGCTGGAATACCTGGCCCGGCTGGTGAACCAGCGCACCGCCTGGGAAGTGCTGGGCCGCAAGGGCATCAAGGACGGCAAGGGCTACATGGAACCGATGCCGGCCGACGCGCATCCGGCGATGCAGCTGCGCTGAGCAGCCGCGGGTTTTGTCCTGCCCTCCCGGTTCGACCCGGGATGACCCTGCGGGTCAGTTCTTCGCCTTGTACTCGGCGATCGACTTCGCCAGGTCGCCGTACTCCTCGCAGGCGCGGTTGCCGCAGATCTTTTCCAGTTCCGCCAGGTGCTTCTCGGCCTCGGCCGGCTTGCGATCCATCAGGTACGCCTCGCCGATGTACTCGTGCGCGCCCTTGTGCCGCGGGTCGATCTTGAGCGCGATGTTGTAGTGCTCGAAAGCTTTGCCCAGGTCCGGCGACGGCGACTTGCGGTAGCTGTAGCCAAGCAGGTTGTGCGCTTCGGCATTGCGCGGGTCGGTGCGCACCACTGTCCGGAGCTCTGCCACGGCCTGTTTGTAGTCATGCACCTCCAGCGCCTTGCGGGCGATGCTCATGCGTTCGCGCGTCGACGGCTCGGCGGGCGACGAGCCGGGCATATCGACCGCCCATGCGCAGGCGGCAAAGGAAGCGGCGAGCGCCAGCAGCAGGTGCAGCAGATGCCGGGTTTTCATGATCGGTTCTCCTTGGGGAAAAAAAAGTAGGCCGGACAGCGCCTGCCAGTGTCTTGCGGACCCCCAGGCCCGTCAATAAGCCCGCTCCCCTCAACTCTCTTACTCGCATTGCGCCGGAATGACATGAGCCAAAGGCGTATCCCCCTTCGGTCAAAGTCCTAACCCCTCAAGCCGTGGCCGCCTTAGCATATTTTTTGCGAAACGGTGCTCAATTCAGTAACAACCGTAAGTTTCACCAGCCCCCTCGTGTGCACAAGCGGGGCGTTCGCGGATGACGTGCACGTTCTGGAAAGGCATCGCTCTATGAAGTCCCTTCGGCACTCCACCCTCAAGCTGGCGGCAGTTGCAGCGTTCGCAGTTGGAGGCATCGCTCCCGCCCTTGCGGGCACAGTTGGCGGCAGCGTCGCGCCGATCAACACCCTGGTGGATAACTACGTCAGCGGCATCACCATCGTTGCCGGCGCAGGTCAAACCGACACGACCGTCGTGAGCGGAACCATTGACAACAATTTTGACCAAGGCTGGAAGCTGACAGTGACCTCCGGGAACACTGGCAAGCTGAAGAGGGGAGCCGGCGGCGCTGGCCGGGAGCTCCTGTATTCGAACGTCAAGCTGGTCAAGACGGGCGGCACTCTTGGCGCCGGACTGACCGATCCAGCCAACGGCGCCACCGGTGTAGCCAAGGACGTCATCTCAGCACCAGCCGTCTTCAACACGGGGACAGCACCGGGCACTCCGGGCACGGCGACTTCCGCGACTGTGGCTTACGCGTATGCGCTCAAGATCACCTGGTCCGCGGACACCTCGCTGCTGTCGGGGACTTACTCCGACACGATCACCCTGGTCCTGGCGAACGATAGCTAACAGGAATGTCGCGTGCCCATGGCCGGGCACGCGCGTTTGGGCCTGGCTGGAGGGAACAGACGAAACGTGAACAACCGGGAGGGACTCGATGAGGCCTTGGATCCTGTCGCTCCAGCTTGCCGTCCTTGCCGTCGCTGCCGCCGCGGCCCTGGTTCCGCTGCCACTATCGGCCTACACGCTCGCTCCCAGTCTTGTCACGTTGCGTTCCGCCGGCGGCGATTCCAGCACCTTCCTGCGGCTTGAGAACAAACAGGCGCGGCCCGCCGCGGTCGAGATCACGATCCACGAACACCGCAAGGATCTCGACGGCAACAGCATCGACGGTGGACCGGCGGATGACGAGTTCATCGTCTACCCGGCGCAACTCGTCATGATTCCGGGCGATGAAGCTGCCGTCCAGGTGCGCTGGATCGGCGACGCGGCGCTGGCCGCCGAACGGGCCTTTACCTTCACGACGCGCGAAGTCCCGATCCCGCGCAATCTGGAGAACGAGGGCGGCAGCGGCATCCGGATCGATGTCACCGTCCTGGTCAACTACGAGGGCCGAATCTACGTCGCGCCACCGGGGGCAAAGCCGAAATTGGTGCTCGAGTCGCTCGCTGAGAAGCCCTTCGCCGATGGCAGGGACGCGGCCACTGCTCCATTGCTCGAACTTGTTTTAGCGAACCAGGGAACGGCCCACCAGGTCCTGTCCGACATTTCCTTCACGTTCGTTCCGCTCGACGCGCAGGGCGCTGCGCTCAGGCAGCAGGCTGTCACTGTTGCTGGCCGGGATTTGCCCGGAACCAGACCGCATCTGCTGGCCGGAGAACGCAGGCGCCTGAGCTTTCCCCGGCCAGCAGGGCTTCCGGCAGGTGGCCTGCATGTCACCCTGTCCCAATAGCGGCGCCTGCGAAACATTGCTCCTTTCCGAGATCTCTTTCGGCAGGGTCGGATGAGGGTGCCAGGCCGCTGGGTGCTCCGGTCGCTGGTCTTCGGCTTGTCGCTTCAGCCCTTTGCCTTGAGCGCCGCAGAGCCGGCCAGCGAGCCGGCAGCCGAAGCCCCGGCACCGCGTGAAATCCAGGCCCGAGCGAAGACCCGGGAGGAACTGTTCCTCGAAGTCTTCAAGCGACCGCCGCCGGACATGCCCGTCAGCGGATTCGTCCTGGTACAGGTCGATGCAAGCACGGGGCAAAAAGTCAGGGCCGTGCTTGCCCCGGGCGAGCAGAACATTCTGCTAGAGGGCAAAGCGGTCGTGAACCTGCTGTCCCATCGGTTACGCACGGACATTCTCCAGAGCCTGGAGCGGAGGATTGACCCTGAAGGATGGCTGAGCCGCACGGCCATCGAAGAAGCCGGCGTGGTCACCTCGTTCGAGGCTCGCAAGTTCGAATTCGCGATGACCACGGCCCCGGGGGTGCGCGAAAAGAATGTGCAGTACCTGACAGGCCTGGGCGACTCCCTCAGGGCCGACGCGCTCCGGCCGGCTGCAGCGTCCGGATTCCTGAACTTCAACCTGAAGGCAGCCAGGCGCACGGAGGGGTCCTCCGGCAGCACCAACGACCAGTCCACGGTGGCAATCGCGACGGACGGTGCGGTGAACGTCATGGGAGTGGTCCTGGAAGGCTCGGCATTCGCCCAGACCGGCAATGCGCACCCGTTCCAGCGCGGGGACCTGCGCCTGGTGTACGACGAGCCGCGGCGGGCGCTGAGATACAGTGCCGGCGACCTGCGCTACCCCGTGGTCGGTTACCAGACCATCATCGACATGGGCGGTATCGGCGTCTCGCGGGATTTTTCGCTCCAGCCCGGCCTGCAGAATCGCCAGGCGGGGCGGTTCGAGTTCTATCTCGAACGGCCAGCGGAGGTGAAAGTCTGGGTCAATGAATCGCTGGTGAACACCCTGCAATTGCCCGCTGGCACCCATGACATTCGCGGGTTAACGCCCGTCGTCGGGCTCAACGACACCCGCCTCGTGATCGAGGACAACGCGGGTCGCCGGGAGACGCTGGATTTCTCGTTCATCTTCAGTCCCATGCTGCTGGAACAGGGCGCGAGCCAGTTCTCGTACAACGCGGGCTTCCGGCGCGAAGCGAGGAACGGCGGCTATCGCTATGACTCGGGGAACCTGGTCTTGTCCGCTTCCTATCTGGAAGGCGTTAGCCGCGACACCACCCTTGGGGCCTACCTGCAATCGGACTCCACGCACGCCATGCTTGGAGCGCAGTCCATTCACGCGCTTTCCAGCGGAATGGTCCAACTGGACGCCGCGACCAGCAGATCCGGCGACGGAAAATGGGACCTGGCCGGCAAGCTGTCATGGATCCACATTCCGGATCTGCGTCGCGGCGAGACAGTTCAGTCCCAGCTGTCCGTTGAATACCTGGGCCGGCGCTTCGGCACGATCAACGACTCGACGCCCGCGCTGGACAATCGGATCAACCTCTACGCGTCCGCCGCCTTTCCCGTTGGGAATGCCACAACAGCGCAGCTCAGCGCCTACTACACGCCCGCCCGGAATGCAGGTTCGGTAACTGCCCACAGCCTGATCGCAGCGCTGACGCGGCGTTGGGGAAAATACACAACGACCAGCCTGTCACTGAGGCAGCGCCGCTCCAGCAACGGCGAGATGCAGACCGGGCTGTTCTTCGGGCTGTCTTTCAGCTTCAGCGACAACGGCAACAACTTCTACGCCGCCAAGGAAATCGAAACCGACACGGCGACGCTCAACTGGAGTTCGGCGCGTCCCAGCAACTCAACGCTCCCGTATGGTTTTGCTTCGACCCGGCTTGGCGCGGGCATCCGTGACTTCACCGCCGGTGCGGGTTATTGGGGACACCAGGGCCTGGTGGAGGCATCGCAAAACCACACCGCACTCCAGCAGCAGGCCGGAACTTATGTCCGGGACGAAACCGCCCTGCGTCTGCAGAGCGCTCTCGTGTTTGCCGACGGCGCTGTTGGGCTGACCCGTTCGGTTGCCGAAAACTTCGCGATCGTGAAAGGCAAGGAAGGGCTGGCGCGGATCGCGATGAAGGTGGACCCGGACGGCCAGGGCGGCAGCAGAGCGCAATCGGGTTTGCTCAGCCCTGCCGTGGTCGGTGATCTGGCCAATTACCAGCTGCGTGACGTGCGCATCGAGCCAGTGGACCCGCCGCTCGGCGCGACCCCTGAAAAGCTCACCTACGCCCTCGCTCCCACCTACAAGAGCGGCTTCCTGCTGGAACTGGGCAAGGAAGCGCGGATCATCGCCGTCGGCAGGCTCCTCGACAGTCAGGGGCGACGGCTAGCCCACCTCCCGATCGAGATCCGCCGGCTTGGCGACCCCGACGCCAAGCCGGTGTCGACATTCACCAGCCGTAGCGGGGGCTTCCAGTTGCCGGAGATCAAACCGGGCCGGTATGAAGTGCGCCCAACGTCGACCACGCTATGGGACAGCGTGGTCGTGGAAATTCCGCAGACGCCCGATGGCCTGTTTCGGATCGGCGATGTCACGGTCCAGCCGAAATGACGAGACGTTCGCCGGGATCGTGCGTGTCTCGCCTCAGGTGACCGGTGTCAGCTTGGCGACCGACAGCGCCAGCCACTTGATGCCGTGGCGCGGAAAGTTGACCTGGGCCCGCGCGTCGTCGCCCAGGCCCTCGATCGACAGCACAGAGCCTTCGCCGAACTTGGTGTGGAACACCTTCATGTTGGCGCGCAGGCCATGGGCCGGAGCGGCCTTCTGCACCGGCACGTCCGGGTTGGCGAAGCTGGGCGTCGCGTCCCTGCTGTAGTTGCTGCTGCCGCGAGTGCTCGGATAACCGGCGCCATAACCGAAGGCCGATCCGCCGAAGTTCTGGTTCTTGGGCGTGAGCCACTTCAATGCGCCCTCGGGCAGCTCGTCGAAGAATCGGCTCTTGACGTTGTAGCGGGTCTGCCCGTGCAGCAGCCGAGTCTGCGAATAACTCAGGTACAGCCGCTTGCGGGCGCGCGTGATCGCGACGTACATCAGGCGCCGCTCTTCCTCCAGGCCTTCATATTCCGTCATCGAGCGCTCGCTGGGGAACAGCCCTTCTTCCAGCCCGGTGATGAACACGCAGTCGAACTCCAGCCCCTTGGCCGAGTGCACCGTCATCAGTTGCACCGCGTCCTGGCCGGCCTGGGCCTGGTTGTCGCCGGACTCGAGCGCGGCGTGGGTGAGGAAGGCCGCCAGCGGCGACAGCGTCTCGCCGGTCTCGGCGTCGGGCGGAACGTAATCGGGCGCCGGCTCGTTGGTCTCCGGCTGGCTGGGATCCAGGCCCTGGCTCGCCGGGCTCTGGCGCAGCTGTCCCGGGCCGAGTTCGTCCACCGGCAAGGCGACGGCATCGCGCCCGAACCCTTCCTGCGTGACGAAGCTCTCCGCAGCGTTGACCAGTTCTTCCAGGTTCTCGACCCGGTCGGCGCCTTCCCTCTCGGCCTTGTAGTGGTCGACCAGCCCCGACTCCTGCAGCACCTGCTCGATGATCTCGCGCAGCGTCAGGCCCTGCGTGCGTTCACGCAGCACGTCGATCTTCGCGACGAATGCGCCCAGGTTGGTGCCGGCCTTGCCGGTCGTGGCGCTGACCGCATCGTGCAATGAACAGCCGGCTGCGCGGGCGGCATCCTGCAGCTGCTCGATGCTGCGCGCGCCGATGCCGCGCGGCGGGAAGTTGACCACGCGCAGGAAGCTGGTGTCGTCGTTCGGGTTCTCCAGCACCCGCAGATAAGCCAGCGCGTTCTTGATTTCGGCCCGCTCGAAGAAGCGCAGACCGCCATACACGCGGTACGGCACCGCCGCATTGAAAAGTGCCGTCTCGATCACCCGGCTCTGCGCGTTGCTGCGATAGAGCACCGCGATCTCCTTGCGCTCGAGGCTGCCCTCCGGGCCGTCGCCGCGCACCAGGTGCCGCATCTCCTCGACCATCCACTGCGCTTCGGCCAGGTCGGTCGGCGCCTCGTAGACGCGCACCGGCTCGCCGGGTCCCTGGTCGGTGCGCAGGTTCTTGCCCAGGCGGGTCTTGTTGTGGGCGATCAGCTGGTTGGCCGAATCGAGGATGTTGCTGTAGCTGCGGTAGTTCTGCTCCAGCTTGATCTGGTGCTTGACATGGAACTCGCGCACGAAGTCGGCCATGTTGCCGACCCGCGCGCCGCGGAAGGCGTAGATGCTCTGGTCGTCGTCGCCAACGGCCAGCACCACGGCGCCTTCAACGGCCCCTCCGGTAGCCGGCCCCGCCAGCATCTTGAGCCAGGCGTACTGCAGCTTGTTGGTGTCCTGGAACTCGTCGACCAGGATGTGGCGGAAGCGCCGCTGGTAGTGCTCGCGGATCGGGTCATTGTCACGCAGCAGCTCGTAGCTGCGCAGCATCAGCTCGCCGAAGTCGACCACACCTTCACGGTTGCACTGGTCTTCGTACAGCTGGTAGATCTCGACCTTCTTGCGGTCCTCGTCGCTGCGCACTTCCACCATGTTGGGCCGCAGGCCTTCTTCCTTGTTGCCGCTGATAAACCACTGGGTCTGCTTGGCCGGGAACCGTTCCTCGTCGACATTGAACTGCTTCATCAGCCGCTTGATGGCCGACAGCTGGTCCTGCGTGTCCAGGATCTGGAAGCTCTGCGGCAGGTTGGCCAGCTTGTAATGAGCGCGCAGGAGCCGGTTGCACAGGCCATGGAAGGTGCCGATCCACATCCCGCGCACATTCACCGGCAGCAGGGCGCCCAGGCGCGTCATCATCTCCTTGGCGGCCTTGTTGGTGAAGGTGACGGCCAGCACGCCGCCGGGCGAAATCTGGCCGGTGGACAGCAGCCAGGCGATCCGGGTGGTCAGCACGCGGGTCTTGCCCGAGCCCGCGCCGGCCAGGATCAGGGCATGCTCATTGGGCAGCGTAACCGCGGCCATCTGCTCCGGGTTGAGGTTTTTCAGCAGCGGCAGCTGCAACGATTGATCGACTTCTGGGAACATAGGGGCCATTGTAGGAAGACGGTATGACTCGCGACGTTTGCATTCGTTCTTTTGCCGGGATGGCCCTGCTGGCACTGGCCGCGGCGGTTCCGGCCGCGTGGGCCCAGTCGTTCTGCTCCAGCGACCGGCAGACTCAGCCCGCCCGGATGCTGGAGCGGTTCGTCAACGCCGATTGCGAGGCCTGCTGGGGCGACGCCGCGTCCCGCCCCGACCCGGACGAGCTGGCGCTGGACTGGATCGTTCCGGGCGGCAAGGGCGAGGATGCGCCCCTGTCCGCGGCCGCCAGCCGCGACGCGCTGGCTCGCCTGGCCTCCTTGCAGCGCGCCGTACCCGCCGCAGCGGACGCGGTGCAGCACCGGGTGGAAGCGCCCAAGCGCGGCCTGCGCGTGAGCCACGGCCTGCCCTTCAACGGCTACATCGGCACCTCGATCGAACTGAAGGCGCCCGGAAAGGAACGCTGGACCGGCTGGCTGCTGCTGGTGGAGGCCATTCCCGCCGGCACGGACGGCACGCCGGTGGAGCGCAACCTGGTGCGCAACGCCCTGCAGCTGGCATGGGACACGCCCTTCCCGCGCTCGCAGCAGGCGCTCGTGCGCTTGTTCGAGTCGCGTCCGATGAGCGTGCCGCCGGGGGCGCAGCCTGAGCGCCTGAGCGTGGTCGGCTGGGTGGAAGATAAGCGCGGCAGGATAAGGGCTATAGCGCAGACCAGATGCGCGCCTGCCGCTCCCGGCGGGTAGAATCAAGCACCGGGCCCAAGCAATTGCGCCCGGTTTTTTTTGGTCCGAGGCGGCCGGAACCGGGCCCAAGTCCAAGCGCTCACCTGTTCAACAAACAGCCTACTGGAGCTTGGTCATCATGGAAATCTTCGACTACGACAACGTCCTGCTGTTGCCGCGCAAGTGCCGCGTCGAAAGCAGATCGGAGTGCGACGCCAGCGTTGAGCTGGGCGGGCGCAGCTTTCGCATCCCGGTGGTGCCGGCCAACATGAAGACCGTGGTGGATGAAAAGATCTGCCTGTGGCTGGCGCAGCACGGCTTCTTCTATGTGATGCACCGCTTCGACCTCGACAGCGTCAAATTCGTGCGGCACATGAAAGCCAAGGGCGTCTTCGCCTCGATCTCGCTGGGCGTGAAGACGCCCGACTACGACACGGTGGACCAGCTCGCCGCGGCCGGCCTGGTGCCCGAGTACGTGACCATCGACATCGCGCACGGCCACGCCGACACCGTCAAGAACATGATCTCGCACCTGCGCGAGAAACTGCCCGCCACGTTCATCATCGCCGGCAACGTCGGCACGCCCGAGGCCGTCATCGACCTGGAAAACTGGGGCGCTGACGCGACCAAGGTCGGCATCGGCCCGGGCAAGGTCTGCATCACGCGGATGAAGACCGGCTTCGGCACGGGTGGCTGGCAGCTGTCGGCGCTCAAGTGGTGCGCCCGGGTGGCGACCAAGCCGATCATTGCCGACGGCGGCATCCGCGAGCACGGCGACATCGCCAAGAGCGTGCGCTTCGGCGCCACCATGGTGATGATCGGCTCGATGCTGGCCGGCCACGAGGAGTCGCCCGGCGCCACGGTGGAAGTGGACGGCAAGCTGTTCAAGGAGTACTACGGCAGCGCCTCCGACTTCAACAAAGGCGAGTACAAGCACGTCGAAGGCAAGCGCATCCTCGAGCCGGTCAAGGGCAAGCTCGCGGACACGATGCGCGAGATGGAAGAGGACGTGCAAAGCTCGATCAGCTACTCGGGCGGCAAACGCCTGCTGGACATCCGCAAGGTCAACTACGTGATCCTGGGCGGCTCCAACGAAGGCGAGCACCTGCTGATGTGACGCCGAGAGAAGCGGCCCTCACCTCTTCCTGGTTGACGGCTGTTCTTCTCAAGCGCCGAGAAGGTCCATCGCAATCCTGTGCAGCCGCTGCTGCGGCTCCACCAGCGCGTCCAGCACGCTGAAGTGGTTGCGGCCCGGGAGAATTTCGCACGTCGGCACGGTTGTCTTGCCCCAGGCGTCGCGGATCAACTGCACCTGCCGGTGAAACTCCGCACTCTCGTCGCCGCCGGCAACGGCGGCCAGCACACCGCTGGCCGGCGCGGGCAGCAGCGCCGGGCTGGCCTGCCGCACCTGCTGCGGCGTGAGCTTCAGGTCCGGCTGCAGGAACGACGTGTGCATGATGGGATCGAGGTCGTGCAGGCCGGAGATCGACAGCGCGTTCTTCACCAGGTCAGCGGGTAGCCTCTTGTCGTGGACCGGCCAGAGGCAGGCCAGCATCATGGCGGCGAGATGACCGCCGGCCGAGTGTCCCGCCACCGTGATGCGCGAGGGATCGCCGCCGAACTTCGCGACATTGCGCCAGGTCCAGGCCAGCGCCCGCACCATCTGCATGGTGATTTCGGGAACCGTCACCGCCGGTGCCAGTGCGTAGTTCGGCACCACGACGCACACGCCTTGCCTGGTGAACGCAGGAGCGACGAAGGCGTGATCGCGCTTGTCCAGCGAGCGCCAGTAGCCGCCGTGGATGAAGAACAGCACTGGCGCGTCCGGCCGGTCGGTGGCGTACACGTCCAGATGTTCATTGGGACCGCCGCCGTAACGCAGGTCCAGCTCACGGGTCTGCGAGCGGATCGCATCGGCCGATGCTGCGGACCAGCGCCGGAAGTAGTCGGCGAAGTCCGGCACCAGGGCGCGGTTGTTGTACATGCTGTCCAGCCAGGCTGCATCCCGATTCGTTGCCATTGGATAAATCCCCTCGTGTTGACACGATCTTGGCACATGGCCTTGCCGCCGCGGCCGACGACGTGTATTCTGTATACAGAGTGCAGACAACCAGCCACCGATGACCGCCCAACTCGTCAAACTCGAAGCCGCTCCAGACCTGGTGGAGCAGGTCTACGAGAGCCTGCTCGATGCCATCAGCGAGGGCTCGCTGGCGCCCGGCGAGCGCCTGACCCAGGAAGACATCGCCGAGCGCCTCGCGGTGTCGCGCCAGCCGGTGCTGCAGGCGCTGCGGCTGCTCAAGAAGGACGGCTTCGTGCTGGATGCGCCCGGCCGGGGCGTGCTGGTGGCGCCGCTGGACGCCGACTGGATCGCCAAGGTCTACCAGGTGCGTGGTGCACTCGATGCGCTGGCGGCGCGGCTGGCGGCAGCGCAGCGCTTTCGCATCGATCCGAAACTGATCGAACAGGGCCGCAAGGCCGCCCGCGGGAAGAATGTGAAGGCGATGATCGATGCCGACATCGCGTTTCACAGCGCGATCTACGCCGCATCCGGCAATCCGCTGATCGAGCAGAGCGCGCACCAGCATTGGCGCCACCTGCGCCGCGTGATGGGCGCGGTGCTGCAGTCCTCGCGCCAGCGGGAGGCGCTCTGGAACGAACATGAAGCGATCGCCAAGGCGATCGCCGCGGGCGACGGCGAGCGCGCCGCCCGCCTGATCGACGACCACAGCCGGCAGGCGAGCGAGACCCTGGCCGGGCGGCTCTCCCAAGTTCTCAGGACCCGTGAAGGAAACAAACCGTGAAATTGACGAAACAGCAGTTGGAGCAGTTCGACCGCGAGGGCTACCTGTTCTTCCCCGGCCAGTTCACGCCGCAGGAAACGCGGGCGCTGACCAGCGCCGTGCCCGAGCTGTACAGCCGGCGCGAAGCCTACAACGTGCGCGAAAAGGGCAAGGACGCGGTGCGTACCAACTTCGCCGCCCACATGTACAGCGAGCCGTTCGCCCGGCTCGCGCGCCATCCGCGGATGATCGGGCCGGTGATGGACCTGTTCAACGAGCAGGTGTACATGCACCAGTTCAAGATCAACGGCAAGGCCGCCTTCGAGGGCGACGTCTGGCAATGGCACCAGGACTATGGCACCTGGCTGAACGACGACATGATGCCGACCGAGCGGGCGATGAACGTGGCGATCTTCCTGGACGACGTCAACGAGCACAACGGCCCGTTGATGTTCATTCCCGGCAGCCACAAGAAGGGCGTGGTGCAAGCAAAGCACGACCTCACCACCACCAGCTATCCGCTGTGGACCGTCGACAACGCGCTGATCGCCCAGCTGGTGGAGCGCGCCGGCGGCAAGAATGGTGGCATCGTGTCGCCCAAAGGCCCGGCCGGCTCGATGATCCTGTTCCACAGCTGCCTGGTCCACGCCTCGGGGAGCAATTTGTCGCCGTGGGACCGCGTCAGCGTGTATCTCAGCCTGTGCGCCGTCAGCAATCACATCCGGCGCTTCAAGCGGCCGGAGTACATCGCCCATCGCGACTTTACGCCGATCGAGATGCTGCCCGATGACTGTCTGCTGAAGGACTACCCGGTCGACCTGCCGTGGAAGGACGGCGTGCCCGCCAGCGCGCTGCAGACCACCAGCGTCCCGTTCGACGAGATGAAGCAAGCCGCATGAGCCTCTACTCCCAACTCCTGCAACGCGCATCCGACGGCAAGCCGGTGCGCATCGGTCTGATCGGCGCCGGCAAGTTCGGCTCGATGTACCTGGCGCAGATTCCGCGCACGCCCGGCGTCCACCTGGTGGGCATCGCCGACCTGTCGCCAGACGCCGCGCGCGCCAACCTGGCCCGCGTCGGCTGGAATCCGGAGGCCACGCGCGCCCTCTCCCTGCACGACGCCGTCAAGCACGGCACCACCCACATTAGCGACGACTGGCAGGCGCTGGTGCAGCACGGCGAGATCGACGTGATCGTCGAGTGCACCGGCAACCCGATCGCCGCCGTCGAACTGCCTGGAGGCGTTCGCCAACGGCAAGCATGTCGTCAACGTGACGGTGGAAGCCGATGCGTTCTGCGGCCCGCTGCTGGCGCGGCGTGCGGCCGAGGCCGGCGTGATCTATTCGCTGGCCTTCGGCGACCAGCCGGCCCTGATCTGCGACCTGGTGGACTGGGCCCGCACCTGCGGCTTCCCGGTAGTGGCCGCCGGCCGCGGCCACAAGTGGCTGCCGCACTTCTGCGAATCGACACCGGAAACGGTCTGGGGCTTTTACGGCCTGACGCCCGAACAGGCCGAGCGCGGCGGACTCAATCCCAAGATGTTCAACAGCTTCCTGGACGGCTCCAAGCCCTCGATCGAAAGCACGGCGGTGTCCAACGCCACCGGGCTGGGCGTGCCGAGCAACGGCCTGCTCTATCCGCCGGCCAGCGTGGAAGACATTCCGTTCGTCACCCGGCCGATCAGCGAGGGCGGCGTGCTGGAGCGCAAGGGCATGGTGGAAGTGATCTCCTCGCTGGAGAAGGACGGCCGGCAGATCCCCTACGACATCCGCATGGGGGTCTGGGTGACTGTGGAAGGCGAGACCGAGTACATCCGGAACTGCTTCGAGGAATACAACGCCCACACCGATCCGAGCGGGCGCTACTTCACGCTGTACAAGCGCTGGCACCTGATCGGGCTGGAAGTCGGCATGTCGGTGGCCAGCGTGGCGCTGCGCGGCGAGCCGACCGGCGTCGCCACCGGCTGGAATGCCGACGTGGTGGCCACCGCCAAGCGTGACCTCGCGCCCGGCGACATGCTCGACGGCGAAGGCGGCTACACCGTCTGGGGCAAGCTGCTGCCGGCCGAGAAGTCGGCCGCCATGGGCGGGCTGCCGCTGGGGCTGGCGCACAACGTCAAGGTCGTGCGGCCAGTGAAGAAGGGCCACAGTCTGTGCTGGAGCGACGTGGCGATGGACACCACCACGCACGCCTACCGTACCCGCAGGCAGATGGAAGACCTGTTCGCGCAGCCGGTGCGCAAGGTGGCCTGAGGCAGGGCCATTTGCTAGAATTGCCGCGTGTGGGGGGGTAGCTCAGCTGGGAGAGCGCTGCGTTCGCAATGCAGAGGTCGGGAGTTCGATCCTCCTCCTCTCCACCACACGACCAGCAAGCCCTGAGGGTTCGCACTCAGGGCTTTTTCTCTGGCGCATGGTGTGGGTCCGAGACCGGCGCCGGGAAGACGCCGCCGGACTTTGGTATGATTGCGCCCGACGCGCAGGGAATCGACGCCCGGCAACAGTCAACCGGCGCCGGCTTCTCCCGCGCCACACCCGTCAAAGTTTTCGAGTGGGCTCTTAGCTCAGTTGGTAGAGCAGCGGACTCTTAATCCGTAGGTCGAGTGTTCGAGTCACTCAGGGCCCACCACTCAAATCAGGGACTCATCCGCAAGGGTGAGTCCTTTTTCTTTGGCGAACGTGACGAAAACGTGACGATATTGCCCACGTCTTCTGCACGCACGTGCGCGCTCGATCGGCGCCGGCCTGTCAGCGCTGGAGCAGTTGCTCGCGCTGCTCCTTGGTCAGCACGGCATCGATCTTCTTGTGTGCGTCGAGCTGCATTTCAAACATCGCCTTCTGGGTTTCGGCCATGGTCTGGAATGATTTGCGCGCCTGCGCTTCGTCGCCCTGGCCGGGGCCGAACATTCCGTGCATGTGGTAGCCCTGCTCGTGCATCGTGCCCATGAGCTGCCACATCGCCTTCGACGTTGTCTGCTGGATCTCGCCGATCTTCTTGCGTTGCTCGGGAGCCAGCTTCAGCCCGGCAAACCCCTGGTCGCCGAAGCCGCCACCCATCATGCCGGGACCCATGCCGTAGCCGTTGCCGCCGCCATAGCCGCCCATCATTCCAGACCCCATGCCGTAGCCGCCGCCGCCGTAACCGCCGCCATAACCACCCATCATCCCCGGCCCATACTGCTGTGCAAAAACTGCGCCGGCAAGCACCAGGCTGACAGCGCCGGCGGCCAATACATTCTTCATCTTCATGACAAACTCCTTGATGACAACAATGCAATCGTGCTCGCGCGCCGTCCGGTGAGGTTTGATTCACGTCAATGAAGGCCGAGTCAACGCCTCGAATCCGGCGATCACGTCGAACAGCTCTTCGTCGATGCCGCTCTGCCGCAGGCGGTGAAAGTCTCCCCGCAGGCTCTCCAGCAGCTCGTCGATGTTCCTGTCGGCGCGTTCCATCGCGGCCAGGCGGCTCGCGTTCTCGCTCGCAAGAGATTCGGCGCAGGCCCGGTACAGCGAGACGAACAGGTATTCGCGGATCAGCGCCCCCATGGTCGCGGCCCCGTTGCCGATGATCTCGGGCAGGTTCCCGGTGGGCCACGGAAGTTCGGCCCGCGCGCGGCGCCAGCTTTCGTCCAGTGGCAGCAGGCGCTGGTCCACGCTCGCATAGGTCGCACCGGACGAGGGTCTGTTGTAGAAGAGGTAGAGCGCGCTATCGACGTCGTGCGTGCCGCGTGCCTGGCTCTGCACCAGCACCTTCCCGACCAGCGGCGCGATGGCATTGACGGACGTCGGCACCGCGAACCGCCCTGCCGGCACCAGGCCCGCATCGGCCAGCCGCGCATGAACGCGTTCACCTACAGCCCAGACCCGCGGCTTCCCGGGCAGGGCCGCGAGCGTTGCGATCGCATGGTCCGCCACCGCCTCGTTGAACCGGCCCACCAGCCCCTGATCGGAGCCGAAGACGACTGCGCTGATCCCGCCAGCAGCCCCGGCCTGGCCCCGTCGGCGCGGGCGCAAGGGGGTCGGCCCGCTGCTGCGAATGCAGGCACCCAGGCCCAGTTCCACCGTGCGGTCGTAGTCGACCAGCGCGCGCACCGATTTCTCGTATTGCCCGATGCTCGAAGCGGCCAGCGCCTTCATCGTCCGCACCACCGACTGGAGGTCGGCAGCACTGTCGATCTGGCGCCGCAGGCTGGCGGTGGTGTCGCTCACGAACTGTCCTTGTCCGGCTTGCTGTCCTTGTCGGCGGGCTGGCGCCCGGGTCCGGTCGCGGGCTGGAACGGCGCGAGGGCATTGCGGGCGATGTCGATGAGCGCGGCGCGATCTTCGTCGCTCGGCAGGTCCGCGCTCTCCAGCCGCTTGATCAACTCGGGCGGGATCCCGGCCGCCGCCTCGCGCACGGCGTGTTCGGCATAGGCCATTTTGTCCATCGGCACCGGATCGAAGAGTCCAGCGCCGAGCGCCAGCAGGATGACGATCTGCACCGGCACCGCGATCGGATCGCCCTGGGCCTGGCTCAGGCAGGCGCGGATGCGCCGTCCGTGCTCGATCGACTTGCGGGTGGCTTCATCGAGCCGGGCGCCGAACCGGGCGAAGGTCTCGAGTTCCTCGAACTGCGCGTAGGCGAGCTTGAGGTCGCCCGCCACCGCGCGGTAGGCCGCGCGTTGCGCCTTGCCGCCGACCCGCGACACCGACTTGCCCACGTCGACCGCGGGCAGCGTGCCCAGTGCGAACAGGGATGGTGACAGGACGATCTGGCCATCGGTGATGGAGATCAGGTTGGTGGGGATGTAGGCCGACACGTTCTGGGCCTCGGTCTCGATGATGGGCAAGGCGGTGAGCGAGCCGCCGCCGAGTTCCGCGCGCAGGTGGGTCGAGCGCTCCAGCAGGCGCGAATGGATGTAGAAGATGTCGCCGGGGAAGGCCTCGCGCCCCGGCGGGCGGCGCAGCAGCAGCGACAGCTCGCGGTAAGCGCGGGCGTGCTGGGTCAGGTCGTCGTAGACGATCAGCACGTCGCGGCCGGCCTCCATGAAGTGTTCGGCGATGCTGGTGGCCGCGTAGGGTGCGATGTAGGCGAGCCCCGGCGCCTGGTTGCCTTCGGTCACGACCACCACGGTGTGTTCCATCGCGCCCTGCTCGCGCAGCACCGCCACGGCCTTGGCCACGGCAGCGGCGCGCTGGCCGATGGCGCAGTAGACGCACACCACATCCTGTCCGCGCTGGTTGAGGATGGTGTCGATCGCGATCGCGGTCTTTCCGGTCTGGCGGTCGCCCAGGATCAGCTCGCGCTGGCCGCGGCCGATCGGGATCAGCGCATCGATCACCTTCAGGCCGGTTTGCAGCGGCACGGTGACGGGCGCGCGGTCCATGATGGCCGCCGCGGGGCGCTCGATCGGCAGCCGGGCGTCCATGGGCACCGGCCCCTTGCCGTCGAGCGGGCGACCCAGCGGATCGATCACGCGCCCCAGCAGGCAATCGCCCACCCCCACATCCATCACCCGGCCGGTGCGCTCCACCTCGTCGCCCGCGCGAAGGTGTGCGTAGTCGCCCAGCAGCACCACGCCGATCTCGCTCTCGTCCAGGTTGAACGCGATGCCGAACATGTCGCCGGTAAACCGGATCAGCTCCTCGAAGCCGATGCCGGGCAGCCCGGATACGGTGGCAACGCCGGTCGACGTCGCCATGATCGTGCCGACCTCGCGCGGCGCGAGCGTCGGCACATGCCGTTCGCGGGCCTGGCCCAGTCCCGCGAATGCGCGGTCGAACGCGTGGTCTATCCCTTCGGGCGGCGCACTCATGGCTTGGCCGGCGCGGGCGAAGGCTGCGGCGGCAGCAGCTCGCGGACCTCCGCTTGCAGCGACGCCAGGTAGCCGGCGATGCTCCACGCCACTTTCTGTCCGTTCACGCTCAGTTCGACACCCGCCACCAGTTGCGGCGCCGTCTCGAAGCTCAGCGCAACGTCGGTGGAGAAGGCCTCATTGACGGCGGCCTGGATCGTCGCCCGCTGTTCGGCGGGCAGGTCGAACGCGCTGCGCACCAGGGCCGGCCCGGTCGCGGTTGCAAGCGCATTGGCGATCTTCTCCTTGTCCGGGTCGCCCAGCTCGCGCACCCGCCGCGCAAAGACCGCGGCGACCCGTTCTTCCAGGCTGTCGGAGGCCAGGTCCGCCAGCGCCTTGCGCGCGATGGCAAAGACCTCCTGTTGCGTGCGGCTCACCAGGGCCTGGTTCAGGCGCTGCGTATCGGCGCGCAATGCGTCCTGGCGCCGGGTGGCCTGCGCATCGGCCGCCTGCCTCGCCTCTTCGAGAAGGCGCTTGCGTTCGGCGTCGGCGTCCTTCGTCGCCTGGCTCAGCAATGCGGCGCGCTGCTGGTCGAAGTCGTCGTTCTTGCGCTTGAGCTCGTCGCGCTCCTTGTTCGCTTTGGCTTCCTTCGCGGCGGCGTCGGCCAGCGCCGCTGCGATGCGCTTTTCGCGCGCGTCGATCGCATCGAGGATCGGCTGGTAGAGGAGCCGCTTCATCAGCCACGCCAGGATGACGAAGTTCAGCACCTGCGCGCCGACGGTGAACCAGTCGATCAGCATCTCACTTCCCCGCGACGTGGGCGACGGCGTAGTTCCAGAACGGATTGGCGAAGATGAGGATCATCGAGACCACGAAGCAGTAGATCGCGGTGGACTCGATCATCGCCAGGCCGACGAACAGGGTGCGGGTGATGGTCGATGAAGCGTCGGGCTGTTGCGCCAGCGAAGTCAGCGCTGTTGCGACCGCGCGCCCCTCCCCCAGCGCCGTGCCGATCACTCCGATGCAGATGGTGAAGCCGGCCGTGACGATGGAGGCAACTGCAATGATTGTCAGGATGTCCATGGGGTTCCTTATTCCGGATTCTTGCGCGTGCGCAACGCCGCGGCGATGTAGACCGTCGCGAGGACGAAGAAGATGTAGGCCTGCACCATGCCGGTCAGCAGCCCCAGCACCGTCATGACGACTGGGAACAGGAACGGCGTGATGGTCAACAGGATGGCGATGATCATGGCCCCGCTCATCATGTTGCCGAACAGCCGCACCGCCAGCGCCAGCGTGCGGGAGACTTCGCTGATGATGTTGAACGGCAGCATGATCACCGTGGGTTGGGCGTAGGACGCAAGGTAGGCGCGGACCCCCTGGTCCCGGATGCCGAAATACGGCACGGCGACCAGTACGCACAGCGCCAGGGCCGCGGTGGTCGACAGCGACCCGGTGGGCGGCTGGTAGCCGGGAATCACGGTGCACACGGCCGCCGCCGCGACGAACAGGAACAGCGTGCCGAGAAAGCCGAGGTACTTGCGCGGCTGGGGCAGCCCCACTTCCTGAATCTGGGTCTGGATCATCGTGACGACGATCTCCAGCAGGTTCTGCCAGCGCGATCGCTCCAGGCCCATGGCGAGCCTGCGCGTGACAAGCAGCGAGCCGATCACCAGGACCAGCATCAGCGCCCAGGTGAACACGATGGTGGCGTTGAGCTTGAACAACCCGTGCTGCCAGAAGATCCATTCGTCCGGACTAAGGCGCATGCGAGGCCTCCTTCGGCGCAGCAGCCTGGCTGCCGCCGGTCGGCCGGGTCAGGCGCATCACGCTCGCGCGGGCCACCAGGAATCCGAGCAGGCATGCCAGCATCCGTTCCCAGCGGCCACCGGCAACGAGATAGAAACCCGGCAGCGTGATTGCCATGCGCAGCAGCAGGCTGCCGAAGAACCACAGCGCCGGCGATGCCGATGCCGCGCCCCGGCGTGCCGTGTACCACAGGCCGCCGAAGAACAGCGCGCCGAGCGCGGCCCCGGCCAGCACCGCCAGCACCAGCACCGTTGCATTGGTCAACCCCGGCAGTTCATTCACTGTCGGCCTCCTGCTCGTCGCGCATCGCCTTGTCTTCCTTGACGACCCAATGCCACGCATTCAGGCATCCGATCGTGAGCCCGGCGACCAGCAGGGCCAGCGTCCACGAATGCGTGCCCGGATGGCGGTCGTCCAGCCAGAGCCCGAGGGCCGCCCCCAGCAGCGTCGGCACCGCCACCGACCAGCCGATGAGGCCCATCATGCCCAGGCCGAACCACACGCCGTGCGCCGCGTCACGGCGCGCCTTGAGCTTGCGTTGCGCCTTGGCGCCCACCTGTGCGGCATATTCCGGGCCATCCCTCGGGAGGTCTGGTTGGCTGTCCTCACCCATGGCGGACCTCCGCAAGACGGCGCAGGAAGCCCGACTCCAGCTTGACCATGACCTGACGCAGGTTCTGCTCGTCTTCGTGCTGGGCCAGGAACTCTCGCTCCACCGCTTCGCGCAAACGCCCGAGGTCGGTTCCGCCCAGGGCCCGGCGCACCGAGACGAGCACGTTGGAGCCGGTCTTCACCAGCACCCCCTCGTCCACCGCCACACAGACCTCGCCCTGCGCCTCGGTCTCGTAGATGAGAATTCCGGGCGCCAGCGCCGCCACGCAGTCCAGCCGCCGCGGCAGCAGCCCGAACGAGCCCTGGCGGGTTTCCGCGACGATCCGCGACACACCGGAGGCCTCGGCGAAGACCTGGAACGGAAGCAGCACCTTAAGCTTCATGACCAGCGGCGGCATGCTCGGCTTTCGGTGCAGGTTTGGCGTTCGCTGCCGGTTTCGGCGGGCTATCGGCAGGCGCCGCCTTCTTCGCTTCGTCGATCTTGCCGATCATGTACAACGCGCTCTCGGGGTAGTCCTTGAACTCGTCGCTCAGGATGCGCTCGCAGCCCGCCAGCGCGTCCTCCAGGCTCACGAGCTTGCCGGCGATGCTGCTGAACTGTTCGGTGGTGAAGAAGGGCTGGGTCAGGAACCGCTCCAGCCGGCGCGCGCGGTCGACCACCTTGCGGTCCTGCGGCGACAGTTGCTCCAGGCCCAGCATCGCGATGATGTCCTTGAGTTGCGCGTATTGCGCCAGCGTGCGCCGGATCTCCTGCGCCAGCGCGTAGTGCCGCTGGCCCACGATGCCCGGCGTGGCCATCTTGGAACTCGATTGCAGCGGATCGACCGCCGGGAACAGGCCTTCGCTCGCGCGCTTGCGCGACAGCACGATCGACGCGGACAGGTGCGAAAACGTGTGCACGGCCGCCGGGTCGGTGAAATCGTCAGCCGGCACGTACACCGCCTGGATGCTGGTGATGGCGCCGGCATCGGTGTTGGCGATGCGCTCCTCCAGGCCCGACAGCTCGGTGCCCATGGTCGGCTGATAGCCCAGCCGCGACGGCATCTGTCCCAGCAGGCCCGACACCTCCGCTCCGGCCTGGATGAACCGGAAGATGTTGTCCACCAGCAGCAGCACGTCGCGGTGTTCGTCGTCGCGGAAGTACTCCGCCATTGTCAGCGCCGCATGACCCACGCGAAAGCGCGCGCCCGGCGGCTCGTTCATCTGGGCGAACACCATCACCATGTCCGACAGCACGCCGGCATCCTTCATGTCGCGATAGAGCTCCTCGCCCTCCCGCGAGCGCTCTCCGATGCCGCAGAAGATGCTGACGCCTTGCTGGTGACCGACCATGTTGTGGATCATCTCGGTCAGCAGCACCGTCTTGCCGACGCCGGCCCCGCCGAACAGGCCCGCCTTGCCGCCGCGCTCCAGCGGCGCGAGCACGTCGATCACCTTGATGCCAGTCTCGAACACCTGCGACGTTGTCGACCGCCGCGCCAGCGCCGGCGGCGCCCGATGCACCGAACGCCACTGCACGCCGGCCAGCGCAGGTTCGCGGTCGATGGTATTGCCGAAGACATCGAACATGCGTCCAAGGATCTGCTTGCCGACCGGGGCCTGCAGCGGGCCGCCGGTGTCCTGCACCGGCATGCCGCGAGCCAGCCCCTGCGTCGGCGACAAGGCGACACCACGCACATGCTGCGCGTCGCGCTGTGCCAGCACCTCGATCACGATGCGACCGTCGTCGCCAGCGCGCAGCAGCGTATTGACCGGCGGCAGCCGCTGGCCGAAGTGGATGTCGACCACGCTTCCACGCACGGAAACGACCGCGCCGACGTTGGGCTCGGGCTCGGGTTGGGAAGCGGGCGAGGCGGCCGGCCCCGCGCTGGTGTTGGATGCGGTCAAGTTGATGCTCTCACCGCGGGCGCGGCTGGCGCGGCTGCCTGTTCGTGCGATCAGGACACTATCGCGCCGGCTGGCAGCGCCCGGCTTGATCGAGATCAAGCCGGGCTCAGCGCGTCCCGCGCGAGCCTGTGCCGGCCTGGTTTCGCTAACTCTGCAGATGCCCGGACGATGCCGCCCGGCGGAAGACCGTCACCCATTCCAGGCAACGCTGCGCGATCCGGGTGATGGCCTCCTGCCGCGTCGCCTTGTGCGCCTCATGGTCCGCGATCGCATCCCAGAACGAGGTGCGTCCAACCGCAAAGCCGATGAACCCGGGGACCGAGGCGGCGGTCTTGAGCCAGGCGATCACCTTCTTCTCGTCGGCGCCCCGGCCCAGCACGATGCAGGACACCGCGTCCCTGCCGTCACGACGCGCGATCTCCACCAGCCGTTCGCACTCTTCACGGCGGTCCATGCCCTCGATCTTCCAGACATCGGGTTCGATGCCGGCATCCTGCAGGGTTCGCAGCGCCTGCACCATCAGGCCCGGACGCACTTGCGAATCGTAGGCCTGCTTGTTTCCCTGCACCCGGGCCAACTGTTCGTCCGTCGCCGGCACCAGCAGCTCGAACATGAATTTCGGTCCCGCTTCCCGGCAGACATCGGACAGTTTCCTGAGCCTGGCGATCTGGCGCGCATTGAGCGCCGCGTCGCCTTGCGGGTTGAAGCGCACCAGCACCTTGGCGAAGGTCGGACTGAATTGCCGGATGTGCTGCGCGAACGCGGCGCCGTATTCGAAGTCGAACTCGTCCGATCCGCTCTGTTCGACCGACAGCGCGGTGACATATCCGCGCGCCACCGCATCGCGCAGGATGTGCGCGCCAAACTCCTCGTCAACGAGAATGCCGGCGCATTCCTGAGGGACGCCGTCGGCCAGCGCCTCTTTGAATCCTTCGTAGATGATCTGCTTGCTGTCGGCAACCCTGTCATGCTCCGCCTGCCCGAGCGGCGGCTTAAGGCCGAACATGCCGGTCACGTACGAATGCCGGTGGTCGAACGGCAGCAGATAGAGGGGATCGAGATAGCCGGGTTTCATGACTGGCCTCGCAAACAAGCCATTGTGGGCGCTCCTGGCACGCTTGTGGCTCATCCGGGAGCGCCCCCACACAGCTCCGATGAATGGATAAACTTCGCACTCCATGAAGCCATTGGTCATCGCGCCTTCGATCCTGTCCGCCGACTTCGGATGGCTGGCCAGGGAAGCATCCGCCGCGCCACGGCAAAGCCGCTGAACGTTCACCTCATGATCGTGGAACCGGAGCGTTACCTGGAGGATTTCGCGCGCGCCGGCGCCGACCACATCCTGATCCACTCGGAGCCATCGTCGACCGTCCACCTGCATCGCGCGCTGTCGCGCATCGGCGAGCTGGGCAAGAAGGCTGGCGTCGTCCTCAACCCGGACAGTCCGTGCTCATCGGTCGAAAGCGTGCTGCATCTGTGCGACATCATCCTGGTGATGTCGGTCCATCCGGGCTTTGGCGGGCAGGCGTTCATGCCCGAGGCCGTGCCGAAAGTCCGCGAGCTGCGACAACTGTGTGACGAGCGCGGCCTGGATCCCTGGATCGAAGTCGACGGCGGTCTCAGTGGCGCCAATGCGTGGCAGGTTGTCGCGGCGGGAGCCAATGCCCTGGTTGCGGGCTCGGCGGTGTTCGGCGCGCCCGACTATGCGGATGCGATCGCATCCCTGCGTTCGCACGCGGCACCGGCCTGACGCGCGTCAGCGGCTGGCCGCAAGCGATGTGGGACGGTTCCTACCCGGATGAACGCGCTTGTCCGCTTCCCTCAATGGGGGGGCGCCTCGCTATCATCCAGAATGGACGATGCCGTATCGGCGCAGCAAGAATCACCCGCGGTCAGGCTACTTTCCAACGGGCGTTATCACGTGATGGTCACTTCGGCCGGAGGCGGCTACAGCCGGTGGAACAAGCTTGCGTTGACCCGATGGCGCGAAGACACGTCGCTGGGTGACTGGGGCGTGTTTTGCTACCTGCGCGACTGCGATGACGGGACCGTCTGGTCGACCACCCTGCAGCCGACCCAGCAGTCGCCGGACGCATACGAGACAAGCTCCAGCGCGGGATCGGTAACATTCCTTTGCTGCCGGCATCAAATCGAAGCCAGCACCCAGATCGCAGTGCATCCCGACGACGACGTCGAACTGCGCCGGATCCGGATCACGAATGTGTCGGCGCGGCGCAGGTCGTTGAGCGCCACCAGCTATTGCGAGATCGTGCTGGCTGATCCTGCCACTGACAGCTCCCATCCTGCGTTCAGCAAGCTGTTTGTCGAGACTGAAATCGACTCCGCGCTCGCTGCCATCGTCGCCACCCGCCGCCCGAGTGCGCCTGATGATCCGACACCGTGGCTTTTCCACCAGGCGTCGGTCGCAGGTCCGGGCGCCGGTGCCATGTCGTACGAGACGGACCGCATGCGCTTCATCGGCCGCGGCCGCAACGCCGGCGATCCCGCCGCCATGTCCAACGACGCCGCGTTATCCGGCACCGCCGGGGCCGTGCTCGACGCAGTGGCTGCCATCCGCGTTCCCTTCTCCCTGGAGCCGGGCGCCTCGCTGATCATCGACTTGCTCACCGGTGTCGCGAACTCCCGTCCCGACTGCATCGCGCTGGCAACCAGGTTCCGGGCGTCGGCGCAGGGCGTGCTCGATCGCGCCGGCACCTATCGCCAGGCCACGCTTCAAGGCTTGGGCGTGAGCGATGAATCTGCGCTGCTCTTCGATCGTATCGCCTCCTCCATCGTCTACGCCGCAGCGGGGCTGCGCGGCGCCGCATCGGCCATCCGGGACAACCGGCGCGGCCAGTCGGGCTTGTGGGGATTCGGGATTTCGGGCGACCTTCCGATCGTGCTGCTGGAAGTGAGCGATGCGGGCCAGATGCACCTGGTGCAGCAGCTGGCCCAAGCCCACGCCTACTGGCGCGCGTATGGCATCCGGTGCACGTTGGTGATCGTCAGCAGCGCAGCCGACGACCGCCAGCCGGCACTCCTGGACCAGGTCAGGGAAGCACTTGCCGCTGCCCCGGCCGACGACGGACACGACCCGGCGGCCGGGATCTTCCTGCTGGACAACCGGCATCTCGACGACGGCGACCGCATGCTGCTGCAAAGCGTCGCCCGGGTGGCGCTTTGCGCTGCTGCCGGCACACTGGCCGAGCAGCTCGATCGGCATCGCGCCAGGGCCGATGCCGGTGCAATGGCAGGCAACACCAGTGCCCGAACTGCCCAGACAGCGGCAGCGTCCGAGGTCGCGCGAGTGCCTGCGCAGCCGCCAGCGGAAATCCTGCTCGCCGGCAACGGTCTTGGCGGCTTCACGGCAGACGGCCGCGAATACGTGATCACGACATCGACACTGCAGAGGACGCCGGCGCCCTGGGTCAACGTGCTCGCGAATCCCGAGTTCGGGACCCTGGTCTCCGAGAGCGGCAGCGCCACGACCTGGAGCGAGAATGCGCACGAATTCCGGCTGACGCCCTGGTCCAACGATCCGGTGACCGATGCCACCACGGAGGCACTCTATATCCGCGACGAGGCGAGCGGCCGCCTCTGGTCACCCACCCTGCTGCCTGCGGGCGGCGAGGGGCCCTATGTCACACGCCACGGCTTCGGCTACAGCTGCTTCGAACACGCCGGGGACGGCATCGAGTCCGAGCTGCGCATGTACGTCGCAATCGACTCGCCGGTCAAGTTCTCGGTGCTGAAGTTGCGCAATCGCTCGGATCACAGCCGGCGCCTGTCGGTGACCGGCTACCTCGACTGGGTCCTCGGCGATGAGCGGAGCAAGACCCTGATGCAGGTGGTGACCGAGCTCGACCCGGAAATCGGAGCGCTGTTTGCCCGCAACTCGTACAACACCGACTTTGCGGGCCGCACTGCTTTCTTCGATGTCGATGCGGGGTCCACCGACGTGTGCGCCGACCGCGGCGACTTCCTTGGCCGTCGCGGCAGCCTCGCCGCGCCGGCTGCGCTCGCGCCGGCGCATGCGCAGCTGTCGGGACGTGTCGGCGCTGCGCTCGATCCTTGCGCGGCATTGCGGGTGGCATTCGAGCTGGCGCCGCAGCAGGAGCGCGAACTTGTGTTCCGGCTCGGCGCCGGCAAGACCGTCGAGGACGCGCGCAATCTCGTGCGCCAGGGGCGCGCAGCCGGCGCGGCAAACAGCGCGCTCGAAGCGGTCCACCGGTATTGGCGGCAGACACTCGGCGCCGTGCAGGTGAAAACGCCCGACGCGACCTTGAACGTGCTGGCCAATGGCTGGTTGCCCTACCAGGTGATGGCGTCGCGCCTCTGGGGCCGCACCGCTTTCTACCAGTCGAGCGGCGCATTCGGCTTTCGCGACCAGCTGCAGGACGTGATGGCCCTGGTCCACGCCCGGCCGGAGCTGGTGCGCGAGCACCTGCTGCGCTGCGCGGCGCGCCAGTTTCCCGAAGGCGACGTGCAGCATTGGTGGCACCCGCCGTCCGGCAAGGGCGTGCGCACGCGGTGCTCCGACGACTTTCTGTGGTTGCCGCTGGCGACCTGCCGCTATGTCGAGACCACCGGTGACACGGGCATCCTGGACCAGCCGTGCCACTTTGTGGAAGGCCGGCCCCTGAAGGACGACGAGCAGTCGAACTACGAGCTGCCGAAGGTGTCCGGGCAGGCGGCCAGCCTGTATGAACACTGCGCGCGCTCCATCCGTCACGGCCTGCGATTGGGCGTGCACGGCCTGCCGCTGATGGGGTCGGGCGACTGGAACGACGGCATGAACCTGGTGGGCGCCGGCGGGCGGGGGGAAAGCGTCTGGCTGGGGTTCTTCCTGGTGTCGGTGCTGGCCGGCTTTGCGCCGCTGGCGCGCCGTCACGGCGACGCGGAATTTGCCAGCGTGTGCGAGAGCGAAGCGCAGGGGCTGCGCCAGCGCCTGGAGGCGTCGGCATGGGATGGCGACTGGTACCAGCGTGGCTGGTTCGACGACGGCACGCCGCTGGGCGTGGCCGCCAGCAGCGAGTGCCAGATCGACTCGATCGCCCAGAGCTGGTCGGTGCTGTCGGGCGCAGCTGGTACCGAACGGGCGCGCAGCGCCATGGACTCGCTCGATCGCCGCCTGGTGCACCGCGATACGCGCCTGGTCCAGCTGCTGGACCCGCCGTTCGACCGCTCCCAGCCCCCGCCCGGCTACATCCAGGGGTATGTGCCCGGCGTGCGCGAGAACGGCGGCCAATATACCCACGCCGCCGTCTGGGCCGCGATGGCGTTTGCCCAGCTGGGAGACACCGGCCGCGCCTGGGAATTGTTCAGGCTGCTCGACCCGGTTTCTCACGCGAGCAGCGCCGGCGATACGGCGCGCTACCAGGTCGAGCCCTATGTCGTCGCCGGTGACGTCTATGCCTTCGCGCCGCATGCCGGTCGAGGCGGCTGGACCTGGTACACCGGCTCAGCTGGCTGGATGTACCGGCTGCTGGTCGAGTCGCTGCTGGGCCTTTCGCGCAGCGGGAACAATCTGCGCCTGCGCCCTCTCCTACCGAAGGACTGGACCGGCTTCGCGCTGGAATACCGTTTCGGTGCAGCGACCTACGAGATCGCCTGCAGCAAGGCCGCTTCAGTCGCTGCGGCGGGCGTCGTCATCGATGGCAACACGGCATCGGACGATTCGATCGCAATGGTTGACGACGGACGCAGGCATTCGGTCGTCGTCAATGTCTGGCGCGAGGACGCGCAATGACACCGTACTGGAGCAGAACATGCAGCTTGGAATGATCGGTTTGGGTCGGATGGGCGCCAGCATGGCGCGGCGGCTGGCAGGCAAGGGGCAGGAATGCGTCGTCCACGACGCCCAGCCGGCCGCGGTGGCGGACATGCGCAAGCAGGGCTTCGCCGGTGCCGACTCGCTGGCCGAGCTGGTCGCCGGCCTGACCCGGCCGCGCGCGATCTGGCTGATGGTGCCGGCCGGCGTGGTCGACCCTGTCCTCAAGGACCTTGCCTCCCACCTGGACGCCGGCGACATCGTGATCGACGGCGGCAACTCCTACTACCGCGACGATATTCGCCGGGCCGAGGAACTGGCCGCCGCGGACCTTCACTATGTCGACGTCGGCACCAGCGGGGGCGTTGCCGGCTTCGATCGCGGCTACTGCCTGATGATCGGCGGCGAGGCCGGGATCGTCCAGCATCTGGAGCCGATCTTCCGGGCACTGGCGCCCGGCGCGGCCGCGGCGGGACGCACGCCCGGGCGCAGCGGTGAGCCTGCCGGCGCCGAGCGGGGTTTCCTGCACTGCGGACCGCACGGCGCGGGCCATTTCGTCAAGATGGTTCACAACGGCATCGAATACAGCATCATGGCCGCGTACGCCGAAGGGCTCAACATCCTGCGCCACGCCAACATCGGCAAGCAGGGTTTCGACAAGGATGCCGAGACTACGCCCCTGCGCGATCCCGAGTATTACCAGTACGAGATGAACCTGCCGGAGATCGCCGAGGTCTGGCGGCGTGGCAGCGTCATCGGTTCGTGGCTTCTCGACCTGACGGCCGGCGCCCTGCTGCAGGACCCGCAGCTCGAAGGCTATAGCGGCCGGGTCTCCGATTCGGGCGAAGGGCGCTGGACCCTGCTGGCCGCGATCGACGAGGCAGTCCCGGCGCCAGTGCTCAGCGCTGCCCTGTACGAACGGTTTGCATCGCGCGGCCAGGCGGAATTCGCCAACCAGCTGCTGTCGGCGATGCGCCACGAATTCGGTGGCCATGTCGAAAAGCCCGCCGGGGACGCCAAATGAATGCACCGGCACCAGCCGCGCGGGACGGCGCCGCCGCCTCCGACGCGCTCGTCATCTTCGGCTTCAGCGGCGACCTCGCCAGCAAGAAGATCTTCCCGGCGCTCTATGCGATGGTCAAGAGGGGCGAGCTGACGGTGCCGGTCATCGGCGTGGCTTCGACCAGGTGGAGCGCCGATCAGTTGCACCAGCGGGTGCGCGAAAGCATCGAGCGCGAAGGCGGCATCGACGACAAGGGCGCGTTCGATCGCATGGTCGGGCTGCTGCGCTACGTCAGTGGCGACTACAAGGACCAGTCCACCTTCGCTGCGCTCAAGACGGCACTGGCCGGATCGCAGCGGCCGGCTTTCTACCTGGCGATTCCGCCGGCGCTGTTCGCGACGGTGATCCAGAACCTCGGCAGTGCCAGCGTCGCCGACAACGCCCGCCTGATCGTGGAAAAGCCCTTCGGCCGCGACCTGGCCTCGGCAATCGAACTCGATGAGATCGCGCACAAGGTGTTCCCCGAGCCGTCGATCTTTCGCATCGATCACTACCTGGGCAAGGAAGCGATCATGAACATCCTGTATTTCAGGTTCGCCAATTCCTTTCCCGAGCCGATCTGGAACCGCACCCACGTGTCCAGCGTGCAGGTGACGCTGGCCGAAGACTTCGGCATCGGCCAGCGCGGCGGCTTCTACGAATCCGCCGGCTGCCTGCGCGACGTCATCCAGAACCACCTGTTCCAGATCGTCGCGCTGCTCGCGATGGAGCCGCCCGCCTACCAGGGCTATGGCGCGGTGCACAGCGCCAAGGCGAGCGTCTTCCATGCGATGCGTCCGCTCACACCCGACGATCTGGTGTGCGGCCAGTACGCCGGCTATCGCCAGGAGGCGAATGTAGCGCCCGACTCCAATGTGGAAACCTTCTGCGCTGTCCGCCTGTTCATCGACTCGTGGCGCTGGGCCGGGGTGCCGTGGTACCTGCGGTCGGGCAAGATGCTGTCGAACTCGACGGCCGAGGTGCTGGTGCAGTTGCGGCCACCGCCGCAGAGACTGTTCGACGACTCGCATCCCGCCGATGGCCGGGCCAACTATTTCCGCTTGCGGCTGCATCCGGCATCGGCCATCGCCCTGGCGGCGCGCGTCAAGCAACCCGGCCGGGAATTCGTCGGCGAGCAGCGCGAGTTGTACCTGTGCGAAAACCTGCCAGCCGAGGAGTCGCCTTACGAGCGCCTGCTCGGCGATGCGATGGCCGGTGACGGCGCGCTGTTCACCAGCCAGGACGCGGTCGAGGCCGCCTGGACGGTGGTCGATCCGGTGCTCGTGAATCACCATCCGGCGCTCCCCTACCAGCCCGGCACCTGGGGGCCGAAAGCGGCCGATGCGCTGATTGCCGGAGACGGCGGCTGGCACAACCCGGGACCCGAGACGCACGCAGACGCAGGGCCGTGCCCATGACAACCGACGTCGTGTTCCTGCTCGATGTCGACAACACACTGCTCGACAACGACCAGATCGTGACCGACCTGAGACGCCACCTCGAGCGCGAGTTCGGCGTCGGCAGCGCCGACCGCTACTGGTCCATCTTCGAAGAGCTGCGTGGCGAATTGGGCTATGCCGACTACCTCGGCGCGTTGCAGCGTTACCGCGGCGACACCGAGACCGGCGACGGCCCCGATGCGCAGCGGCTGCTGCTGATGTCGAAATTCCTCATCGACTACCCGTTCACCGAGCGGCTCTATCCGGGTGCGCTGGCCGCCGTTGCCCGCCTCGGGCGCTACGGCCCGACGGTCATCCTGTCGGACGGCGACGTCGTCTTCCAGCCGCGCAAGGTGCAGGGCTCGGGCCTGTGGGACGCGGTCGAGGGCCGGGTCCTGATCTACGTGCACAAGGAGCGGATGCTGGACCTGGTGCAACGGCACTACCCTGCCCGCCACTACGTCATGGTGGACGACAAGCTCAGGATCCTGGCGGCGATGAAAGAGGTCTGGCAGGCGCGCCTCACAACCGTCTTTCCGCGCCAGGGCCATTACGCATTCGACCCGGCCAACATCGCCAGGTACCCGGCAGCCGATATCACGGTCGAGAACGTCGGCGACCTCACCAGGGTCGACATCGCGAGAATGCTGGGCGCGCCGATTGGCGCCGGCCCAGCCATCAAGGAGCAAGCATGAATCCCAATACGCAGAAGCTGCGCGACCTCGGCCAGAGCCTCTGGCTGGACAACATCAACCGCGAGATCCTCGCCAATGGCGCACTGGCGGGCTACATCTCGGACCTCTCGGTCACGGGGCTGACTTCCAATCCGACCATCTTCGAGAAAGCCATCGGCAGCGGCAGCCTGTACGACCAGGACATCCGGGCACTGCGGCAGCAGGGCCAGTCGGGCGAGCAGCTGTTCTTCTCCCTCGCAATACAGGACCTCAGGGGGGCGGCCGACCTGTTCCAGCCGGTCCACCACGCCACCGGCGGCGCCGACGGCTGGGTCTCGCTCGAGGTGTCGCCATTGCTGGCCGACGACACGGACAAGACGGTTCAGGCGGCGGCGCGGCTGCATGCAGCCGCGGCGCGGACCAACCTGTTCATCAAGATTCCGGGAACGCCCGCAGGCATCGCGGCGATCGAGGCATCGATCTTCGCCGGCGTGCCGGTCAACGTGACCCTGCTGTTCTCCCGCGAACAGTACCTGACCGCCGCCGGGGCCTACATGCGTGGTATCGAGCGGCGCATCGCCGCCGGGCTCGACCCCAAGGTGCGGTCGGTGGCCTCGGTCTTCATCAGCCGCTGGGACGTGGCCGTGAAGGATCACGTCGCCGCGCCGCTGCACGACCGGCTGGGCATTGCGATCGCGCTGCGCACCTACCGGGCGTATCGCGATCTGCTGGGCTCGGCACGCTGGCAGGCGCTAGCAAAAGCCGGCGCCCAGCCGCAGCGGCTGCTTTGGGCCAGCACCGGCACCAAGGACCCGGCCGCACCGGACACGCTCTACCTGCAGGCGCTGGCGGCCCCCGACACAGTCAACACGATCCCCGAAGCCACGCTCAAGGCATTCGCCGACCACGGACGGGCTGATCGGGCGATGCCGGTCGACGGCGGCGACGCCGAGGCCGTGCTGGAGCAGTTCCGCCGCGCGGGCGTGGACATCGATGCGCTGGCGCAGCAACTCCAGCATGAAGGTGCCGCGTCTTTCACGAAGTCGTGGCAGGCGCTGCTGGCGCGGATCGCGGAGAAAACCGGGCAACTGACACAGTGACTACGTTTATGACAAGCGACACCGCACATCAAGTTCTGCCTGGCTCCCTGACGGCGCGGCCGGCCTGGAAGGCGCTGGAGACGCATTGGCAAAGCATGCGCCAGGTGCAGCTGCGCCAGCTCTTTGCCGATGACCCGGGGCGTGGCGAACGACTGGCCGTCGAAGCCGCCGGCTTCTACCTCGACTACTCGAAAAACCGCATCACCGACGAGACCCTTCACCTGCTGGTCCAGCTCGCGCAGCAGTGCGGCTTGCACGATCGCATCGGCGCGATGTTCAGCGGCCAGAAGATCAACGTGACGGAACAGCGCGCCGTCCTTCACACCGCGCTGCGCGCGCCCAGGGGCGAGCGGATCGTGGTGGACGGAGTCGACGTCGTCCCCGGGGTGCACGCGGTGCTGGACCGGATGGCGGCCTTTTGCAACCAGGTACGCAGCGGCCAGTGGACGGGGCACACGGGCAAGCGCATCCGCCACGTCGTCAACATCGGCATCGGCGGTTCCGACCTCGGCCCGGCAATGGCGTACCAGGCGTTGCTCCATTACAGCCAGCGCGACATCGACCTGCGGTTCGTGTCGAATGTCGACGGCACCGATTTCGCGGAAGCCACGCGCGATCTCGACCCCGAGCAGACGCTGTTCATCATCTGCTCCAAGACCTTCACCACGCCGGAGACGCTCACCAACGCCCGCAGCGCGCGCGCCTGGTGCCTGCGCAAGCTCGGCGACGAACAGGCGGTGCGCCGGCATTTCGTCGCCGTCTCGACCAACGAAGCGGAGGTGTCGAAGTTCGGCATCGACACGGCCAACATGTTCGGCTTCTGGGACTGGGTCGGCGGGCGCTATTCGATGGAGTCGGCGATCGGGCTGTCCACAATGCTCGCCATCGGTCCCGAACAGTTCCATCAGATGCTGGCGGGCTTCCGCGCGATGGACCAGCACTTCCGCAGCGCGCCGTTCGAGCGCAATCTTCCGGTCCTGATGGGACTGCTGGCGGTCTGGAACACCAATTTCCTCGATGGGCACAGCGTCGCGGTGCTGCCCTATGGGCAATACCTGGCGCGCTTTCCGGCTTACCTGCAGCAGTTGGCAATGGAGTCCAACGGCAAGCACGTCACGCTCGATGGCCGGCGCGTCGACTACCAGACCTGCCCGATCTACTGGGGCGAGCCCGGCACCAACGGCCAGCATTCGTTCTACCAGCTGATTCACCAGGGCACGCGGCTGGTGCCGTGCGACTTCATCGGCTTTTGCCAGCCGCTCAACCCGCTGGAGCGCCATCACGACCTGCTGATGGCCAACCTGCTGGCGCAGACCGAAGCGCTGGCGTTCGGCAAGACCGGGCAGGAAGTCCGGGCCGAGGGCACGTCCGAGTGGCTGGCACCGCATCGCGCCTTCGAAGGCAACCGGCCCACCAACACCCTGCTGGCCGAACGGCTGACGCCGCAGGCCCTGGGGTCGCTGGTGGCGCTCTACGAGCACAGCGTCTTCACCCAGGGCGCCATCTGGCAGATCGATTCGTTCGACCAGTGGGGCGTGGAACTGGGCAAGGCCCTCGCGCAGCGGATCATTCCGGAGCTGGAAGACCCGCAACAGCCGCCACTGGCGCACGACAGTTCCACCAATTCCCTGATCAGGCGCTACCGTCGCCTGCGGCAGCCCGAGTAATGCCAGGCGAGATCGGGGACTACGCGATGATCGGCGACATGCGCACTGCCGCACTGGTCGGCCGCGACGGCTCGATCGACTGGTTCTGTGCGCCGCGTTTCGATTCCAGCGCCTGTCTTTCCGCCCTGCTGGGAGACGACGAAAACGGGCGCTGGAAGATCGCACCGAGCCAGCCGGCCAAGGTGCGCCGGCATTACCAGCGCGGCGGCCTGGTGCTGGAAACCCGGTTTGAAAACCAGGAGGGCGTCGTCTCCATCGTGGATTTCATGCCGGTGGACCAGGAGAATTCCTCGATCGTGCGCATGGTCATCGGCCGCGAGGGCAGCGTGGCCATGGCGGCCGATCTCGTCATGCGCTTCGACTACGGCAGGTCGGTGCCGTGGGTCACGCGCGCGGACAAGCAGACTCTCACCGCGGTGGCCGGTCCTTCGATGCTGGTGCTGCGCACGCCCGTGGGCTTGCGGGGGCAGAACATGCACACCACGAGCCGGTTCACGGTGAAGAAGGGCCAGACCATTCCCTTCGTCCTGACCCATGTTCCGTCTCACCTGCCGCCGCCGGCGCCGTTCGATATCAACGAGCAACTCGAGCACACGGAGGCCTTCTGGCGCCAATGGGCCTGGCGCTGCAATGTCAAGGGAAAGTGGTCCGGGCACGTGCGCCGGTCGCTCGTCACGCTCAAGGGCTTGAGTTTCCGCCCTACCGGCGGCATCGTCGCCGCGCCCACCACCTCGCTGCCTGAAAGCCTGGGCGGCCCGCGCAACTGGGACTATCGCTTCTGCTGGCTGCGCGACGCGGCGTTCACGCTGCTGGCCCTGCTCAACGCCGGCTATTTTGAGGAGGCCGACGACTGGCAGAACTGGCTGCTGCGCGCAGTGGCGGGCAGCCCTGACCAGGTGCAGATCATGTACGGCGCGGCCGGCGAGCGCGACCTGCCGGAGCGCGAACTCGACTGGCTGGCCGGGTACGCCGGCTCGCGCCCGGTGCGCGTGGGCAATGCCGCGGCGCGCCAGATCCAGCTCGATATCTACGGTGAAATCGCCGACGTGATGGCGCATTCCGAGCGCGGCGGCCTCGACCCTGCCCCCAGGCGCGAGAAACTGCGGATCGCTTTCCTGGAACACCTCGAGACCATCTGGCGGCTGCCGGACTACGGCATCTGGGAAGTTCGCGGCGAGCCGCAGCAGTTCGTCCACTCCAAGGTGATGGCCTGGGTCGCATTCGACCGGGCCTCCCGCGCGCCTGGGATCGCCAAGGCGCAGCGCGACCGCTACAAGAAGATCGCCGCCGGGATCCACGCCGAGATCTGCGACAAGGGCGTCGACGCTGCACGCGGCTGTTTTGTCCAGGCTTACGGATCGCTCAGGATGGATGCGGCGCTGCTGCTGCTGCCTATCGTCGGCTTCCTGCCGCCCAGCGACAAGCGCATCAAGGCCACAGTCAAGCAGGTCGAGCGCCATCTGTCGGTGCACGGCCTGCTGCTGCGTTACCAGACGGACAGCGGAGTCGACGGCCTGCCGGCGGGCGAAGGCATGTTCCTGCCCTGCAGCTTCTGGCTGGTGGACATCTATGTGCTGATGGGCCGGCGTCAGGAAGCTGTCCGCCTGTTCGAGCGGCTGCTGAAATGCCGCAACGACGTCGGACTGCTGTCGGAAGAATACGATCCCCGCGCGCGCCGCATGCTGGGCAATTTTCCCCAGGCCTTCAGCCACGTCGCGCTGGTCAATTCGGCGCTTGGCCTGGCGCAGGCGGTTGGTGCGACGAAGCACCCGCGCCTGCAGCAACGCCATCAGAAGAGCCCAGCCCCGGCAACCCGAAAGAGGACAGCGTGACCGAAGCACAACGAACCGGCACCGCCTTGTCACGCGGCAAACAGGATCCGTTTCGGATTCTCGCCATCGACATCGGCGGTTCGCACCTGAAAGCAGCACTGATCGACGCGGACGGCCGGATGCTGAGCGAAAAGCGATCGGTGCAGACACCCCACCCCTGTCCGCCCGACGTCATGGTCGAGGCGCTGGTGGCCCTGGTCAGGGGACTTGCGCCGCATGCCAGGATCGCCATCGGCTTTCCCGGCGTGGTGCGGGGTGGCCGGGTCCTGACGGCGCCGCACTGGGACGCCCGGGAGTGGGCGGGCTTCGAGCTGGCCGCATCCCTGTCCCGGCGCATGCAGGGCGCCCCCGCGCGCCTGATCAACGACGCCGAGATGCAGGGCCTGGCCGTGATCCGGGGCAAGGGGCTCGAACTGATGCTGACACTGGGCACCGGCGCAGGCACGGGCTTGTTTCGCGACGGCGAGACGACGCCGCACCTGGAACTGGCCCACCACCCGGTCCACAAGCGCAAGACCTACGACGATTACATCGGCGACGCCGCACTGGAAAAGGTCGGCAAGCGGCACTGGAACCGGCGGCTCGCCCGCGTGATCGGCATCCTGTATGCATTGCTGCGCTATGACCGCCTGTTCATCGGCGGCGGCAACTCCGCCAACGTGTCGCTCCAGTTGCCAGACCGGGTGACGCTGGTTTCCAACGACGCCGGCATCGAGGGCGGCGCCATGTTGTGGGCGACGCCCGCCGACGCTCGCATGGCCACAATCACCGTGGAGACCAAATGACCAATCCCACAGACACATCGACCAGCAGGATCAGTCCGCTGGCGGGACAGCCTGCGCCGCCGGATGTCCTGATCAATGTCGCCAGGCTCGTCACGGCCTACTACAGCGACGCGCCGGATCCTTCGAACCCGCTGCAGCGGGTTGCGTTCGGCACCTCGGGACACCGCGGAAGCGCACTTGCCCGCACTTTCAACGAAGCGCACGTGCTGGCCATCACCCAGGCCATCTGCCGGTACCGGACCCAGCACGGCATCGACGGTCCGCTGTTTGTCGGCATCGACACCCACGCGCTCTCGGAGCCGGCATTCGCCACCACCATGGAAGTCCTGGCGGCCAACGGCGTGAACGCGATGATCGCGGCGCACGGCGAATACACCCCGACCCCCGCCGTTTCCCTTGCGATCCTCACCCATAACCGGGGCCGCACCAGCGCTCTGGCCGACGGCATCGTGATCACGCCCTCGCACAATCCGCCCGGCGACGGCGGCTTCAAGTACAACCCGCCCAATGGCGGCCCGGCCGGGTCCGATGTCACCGGCCCGATCGAGAGGCAGGCCAATGAAATCCTGGAAGGCGGCCTGAAGGCGGTCAGGCGCGTGCCCCTGGCCCAGGCGCTGCGTGCCGCAACGACGCATTTCCATGATTTCCTGGGCGCATACGTGGCGCAGCTGGGCAGCGTCATCGACATGGACGTGATCCGCGACGCCGGGATCCGCATGGGCGTGGACCCGCTCGGCGGCGCCGGCGTGCACTACTGGGGCCGGATCGCCGAGCGCTATCGGCTCGACCTCACCGTCGTCAGTGAAACGGTCGATGCCACCTTCCGCTTCATGACGCTCGACTGGGATGGCCAGATCCGCATGGACCCGTCGTCGCCCTACGCCATGCGGCGCCTGCTCGATCTCAAGGACCGCTTCGACATTGCCTTCGCCTGCGACACCGATCACGACCGTCACGGCATCGTCACCCCGCAGGCCGGACTGATGCCTCCCAACCATTACCTGTCGGTGGCCATCGACTACCTGTTGCGACAGAGGCCGCAATGGGCGGCCAGCGCCGCCATCGGCAAGACGGTCGTCAGCACGCAAATGATCGACCTGGTAACGGCGCGGCTGGGGCGCAAGCTGATCGAGGTCCCGGTCGGTTTCAAGTGGTTCGCCGACGGCCTGGTCGACGGATCGATCGGATTTTGCGGCGAGGAAAGCGCGGGCGCCGCCTTCCTGCGTCGCGACGGCACGGTGTGGACGACCGACAAGGACGGGATGGCGCCGGCACTGCTCTCAGCGGAGATCACGGCGCGCATGGGACGCGATCCCGGCGCGCTGTACCAGCAACTCGCCGGCGAATTCGGCAACCCGGTGGCCGACCGCATCGAGGCACCGGCGACGCCGCAGCAGAAAAAGCAGCTGGCGGCGCTCACGCCCGACCGCATCACGGCCAGGGATCTCGCCGGCGAAAAGATCACGAGCATCCTGGACAAGGCGCCGGGAAACGGCGCGGCTATTGGCGGCATCAAGGTCATCTCCCCGAGCGGCTGGTTCGCCGCGCGGCCCTCGGGCACGGAGGACATCTACAAGATCTACGCCGAGAGCTTCAGCGGCCCCACCCACCTGCAGGCCATCCTGGAACAGGCACAGGCGATCGTCGACCGGGCCATCGCGCATGGCTCCTAGCGCCGCCGCTGGAACTGCGGCGGCCGGCTCCGCGACTCAGGCAGCGGACGACGCGCTGCTGGAGGGCCTGCAACGGGCCGGCTTCGATTATTTCGTTCAGCATGCAAACCCGCGCAACGGTCTGGTCGCCGATACCACGCGCGAGGGCGCGCCGGCCAGCATCGCCGTGGTCGGCTTCGCGCTGGCGGCCTATCCGGTCGGTGTCGAGCACGGATGGATGGCACGCGATGACGCAGTTGCGCGGACGCTCGCGGCGCTGCGGTTCTTCATGGGCAGCGACCAGTCGGGCGGCCCCGCCGCCACCGGCTTTCGCGGCTTCTACTTCCACTTCCTCGACATGGAAAGCGGCACGCGGATGTGGCGCAGCGAGGTCTCGCTGATCGACACCGCCTTCCTGATCGCCGGCGTGCTGACGGCAGCCGGGTATTTCACCGCGACGACACCGGACGAAACCGAGTTACGGCGCCTGGCCGATGCGCTCTACCGGCGCGTCGACTGGCGCTGGGCGCAGCCGGACGGCCTTGCCCTGATGCAGGGCTGGAAACCCGAATCCGGCTTCCTGCATTACGGCTGGGAAGGCTACAGCGAGGCGATCCTGCTGTATGTGCTGGGCCTGGGCTCGCCGACCCACCCGCTCACCGAGCAGGGCTTTCGCGCCTGGACCCTCACCTACCAGTGGGAGAACCTGTACGGATACGACTTCCTGTATGCCGGCCCGCTGTTCATCCACCAGTTCTCGCATGCGTGGATCGATTTTCGCGGCATCCGCGACACCTTCATGCGCGAAAAGGATTGCGACTACTTCGAGAACAGTCGCCGCGCCACCTATGTCCAGCGCGAATACGCCACGCGCAATCCGCGCAGTTTCACCGGCTACGGACCCGACTGCTGGGGCCTGTCCGCAGGCGATGGTCCGGATGCCGGGGCGCGCCTGGTTGCCGGACGAACCCAGACGTTTTATGGGTATGCCGCACGCGGCGTTCCTTACGGTCCCGACGACGGCACGATCTCGGGGTCGTCCACCCTGTCGTCACTGGTGTTTGCACCGGAGATCGCCCTGCCAGCGCTGCGGGCCATGGCGGCGCAGCGTCCGGGCGGGACCGACCGCATTCGGGCCAGCGGCTTCAATCCGACGGTCAGCGAAGCCGGGCCGGGCGGCTGGATTTCGGAAGGTTCCTTCGGCCTGGACCAGGGGATGATCGTGCTGATGATCGAGAACTACCGCTGCGGCCTGCTCTGGCGACTCGGCCGCGGCAACCCCGTCCTCCGGGACGGCCTGCGGCGCGCGGGTTTCCGTGGCGGCTGGCTCTCGCGACCCGTCCCGCGCACGCCCGCATGAAGCAGAAAGCCCCCCCCGCACTCGACCTTCCCCGCGGGAACCATCACGACAGCGAACTGCGCGCCAATGCCCGGCCGGCCGACTGGCGCAATCCAAAGCCACGCGAGCCGTACCACTTCCTGGTGATCGGCGCCGGCCCGGCGGGACTGACGGCCGCGTGCGACGCCGCCGCGCTCGGCGCCCGGGTCGCCCTGATCGAGTCCCACCTGCTGGGCGGTGTCTCCCTGAACTACGGCAGCGTGCCCTCCAAGGCTCTCATCCGCACGGCGCGCCTGTACGCCCAGATGCGCAACGCGGCGAGCTTCGGCGTTCGGCCGCCGGGCGACGTCGAAGTCGATTTCGCGCTGGCAATGGAGCGCATGCGGCGGATCCGCAGCCGCATCAGCCGCCTCGATTCGGCAGCGCGCCTGACCGCCGCCGGCGTCGATGTGTTCTTCGGCACGGCCCGCTTCACCGCCGGCGACACGGTCGACGTGGACGGGACCCGGTTGCGTTTCAGGAAGGCGCTGATCGCCACCGGGTCGCGCTCGATGGTGCCGGAGATCCCGGGACTGGCCGAAGCCGGCTACCTGACCAACGAGACGGTGTTCGACCTCACGGCGCTGCCAGCCAGCCTGCTCGTGATCGGCGGCGGGCCGGTCGGCTGTGAACTGGCGCAGGCCTTCAGCCGCTTCGGTTGCCGTACCGCCATCGCCCACGACACACCGCTCTTTCTGCCCAGGGAGGAGCGCGACGCCGCGCAGCTGGTTTCTGAGGCGCTGGCCCGCGACGGCGTGGAAATCCATCTCAACACGACGGTGATCAGCGTGCGCGTGGAAGGCGGCAGGAAATGCGCAGCAACCACCAACGACGGCAACACCGCGACGATTGCCGTGGACCAGATCCTGACCGGGATCGGCCGCGTCCCGGCGGTCGCGGGCCTGGACCTGGAGGCGGCGGGAGTCGCATACGACGCGCAGGCCGGCATCCAGGTCGATGACTTCCTGCGCACCACCAACCGGCGCGTCTACGCGGCGGGCGACGTCTGCATGGAACACCAGTTCACCGACACTGCCTCCGCATCGGCTCGCCTCGTGGTGCGCAACGCCCTCCTGCTGGGGCGCCGGCGGGTCAGTGCCCTCACGATCCCGTGGTGCACCTACACCGACCCGGAGGTCGCGCACGTGGGCATCTATGTGCGTGAAGCGCGTGAACGCGGCATTCCGGTGAAGACGTTCACAGTGCCGATGCATGAGGTCGATCGCGCGATTGCCGACAGCGAGGAAGAAGGCTTCGTGAAGATCCATGTGCGCGAGGGCAGCGACAAGATCCTGGGCGCGACCGTGGTGGCGCGCCACGCCGGCGAGATGATCAACGGCATTTCTCTGGCGATGGTGGCCGGCATCGGCCTGCGCACGGTCGCCCGCGTGATTCATACCTATCCGACGCAGGCCGAGGCGATCGAGATGGCTGCGAACAACTACCGGGCCCGAACCCGGCTGGCGAAATTGCTCGACTGGCTAAGGCGCAGATGGGTCAGCCGTTGAGCCAGCCTGCCCCGATTCACCTGTTCGAGGCCTGCTTTTTCAGTACGGCAGCGTACAGACATCGCCATTGGCTTGCCGTTAGATGGGTCGACGGCGGATGCCATCGGACTGATTCAGCGTCTTGCTCTGAATGGAATCCTGATTGCGCGCTCGCCGTGAATTACGTCAAGGCTGAAACCTGGACGCGGCGTACCGGTGTCCAAGTCCGCTTCAGGCGGTCGCCGGTACTTTTCTATCCAACTGAAGAGGACATCAGAATGAACAGATTCGAAAGTGAACTCCACCCCATCAAGAAACACCTGGCCAAAGGCTTGATTGGTATCGCGGCCCTTCTGGCCAGCGCGGCCCCGGCCTGGGCTCAGGTATCACTGGGCAGGGCATCGGTATTCTCCGTGCTGGGTGGCACTAACGTGACTTGCACCGACGGCGTTGTCACCGGCAACGTCGGCGTCGCTCCTGGCAGCGCCGTGCCCTTCACAAGCACCCGCTGCACCATTGGCGGCAGCGTGCCTCCGGCGACCAACGCCGCCGCGGTTGGCGCGCGTACCGACTTCCTCTCGGCCTATGCCGCGCTTGAGCGCATGGCCTCGTCCTGCATTCGGATGCCCGGCAGCCTAGGTGCTCAGAATCTGGCGCCCGGCGTGTACTGTACCGATGCGACCGCCAAAGCTGGCACGCTGACGCTGACGGGACCGGCCAACGGCGTGTGGGTCTTCCTGGTCGACGGCGCGCTGACTGCCACCAACTTCAATGTGGTCATGGATGGCGGCGGCCTGCCATGTAACGTGTTCTGGGCTACCAATGCCGCAACAACGTTGGCGACTTCGGCATTCAAAGGCAACCTCCTGGCGGGTAACAGCGTCGGCGGCTCAGTGACCATGACCGGTGGCACCTTGGCCGGTCGGGTGTTGGCAAATGTCGCCGTGACCATGACCGGCGCCAGTGTCATCGGCTGCACTTCGCTGGTGCCGCCCGGTGGCGGTGGCGGCGAAACCTGTGATGACAAGGACCGCGATCATCATGACAAGGACCACGATGGTCATGACAAGGACCATGATGGGAAGGGCAAGGGGCACGACGACGACCGCGATCATGGCTCGGTCTTTTCCAACCCCTTCGGCTCCAAATGACATGCGCGACGACGGCAGACAGGTCTTGGTCGCTGTCGACAAAAGGGGCCCATTCGGGCCCCTTTTTCCTGAGCCGAGGCGACAAGTTTGCTCAACTGACTGCGACGCAGGTGGGTCAGCCGATAAGCAGCCCGCGCCGATTCACTTCTTCTTTTGCGAGACGATCCAGCCCACGACAGCGGCAACCACGACGACCAGCAGGACCAGCAGCACGATCCCGCCGTAACCGCCGCCACCCATCCAGCCGCCGCCCCAGCCGCCCATCATGCCGGACCCCATGCCGTAGCCGCCCTGGGCAAGCACGCTGGTTGCCGCGAGCGATCCGCCCGTCATCAGGGCGGCGTTGAAGGTTTTTCGAAGGTTGATGCGTTTCACGATTGAACTCCAGTCAAGGCTGATTGATGCGTGGCTCCGCGCTCGGCGCCACCGCGCTCACCGGCAGCATCCGCATGCGCGCTTGCTGCAGATCTTTATACGCGCACAGGCCACTGCAGTCGGTGCGCCACCGCGCATAGCAGTTCCACGGTTTTTCCCCTGTTCAGCCACGGGGACGCCCTTCATGGCACAACGTCGAGACCGAGGACCCGGCACACGGCGCGGGCGATCGTCTGTTCTTCGTCGGTACGAATGACACGCACCGCGACGCGGCCGGCCGCAGCCGAGATCACGCCCTCATTTGCGCCGTTGCGCCCTTCCTCGAGTTCGATGCCCAGGAATCCCAGCCCGGCGCAAACCCTGGAACGGACAATCGGCGCGTTCTCGCCGACGCCGCCCGCAAACACCAGCGTGTCCAGGCCGCCGAGCGCGGCCGCGAATGCGCCAATCCATTTCCTGACCTGATAGCAGAACAGCGCCACCGCCTCCGCCGCCCGCACGTCCTGTCCTTCCCGCTCCAGCAGGTCGCGCATGTCGGAACTGGTCTGCGACATGCCCAGCAGTCCCGACTGCAAGTTGACCATTCGATTGAATTGCTCCGCGCTCATGTTCTCGGTGCGCGCCAGATACGCAAACAATCCGGGATCGAGATCGCCCGAGCGGGTGCTCATCGGCACCCCGGCGGCCGGGGTGAAACTCATGCTCGTGTCCATGGATTTCCCGCCATGGACCGCGGCCAGACTCGCACCGTTGCCCAGATGGGCGAGGATGACCCTGCCTTGCGCCGCATCCGTTCCGGCCAGGCGGTTCAACTCGCCCATCAGGAACTCATACGACAAGCCGTGAAATCCGTAGCGCCGCACCCCCTGCGCCTCGTAGCGGCGCGGGATCGGAAGCAGCCGGGCCACCTGCGGCAGGTCACGATGAAAAGCCGTGTCGAAGCACGCCACCTGGGGCAGGCCGGGAAAGCGGCGATGGAAGGCCTCGGTCAACAGGATCTCCTCGGGCAGATGCTCGGGATCAAAATCGACCAGCTGTCGCAACTCCTGCACCATGTTCGCCGTGATGCGCTGCGGCGCGCTGAATGCCGGCCCGCCATGCACCACGCGATGCCCGATCGCGGTCAATGCGTCGCGGCCACTGCGCTGATCGATCCAGTCCATCAGCACGCCCACGGCCGCCGTGTGGTCCGCCGCGGCAATCGGGCGTGAGAAGTTGTCCGCCTTGTCCGCACCCTTCACGCGCAAGCTCGCATCCGGCAGCCCGATCCGCTCGATCGCGCCGGCCAGCACCCGCTCGAGCGAGCCCGCTGCGTCGAACAGCGCAAACTTGATGCTGGATGAGCCGCCGTTGATAGCCAGGATGCGTGGTGTGGCCGGATTCGTCACTGCAGCGTCATCCTTTCCACTTCCAGTTGCGGACCTCCGGCATGTCCTGGCCGTACCGGTCGATGTATTGCTTGTGCTCGATCAGCTTGTCCTCGAGCTGCTGCTTCAGGTAGATCCCCTTGTCGCCGGTCTGCGGCAACCGGTCGATGACGTCCATCACCAGGTGGAAACGGTCCAGGTCGTTGAGCACCGTCATGTCGAAAGGCGTCGTGATGGTGCCCTCTTCCTTGTAGCCGCGGACGTGGATGTTGTCGTGGTTGGTGCGCCGGTAGGTCAGGCGGTGGATCAGCCACGGATAGGCGTGGTAGGCGAAGATCACCGGCTTGTCCCTGGTGAACAGCTCGTCGAAAGCCCTGTCGCTCAAACCGTGCGGATGCTCGGATTGCGGCTGCAGCTTCATCAGGTCGACGACGTTGACCACCCGGATCCTGAGTTGCGGCAGATGCTCGCGCAGGATGGAGACGGCGGCGAGTGTCTCAAGCGTGGGCACGTCGCCACAGCAGGCCATGACCACGTCGGCTGCGACAGCCTGGTCGTTACTGGCCCACTGCCAGATGCCTATGCCCTCGCCGCAGTGCTTGACCGCAGCGTCCATCGTCAGCCACTGCGGCGCCGGGTGCTTGCCGGCGACCACGACGTTGACGTAGTGGCGGCTGCGCAGGCAGTGGTCCATCACCGACAGCAGGCAATTCGCATCCGGCGGCAGGTAGACGCGCACGATCTCGGCCTTCTTGTTCATGACATGGTCGATGAAGCCGGGGTCCTGGTGGGTGAAGCCGTTGTGATCCTGGCGCCAGACGTGCGAAGCCAGCAGGTAGTTCAGCGAGGCGATCTTGCGCCGCCACGGCAAGCCGGCCGTCACCTTCAGCCATTTGGCGTGCTGATTGAACATCGAGTCGACGATGTGGATGAACGCTTCGTAGCAGTTGAAGAGGCCATGCCGCCCGGTGAGCAGATACCCCTCCAGCCAGCCTTCGCACTGGTGCTCGCTGAGCATCGAGTCCAGCACTCGTCCGTCAGGCGCGAGGAATTCATCGTTCGGCATCGTCGCCGCATCCCATTGGCGACTGGTCGCTTCGAACAGCGCGTTCAGTCCGTTGGAGAGCGTCTCGTCCGGACCGAACACGCGAAAGTTGCGCTGCTCGGTGTTGAGCTTCACCACGTCGCGCAGGAAAGGCCCGAGCACATGCGTGTCGCCGATGCCAGGCGCGCCGGGCACTGCAACGTCGGCCGCGTACTCGCGGAAATCCGGCATGCGCAGGTCGCGCAGCAGCATGCCGCCGTTGGCGTGCGGATTCGCGCCCATGCGGCGCGTGCCCCTGGGCGCAAGCTGCGCCAGTTCCGCCTTGAGCCGACCCTGGGCGTCGAAAAGCTCTTGCGGCCGGTAGCTCTTGAGCCAGTCTTCCAGCAGCTTGAGATGTTCGGGATGGGTGTTCGGGTGCAACGGCACCTGGTGGGCGCGGAACGTGCCTTCCACCTGCAGACCATCCACCACCTTGGGCCCGGTCCAGCCCTTGGGAGACTTAAGCACGATCATCGGCCAGCGGGGGCGCGTCAGGTCGCCGTTGACGCGGGCGTTGCGCTGGATGGCCCTGATCTGCTCCACCACAGTGTCGAGCGTGGCGGCCATGGCCTGGTGCATCAGCTCCGGCTCGTGACCCTCGACGAAATAGGGCGTCCAGCCGTAGCCGCGCAGCAGCTGTTCCAGTTCCTCCTGTCCGATGCGGGCAAGAATGGTCGGATTGGCGATCTTGTAGCCGTTCAGATGCAGGATCGGCAGCACCGCGCCGTCAGTGACCGGGTCGAGGAACTTGTTGGAATGCCAGGCCGTGGCCAGCGGCCCGGTTTCCGCCTCGCCGTCGCCGACGACGCAGGCGACGACGAGATCCGGGTTGTCCAACACCGCGCCGAACGAATGGCTGAGCGAGTAGCCGAGCTCGCCGCCTTCGTGGATCGAGCCCGGACATTCCGGCGATGCGTGGCTCGGAATTCCCCCCGGAAACGAGAACTGGAGAAACAGCTTCTGCAACCCGGCCTCGTCCTGGCTGATGTCTGGATAGATCTCGCTGTAGCTGCCCTCGAGATAGGTGTTGCCGACCACGGCCGGCCCGCCGTGTCCGGGACCGGCGACATAGATCATGTCGACGTCGTATTTCCTGATGATCCGGTTCAGGTGCACGTAGATGAAGTTCTGCCCCGGAGTCGTCCCCCAATGCCCCAGCAGCATGTGCTTGACGTCGGAAATCACGAGCGGTCGCTTCAGCAGCGGGTTGTCATACAGATAGATCTGGCCGACGGCCAGGTAATTGGCGGCACGCCAGTAGGCGTCCATCTGCTCAAGCAGATCTGGAGTCAGTGTGCCGGTCTTCATGATCGCCGATCAAGTTCGTTGCCCTGCCGCCGCGCCAGCAGCGCGCGAGCGCGCAAGGCGACGTTGTCCACGGTGAAGCCGTATTCGCGCAGCAGCGTCTCGGCCGGGGCGGACGCGCCGAAGCGCTCGACCCCGAGCATGTCGCCCCGGTCTCCGACGTAGCGGTGCCAGCCCTGCGGCACGCCAAGCTCGACCGCGAGCCGGGCGCGCACATCCGTCGGCAGCACGGTGTCACGGTAGGACTGCGGCTGGGCATCGAACAGGTCCCAGCTCGGCATCGAGACACACCGCACAGGAATGCCTTCGGCCTGCAACCGCTCGGACGCGGCCAGGATGAGACTGACTTCGGAGCCGCTCGCAATCAGGATCAGTGCAGGCCGACCATCCTTCGCATCGCTCAGCACGTAGGCTCCCTGGCGCAGCCCCTCGGCGCTGGCGTAGCGTGCGCGATCGAGCGTTGCAACATCCTGGCGCGTCAGGGCCAGCAACACCGGACGGTCTTGCGCCTCGACTGCCACCTTCCACGCCACGGCGGTTTCGTTGGCGTCGGCAGGCCGGATCACGGTGAGCCGGGGAATCGCGCGCAGGCTGGCCAGCTGTTCGACCGGCTGATGGGTCGGTCCGTCCTCGCCGAGCGCGATGCTGTCATGGGTGAACACATGCACCACGTGCAGCCCGGACAGCGCGGCGAGGCGGATCGCGGGACGCATGTAGTCCGAAAAAATCAGGAATGTCGCTCCGTATGGGATGAAACCGCCGTGCGCGGCCATGCCATTGACGATCGCGCCCATCGCGTGTTCGCGCACGCCGAAGTGCAGGTTGCGGCCGGCCCGGCTCCAGCCGCCGCCATCCGACCCCTGGAGATCCTCGCCCGGTGTCGCCGGCGGATTGAAGTCGCCCATGCCCTTGAGCGCGGTCTTGGTCGACGGATCCAGGTCCGCCGATCCGCCCGACAGCGCGGGCAGATGCGCAGTCATGGCATTCATCACCTTGCCCGATGCAGCACGCGTGGCCATGCCCTTGGCGTCGGCAGGAAACGCCGCGATGTCCGAATCCCAGCCCGGCGGCAGTTCGCCGCGCAGTCGCCGCTGGAGTTCAAGTGCCAGCTCGGGAAAGGCTTGCGCGTAAGCCTCAAGCCGCGCGTTCCACGCCGCCTCTGCCTGCGCGCCGCGCTCCAGCGCTTCGCGCATGTGCACCAGCGCCGCCTCGGGAACGAGAAAGGCGGGCTGGGTCGGCCAGCCGAGATGCTCCTTGGTCAGCACGACCTCCTCGGCGCCCAGCGGCGAACCGTGGGCCTCGAAGCTGTCCTGCTTGTCCGGCGAGCCGTAGCCCAGATGCGTGCGCACCAGGATCAGCGACGGCCGCGCCTGCGCGCGCGCGGCTTGCAGCGCGCCTGCGATGGCTTCGACGTCGTTGCCGTCGGCGATCCGCACCGTGTGCCATCCGCAGGCCTCGAACCGGGCCGCGCGGTCTTCGGAGAACGTGATGTCGGTGCCGGCGGACAGGGTGACGCGGTTGTCGTCATACAGGCAGACCAGCTTGCCGAGCTGGAGGTGCCCGGCCAGCGAGGCTGCTTCGGCCGCGACCCCTTCCATCAGGTCGCCGTCGCTGACGATTGCGTAGGTGTGATGGTCGACGATGTCGTGGCCGGGGCGGTTGTACCGCGCGGCAAGCTGCGCCTCGGCCATTGCCATGCCAACCGCGTTGGCGAAGCCCTGCCCCAGCGGTCCGGTCGTGACTTCGACGCCCGGCGTGTGGCCGCGTTCAGGATGACCGGGCGCCTTGCTGCCCCACTGGCGGAAGTTGCGGATGTCGTCCAGCGACAAATCGTAGCCACTCAGGTGCAGCAGCGCGTACAGCAGCATCGACCCGTGGCCGGCCGACAGCACGAAGCGGTCGCGATCGGGCCAGCCGGGATTGCGCGGATTGAACTTGAGCGCTCGCGTCCACAACGCGTACCCCATGGGGGCTGTACCCAGCGGCATGCCGGGGTGGCCGCTGTTGGCTTTCTGCACGGCATCGACCGCAAGAAAACGGATGGTGTCGATACACAGTCGATCGAGCTGGACGCCCATGGTTGTTCCCTTTCCATCTTGCAGGCGCAGTCACATTGGCCGCGGCGATGACTGGATCCAGTCAGGACATAGTGCCACGGCGAACGTCAATGCGCGCCTTCCGGTGCCCGATCCGGACCGCATCGGGGCGGTGTCCTACAGCCTGGCCCAGCAGCGCCGTCCCTCGCAGCTGGCGCAGCAAAAGCAGGGCAGCAGCAGCGCTGAACGCCGCGATTCCGGCGCTGCTGCCAGCCACCAGCCTAGCGAGTTCCTGCAACGCATCCGGACTGACCTGCTCGACGAATCGTGCCAGCTCGAAGATCTGGTCGTTCGTATAGCGCCCGACATCATCGAGGATGAGCGCCAGCCGACCATCGCCGCCATAGCTCAGGCAGCTTGCGAAGGCCCCGGACGCGACTGCAACAACGCCCAGCGGGCTGAGCGGGCGCAACATGCACGCAAGCATCCTTCCTCGCTGCGATGTGCTTGCCCGGGCGTACAGGCGCACGGCCAGTCGCGCCGTTCGGTAGCGGGCCCGCGGCCTTGTCGTGGCGAAGCTGGATTGCCGGCTCAGCAACACCTCGGCGTCAAGTGCATCGTCGAATTCGTCTGACATCGTTTCTGCTCCGGTGATGTGTCCATAACCGTAGACTTCGCCATCGGCCTTGCGGTTCCCGCTGCGTCGATGCGCCATCATTCGCGGGCTACTTGAATTTGTTCAAATGTACATTCCGTATAATCGGCTGAACCGCACTCGCAGCGTCGGCGAGCCCGCCCAACAGCCATGGAGCCGGCAAAAATGAGCACCGCCAGGATTTGCGTTTTTCTGCCCTGCCTTGCAGTCGCACTGCTTGCCGGGTGCAGCAGCACCCCGTTGCCGCCGCCCGAGTCAAAGGCGCCGGCCCCGATCGTCGCGTCACCGGCAATGCCCGCCCCTTCGCAGACCCCCGCGCCACCGACCGTGGCCCCCGCCAGCCTGCCCGCGTACCTGGACCCGAACAACCCCATCTCCATCCAGCGAAGCGTGTACTTCGGCTTTGATGACTTCGCTCTCAAGCCGCAGGACAGGGACATGATCGAGCGGCACGGCAAGTACCTGCAGTCCCACCCCTCGCTTGCCATCAGGATCGAGGGCAATACCGATGAGCGAGGCGGCGCCGAATACAACCTCGCGCTGGGTCAACGGCGCGCGCAAACGGTCGCGAATGCGCTGAAGATCTATGGCGTGAAGGAATCGCAGATGGAAGCCGTCAGCTGGGGCAAGGAAAAGCCCAGGGCACCGGGCCACGACGAATCCGCCTGGTCGCAGAACCGCCGTGCGGATCTGGTTTATCCCGGCAGGTAGTTTGCCGGCGCATCGAGCGCCCGCATCGGGGCTAGGACTGGCCGAGCGGAATTCCCGCGCCGCGCTCATCCGCCTCCAGCACTCCAATGAGCTTGCCCAAGTCCCGTTCCATGCGCGCCAGCGTCTTGGCGTCCAGGCTGGCCAATGCCTGCGGCAGGACGCCCGTGAATGGTCCCGGCGCGCGACGCAGCACCCTGGTCCCTGCAGCCAGCACGCGCAACTGCACAGTGCGCCGGTCGCTACCGGTCTTTGCAACGGCGACCAGTTCCTGCTCGACGAGCGACTTGACCAGGTTGCTGGCGGTTGATTGATGCACATCCATCGCCCGGGCCAGTGCATTGACGCCGATCCCCGGCATGTCGCGCACGACGCTCAGCGCCCAAAGCTGGGCCCCGCCCACGCCGGCCTTCTTCTCGACCTCGCGAAAATGGGTCCTGACCGCGTTGAACACCAGCCGGAACCGCCGCAGCACTCTTGTGGCAGGCTCACCAGCAGCAGGCCTGGCCGCCTCGCTGCGAGCGGCGGCAACGGCTGGCCCCGTTTTTGCTGAACTCATTGGACAATCATAGCTGCGCCATTCCATGCAGACGAAACACAACCACCGGATCAACGTCGCCTTCAGGAGAGAGTTCGCCGATTGGCGCATGTGGTGGGCTCGCGCTGTCGTCATGGCGGCAGCGGCGGCGGCTGGACTGACGGTCGTCGGTTTCACCTGGCTGACGGAGCAGGCCTTGCGCCTGTTCTTCGATGTGCGTTCGCTCTACTGGTGGGCGCCGTTGCTGTGGACGCCGCTCTGTGCAGCCGGCATCGTTTGGGCGACTCGCAGGTTCGCACCGGGCGCGGCCGGCTCCGGCATTCCCCAGGTGATGGCGGCGCTGGATTCATCGGTCGACGGCTCGCAGCGTAGCCTGTTCGTCTCGATCAGGCTGAGCCTGGCCAAGATCGCACTGACGGCCTGGGGCTTGCTCGCCGGACTGTCGCTCGGCCGCGAGGGGCCCTCGGTCCAGGTCGCGGCCGGCGTGATGCTGGCTGCGCGCCGCTGGCTACCCCGGCGCTCGGCGATCACAGACCACGGTCTGCTCGTGGTCGGCGGCGCCGCAGGCATTGCCGCAGCCTTCAATACGCCGCTTGCCGGCGTCATGTTCGCCATCGAAGAGTTGTCCCGTTCTCCGGAACAGCGCAGCAGCGGCCTGCTCATGGTCGGCATCGTCCTGGCCGGTCTGCTGGCCGTTTCCATCAACGGCAACGCAACCTATTTCGGCGTGATCCACGTCGTCGAGGTCGGCCGCTCGCTGATCGTGCCGGGCGTGCTGGTGGCGCTGACGGCCGGCGTTGCAGGCGGCCTGTTCGCGCGATTGCTGATCGCGTCGCTTTCAGGAGCGTCGACCGATCGGTTCAACCTCTGGCGCCGCAAGCGGCCCGTCTGGTTTGCCGCGCTCTGCGGCCTGGCCGTTGCGGTCATCGGTGTGACCTTGGGCGGAACCATCTTCGGCAGCGGCTACGCCTACACCCGCGCCATGATCGAGGGCAAAGAGACGATCCCCGCCTGGTACCTGCTGTTCAAGTTCATCGCCACGTGGCTGACGGCCTGGGCCGGCGTGCCGGCCGGCATTTTCGCGCCTTCCCTGGCCATCGGTGGGGCGCTGGGCAACGACGTGGCGATGCTGACCCACTATCCGGTTCCCTCCACCCTCATTGCGTTGGGCATGGCTGGCTTTCTTGCCGCTGCCACCCAGGCGCCGTTGACGTCGTTCATCATCGTGATGGAGATGGTCGACGGCCACGCAATGGTGCTCAGCCTGATGGCATGCGCGTTGGTCGCCAGCGCGGTCTCACGCGTGCTGAGCGCGCCGTTGTACCCGACGCTCGCGCACCTGCAGTTGCTGAGGCTGCCACCATTGCAACCGGTTCAGGAGAAGCCGGCCGGCGCTGGGGACGGCACCGCCGCGCCCGAGCGAAAACCGCCCGGTCCGGCCTGACTGCTCAGCGCCAGCACCAAAGAAAAGAGCCCCCGCAGGGGCTCAAAGTTTGTTGGAAATTGCTCCGTCTGTGCGCGCTTGCAGCTCGAGTGCGTTACGCGCAGCCTATTGTCTTTACATTTTAGCAAATGTATCAACGCGAGCTAAGCGAATGGCCTGGCAGATGCGACCGGAAGCAGCCGCTGGGTCCTGCCCGATCCGACTCCGGAAGGACCCGGGCCCCCGCCCCCTGAGAATGGGGGCATGAACCCAAACGCAGATCAACTCTGGCGCGCACCGCGCTGGGCCCTGGCGGCGCTGCTGGCGCTTCTCGGGATGCTCGGTCCGTTTTCGATCGACACCTACATTCCCGCCTTCTCGGGAATTGCGACGGCGCTGGGCGCAAGCCCGGTGCAGATGCAGCAGACGCTCTCCGCCTACCTGTTCGGTTTTGCCTTCATGAACCTGTTCCACGGCGCGCTGGCCGACAGCTTCGGCCGCCGGCCGGTGGTGCTCTGGGGCATCGCGGTGTTCACGCTTGCCTCGGCCGGCTGCGCGCTGTCGCAGACCGTCGGCCAGCTGGTGCTGTTCCGCGCCCTGCAGGGGCTGTCAACCGGCGCCGGCATTGTGGTGTCGCGGGCGGTGATTCGCGACATGTTCCCGCCGGCCCAGGCGCAGAAGGTGATGAGTCAGGTCACGATCTACTTCGGCGTCGCGCCGGCGATCGCGCCGATCATCGGTGGCTGGCTGTTCGTTCACGCGGGCTGGCACAGCATCTTCTGGTTCCTGACCGGCGTCGGCGTCCTCCTCTGGGCCGCCAACTACCGACTGCTGCCCGAAACCCTGCACGAAACCCAGCGCCAGCCGTTCAATGTCAGCAACCTGATGCAGGGCTACTGGCAGCTGGGCTCCGACCCGCGCTTCCTGCTGCTGGCGCTGGCCAGCGGCATCCCCTTCAACGGCATGTTTCTGTACGTACTGTCCGCGCCCGCCTTCCTGGGCGAGCACCTCGGCTTGCAACCGCAGCAGTTCTTCTGGTTCTTCATGCTGACGATCGCCGGCATCATGGCCGGTTCCTGGACCAGCGGGCGGCTGGCCGGCCGCGTCCCGCCCAAGCAGCAGATCCGCTACGGCTTCCTGGTGATGGTGCTGGTCTCCGTTGTCAACGTGGCAGCGAACCTGCTGATCACGCCGCATCCGGCCTGGGCCCTGCTGCCGATCGCCACCTTCGCCTTCGGCTGGGCGCTGATGGTGCCGGTGGTGACGCTGCTGGTGCTGGACCTCTATCCGGAGCGCCGCGGCCTGTCGTCGTCGCTGCAGGCGTTCATCGGATCCACCGCCAATGGGCTGGTGGCGGGAGCCATCGCCCCGCTGGTGATGCACTCCACCAAGGCGCTGGCGATCGCATCGATCCTGTTCCTGTCCATCGGCCTGGTGGCCTGGCTGTTCCTGCACCGGCGCTGGCCGGAGATCGGCCGCGCGATCTCGGCATCGGCCTGACGTGACTGCGCCCCTGGGCCGCGAGGCGCAGGGGCGCAGTGTCTGACGCGAGAGTCTGGCTTAGTTGCCCGGCTTGAACGCGCGCTTCTTGGCAGCGTCACGCGGCACAAATACCTTGCCGCCGTTGCCCGGACGGGCCGGCTTGTCGAAGGCTGGCTTGCGGGGCGCGAAATCGCCACGCGGGGCGAAGTCGTTGCGCTGGCCGAAACCGTCGCCATGGCGGCCTGCAAAGCCTTCGGTGGTCGTGCGGTTGCCGAAGTCTCCATAGCCCGGCTTGCGGGGCGCGAAGCCTTCGTTGCCACGGCGCTGGTCGAAGCCGCCACGGTCGTCACGCGGGGCACCGAAGCCGCCGCCGCCGCCGCCGCCGAAGCCGCCGGTGCGCTGGCCACCACCACCACTGAACTTGCGGTCACCACGCGGCGCGTAGTCGCGGCCACGGCCGCCGCCGCCACCACCGAAATCACCGCGTCCGCCCTGCGGGGCACGCTGCTGCGGCTCCAGGCCGGGCACAACTTCCGCCTTGAACGGCTGGCGGGTAAAGGCCTCGATGTCGAAGATCTTGCGGCGATCGCGCATCTCGGCGAATGTCACTGCCAGGCCGTCGCGGCCGGCGCGGCCGGTGCGGCCGATCCGGTGCGTATAGTCTTCCGCCTTCATCGGCAGGCCGTAGTTGAAGACGTGGGTGATGGTCGGCACGTCGATGCCGCGGGCGGCCACGTCGGTCGCCACCAGCACCTGGACCTGGCCCTGGCGCAGCGCCATCAAGCGGCGGTTGCGCAGGCCCTGGTTCAGTGCCCCGTGCAGGGCGACGGCGTCGAAGCCGGCTTGCTGCAGGTCGTTGGCCAGGCCGTCGCATTCGATCTGGGTGCTGGCGAAAACGATGGCCTGGTTGATCGTGCTGTCACGCAGCCAGTGGTCCAGCAGCTTGCGCTTGTGCTGGGGGTTGTCGGCCCAGAACAGCACCTGCTTGATGTTGACGTGCTTTTCCTGCGGGCTGTCGATCTGCAGCTTCTGCGGCTGGCGCATCACGCGCGCAGCCAGTTGCTGGATGCGCGGCGCGATGGTGGCGCTGAACATCATGGTCTGCTTGCGCTCGATGGTGAGCTGGTTGACTTCGGCCAGGTCGTCGGCAAAGCCCAGGTCCAGCATGCGGTCGGCCTCGTCGACCACCAGGAACTGCACCTTGTCGAGCTTGATCTGCATCGAGCGCTGCAGGTCCAGCAGGCGGCCCGGGGTGGCGACCACCAGGTCGGCGTTCTGCAGCTTGGCGATCTGCAGCTGGTAAGGCATGCCGCCCACCACGTTGGCGATGCGCAGGCCGCGGCAATGCTGCACCAGGCCGATGGCATCGTGCGCCACCTGCTGCGCGAGTTCGCGGGTCGGGCACAGGATCAGGGCGCCAGGGGTGGCGGCCTTGAAGTTGCGCGAGCTGGTCGGGTCCTTGCGCTTGCGCTTGGGCAGCACTTCGCCCTTGGCGGTGGCCTCGGCCACGGCGCGCTCGTGTTCGGCGCGCTCTTCGGCCTCGGCGGCGGCCTGCTGCTTGAGCAGCGTGTGCAGCACGGGCAGCAGGAAGGCTGCGGTCTTGCCGCTGCCGGTCTGGCTGGACACCATCAGGTCGATGAAGCGCGCGGTTTCGCCCGCTTCGCCGCTGCCCATGGCCAGGGGAATGGTCTGTTCCTGCACGGTGGTGGGCTGGGTGTAGCCCAGGTCTTCCACTGCGCGGATCAGTTCGGGCGCCAGGCCCAGTTTCAGGAAGCCGTTGGGAACGGCCGTTGCCGCCGGCGCCGTTTCCACAGCGTCCTCGAGGACGACGATGGGGGCGAAGGCTTCGGATTCGTTGGATTGCACAGGCGCAAAGTCGCCCTGCACTGCAAAAGTGTCGGTCATGTATTACTCACACGCAAACGCCGTCCCGGGTCGGGACGCGTCGTCGTCAATGGTTAAAAGACATCAACCATCAAACGACTGTCAGTACCGAATGGGACCGGTGCTGCTGGCTCTGCTAGATGAGCCTGTGAGTGAAGGAGGATGCACGAAGGCTTCAAAAGGGGTTTGCCCTTTCAGCCAAGCCAGCGATTATCGCATGCCCAGGGTTTTCCCGCAAGCGCCGGGGGCTATGGCAGCTTGAGGAAGCGCTCGCGGTAATGGGCCAGTTCGTCAATCGACTCGTGCACGTCGGCCAGCGCCGTGTGCTTTTGCTGCTTGCGGAACGACGAATAGATCTCGGGGTGCCAGCGCTTGGCCAGCTCCTTGAGCGAGCTGACGTCGACGTTGCGATAGTGGAAGAAGGCTTCCAGTTTGGGCATGTACTTGACCAGGAAGCGGCGGTCCTGGCTGATGCTGTTGCCGCACATCGGCGTCGAGTTCTTCGGCGCGTACTTCGCCAGAAACGCCAGGATCTCCTGCTCGGCCTGCGCCTCGGTGACGGTGGATGCCTTGACCTTGTCGATCAGGCCGCTCTTGCCATGCGTGCCCTTGTTCCAGTTGTCCATCTTGTCCAGCTGCTCGTCGCTCTGGTGGATCACCAGCACCGGGCCCTCGATGCGCGGCTCCAGCGTCGGCCCGGTGACGATCACCGCGATCTCGATCAGGCGGTCGACTTCCGGGTCGAGCCCGGTCATTTCGCAGTCCAGCCAGATCAGGTTCTGGTCGCTTTTTCCGAGGGTGGGCGGGGTGGGGGGGATTGCTTCTGCCATCCTTGGGATTGTCGCCCATGCCCTAAACTGGACGGAATGAATCCCTCTGAACTGCTGACCCTCGCCTTCGCCGCCGCCTTGGTGGCCGGGCTGGTGGTCAAGTTCTGGCTCGCCTCGCGCCAGATCCGTTTCGTCGCCGCCCACCGGGATAGTGTCCCCGACCCGTTCGGCACCACCATCACCTTGTCGGCCCACCAGAAGGCCGCCGATTACACGGTGGCCAAGGCGCGCTTCGGACTGCTCGAACTGGCCGTGGCCGTGGCTGTGCTGCTGGCGTGGACGCTGCTGGGAGGACTCGACGCGCTCAATCGCGCGGTGCACGCCTGGCTGGGCGCCGGGATGGCCGCGCAGCTGGCGCTGCTGGCCGCCTTCGCGCTGATCGGCGGCGCCATCGACCTGCCCTTCACGCTGTACCAGACCTTCGTGATCGAGCAGCGCTTCGGCTTCAACAAGATGACGCTCAGGCTCTGGCTGGTGGACCTGCTGAAGTCCACGCTGCTGGGCGTCGCCATCGGCCTGCCGATCGCGGCCGTCATCCTGTGGCTGATGGGCGCGGCCGGCAGCTACTGGTGGCTTTGGACCTGGTCGTTCTGGATGGCATTCAACCTGTTGCTGCTGGTGGTGTACCCGACGTTCATCGCGCCGCTGTTCAACAAGTTCAAGCCGCTGGAGGACGAGACCCTCAGGAACCGCGTGACGGCCCTGATGCAGCGCTGCGGCTTCGCCGCCAAGGGCCTGTTCGTGATGGACGGCAGCAAGCGCAGTGCGCACGCCAATGCCTACTTCACCGGTTTCGGCGCCGCCAAGCGCGTGGTGTTCTACGACACACTGCTGGCCAAGCTTTCGCCCGGGGAAGTGGACGCGGTGTTGGCGCACGAACTCGGCCACTTCAAGCACAAGCACATCATCAAGCGCATCGCCGGCCTGTTCGTGCTCAGCCTGGTGGGGTTCGCGCTGCTCGGATGGCTGTCGACCCAGGTCTGGTTCTACAGCGGGCTGGGCGTGCGCCCCAATCTCGCGGGGCCCAACGATGCGCTGGCGCTGCTGCTGTTTCTCATGGCGGTGCCCGTGTTCTCCTTCTTCATCTCGCCGCTGTTCGCGCAGCTCTCGCGCCGGCATGAATTCGAAGCCGATGCGTATGCCGTGCAGCAGACCAGCGGCGTGGATCTGCGCACCGCGCTGCTCAAGCTCTATGAAGACAATGCGTCGACGCTGACGCCCGATCCGGTCTACGTCCGCTTTTACTACTCGCATCCGCCTGCCTCCGAACGGCTGGCACGCATGACCACCGGGAGCTTGCCATGAGCGCAGCGCAGAACCGCTTCAAGCAAGCTCACGCCCCCTCGGGGGGCAGTGCAGCCGCCTTGGCGGCAAACGTGGGGGCTCTATGACCATGATGAAGAAGAAGGACTGGTCGCTGCTGCCACGGCGCGCGCTCAATCCCACCGAAGTGGTGTCGCGACTGGCCGGCGCGGCGGGCTGGAAGCTGACGGGCGACGGCGAAAACGTCGCGATCGAGAAGACCTACAGCTTCGCCAACTACTACGAGACCATCTCCTTCGTGAACGCGGTCGCCTTCATCGCCAATGCGCAGGACCACCATCCCGACCTCTCGGTGCACTACAACCGCTGCGTGGCGCGCTTCAACACGCACGACGTCAAGGGCCTGTCGGAAACGGACTTCGAATGCGCCGCGCAAGTCGACGCGCTGCTGGCATGAGGGCCATGAGCATCGCCGGGCCGCCCCAAGATGCGAAAGCCCCCTCGGGGGGCAGCGCAGCGGCCTTGGCCGCAAGCGTGGGGGCCATTCCCTTTGAATGAGCGCCCGGACCTGCACCCCGGGCTGGTGGTCGCCAGTTACGGCCGCCACTTCCTTGTGGAGACGCCCGAGGGCAAGCGGCTGACCTGCCATCCGCGCGGCAAGAAAAGCCAGGCGGTCGTCGGCGACAACGTGCTGTGGCAGGGCACGCACGACGAAGGCACGGTCGAGAAGGTGCTGGAGCGCCGCAACCTGTTCTACCGGCAGGACGAGATCCGCACCAAATCGTTCGCCGCCAACCTGGACCAGGTGCTGATCCTGGTCGCGGCGGACCCAGAGTTTTCAGAAAAGCAGCTGGCCCGCGCCCTGATCGCGACCGAGGCCGAAAAAATCAAGCCGCTGGTGGCGCTGAACAAGAGCGACCTGGTCGAGCCCTTCGAGAAGGCCTGGGCCCGCCTGCTGCCCTACCAGCGCATGGGCTACGGCGTGCTGCCGCTGTCGCTGCGCCTGTCCAAAGACGTGGACCGGGCCGAGCTGCTCAAGCACCTGCAGGGCAAGACGACACTGGTGCTGGGCCCTTCGGGCGCAGGCAAGAGCACGCTGATCAACCTGCTGGTGCCGGGCGCGCTGGTGGTGACGGGCGAGGTCTCGAAGGCCTTGAACTCGGGCAAGCACACGACGACCAGCACGACCTTGTATTGGGTGGATCCGCAGCGCACGACGGCGTTGATCGACTCGCCCGGTTTCCAGGAGTTCGGCCTGAACCACATCGAGCCGACCCAGCTGGCCGCCTGCATGCCGGACCTCAGGCCCCACATCGGCAACTGCAAGTTCTACAACTGCACGCACCTGCACGAGCCGGGTTGCGCCGTCCTGGCGGCGATCGATGCGCCAGACAGCCCGCACCCGGTGACCAGGCGCCGGCACCAGATCTACGGCGAGCTGTTCGCCGAGCTGTCGCAGCCCGAGCGCTATTAGGGCCTGTTCGCGCCATTTCCGGGGGACGCGTTGCTCGTCAAAAAGGTCATGCGCAAGGCGCGAAACGCAGCCGGGGTCGACCCCCGGCAAGGGTTCGTAACGCGGCGCATGGCCTTTTTGGCCGCAACCCCGCAGGGGAACGGGCCCAATCGGGCGCCACTCGTCGTTACCCGCCTTGCCCGCATGTCGATGCGGGCGGCGGCGGGCGCCTAGATTGACGCCCGATTGAGCGCGTTCGCGCCCCCGGAAATGGCACGAGCAGGCCCTAGCCCAGCAGGCGCGCCAGCGTCAGCAGGGCCAGCAGCACCATCCACAGCACCACGGAGCGCCAGACCAGGCCGACGATGCTGCGCAGGTGGCCGACCTCGGCCTCGCGCCCGGGCGTGCTCTCGCTGCTGTCCATGGTCGCTTCGGGCTGCATGCCTGCCGTGCCGAAACCGCCGGTCTGGTTGGGTGTGAACGCCGTGGCCTTGAGCGCCTCGCCGCCCAGCCGCACATTCACTGCGCCCGAGGTGGCGGCCAGGATCACGCCGTCGTTGTCGTTGGGAAAGCGCTGGGCATAGTTGCGCCAGCAGTCGATCGCTTCCTCGAAGCTGCCCACCACCGCGAAGCCCAGCGCGGTCAGCCGCGACGGCAGCCAGTCGATGGCGGTCCAGGCGCGGGAAGCCACTGAAAGCAGCGCGGGGCTGACGGGATGCTCCGAGGTCTTGGCGGTGTTGTGCCAGTAGCGGCAGACGAACTCGCTCATGCGGTACAGCACGGCTCCGGCCGGGCCCAGCCCGAAGGCCGCCAGCACCGAGAACCAGGCGAGCACGCCGAACACATGGCGGTGCGCCGCCAGCACCGAGTACTCGATCACGTGGCGCACGATCTCGCTGCGCGGCAACTCGCTGGCGTCGACCTGCTGCCACTGGGCCAGCAGCTGGCGCGCGCTTGCCTCGTCGCCGGCGTCGAGCGCGTCGCGGATGTTGGTGAAGTGGTGGCTGAACTGGCGAAACCCCAGCGTGACATAGAGCACCGCCACGCTCCACAACATGGCGAACACCCAGCCGGCATACACGACCAGCAGGAGATGGACCGCCAGCGCGGCAACGGCCGGGCCGGGGACCGCCAGGCCCCACGCCACCCAGCCGTGATGCTGCTTGCCGGCGTCGAAGTTGCCTGCCACCCAGCGCGCCCAGCTGCGCAAGCCCGAGTGGATCGGGTTGGCGCGCGCCAGTGGCCGCACCTGCTCGATCAACAGCGCAAACAGGATCGCGAAGAAGCTCATGCGGCAATGATAGCCGCGGGCCCTAGGCGGACAGGAAGCGGTACAGGTTGCGCAGCATCGCCGCCGTGGCGCCCCAGACGAAGCGCTCGGTGCCGCCGTCCATGTAGGGCATCGAATACCACTCGCGCCGGTAGCCTTCCCATTCCAGCACGTGGCGATGGTGGTGGGACGGGTTCATCAGGAACTCCAGCGGTACCTCGAAGGCGTCCGCCACTTCGTAGGCGTTGAGCGTCAGTTCATGCTCGGGGCGTACCAGCGCGATGACCGGCGTGATGATGAACTGCGATCCCGTCGTGTAGGTCGGCAGCTGGCCGATCACGTCGACGAAGCGATGCTCCAGCCCGATTTCCTCATGCGCTTCACGCAGCGCGGTGTGGGCCGCGTCGGTGTCGCTGTCATCGCGCTTGCCGCCAGGAAACGCGACCTGGCCCGAATGCGTGGACAGGTGGGTGGTGCGCTCGGTCAGGATCACCGTGGGGCGGTCGCGACTGACGATCGGCACCAGCACGGAGGCATGAGCCAGGGGCTGCGCGCTCCAGGGACGCTCCACCGTCATCTCGGGGGCCCAGGCCGGGGGTGCGGCGAAGCGCGCCCGCAAGGCCTGCGGCGTGAGTTCCTCCACGCGCACCGGGGGCAGGTGCGTGTCGATGCCGGCCACGACAGCGGTGCGCGGGTCGAAGTTGGGCAACTTCGACAGTGCGGGGACCAGGGGTGGAGTGGCAGGCATGGATTCGGGCGCCGGAAAGAAAAAACCGCCACTGGCACGAGGCCGGCGGCGGCTGTTTCGAAGCGGGACGGCTTACTCGGCGGCAGCCGCAGTCTTCACGCGAGACGGCAGCTTCTCGCGGATCCGTGCCGACTTGCCGCTGCGCTCGCGCAGGTAGTACAGCTTGGCGCGGCGGACATCGCCGCGGCGTTTGACTTCGATGGCGGCGATCAGCGGGCTGTAGGTCTGGAACGTGCGCTCCACGCCTTCGCCGCTGGAGATCTTGCGCACCGTGAAGCCGCTGTTCAGGCCGCGGTTGCGCTTGGCGATCACGACGCCTTCGAAGGCCTGGGCCCGCTTGCGCGTGCCTTCGACCACGTTGACGCTGACGATGACGGTGTCGCCGGGGGCGAATTCGGGAATTTTCTTCCCGAGGCGAGCAATTTCTTCCTGCTCAAGGGTTTCGATCAGATTCATGGTGTCCTCATTGATCGTGCCCGCGCTACGCTAGGGACGGCTGCGGCGAACTGGGCTTGACGCTGTGTTCGCTGAGACCGCGCTTGACGCGTGGTGCTCGCCGTGGCCGGGCAGAGGATCGAAAAGCCTTTGATTATAAACGTTTTTCGGGCGGCTTTGCCAGGAAAGCGAGATCCGCCTCAGTGAGCCGGCCGGCGGCCCGCGCCGCCTCGATCAGGTCGGGCCGCTCGCGCGCCGTGATCGCCAGCCGCTGGTCGCGGCGCCAGCGATCGATCTGCGCATGGTGGCCGGACATCAGCTCGGTCGGCACGCCGAGGCCGCTCCACACTTCGGGCCGGGTGTAATGCGGGCAATCCAGCAGGCCATCCAGCGCTGGATTGAAGCTGTCCGCTGCATGGCTGCCTTCGTCGTTCAGCACGCCGGGCTGCAAGCGGGCAACGGCATCGAGCAGCGCCATCGCCGCAATCTCGCCCCCCGATAGCACGAAGTCGCCCAGGCTGACCTGCAGGTCGACATGTTTGTCGATGAAGCGCTGGTCCACGCCCTCATAGCGGCCGCAAATGAGGACCGCGCCGTCGCTGGCCGACCAGCGTTCGACGGCCGTGTGGTCCAGCCGAGCGCCGATGGGCGAGAACAGCAAGACTGGCAGCCTGGCAGGTTGGTCCGCGCGGATGGCTTCCAGGCACTTTTCCAGAGGCGCCGCCATCATCACCATGCCCGGACCGCCGCCGAACGGCCGGTCGTCGACCCTGCGGTAGTTGCCTTCGGCGAAATCGCGCAGGTTCCACAGCCGCACGTCGACCAGCTTCGATTCGTAGGCGCGACGGGTCACGCCCGCAGCCAGGAAGGACGCGAACAGTTCGGGAAACAGCGTGATGACGTCGAAGCGCATGGCCAGACTCTCGTCAGTTGGGGGCAGCGGGCTGACCCGCAATGTCTCAATAATCCGGCTGCCAGTCGACGGTGATGCGCTTGCCCATCAAGTCGACCGTGTCGACATAAGCCGCGACGAACGGAATCATCCGCTCCTGCGGCTTGCCGTCGGCCTCGTAGTCGAGCACCAGCACCGTCTGCGGGCCGGTGGACAGCAACTCCTTCACCGAGCCGAGTTCCACGCCTTCGCGGTTGACCACGGCCAGGCCGATCAGGTCGACCCAGTAGTACTCGTCGGCGCTGGCGGTCGGAAAGCTCGAGCGCGGAACGAACACGCGGGCGCCCCGCAAGGCCTCGGCGGCGTCGCGATCATCCACTTCCTGCGCCGTCGCGACGACGGTGCCGGAATGGTCCTTGGCTTCGCGGATCTTGAGCAGCAGCGTGCCGGAAAAGGTCTTGAGGCCCTTTTCGGCAGGTTGCAGGTACCAGCGTTTCGAGGAGAACAGCGCCTCGGGATCGGCGCTGTGGGACAGGACCTTGAACCAGCCCTTGATGCCCCAGGCGTCGGTGATGCGACCCACTTCGATCGCATCCGCCGGCAATTCGGCGGGCTCGATTCCCGCCGGCAGCGCGGCGGCCGGACGGCCGGGCGCAGCCATGGCGTGCTTACGCTGCGGCTGCAGCGGTCGCGGGCTTGGCCGAAGCGGCTTGCTTGACCAGGCGTTCGACGGTGGGCGACGGCTGGGCGCCCACGCCGCGCCAGTACGTCAGGCGGTCCTGGGCGATGCGGATGCTTTCTTCGTTGTCCTTGGCGCTCGGGTTGTAGAACCCGATGCGCTCGATGAAGCGGCCGTCACGACGGGTGCGCTTGTCGGCCACGACAATGTTGAAGAACGGACGGGCCTTGGCGCCGCCACGGGAGAGTCGAATGACGACCATGATTTAATCCTTCGGGTGGGAGAGTGATTCTTCCAGCGTCTGGGACATGCGACCGTGGGACACAAGGCCCACTTTCGGTACGCACCCGGCCAGCGACACGCTGAAAAGCCTTCCATTATAACGTTTTCAGGTTTTATGCCCACCATCCGACCCAGCCGCGACCAGGACATCCCCGCCATCACGGCCATTTACGCCCACCACGTGCTCAACGGGACGGGGACTTTCGAGACCGTGCCGCCCACCGGCGAAGACATGGCCGCGCGGCGCGCCGACGTGCTCGGCAAGGAGCTGCCCTACCTGGTGGCAGAGGAAGACGGCCGCATCCTGGGCTTCGCCTACTGCAACTGGTTCAAGCCCCGGCCGGCCTATCGCTACTCGGCGGAAGACTCGATCTACATGGCCGACGGCGAGCGGGGCCGCGGCGCCGGCAAGCAGCTGCTGGCGGCGCTGGCGCAGGAAGCGGAAGTGGCCGGCGTGCGCAAGTTGATCGCCGTCATCGGCGACTCGGCCAACCAGGGCTCGGTGCGGGTGCACGAAGCGGTCGGCTTCACGCCGGTCGGCGTGCTCAAGTCCTGCGGCTGGAAGTTCGGCAAGTGGCTGGACGTGGTGCTGATGGAAAAGCCGCTGGGCCTGGCTGACACCACCTCGCCCGAGCTGCCCGCCCGATGAAGAACAAGACGCTCGCGGCCTGGCTGGCCCTGGTGGGTGGGCCGATCGGCCTGCACCGTTTCTATCTGCGGGGGCTGGGAGACCTGCCGGGCTGGCTGCTGCTGATTCCCACGGCGCTCGGCCTGTACGGCATCGAGCGGGTCCGGCAGTACGGGCTCGACGACCCATGGAGCTGGGTCCTCGTGCCGATCCTGGGATTCACCATCGCCGGCTGCGCGCTGATGGCGATCATCTATGGCCTCATGACGCCCGAGAAATGGAACGCCCGGTTCAATCCGCAGGCTCGGCCGGATGCCCCCAGCGGCAGCACCAACTGGTTCACCATTGCCGCCGTGGTGCTGGCGCTGGCCTTCGGGACCATCTGCCTGATGTCGGGCATCGTGTACGGCTTCCAGAAGTACTTCGACTACCAGGTCGACGAGGCGCGCAAGATCTCCGGTTAGCGCTGCGCTGCGCATGAAGCCATGCGCACTCGGCATCGCAGGTTGCGGCGCGAGCGCCACAGCCGCTCTGGCCGCCTCGCCTGCCCTGCGCTAGATTGGTGTGTCCATCACTTCCACCAGGAGAGCATCATGGACACGGCCCACAAGGCTGACGACAACGGCATCACCATCCGCGCCCTGGAACCCGGCGACGCGCACGAGGTGTCCGCCCTCACCGGCGCCTACGGCACGTTCGAAGGCACGCTGCAGCTGCCCGACATGCCGGTCGCCACGCGGCTCGAATGGCTGCAGAAGCTGGAGCCGCACGGCTGCCGGCTGGTGGCCGTGGCCGAGGGACGCGTCGTCGGTTCGGCCGGCCTGCACACCGCGGGGACCAGCCTGCGCCGCTCGCATGTGCGTGGACTGGGGATCGGTATCGCCGCTGGCTACCAGGGCCGAGGCGTCGGCCGGATGCTGATCACCCGGCTGCTGGACTGGGCCGACAACTGGGCCGGCGTGCTGCGGGTGGAGCTGACGGTGCACGCCGACAACGACCGCGCCATTGCGCTCTACCGCGCGATGGGCTTCGAGGAAGAAGGCCGGCACCGCGCTTACGCGCTGAAGGACGGCCGCTACATCGACGCCCTGTGCATGGCGCGCCTGCATCCGGACCCGCCGCGGTTCGCCGGCTAGGCGCTCAGGAGCCGGCGATCTTCATCCGGTCGATCAGCACCGAACCGACGGTCTTGGCGCCGTAGTTGTAGGTGTCGGAGCCGATCGCCTGGATGCCCTTGAACATGTCCTTCATGTTGCCGGCGATGGTGATCTCATGGACCGGGAAGGCGATCCTGCCCTTGTCCACCCAGAAGCCGCTGGCGCCGCGCGAATAGTCGCCGGTGACGTAGTTGACGCCCTGCCCCATCAGCTCGATCACGAACAGGCCCGTGCCCAGCTTGCGCAGCATCTCGTCGAGGTCGTCGCCGGCCTGGGTCAGGCGCGAAGTCATCGCCAGGTTGTGCGAGCCGCCGGCGTTGCCGGTGGTCTTCATTCCCAGCTTGCGCGCCGAATAGCTGCTCAGGAAATAGCCTTCCACCTTGCCGGCGTCGACCACCTTGCGCGCCTTGGTGCGCACGCCCTCTTCGTCGAACGGGGCGCTGCCTTTGCCGCGCCGGACCATCGGGTCCTCGGCGATGTCGATGTGCCCGGGAAACACGGTGCTGCCCAGCGAGTCGAGCAGGAAACTGCTCTTGCGATAGAGCGCACCGCCGCTGATGGACTGCACGAAGCCGCCCAGCAGGCCCGCGGCCAGCGGCGACTCGAACAGCACCGGGCATTGGGTGGTGGCGATCTTGCGCGACTTCAGCCGCGACAGCGCCCGCTCGGCGGCATAGCGGCCGATCTCTTGCGGCCGGGCCAGTTCCTCGGCGCTGCGCATCGAGCTGTACCAGGCGTCGCGCTGCATGCCGTCGCCCTTGCCGGCAATCGGCGCCACCGAGACCGAATGGCGCGAGCTGGCGTAGCCGCCGCGGAAACCGCGCGTATGGGCGCTGAAGAAATGGCTCTGCTGGGCCGAGACGCCGGCGCCTTCGCTGTTGGTGATGCGCTTGTCGGTCTTGAAGGCGGCCGCTTCGCAGACCAGCGCGATCTGCGCCGCTTGCTCGCTGTTGACGGCCCATGGATGGAACATGTCCAGGTCACGCTGTTCGCCGGCCTTGGCGATGTCGTCGGCATCGGGCAGGCCGGCCACCGGGTCTTCGGCGGTGAAGCGGGCGATGTCGTAGGCCGCCTGCACCGTCTGCTCGATCGCTGCGGCGGAAAAATCGGAGGTGCTGGCGTTGCCGCGGCGCGCGCCGACATACACGGTGACGCCCAGCGACTTGTCGCGGTTGCGCTCCACGTTCTCGAGTTCGCCCTTGCGGACCGACACCGACAGGCCACAGCCTTCGGAGGCCTCGGCGCCGGCGTCGGTCGCGCCCAGCTTTTTCGCATGGGCCAGGGCCGAATCGACCAGTTCTTCAAAATACGCGCGGCTGTAGCTGAAGCCTTTTTCAGTTGACGAGGCCTTGGCCTGTCCTGAGCTTGTCGAAGGAGGTTGGGTCATAGCGGGGCTATGATACTTGCGACCCGACGCCGCATTCGCTGCCGTCACCCGATATCCCCACCATGTCACGCAAACCAAAAAAAGGCTACTTCGTGCGCGGCCAGTTCGTCGCCGAAGGCAGCGAGCTGGACCTTGAGCTCAAGGCTGAGCTCAAGGGAACGACCGAAGCCAGCCGCACCGATCTCAAGCGTGAAAGTACCGAGCTGCAAAAGCTCGGCGAAGAACTGCTGACCCTGCGCGCCGACCTGATGGAGCGCCTGGCGCTGCCCGACAAGCTGCTCGATGCGCTGGCCGAAGTGCGTCGCATCACCAACTTCGAGGGCCGCCGGCGCCAGATGCAATTCGTCGGCAAGCTCATGCGGCAGCTCGACCCCGACATGCGGCAGGCCGCGCGCGATGCGCTGGAAGACCAGAACAAGGGCTCGGCCCGGGAAACGCAGGCGCTGCACCTGGCCGAGAAATGGCGCGCCGAGCTGGTCGCGGACGAAGACGCGCTAGCCCGCTGGCTGGCGCAATTCCCGGACACCGACACCCAGCAGCTGCGTGCATTGGTGCGCCAGGCCCGCAAGGACAACCCGCCGGACAAGGCGGCCGAATCCAGGGGCCTGGCGCCGCGCCACAGCCGTGCCTGGCGCGAACTGTTCCAGCTGGTGCGCGAGCAGCTCGGCGGCGCCAGCGAGGGCGACGACGGCGAGGAAAACCAGGAAGGCGAGGCATGAGCCACGACAGCGTCACCATCGGCATCGTGTCGATCAGCGACCGCGCCTCCACCGGCGTCTACGAGGACAAGGGCCTGCCGGCGCTCAAGGACTGGTTGGGCCGCGCGCTGAAGAACCCGATCACGTTCGAGGCGCGCCTGATCCCGGACGAACAGGAGCGCATCAGCGCCTCCCTGATCGAGCTGGTGGACGCCGGCTGCTCGCTGGTGCTGACCACCGGCGGCACCGGTCCCGCGTTGCGCGACGTCACGCCGGAGGCGACGCTGGCGGTGGCGCACAAGGAGATGCCCGGCTTCGGCGAGCAGATGCGGCAGGTCAGCCTGAAGTTCGTGCCGACGGCGATCCTGTCGCGGCAGGTGGCGGTGATCCGCGGCCAGGCGCTGATCATCAACCTGCCGGGCCAACCCAAGGCGATCCAGGAAACGCTGGAAGGATTGAAGGATGCGGCCGGCGCGCAACTGGTGCCGGGCATCTTTGCCGCCGTGCCCTATTGCATCGACCTGATCGGCGGCCCCTACCTGGAAACCGACGACACGGTGTGCAAGGCCTTCCGGCCGAAGTCGGCGCTCAGGGCGAAGTGATCCATGAACCGTCGTTCCCGCGGAGGCGGGAACCCAGAGCGTTCAAATCGTGCGGGACGCCCTGGATCCCCGCCTGCGCGGGGATGACGCTTCGCGTCACTTCCCCACCAGCTGTGTCAGCTTCTCCGCCTCGAAACACTCGGTGCGCGCGGCGTCCGCCGGGACGCAGTCTTCGCCTTGCCGGGCGGATGACACCTTCTCGATCGCCTTCCACAACAGCGCGATCTGGTGCTCCTGCAGCGATGCGCTGTCGATCAGGCCCTTCATGGCCTGCGACAGCGGGTCGTCGTTCTGCGTGATGCCGTAGGCCGAGAAACCCATCTGGTTGGCGACCTGCTCGCGCCGCAGGCTGTCCTCGGCCTGGATGATGCGCGCCGGGATGCCGACGGCGGTGGCGCCGGCCGGAACCGGCTTGGTCACCACCGCGTTGGAGCCGATCGACGCGTTGTCGCCGACCTCGAAGCCGCCCAGCACCTTGGCGCCGGCGCCCACCACCACGTTGCGCCCCAGGGTCGGATGGCGCTTGGCGCCCTTGGTCAGCGAGGTGCCGCCCAACGTCACGCCCTGGTAGATGGTGCAGCATTCGCCGATGACGGCGGTCTCGCCGATCACCACGCCCATGCCGTGATCGATGAACACCCGGTCGGCGATGGTCGCGCCCGGATGGATCTCGATGCCGGTCAGCCAGCGTGAGAACTGCGAGACGAAGCGTCCCAGCCAGCGCAGGTTGCGAACCCAGAACCAGTGCGCAGCGCGGTGCAGCACCAGTGCATGCAGGCCCGGATACAGGGTCAGGACCTCCCACGTGCTGCGCGCCGCGGGGTCGCGGTCGAGGATGCACTGGACGTCGGAGCGGATGCGCTGGAACATGGCAGTCGTTCTGGGTGGATCGCCAGTCTAAGGCTTTGCTTTTGAAGCCGCTTCGGCCATTGTTTTGGCCACCCCGCGCAGGATGTGGATTTCCTCAGGGGTCAGCTGCGCGCGGTTGAACAGCTGGTTCAGGCGCGGCATCAGCTTCTTGGGCGCGGCGGGGTCGAGGAAACCGATCCGCACCAGCGACTGCTCCCAGTGCCGCAGCATGCCGGCGACGGCCTGCGCGTCGGCCAGCACCGCGGGCCGCGGCGGCTGGGGGCCGAACCCGCCCAGCGCTGTGCGCCACTCGTACGCGACCACCTGGATCGCCGCGCCGAGGTTCAGCGAGCCGAAGTCCGGATCGGTGGGAATCGTCAGCGCCACGTGGCAGCGATAGACATCGTCGTTGCTCATGCCGAAGCGCTCCGAGCCGAACAGGAAGGCGACACTGTGCGGCGACTGCGCCAGCCCGGACAGGTGCGCGCGCGGCGTCACGGTCGGCGGGCCGAAGTCGCGCGGCGTCATCGCCGTGGCGCACAGGTAGCTCATACCCTCGACCGCTTCGTCCAGCGTCGCCACGATCCGCGCCTTCTCCAGCACGTCCAGCGCGCCGCTGGCGCGCTGGACCGTTTCCTCGCGCGTGAGCACATCGGGCCAGCGCGGCGCCACCAGCACCAGGTCGTCGAAACCCATCACCCGCATGGCCCGCGCGGCGGCGCCGACATTGCCCGCGTGGCTGGTGTTGATCAGGACAAAACGGGTTTTCACCGCACGGATTGTCCCTGTAAACTGGCCGCGCCGAGCCGCCGTCCCGGCCTTTGAGCGAATGGATTCGAGGTGATCAAGCCGTCGCAACCGGACTTCGAGAGGCTGGCGCAGCAGCTTTCCTCAGGCCTGATCCTGGGCCTGATCCAGGTCATCTTCGCCGTGTCCTATGCGGCGCTGATGTTCTCCGGCCGGCTGTCGTCGTACATGGCCTATGCGATGACAGCGACGCTGATCACCGCCGCGGCCGGCGGCCTGTACGGGCTGTTCTCGCAGGAGCCGACCTTCGTCAGCGGCCCCGAATCGGGCACCTCCTCGGTGCTCGCCGGCGTGATGGTGGCGCTGGCGGCCATGCCGGTGTCGGCCACCCCGCCGCTGCACGCGGCCCTGGCCGTGCTGCTGGTGGCGTCCATCTCCACCGCGCTCACCTACCTGCTGATCGTGCGCTTCGGCGCCACCCGGCTGGTGCGCTTCATCCCGTTCCAGGTGATGGCGGGCTTCCTGGCCTCGACCGGGTGGCTGATGGCCAGCGGCGCGCTGAACATCATCGCCGGCACGCCGCTGTCGGTGGAGGGCCTGTCCGCCCTGATGGAGCACCCCTGGCGGCCCGAGCTTGGAGTGGGTCTGCTGCTGGTGGCCGTGCTGGCAGTGCTGATCCGGCGCTTCGGCGCGGCGCTGGCCATCCCTCTGTTCGTGGTGGCGACCACGCTGGTGGTCAATCTCGTGGTGCGGCAGCTGTGCCCGGCGTCGCCTTCCTGCAGCCCGGAGCGCTGGTTCTTTCCGCCGTTCAGCCACCTCGAATGGCTGCCGCCCTGGCAGTTGCAACTCGATGGCGTGATGGGGCGGGAACTGCTGCGGCTGCTGCCCTCGTTCTTCGCGGTGGCCTTCGTCGGCACGCTGACGGTGCTGCTGTCCCTGAGCAGCCTGGAGCTGACCTACCGCAGCGACTTCCAGCTCGAGCCCGCGCTGCGCCTGCATGGGCGCATGACGCTGCTGACGGCGGCGCTGGGCGGCTACCTGTGCGTGATCTCGATCGGCCGCAGCACCATGAGCCACCAGACCGGCGGCGGCCGCTGGAGCTGCCTGGTGATCGCCGGCGCCTGCCTGGCGGTGCTGCTCGGGTTCGGCGGCCTGATGGCGTGGATCCCGAAGGTGGCGCTCGGCGCGCTGGTGCTGTGGCTCGGGCTGGACTTGCTGCGCCAGTGGCTGTGGGACCTGCGGCGCGAGCTGAGCCGCATCGACCTGGCCCAGGTGGTTGCGATCCTGGTGTGCGTGATCGTGTTCGGCTACGTCGTCGGCTTCCTGGCGGGCCTGCTGGCGGCCTGCATCTTCTTCGTCGTCAACTACAGCCGCCTGCCCTACATCCGGCTGGACACCACGCTGGCGACGGCGCGCAGTTCCGTCATCCGCGATGTCGCCGACCAGCAATACCTGACCGAGTCCGGCGCCGCCTGCCGCATCGGCCGCTTCGAGGGCTTCATCTTCTTCGGGGTAGCCAACTCGATCTACGAGTGGTACCGGGCCGCGCCCCAGGGCCGGTTCCCGGTGCTGGTGCTGGACTTCTCGCATGCCAAGGGCATCGACCAGTCGGCGGTGGCGGTGCTGCAGAAGATCGTGCGCAACGAGGCGGCCCACCACCGGCACCTGATCCTGGCGCTGAGCGACGCCATCGGGCCGGTGTTCCGGCCCGCGGCCCCGCAGCACCAGGGCGGGCCGGCCATCGCGCGCAGCTTCGATGCGGCACTGGAGCTGGCCGAGGAGACCCTGTTGCGGCAGCGGGCCGCGGATGCGCCCGGCGCCGACGCCACCGGCACCAACCCGCTCAAGTTCCTGGAGACGGCGCAGGACCAGCGCGATTTCGCCGCCTTCCTGGCCGACGTGCGGCTGAACCGCGGGGACACGCTGTTCGCCGAAGGCCAGGCCTGCGACGACACCTATTTCGTCGAAGCCGGCCGGCTCGACGTCATGAAGCTGGGCGTGCACGACGTGCCAGTGCGGCTGGCCAAGGTGGTCGCCGGCTCGATGCTGGGCGAAATCGCGCTCTATTCGGGCCGCCCGCGCGGCGCCAGCGTGATCGCAGTGGAGCCGGCGCTGCTGCGGATGCTCACGCGCGAGCAATGGCTGCGGATGAAGCAGGAACGGCCCGACCTCGCCTCGTGCTTCGACCGCCACGTCATCCTCAGCCTGGCCAATACCGTGAACCGCGTCAACGCGACGCTGAGCTTGCAGGAAGACTGAAGGGCGGGGTCAAGACGGCGCGACCCGACGCAAAACCAGCTGCCCGGGTAAAATCGATCCTTGCCGTCCGCATCGCCGGGCACGCCCCATCCGCGTTCTTACTCAAAACTAATGTCGTCTCCCAACCTCCACCCCATGCTCAACGTGGCCGTCAAGGCCGCACGCGCCGCCGGCGCCATCATCAACCGCGCTGCGCTGGACGTGGAATCGGTACGGATCTCGCAGAAACAGGTCAACGACTTCGTCACCGAGGTGGACCATGCGAGCGAGGCGATCATCATCGAAACCCTGCTCACCGCCTATCCGGACCACGGCATCTGGGCCGAGGAATCGGGCAAGACCCACGGCGCGAAAAACGCCGACAACGTCTGGATCATCGATCCGCTGGACGGCACCACCAACTTCATCCACGGCTTTCCGGTCTACTGCGTCAGCATCGCGCTGGCCGTGCGCGGCAAGGTGGAACAGGCCGTCATCTACGACCCGAGCCGCAACGACCTGTTCACCGCCACCAACGGCCGCGGCGCTTACATGAATGAGCGGCGGCTGCGCGTCTCCAAGCGCACCCAGCTCAAGGACAGCCTGATCTCCACCGGCTTTCCGTTCCGTCCGGGCGACAACTTCAACAATTACCTGCGCATGATGTCCGAGGTGATGCAGCGCACGGCGGGCCTGCGCCGCCCCGGCGCCGCCGCACTCGACCTGGCCTATGTGGCGGCTGGTTTCACCGAAGGCTTCTTCGAGACCGGCCTGTCGCCCTGGGACGTCGCCGCCGGCTCGCTGCTGATCACGGAGGCCGGCGGCCTGATCGGCAACTTCACCGGCGAATCCGATTTCCTCGAGCAGCGCGAATGCGTGGCGGGCAATCCCAAGGTCTACGGCCAGTTGGTGGCCATCCTGCACAAGTACAGCAAGTTCGCCAGCGCCGGCGAGAAGGCCGCGCTGCGCCAGAGCACCGAGACCCTGGTCGCCCACAACCTGCGGCCAGGCGCCGGCCTGGACGAAGCGCATCCCTGAGGGCGCACCGCGCGCCGGCTCAGCCGACCGGCTGCACCGCCCGGTACAACGCGCGCACCAGGTCCGACTGGGTGATGATGCCGACGAGCCGCTGCTCGCCGTCGATGATCGGGATGTGGTGGTGGCCCTTCTTTTCCGAGAACAGCGGCGCCAGCTCGATCAGGAAGCGGTCGGCGCTGGCCACCTGCACCTTGCGCGTCATGATCTGGCCCACCACCTCGGGCCGGTCGGTGTGGGTGGCGCCGCTCAGGCGCATCAGGGCCCGCAGCCGGTGGCCGATGCCTTCATGCTGGTCCAAATCGACGCTGCGCATGAAGTCAGCCATCGTGACGATGCCGACGATGCGCTGGGCCCGGTCCGTCACCGGCAGCGCCTTGATCTTGCGCGTGCGCATCAGCTCCCAGGCCTCGCTCAGCGGCGTGCCAAACTGCACTGCGATCGGCTGGCGCGACATCACGTCGGCGCAGCGCAACTGCCCCAGGTTGCGCCAGTAGGCGGCCGATTCGGCGTCATGCAGCAGCGCCTCGAGGTCATCGCGGCTGATGTCCAGCACCTGGTTGTAATGAGCCAGCGCGGCGTCCAGGTCGGCGGCGCTGAAGCGCGAGCCGGCCTGCTGCCCGCCCGGCGCGGGCGCCGGCGCGGCCTGGGTGTGCGGATAAGGCCGGCCCGTCATGCTGTTGTAGGCGATGCCGGACAGCACCATCAGCAGCGAGTTGAGCAGCACCGGAAAGGCCGAGAACTGGAAATGACTGGTGTGGGTCAGCACCACCAGCAGCGCGGAGGCGCCGCCCGGTGGATGCAGGCAGCGCAGCTGGAACATCACCGCGATCGCCAGTGCCACCGCCACCGCACCGGCGACCGCAGGGTCGGGAATCAGCAGCACGCAGGCGCTGCCGACCAGCGCCGACAGCGTGTTGCCGCCCAGCACCGCCCAGGGCTGGGCCAGCGGACTGGCGGGCACCGCGAACACCAGCACCGCGCTGGCGCCCATCGGCGCCACCAGCCAGGGGCCCAGGCCACTGGCGTCGCCGATCCAGCGGCTGAGGATGCCCGCCACCAGGATGCCGACGAAGGCACCGGCCACGGCCCGCAAGCGCTGCTTGCCATCGACCAGCACGGGCGCCGGCCACAAGGCGCCGAAGAAGGCGCGCAGCCGGACAAGCAATTGCTCACTGCGCCTGGGGACTGCTTGGACTTCCATGCGGCGCGATTATCCCAGACCGCACCAGCACGGTGCGCAGCGTCCGGCTGGATACACTGGCGAGCCCCCCGTACGACGACCTCGACCCCATGAGCAAGACCGACATCGGCACCCACACGCCGATGATGCAGCAGTACCTGGCGCTGAAAGCCGACTTCCCGGACACGCTGCTGTTCTACCGGATGGGCGACTTCTACGAGCTGTTCTACGGCGACGCCGAGAAGGCCGCGCGCCTGCTCGATATCACCCTGACCCGGCGCGGCAATTCCGCCGGCGAGCCGGTGGCGATGGCCGGCGTGCCGTTCCACTCGGTCGACGGCTACCTGGGCCGGCTGATCAAGCTGGGCGAATCGGTCGCGATCTGCGAGCAGGTCGGCGAGGTCGGCGCCAGCAAGGGCCCGGTCGAACGCAAGGTGGTGCGCGTGGTCACGCCCGGCACGCTCACCGACACCGAACTGCTGAACGACAAGAGCGAGGCCGTGCTGCTCGCGGTGCATCAGGGCACGCGCCATCGCCTGGGACTGGCCTGGCTGAGCGTGACGCAAGGCGCGCTGCAACTGGCCGAGTGCGCGGCCGACGAACTGGAAACCTGGGTCGCCCGGATCGCCCCCAACGAAATCCTGTACAGCGCCGACACCACGCCGGCGTTCGAGGCGCGGATCAAGGCCCTGCGGTTTTCAGCCACGCTGTCGCTGGCGCAGCGGCCGCAATGGCAGTTCGACGCTGGCCTCGGCCTGCGCAAGCTGTTGGAGCAGCTGAACTGCGCCACCCTCACGGCCTGGGGCGCGGACGCGATGGAGCAGGCGCACGCCGCCGCCGCCGCCCTGCTCGCCTATGCGGAGCACACGCAGGGCCGTGCGCTCACGCACGTGCAGAGCCTGCAGGTGCAGCGCGACGATGAACTGATCGACCTGCCAATCGCCACCCGCCGCAATCTCGAACTGCTGCAGACCCTGCGCGGCGAGGATTCGCCCACCCTGTTCTCGCTCATGGACAGTTGCATGACCGGCATGGGCAGCCGCATGCTCAAGTGCTGGCTGCTGGAACCGCGCCGCGAGCGAACCCAGGCGCAACAGCGGCTGGACGCCATCGCCATCCTGCGCGAGCAGCTGTGGCAGCCGCTGCGCGAGCGACTGCGCGGCAGCAGCGACGTCGAGCGCATCACCGCGCGGATCGCGCTGCGCCAGGTGCGGCCGCGCGAGCTGGTGGGCCTGCGCTACGCGCTGGAGAAATCGGCGCAGCTGGCGCCGCTGCTGCCGGCAGCGCCAGCGCTGTTGGCGGGCAACGCGGCCGACCTGCTGCCGCCCGAGGGCTGCGCCGCACTGCTCGAGCGCGCGCTGCTGGCGGAACCGTCGGCGATGCTGCGCGACGGCGGCGTGATCGCCGCCGGCTACGACGGCGAACTGGATGAATTGCGTGCCATCCAGGACAACTGCGACGGCTTCCTGCTCGATCTGGAGGTGAAAGAGCGCGCCCGCACCGGCATCACCAACCTGCGGGTGCAGTTCAACAAGGTGCACGGCTTCTACATCGAGGTGACGCAGGGCCAGGCCTCCAAGGTGCCCGACGACTACCGCCGCCGCCAGACGCTCAAGAACGCCGAGCGCTTCATCACGCCCGAATTGAAGGCGTTCGAGGACAAGGCGCTGTCGGCGCAGGAGCGCGGCCTGGCGCGCGAGAAATTCCTTTACGAGCAGTTGCTGGACCAGCTGCAGGCCTTCGTGCCGCCGCTGTCGAAACTGGCGCGCGCCTTCGCCTCGCTGGACGTGCTGTGCGCGCTGGCCGAACGCTCGCTGACCCTGAACTGGTGCCGGCCGCAGTTCACGAAGGAACCTGGCATCGAGATCACGCAGGGCCGGCACCCGGTGGTCGAGAGTCGGCTGGCCGAAACCACCGGCGGCGCCTTCATCGCCAACGACACCCGGCTGGGCCCGAAACAGCGCATGCAGATCATCACCGGCCCCAACATGGGCGGCAAGTCGACCTACATGCGCCAGGTGGCGCTGATCTGCCTGCTGGCGTCGGTCGGCTCCTATGTGCCGGCCCAGGCCTGCCGGCTCGGGCCGCTGGACGCCATCCACACCCGGATCGGCGCGGCGGACGACCTCGCCAACGCGCAGTCCACCTTCATGCTGGAGATGACCGAGGCGGCGCAGATCCTGCACGCCGCCACGGCGCAGAGCCTGGTGCTGATGGACGAAATCGGCCGCGGCACCTCGACCTTCGATGGCCTGGCTCTTGCTTCGGGAATTGCCGCGCACCTGCACGACAAATGCCAGGCCTACACCTTGTTTGCAACCCACTACTTCGAGCTGACCGGTTTCCCGGCCCGGCACCATTGCGCGGTGAACATGCACGTCAGCGCCGCCGAATCGGGCGCCGACATCGTGTTCCTGCACGAGATCCAGCCCGGCCCGGCCAGCCGCAGCTACGGCATCCAGGTGGCCCGGCTGGCCGGCATGCCGGTGGCGGTGGTCAACCACGCCCGCCACGCGCTGGCCGCGCTGGAAACGCAGCAGGAACAAAGCCGCGAGCAGGTAGACTTGTTCGCACCGCCGCCTGCCTCGCAGGCGCCGTCCCACAGCGCGGTCGAAGCGGCCGTCGCGGCGCTCGATCCCGATGCGCTCAGCCCGCGCGAGGCGCTCGACGCCTTGTACCAATTGAAGAAATTAGGGAAGTAATATGACCCCCCACGCTCACATCAGTTCGCCGCCCCCCCAGGGGGGGCTTGCCTCCTTTGGGGCGGCCCGGCAGGAGGCAAAATGACCTACGGCGTCGGCATCAAGCTCAACGCAGGCCTGGTGTTCCTGTCGGACTCGCGCACCAACGCGGGCGTCGACAACATCAGCACTTTCCGCAAGATGATCGTCTACGAGAAGCCGGGCGACCGCTTCATGGTGCTGCTGTCGGCCGGCAACCTGAGCATCTCGCAGTCGGTGCGCGAAATCCTGCAGGTGGAGCAGCTCAAGGAAACCGACGAGAGCGATCCGGTCACGATCTGGAACGCCACCAGCATGTTCGACGCCGCCCGGGTGCTGGGCCAGACCGTGCGGCACGTCTACGACCGGGATGCCGAATCGCTCAAGTTCGCCGGCGTCGAGTTCAACGTCTCGCTGATCTTCGGCGGCCAGATCCGCGGCGAGCCGATGCGCCTGTTCCACGTCTATTCGGCCGGCAACTTCATCGAGGCCACCGCCGAGACCCCCTACTTCCAGATCGGCGAGTCCAAGTACGGCAAGCCGGTGCTCGATCGCGTGATCACGCCCGACACGCCGCTGGACGAGGCGGCCAAGTGCGCGCTGGTGTCGATGGATTCGACCATGAAGTCGAACCTGTCGGTCGGCCCGCCGCTGGACCTGGTGGTCTACGAAGCCAACCGCTTCGAAACCGACAAGATCGTCTGCCTGGACATGAACAACCCCTACTACCGCATGCTGCACAGCACCTGGGGGCAGAAGCTGCGCGACGTGTTCGACAGCCTGGAAGACCCGGTCTGGGACGACGCCCACACCGACACGCCGCTGAAGGTCGAGGGCTCGCGCAGCAAGCCGCTCAAGAAGATTTCCCGGCCCGAAGAACGGTTGATATGACAGATGTCATTCACGCGAAGCCTGCCCCCGCGAATGCGGGGGGCGGGAATCCAGGGCATTCAATCCAAGCGCTGCGCGCTCTCCTGGGTCCCCGCCTGCGCGGGGATGACGAGCTCAAGTTGGCGCTCGTCACCTGCGCGGGGATGACGAGCTCAAGTTGGCGCTCGTCACCTGCGCGGGGATGACGAGCGCCTGATGTCGCTCATCATCTTCTCGCACGGCAACAGCTTTCCGGCGGCCACCTACAACGTCCTGTTCAGGAACCTGCGTTCGCGCGGCTTCGCGGTCAAGGCGGTGGACAAGTTCGGCCACGACCCGAAGTACCCGGTCAGCAACAACTGGCCGCAGCTGGTGGCGCAGCTGGCGGACTTCGCCAGGCGCGAGGTCGACAAGGCCGGCGAGGCGGCCTTCCTGGTCGGCCATTCGCTGGGCGGCTTCCTCAGCCTGATGTGCGCGTCGCTGCATCCGGAGCTGGCGCGCGGCGTGCTGCTGCTCGACTCGCCGTTGCTCGGCGGCTGGAAGGCGACGGCGCTCAACGCGATGAAGCTCACGCCGCTGGTCGGCTCGCTGTCGCCGGGCGCGGTGAGCCGCCGGCGCCGCAACAGCTGGCCCGGCAAGCAGGACATGCTGGAGCACCTGCGCCACAAGAAGGCGTTCGCCAAGTTCGACCCGCAGGTGCTCAACGACTACGTCACCCACTGCAGCCACGATGTCGATGGCCAGCGGGTGCTCAGTTTCGACCGCGACATCGAGACCGCCATCTACAACACGCTGCCGGACAACCTCGACCGGCTGCTGCGCCGCCATCCGCTCAAGTGCCCGGTGGCCTTCATCGGCGGGCGCCAGTCGCTGGAGATGAAGCAGGTCGGCACCGCAATGACCGAACAGGTCACGCGCGGCCGCATGATGATGCTCGATGGCAGCCATCTGTTCCCGATGGAAAAGCCGGTCGCCACCGCGGCCGCGATCGAAGCCGCATTGCGTGGCTTCGACTTCCTGCCGGCCTGAGCGGGCGCCGAAGTAAAACTGACATCCTCATCAATGCTGCAGTGCAGCATTGAGCGCTGCAGTCCTACAGCTGAGGGACCCATCTGCCCACACGCAGGGCAGTGGCGGGCCCCCACATTGAGTTCATGCCTGCAACCCACACCCTGCCTTCTCCCATGCGCGCGCCGTCATTGGCGCTGCTGTTCGCGGAGCCGTTGCGCGCGATGCTCGACGCGCTCGGTTCCCACGTCACGGCGCACCCCGAGTCGATCGGGGACGGCCATCCCGTGATCGTCTATCCCGGCCTTGGCGCCGGCTCCCGGACCACATCGCAACTGCGGATCTTTCTGAAGCACGCCGGCTTCGAGGCCAGCGACTGGGGAGGCGGCGTCAACATCGGCCACAACGGCGATTTCGACGAGTGGCTGGACGCCCTGGTGAGCAACCTGCACAAGGTCCAGGCTGAACACGGCGGCCGCACGGTCAGCCTGGTCGGCTGGAGCCTGGGCGGCATCTTCGCGCGCGAAGTGGCCAGGCGCGCGCCCGGGGCGGTGCGCAGCGTCGTTACGCTGGCGACGCCGTTCGCCTCGCTGGGCGACGGCAACCACGCCGGCACCATCTACAAGCTGCTCAATGGCGACAACGCGCAGTTCCCGCCCGAACTGGAGGCCCGCCTGCGCGCAAGCCCGCCGGTGCCCACCACCTCGGTCTACAGCAAGAGCGACGGCATCGTCAGCTGGCGCGGCTGCATCGAGAAGCGCTCGCCCCGCAGCGAGAGCGTCGAGGTCGACGCCAGCCACCTGGGGATGGTCAACCACCCGGACGTGCTGCGCATTGTCGCCAACCGGCTGGCGCAGCCCGAGGGCCGCTGGAAGCCGCTCAAGCGCGCCGAGCGGATCGGCCGGCTGCGCTGACGCGCCCGCTCAGTCCGGCGCCGGGCCGACCTGCCGCAGCGAGGCCGCCATCGCCGGGACGTCGAAGGGCTTGAGCAGCAACGCGGCCCGTTCCGGCAGCGCCACCGCATCGGTGCCGCTGGCGAACACCACGCCGATGCCGGGCTGGCGCTCGCGTGCATGGTGCGCCAGCACGTCGCCCGCCACGTCCGGCAGGCCGAGGTCGGTCATCAGGATGTCGAACGACACCGCATCCAGCAAACACAGCGCGCCCCGGGCGTCGGCCGCTTCGTCCACCTCGTAACCCAGCGCGCGGATCAGTTCCGCCGTGCTGCCGCGGATGTCCGGGTCGTCCTCCACCAGCAGCACCCGCACCGGCCTGCGCGGCCCGGCCGGGATGCCGGCGCTCAAGCCGGCCGACAGCTGCTCGCGGCCGAGGTCGCGCTGCCTGCTGTTGGCCAGCACATGGCGGATCTTGCGGGCCAGCGCCTCCTGCGTGTAGGGCTTGCCCAGCAGCTCCACGCCCGGGTCGAGCCGGCCGCCGTGCACGATCGCGTTCTCGGTATAGCCGGAAGTAAACAGCACCGCCAGCTGCGGCAGCCGCTCGCGCGCCTTGCGCGCCAGCTCGGGGCTGCGCAAGGGGCCGGGCATCACGACGTCGGTGAACAGCAGGTCGATCGGCGCGCCGCTTTCGACGATGGTCAGCGCGCTGGCCGCGTCGCGCGCCTTCAGCACGCGGTAGCCCAGCGCCGACAGCATGTCGACCACGGTGGCGCGCACCTCGTCGTCGTCCTCCGCCACCAGGATGGTTTCGCTGCCGCCGCTGACCGGCCGCCTGTCGACGGCATCCACCACGTCCACCGCATCGAGCGTGCGCGGCAGGTACAGCTTGACCGTCGTGCCGTGCCCGACTTCGCTGTAGATCTTCACGTGGCCGCCCGACTGCTTGACGAAGCCGTAGACCATCGACAGGCCCAGGCCCGTGCCCTTGCCCTCCGGTTTGGTCGAGAAAAACGGCTCGAAGGCCTTGGCCAGCACCTCGGGGGACATCCCGCTGCCGGTGTCCGACACGGCCAGCATCACGTACTGGCCCGCCGCCGCGTCCGGCTGGCTGCGCACATAGGCGTCGTCCAGGTGGGCGTTGCCCAGCTCGATGGTCAACTTGCCGACGCCGCCCATGGCATCGCGCGCGTTGATCGCCAGGTTCAGCAGCGCGTTCTCGACCTGGGCCGGGTCGGCGAAGGTGTTCCACAGGCCGCCCGACACCACCGTTTCCACCTCCACCGATTCGCCCAGCGAGCGGCGCAGCATGTCCTCCATGCCGCTGATGAAGCGGCCGATGTTCACCACCTTGGGCGCGAGCGGCTGGCGCCGGGCGAAGGCCAGCAGCTGGCTGGCCAGCCTGGCGCCGCGGGTCACTCCCGCCAGCGCGTTGGCCACGCGCGTCTCCGCGCGCTGCTGGCCGGCGACGTCCTTGGCCAGCAGCTGCAGGTTGCCGCCGATCACCTGCAACAGGTTGTTGAAATCGTGGGCGACGCCGCCGGTGAGCTGGCCGACGCTCTCCATCTTCTGGGCCTGGTGCAGCGCGGCCTCGGTGCGCTGCAGCGCCTGTGCCGCCTCGCGGTCCGCCGTCACGTCGCGGCCCACCGCATGCAGGAAGCGGTCATCCGGCACCGCCGTCCACGACAGCGTGCGCCAGCCGCCGTCCTTGCGCTGGTAGCGGTTCTCAAAGCGGAAGGTGGTCGCGCCCTGGGCCAGCCGCCCGACCTCGGCCAGGGTGGCCGCGACGTCGTCCGGATGCACCATGTCCATGAACTTACGGCCGGTCAGCTCGGTCTCCGACCAGCCCAGCAGCGTGGTCCAGGCCGGATTGACCGAGACGATTCGGGCCTCGAAGTCGGCCACCAGCATGATGTCGGTGGACAGGCGCCACATGCGGTTGCGGTCGGCCGTGCGCTCGGCCACCTGCTGCTCCAGCGTGGCGTTCAGGTGCGCCAGCGCCTGCGCCGTGGCCTTCTGCTCCTCGATGTCGGTGTTGGTGCCGATCCAGCGGGTCAACTGTCCGTCACCGTCGCGGATCGGCACCGCCCGGGCCAGGTGCCAGCGGTACTGGCCGTCGGCGCGGCGCAACCGGAATTCGGTTTCGTAAGCCTGGCCCTCGCCCAGCGCCGCCGCCCAGCGCGCCGCCGCCGCCGGGACGTCGTCTGGGTGGACCATCGCGGCCCATCCCTGGCCGTCCAGCTCGCCCGCTGCGGCGCCGCTGTAGTCGTAGACCTGCTGGTTGAACCAGTACAGCATGCCGTCCAGCGCCGAGGCCCAGACGTGGTTGGGCATGGCCTGGGCGAAGGTGCGGAACTGCGCCTCGCTGGCACGCAGCGCCTGCTCGGCCTGCAAGCGGTCGGTGACGTCAGCGCCCTGCACGAAGATGCCGTTCACGGCGCCATCGTCGGCCCGCAGCGGCTGGTACACAACGTCGACGTAGCGCTGCTCCACCCGAGCGCCCGGATGGCGCTGCAGCGCGGCCGGCAGGGCGACGCCGGCAAAGGTCTCGCCGGTCCGGTACACGTTGTCCAGCAGTTCGAAGAAGCCCTGGCCGTCGATCTCCGGCAGCGCCTCGCGCACCGGCTTGCCCACCACGTCGCGATGGCCGACCAGCTGCTGGTAGGCCGGATTCACCAGGTCGAACACGTGCTGCGGCCCGCTCAACACCGCCATAAAGCCCGGCGCCTGCTCGAACATCTGCTGCATCCGTTCGCGCTCGCTGGCGACCCGCCGCTCGGCCCGCACCTTGGCGCTGGTCTCGATCACGATGGCCAGCACACCAGCCGGCCGGCCCTCGTCGTCCAGCAGCGGCGAATAGTCCAGGTTCATCCAGACCTGCTCCGCCTGGCCGGACCGGAACAGGGTCAGTTCCTGGTCCCGGTAGGCCAGCGTGCCGCCGGTCAGGCCGACCTTCATCACGTTGTCGTTGAACTCGGCGACCTCGGGCCAGCCCTCGCGCACCCGGGAGCCGAGCAGATGGGGATGGCGGCGGCCGGCGAACACCGAATAGGCGTCGTTGTAGATCATGACGCCGTGCGGACCCCACAGCATCACCATCGGGACGGCCGAGCGCAGCATCAGCGCCACGGCGGAACGCAGGCTCTGCGGCCACAGGTCGATCGGCCCGAGCGCCGTGGCGGTCCAGTCGTGACTGTCGACCAGCCGGCCGAGCTCACCGCCGCCGGTGAGGAAGCCGCGCCGCCGGCCTGGTATTGCTTGGGTCATCGGTGGATTATTTCGCAGGCGCGGCGCGCCGTGGGCCGCTCAGCCCTTCCACTGCACCAGCCCGGACCACGCTGTGGCCAGCACCACGATGCCGAAGGCGATCCGGTACCAGGCGAATGGCACGAACGAGTGGCTGGAGATGTAGCGCAGCAACCAGCGCACGCAGATCCAGGCGCTGACGAAGGAGAACACCAGGCCGACCAGGAACATCGGCAGGTCGGCTGCGCTCAGGATCGCACGCTCCTTGAACAGGCTGTACCCGCCGGCGCCGATCAGCGTCGGGATGGCCAGGTAGAAGGAGAACTCCGTCGCCGCCTTGCGCGACAGGCCCAGCAGCATGCCGCCGATGATGGTGGCGCCGCTGCGGCTGGTGCCCGGGATCATCGCCAGGCATTGCGCCAGGCCCACCTTCAGCGCATCCCAGGGACTCATCTGGTCGACCTCGTGGATGCGCACCGTGGTCGGCGGCCGCTTCTCGGCCCACAGGATCACGAAGCCGCCCAGGATAAAGGTGCTGGCCACCACCGCCGGCGTGAACAGGTTGGCCTTGATCGCCTTGCCGAACAGCAGTCCCAGCACCACCGCCGGCAGGAAGGCGATCAGCACGTTCAGCGAGAAGCGCTGCGCCTGCTTCTGCGTTGGCAGTGCCACCAGCGTGTCGCGAATCTTCTGCCAGTAGACGATGATCACGGCCAGGATCGCGCCGGTCTGGATCGCGATGTCGAACACCTTGGCCTTCTCGTCGTCGAAGCCGAGCAGCGCGCCCGCCAGGATCAGGTGACCGGTGCTGGAAATGGGGAGGAATTCGGTCAGCCCCTCGACCACGCCCATGACGGCGGCCTTGACCAGCAAGATGAGATCCACACGTGCTCCTTGAAAGGGGCGAATTATCGCTGGCCGTCAGCACGGCCCGGCCGGACGAGACGCCATCGCTGCATTCAACTTATATTTCGACTATTTTGGAAATATGAAAGAGACCGCCGCGATCCATTCGCTCGCCGCCCTGGCCCAGGCCATGCGCCTGCGCGTCTTCCGCTCGCTCGTCGTCGCCGGGACGCAGGGCCGCACACCGGGCCAACTGGCCGAAGAACTCGAGGTAGCGGGCGCGACCCTGTCGTTCCACCTCAAGGAGCTGGTCAACGCGGGGCTGATCACGCAGCAGCGCGACGGCCGCAACCTGATCTACCGCGCCGACTTCGGCCAGATGAATGCCCTGCTGGCCTACCTGACCGAACACTGCTGCCAGGGCGAAGCCTGCGCAGTCACCGCCGACTCCTGCACGTCCTGCTGGCCCCAACCAGGGAGAGAACCATGAAGCGCTTCCATGTCCATGTCCACGTCGACGACCTCGGCAAGAACATCGCCTTCTACTCCGCGATGTGGCGCTGTTGCTCGGCCTGTCCTCGATCGCCGTGCCCTGGGACACGCTGCTGACCTCGGTGGGCCTGTACATCGTCATCCCGGTGGTGATCGCCCAGCTCTGGCGCAAGGCGCTGCTGCGCCAGGGCGTGCCGCACTTCCAGGCCGT
>JBBRSZ010000013.1:0-104797 GCA_038244915.1 Burkholderiales bacterium | reverse complement strand
CGCAGGCGCGCAAGCAGTCGTGGAGCATCTGCGTTTGAGCCTGAGGCTCGTCGTCACGGAGAACACGCGAGAAGCAGCATGATTGCCAGAGCCGGTTTTTGGCCGGGCGCCACAGCGGCGCAGGCGCTGGAGCGGGCTTGCCACAATGTGTTTCGCCGCCTACAATCCGCGCAAAGTGCGATCCAAAGCCGGGGAGGGCGCAATGGCTAGTCAGGCTGGTGTGATGGTTTGTTCTTTGTTCAAGACCAGGACCTTGGCAGGCCGGCCATTCAAGTTCCTGATCGTTCTGCTGTCCCTCTTCACTCTCCCTTTTGGCGCGTTTCTGTGGCTGCCGTTAGTTCGCCATGGGGTCACTATTTACACGCAGCGAAACGGTGAAATAGCTGCTGAGAAATTCAATCTCAAAGGTGCGCCAATGTTCGCCGGGACAAGCAGCGGGTTGTTGATCGACGAACCGGGCCGGCGGCTCGTTATCTTCGGTTGCATTTCGGGTCTGACGGTCGAAGTCTCCTTTGCAGAGGTCGAAAGCTGGCATTGGGAATGGACGACAAAAGGCGGTGCCAGGACCGAGAACACGATCCTGCTGAAAACCACCAACGACGCACGGCCAATTGTCAAGATTGGCGAGCTGAGCGAGGCCGGTGCGGAACACTGGCACCAGCGCCTGGGGATTGTGTTGAACCGCGCCTGATCGGTGCCGGTTGCTGTAGTTACTGGATGCATGTACAGTCCAATCGCCGCGGGCGCTTTAGGGCGCGCAGCGATTCGAGGTGCGCGTGACCCCAGCGCCGGACTTCGTCGTGTTCGACGATTCTGGCAGCTTGCGGGCGATGCTGGAGTGCAAAGGAACCAACAACGGCGGCACCGCCAGAGACAAGGCGCTGCGCTTTCAGAAGTTGCGGGCCGAGTCGGTCCGGCTGGGAGGGGTGCCACTGATCGCAGTTTTGGGGGGGATCGGGTGGGCGCGCATCAATGACGCCCTGACTCCGGTCCTGCAGGACACCGACGGGCGGGTTTTTACGCTGTCGACGCTGAATTCCATGCTGGAGGTCAGCCCGTTCCCCGGCCTTGTGGGCTCTGCCTGAACTGCCCCCGCGGCGCCTTTGGCGCGCCGCCCAGATGTTCGGCCAAAGCGCACCGCAGGCCCCGCTGCTTCTTCCCTGATGGCCGCCCCGGCTGGCGGAAATGAGTCGGCGCATTGCGCCGATGCCGACCGACCGGAGGACCCGCCGGCGCTTCGCGCCGGTGGAGGGGGGAGGAAGGCACGCCGGCGACACCGCCGGCGCCCGCCAGACGGGGCTTGCTCTTGAGGGAACAAGCCTATTGCGCTCAGGCGGCCTTTTGAAACTCCAACGTGATCACGTTGGACGGCGGGGGCCGGAGGCGCAGATCGCGCAGATCGTCTAGGTAGTCGGCCCATGCTTGGAGCATAGCGCGGCGCTGTTCGATGTACTGCGTGCGGTTGTAGGCCCTCCCAAGGGCATCCTTGACCCGGTGGGCTAGCTGGGCCTCGATGATGTTGTCTTCGTAGCCCAACTGCTCGGCCAGCAGCGTGCGGGCTGTCGCCCGGAACCCATGGCCTGTCTGCTCGCCCTTCATGCCCAAGGCATGCAGGGCTACATTGACCGTGTTCTCGCTCATTGCGCGTTGTCGATCTCGCTCACTTTTGAAGACCAGGCCATCCGGCCCGGTGATCTCGCGCAGTTCGCTCAGGATGGCCACTGCCTGCCGGGGCAGCGGTACCAGGTGTGGCGGCGCGTCTGCGGCCTTGGCCGTTCGCTTTCCCTTCATCCTGCTGGCTGGAAGGGTCCACAGCGCTGCGTCCAGGTCGATCTCGTCCCACTGGCCGAAACGCAGCTCGCTCGATCGCAACAGGAGCATAGGGGTGAGCTGAAGCGCAGCCCGCACGACATAGCTGCCTTTGTATCCGTCCATGGCGCGGAGGAGCTCACTGAGGCGCGTTGGGGTTGTGATGGCCGGCATGTGCTCGACCGGTGGCGCCGCCCTGAGGGCTTGGCGCAGATCTGCGGCAGGATTGAGCTGAGCGCGGCCCGTGGCGATCGCATAGCGGAACACTTGGCTGCATGTGTCGCGCGCTCTATGGGCCGTTTCGTGCACTCCACGGGCCTCGATCTTGCGAATCGCGTCCAGCAACAGCAGCGGGGTGACATCGGCAACAGGGAAGCGGCCAATGCGCGGAAACACGTCGCTCTCCAAACGTGCCAGGACTTTGGCTGCGTGCTTGGGCGCCCACTCGCCCTTGCGCACGCCGAACCACTCGCGGGCGATGGCCTCGAAGGTGTCCTTGAGCGAAACAGCCAGGGCGGCGCGGGCCTTTCGCTTTTCAAGGTTGGGATCCAGGCCATTGCGTCGCTGTTCGCGGGCCTGCCGGTGGCGCTCCCGCGCCTCGGCCAGGCTGACATCGGGGTAGGTGCCGTAGCTCACGGCCGTGTCACGTGGGGTTCGGATGCGCCATTGCCAATACATCCCGCCGGCTGGCGTGACCCTCAGGTACAGGCCCTGTCCGTCGGCGTACTTGCCCTGAACTGGGTTCTTTACGAGCGCCTGCAGGCGCAGTGCAGTGAGTTTCATCTGACCTCCTTGGTTGACCCCACGGAGTGACAGAATGGGTGAAAAATCTAACCGACGCTTACCTCACACTTACCTGAGTTAGTATTGGCGCGGGTTGTGCGTTGGTCAGTGGCACCAATCGCGCCTACCAACAATCGATAAAAACGGCACCCTCGGGTGCCGTTTTTCATTGGGGCAGCGAACTTGCTGCCACGGCCGCTTTCAGGCCGGCAGGTTGAGCATCCGGCGCGCGTTGTCACCCAGGATGGCTGCGCGATCGGCGGCGCTCAGGCTCGGCGTCTCCAGTACATGGTCGACCGGGTGCTCTTCCCACGGAATCGGGTGGTCGGTGCCGATCACCACCTGGCTGGCGCCGACCTGGGCCACCAGATGCCGCAGCGCCTCGGGCGTGAACACCAGCGCGTCGAAGTAGATCTGGTTCAGGTACTCGGTGGGCTTCTTCTTCAGGACGATCCTGGGGTCGCAGTTGCTGGGCGAGACGAAGCAGCTGTGGTCCATGCGCGGCGCATACGAGCCCAGGAAGCCGCCGCCGTGGGCGGCGCAGATCTTCAGGCGTGGGAACTTGTCGAGCGTGCCGTCGAAGATCAGGCGTTGCAGGGCGATGGTGGTGTCCAGCGGGTTGCCGATGACGTTCGACAGCCAGCCGTTGCCCTTGAACCGCTTGGCCAGTTCGGGGGTGCTCTGCGGATGGATGAACAGCGTGGTGCCCAGTTCCTCGGCTTTGGCCCAGACCGGGTGGAACTGCGGATCGGAAAAGTCGGTGCCGTTCACACTGCCGCCGATCGCCGCGCCGCGCATGCCCAGCTTGGTCACGGCGTATTCCAGTTCGCGCACCGCCGTATCGGGGAACTGCAGCGACAGTGACGCGAAGGCGCCCAGCCGTTGCGGGTTGGCGGCGCAAAGCTCGGCCATCTTTTCGTTCTGGATCCGGACGATGCGTTCGGTGATGCCCCGCTCGCGCCGGTACCAGAACGGGTTGATGCTCAGGATCTCCATGTCGATGCGCATCGCGTCCATCGCCGCCAGCCGATCCTGCACCACGATGAAGTGTTCCTTGATGCCCTTGACCGGCGGCAGCACGCTGTTGGCGTCGGCGCCCAGCAGCGCCAGCGCTTCCGGCACGAAGCAGTGCGCGTGCACGTCCACCGTCTTGATCCGGCGGCCGTCGACGATCACCGGTCCGGGCGCCGAGTAATTGGCGGACCGGGTGTTCGGGTCGGCAGGTGCGCGTGCCCGCGCCTGGTCCAGGACGTTGCAGCCGGCCAGCGCGATGCCGGTGACGACGCCAGCGCCGCTGCGCAGCACGCTTCTTCGGGTGGGGTTCATGGGCTTGTCTCCTCTTTCGTGGTGGGGATCGGTACCGGCCGTTTCAGTCCAGCCGGGCTTCCAGCGCTTCCCAGTCGCTGCAATCGACCGGCTTGCCGGTGCGCGCCGACAGGTCCAGCGCCTTGGTCAGGATCAGGTTGTAGTGCGCTTCGGCGGCCGTGCAGTGCTGGGTGGTCCAGCCGGCGCAGACCCGGTTGAGCCAGGAGTCCGTTTCTTCGCGCATCGGGCCGCGCAACTCGCCCAGCGCCATGTCGCCGGGCGGATAGCTGCCCATGAAATCGACCAGCCGCTGCTTGTCGGGCGCGTAGCCCTCGGCCTGCGGACGCGAGACGGCCAGCACGATGTCGCGATGGGTGTCGTCGATGGTCAGGACGCCCTCGGTGCCGACCACGCCCACGTCCAGGCTGTAGACCGCACCGGGCCAGGTCACCGGCAGCGCCCAGGAGATGCTCAGGTGGTAGACGCTGCCGTCGGAAAAAGTGATCATGCCCGCCGTGGCATCGGTGCCCTTCCACTCTGGGCCGAGCGCCTTGTCGTTGGAACGCGCATAGATCTCCACCGGCTTCTTGCCTTGCATCATCCACATCACGATATCCAACGCGTGGGTGCCCGAGATCACCATGGGCGAGATCGACGACGGGTCGTCGGTGCGCCGATAGTTGTCGATCGCCACCAGCCGGTTCATGAACGCCCGGCTGGTCACCAGGGTCACCTCACCCAGCGCGCCGGTGCGCACCTTCTCCTTGGCGGCGAGCCAGCGGCGACGGAAGCGCTGCGTGTAACCCACCACCGCGTCGGTGCCGCTGTCACGCAGGGCTTCGAGCACCCGGCGCGAGTCGCTGACACGGGTGGCCAGCGGCTTTTCGATCAGCATCGGGATGCCCCGGCGCGCCGCTTCGAGGACCGGTTCGACGTGCAGGTGTTCGTCGGTGGCGATGATGACGGCGTCCACTTCCGGCCGGTCCAGCAGTTCCTTGTAGTCGGCCGTGATGAAGTCGGCGCTGATCTTCCCGCCGACTTCGGCGGCGCGCTCGGGCTTGATCTCGGCCAGGCCGATCCAGCTGACCTGGGGGTGGCGGGCCGCGACTTCGCCGCGGAACAGGCCGACGCGGCCGCCGCCAATGATGGCCAGGCCGATGGGACGCGATTTGACGCTCATTGCGAAACTACCTTGTACGAAAGAGGGAAGGGTGGTCTGTCAATCCGCGGTGGCGTGCGCTGCGCGCGCAACCGCACCCCAGCGGGCGGCCTCCTGGGCGATGAACTCGGCCAGTTCCTCGGGCGAGCGGCTGGTGACACCTTCGACACCGCCCAGCAACAGGCGCTGCCGGATTTCCTCCTCGGCGATCAGCTTGACGATCGCCGCGTGCCACTTCGCGATGATCGGCTTGGGTGTGTTCAGCGGGAACATCAGCGCCTGCCACGAGCCGCCCACGACCTGCGGATAGCCCGACTCGATCATGGTCGGAACGTCCGGCAGGAACGGCAGCCGCTCCTTGCTGGCGACGGCCAACGCCTTGAGCCGGCCAGCCTTGATCAGCTGCAGCGCCGACGGGATCGGCGTGAACATCACGGGTAACTGGCCGCCAACGACGTCGGTGATGGCCGGGCCCGCACCGCCTTTGTACGGGATGTGCACCATGTCCAGGTTGGCCACGCCGCGGAACAGCTCCATTTCGAGCCGGTTGAGGCTGCCGCTGCCCGGTGAGGCGAAGCTCATCTTGTCCGCATTCTTGCGACCGTACTCGACCAGTTCGCGTACGGTCCTGGCCGGCACCATGGGACCGCTGACCAGGATGTCTGGCGCGTTCGCCACCAGCGAGACCGGTGCGAAGTTGACGGCCGTCACCCTCTGCTGCGCGCCGAAGATCGACTGGTTGATCGCCAGGGTGCCGACGTTGCCCAGGAAGACTGTGTAGCCATCCGGTGCCGCGGCGGCGGCTGCCTCCATGCCGATGTTGCCGGCGACGCCGGCCCGGTTGTCGACCAGGATGGTCTGGCCCAGCGCCTGACCCAGGCGCGGCGCGATGGCCCGTGCCAGGAAGTCCGACGCGCCCCCGGGCGCAAACGGAACGATCATGCGGATCGGCCGGCTGGGGTAGTCGCCGGCGCCCTGGCTGTGCGCCGGGGCGCTTGCCAGCAGCGCAGTGGCCGCTACGGTTGCGGCTGCGAGAAGGATTCGTCTTTGCATCGTCTGTCTCCGGTGTTTTTTGTCTGAAAGCATTGAGCGGGTGGGCTCGCGCATGCGGCGCGATTTCATCACGACAGGAATGCTCCTGCGCCATCCGTGAAGGCCTGCGCCTGTTCCACGCATGACAGGTGGGCACAAGGGTCCAGCGCCAGGTGGCGCGCTCCCAGCGCGGTCGCCAAGACGGCCATGTGGTCGGCCGGGGCTGCCCCATCCTGGGCGCCGCTGACCAACAGCACCGGGCAGCGGATGCGGTCGAGGCAGGGCCGCGCGTCGTAGTCGCGCACCGCTTGCGCGGCAGCCGCATAGCCTTCACGCGAGGTGCTGCGGATCATTGCGCCGATCCGGTCTGCCTGCTCCGGGTGCTTCGAACGAAAGCCTTCGGTGAGCCAGCGCTCCACCGTCGTCGCCGCGATCGCTTCCATGCCGCCGGCCCGCACCGCTGCGATCCGGTCGTTCCATTGCTGCCCCAGCGCATCGGTCTGGTGGTAACGGCAGTTGGCCGCGACCAGCCGCTCGACCCGGTCGGGCGCCGCGGCGGCAAGGTGCAGGCCCAGCATGCCGCCGAGCGACAGTCCGACCAACGAAAAGCGCTGGATGTCCGCCGCATCGAGCAGGCCGAGCAGGTCGCGGCCAATGCCATCCACGGTTGCCGGCGCGTCGCCGGCGAATGCAGGGTCGCCATGGCCGGCATAGTCGAAGCGCACCAGGCGCCAGTGCTTGCTCCAGTGCGCGCGCTGCGCGTCCCACATCGCCGACGTTGCGGCCAGGGAGTTCGCCAGCACCAGCACGGGCCGGCCGGGTGGTCCTTCGATCGTGTGGCGCATCTGCATCGCGGGCCTCATGCTGCGCGCCGCATCGGCGCGTCCGCGGCGATGGCCTGGTTGAGTCGCGGCATGACCTGTTCGGCCAGCAGTTGCATGGAGCGTTGTCCCAGCGCCTTGTCCTTCCAGTCCATGCAGGCGTAGAGCAGCGTGCCGAAATCGCCGGTTTCCTCGCGGAAAGCGAGCAATTGCTCGACCACGCTGTCTACCGTGCCGGCGATCACCAGCCGGTCGGTGACCGATTCGGCGGTGATGCCGTCGTCGGATGCGTTCTGGTCTTCCTTGAACAGGTTGGACCGGCCGCCGGTGACGAGCTTGCGAAGCAGCTGCTTGAAGTAGAAGTGGTAAGGACCCTCGGGCGACTTGCCGTAGCGCTGGGCCGTGGCCTCGTCGTCGGCCACGAAGATGCATTTGGCGACCCGCCAGTCTTCGGTGCGCGCAGGGTTGCCGACCGCCTCGCAACCTTCGACGTAGCGCGGCCAATGGCTGGCCACCCACTTGGGCAGCAGGAAGTTGGCCGAGATCGGTGTCCAGCCGCGCTTGGCGGCTTCGGTCACGCCCTTCGAGTGCGGCGCGACGGCGGTGACCACGATCGGCGGATGCGGCGCCTGGAACGGCTTGAGAATGGCGCCCTGGCCGATCTCCGGCATCATCGTGCGGGCCGTCGAGACGTTGAAGTATTCGCCATGCAGGTCATACGGCGGCTTGCCCTTCCAGATGTCCAGCACCATGTTGATGGACTCCAGGAAGATGGCGTTGCGATCCTTCTGGAAGTTGCCGAAGACCTCGGCGTCCGACATCAGGCCGCCCGGGCTGATGCCCATGATGAAGCGGCCCTGCAGCATGTGGTCGAGCATCGCGGCCTGCGCCGCGACGTTGGCCGGATGGCTGTTGGGCATGTTGATCGTGCCCGTCCCCAGCTTGATGCGGCGGGTCTCGTGCGCCACGCTGGCCAGGAACATCATCGACGACGTCACGTTTTCGGCCAGGTCGGTCACGTGCTCGCCGACGAAGGCTTCATCGAACCCCAGCCGGTCGGCCAGCAGCACCGCTTCGCGGTCTTCCGCCAGCGTCTCCCATGCATTGCGCCCCGGGGGGTGCAGCGGCATCATGAACATTCCGAGTTTCATTGCATTGAGCTTTCAACGGTTTCGATGCCGCCGCTGCGGGCGGACTTGAAGATGGCCTCCAGGGCCGAGATATTGGCGATCATCTGGTCCTGCGGGACCGGGTAGGCAGCCCCGCCTTCGGCCGCCGCCGCGAAGGCCTCCAGGTTGGCCACGACGCCGGAGGCCGCCGGAAATTCCGTGCTGACCGGCTGGCCCTCGTTCTCGCCGCGAATGCAGGTGTTCACGATCCAGCCTTGCGATGCCTCGGGATGGACGCGGTCGCGCACTTCCACCCAGCCCTTGCTGCCGTAGATCGCGAAGCGACCGACGAAAGGCGTCGCCAGAATCGCGCTGATCAGGGCGTGACCGCCGCTCTTGAACGTGACCAGCGCCGCCAGCGTGTCGCCGTTGACCAGCGGGCTGCCCAGCTGCTTGACGCTGGCGAAGACCTGGCTGGCCTCGCCGAACACACCGACCGACAGGTCGAGCAGGTGGATCCCGGTGGCGGTCATCGGGCCGGCGGGCGCTTCCTGGCCCGAGAGCCGCCAGTTGTCCGCGGGCAGCGCCAGGAACTTGTCCTGGCTGAAATTGGCCTCGACCTGCAACGGCGTTCCCAGCACGCCCGAATGCAACAGGCGCATCGCCTCCTGGATGGGGGGCTCGAAGCGCCGTTCATGGCCCACCGCCAGGACGACACCGTGTTTGCGCACCGCCTCCATGGCGCGCAACACCTCCTTGCGCGACATCGACAGGGGTTTCTCGCAGAACACGTGCTTGCCTGCCGCCGCCGCAGCGACAACCTGTTCGCAGTGCTGCGAGTGCGGGGTGCACAGCACCACGCCCTGCACTTCGGGGTTGGCCAGTGCGCGTGCGAAATCGGTTTCGAACGCGATGCCCTGGCCGCGGGCGAACTCGCCGCCGGCCTGCGCATTCACATCGACCAGCAGCACGGGCCGCAAGACGGAGTTGCCCGTCAACTGACCGACGATGTTGCGTCCCCACCAGCCAAGGCCGACGACAGCGACATTCAGCATGCGTATTTCCCCTGTTGCCCGGAGACGCTCGCGCGGTCCAGGTAATTTCCGCGGCAATAGATCAGCGGGTCGCAGGGGCGCATGTCGTAGCGCAGCACCCGCGCCAGGAAGATGATGTGATCCCCGGCTTCGATGCGCTGATGGTTTTCGCACACCAGATGCAGGGTCACCCCTTCCAGCAGGGGAACGCCTTCGTCGCTGGCGTGCCAGTCCAGGCCTGCGAACTTGTCCGGCCTGGGCGTGGCGAAGCGCTCAGAGTGGCCTGCCTGGTCGCTGGACAACACATTGATTGCGTAATGCCGGCAGGCCTCGAAGACCCCCAGCGAGGGCGACTTGCGGGCCAGCGACCACAGCACCAGCGGCGGCTCCAGCGAAACCGACGTGAACGAATTGGCGGTCAGGCCGACCGGTTCGCCGTCGTCGCGCAGTGTCGTGACCACCGTGATGCCGGTGGCGAAAGAGCCCAGCGCCCGGCGATAGGAGCGCAGATCCTTGTCGGGGTCGGGGTCGGGGTCGTGGCCGGCAGACGTCATGGCGCGTTCCATTCAGGCTGCGCGCAGCGTGCGTGCCGGGTCGGCGGCCGCCAGCGGCAGGTCCACCGGCATGTTGGTTTCGGCCGAGAGATCGGCTGCGATGTACACCTCCATCACCATGCGGGCGTGCTCGGGTGTCACCATCACGTCTTCGTCGCGCACCACCGCCTCGAGGAAGTGCAGAGTCTCGGCGGCCATCGGTCCCGCATAGACGTGTTCCACCTGTTCGCCCGGCATGGAAGACATCGGAAGCTGCATGCCCGACTTCATCGTGTTGATCACCACGTCGCGGTGGCTGTCGTCCACGAACACGGCGCCGTCGGTGCCGATCATCTCGATCCAGGTGGTGGAGAAGTTCGGGTAGCCGGGAGGCAGGCTCCAGCCGCCGCCGACCACGAAGGAGACGCCGTTGTCCATCGTCACGTTGATCCATTGCAGGTCCGGGACCTCGGCGCCGGTCGCAGCCTTCAACGCGCCGTAGTTGTTCTGCGAGTAGACCCGCACCGGCTTGGCCGGCTCCAGGCACCACAGCACGAAGTCGAGGTCATGCGTGGACTCCATGGCGGCCGGAGACAGCTTGGTGCGGCCCGTGATCTTGCTGCCGAGGCTGCGGCTGATGTGGCGCGACACCAGCACGCTGACCGGCGTGCCGATCGAGCCGTCGCGCACGCTGCGGCGCACATAGGCGAACTTGGTGTTGAAGCGCTGCGAATAGCCGATCGTGAACTTGAGCTTGCCGTCGCGCGCGATGGTGATCAGTTCGTCGGCTTCCGCCAGCGTCATGGCGATCGGCTTTTCCAGGAAGACGTGCTTGCCCGCGAGCAGGCAGGCCCTGGCCATCGGATAGTGAGTGGTTTCGGGTGTGGCCGAGATGTAGACCGCCGCGATGTCGGGATTGCGGACGATCTCCTGCCAGTCGGCCGTCGCGGTCGCGGCCTGGGTCTTGTCAGCCATTTCGCGCAGCCGCTCGGGCTTGACCTCGGCGATGTGCAGGGCCTTGACCATGGCATGGCGGGCCAGCGCCTCGGCGCGAATGCCGCCGCACCAGCCGGTGCCGATGACGGCGACTTCTATTTTCTGCATGCTTGACTCCGTTCCATTTGGGATGGGCGGATGTTCTACAGTTTGTAAGATCCGCACCAACGCTTTGTTTTCATCGCTGCCATGCTGAATCGGCATGGCAGCTCAGGTCACCGGAACTGCCCATGGACATCCGCGCACTCAAGTGCTTCATCTGGACCGCCGAACTGGGCAACATCACACGCGCCTCGGCGGAGCTGGGCATTGTGCAGTCGGCGCTGTCGCGCAAGCTCCAGAACATCGAGCAGGAGCTGGGCGCGGCGCTGTTCGTGCGGCTGCCGCGGGGCATCCAGCTCACCCCGGCCGGCCAGCAGTTCCTCGGCCGGGCCCGCCGGATCCTGCGTGAGCTGGAGTCGGCCCGCAGCGAAATCAACAACCAGGCCGCGGTCGAAGGGGCTGTGACCCTGGGCCTGTCGCCGACGCTGGCGCCGATCATCGCGCCGGGTTGCCTGGAGCAGGTCCACCGCGACTTTCCGGAGATCACGCTCAAGGTGGTCGAGGGTTTCAGCTCCGTCATGCTGGAGCCTCTCCTGTCGGGTCGCATCGATGTTGCGGTGCTGACCAATCCGCCCCGGGTCTCCGGTCTGCGGCTGGAGCCCGCCGTGGCGGAGGAAGTGGTGGTGGTCACCGCGCCCGGCGTGCGGGGGATCCAGCCGTTCTATACGCTCGACGAGCTTTGCCGCACGCCGCTGCTGGTGACTTCGGGCTTCCGCATCGTGGTCGATGACCAGTTGCGCAAGCTCGGCAAGCAGCTCGCGCCCGGCACCGAGATCGATTCGGTGGAGGCGATCCGGCGGATCGTGGCCCGTGGGCAGGGCGTCACGGTCATGCCCGTTTCCACCTACCAGGAAGACATCCGCGCCGGCCGGCTTGACGCCTTCCATATTGCCGACGCCAGCCTGCACCGGATGCTGGTCATCGCGATGCCGCCGGAGAACCGGACCTCGCCGGCCATGCGCAAGGTCGTCGAAGTACTGGGTCGGCAGTTCTCCGCACTGGCCGACGAAGGCATCTTCAGCCTGCTGCCGCGCGCTCCGGCGCCGTCCGGGAGAGCCTAGGGGTTAACCTTGGGCGCTCGCGCCATGCCGCTCCCTAGAATGTGTTGCACTGCAATACATCAACGCGGCGGGCCATGCGCCACGCAGCGACCAGGAGCTCCCCCAGTGCAAACCAAGAAAGCCTCCGCGGCCAAGCCGGCGCAGCGCATCATCAAGAAGTACCCCAACCGAAGGCTGTACGACACCGACACTTCCACCTACATCACGCTGGCCGAGGTGAAACACCTGGTGATGGACAGCGAGCCGTTCGTGGTGCGCGACGCCAAGACCAACGAGGACCTGACGCGCAGCATCCTGCTGCAGATCATCCTGGAAGAGGAAGCCGGCGGCGCACCGATGTTCAGCGAGGTCGCGCTGGCCAACATCATCCGCTTCTACGGCCATTCGGCCCAGGGCTTCATGGGCACCTACCTCGAGAAGAACGTGCAGGCCTTCACCGACATCCAGGCCAAGCTGGCCGAGCAGTCCAAGACCGTGTCGCCCGAGCTGTGGGCGCAGTTCATGAGCGTGCAGAACCCGCTGATGGCGGGAATGATGGGCAACTACGTCGAGCAGTCCAAGACCATGTTCGAGAAGATGCAGGGGCAGATGCTGGGTGCTTTCGGCCTGAAGCGATAAGTGGCCGAAAGGTCATCCCGGAGCGATCCGGGAACCCTTGCGATGCTCTGGGACAATACGGGGATGACCGAAGTCCTGTCCCCATTCGCCAAGATCCCGAAAGTCGGGTTCGTCAGCCTCGGTTGCCCGAAGGCGCTGACCGATTCCGAACTGATCCTGACGCAGCTCAGCGCCGAGGGCTACCAGACCTCCAAGACCTTCGCGGGCGCCGACCTCGTGATCGTGAACACCTGCGGCTTCATCGACGACGCGGTGAAGGAAAGCCTGGACACCATCGGCGAGGCGCTGGCCGAGAACGGCCGCGTGATCGTCACCGGCTGCCTCGGCGCGAAAGCAGGCGAGGGCGGCGGCAACCTGGTGCGCCAGATGCACCCCTCGGTGCTGGCCGTCACCGGCCCGCATGCGACGCAGGAAGTGATGGACGCCGTCCACCTCAACCTGCCCAAGCCGCACGATCCGTTCATCGACCTGCTGCCCGATCCGTCCCGCAACTCGTTCGGGATCGCCGGCATCAAGCTGACGCCGCGCCACTATGCGTACCTCAAGATCAGCGAGGGCTGCAACCACCGCTGCACGTTCTGCATCATTCCGTCGATGCGCGGCGATCTGGTGTCGCGGCCGATCGGTGACGTCCTCAAGGAGGCCAGGGCCCTCTTCGAAGGTGGCGTGAAGGAGCTGTTGGTCGTCAGCCAGGACACCTCGGCCTATGGCGTCGACGTCAAATACCGCACCGGCTTCTACGACGGCAAGCCGATCCGCACCCGCATGCTGGAACTGGTGCAGGCGTTGGGCGACATCGCCGAACCGTTCGGTGCGTGGGTCCGCTTGCATTACGTCTATCCGTACCCATCTGTTGATGAGGTGATTCCGCTGATGGCCACCGGCAAGGTGCTGCCTTATCTGGACGTGCCATTCCAGCACAGCCACCCCGACGTGTTGCGCCGGATGAAGCGGCCGGCCAGCGGCGAGAAAAACCTCGAGCGGATCGAGCGCTGGCGTGAAGGCTGTCCCCAGCTGGTGGTGCGAAGCACCTTCATCGCCGGGTTCCCGGGCGAGACCGAAGAGGAGTTCCAGCACCTGCTGGACTTCGTGCGCGAGGCGCAGATCGACCGGGCCGGCTGCTTTGCCTACAGCCCGGTGGCCGGCGCCGCCGCCAACGACATTCCGGGCATGCTGCCGCAGGAACTGCGCGAAGAGCGTCGCGCCCGCTTCATGGCGGTGGCCGAGCAGGTCTCGGCCGAGAAGCTGCGCCAGCGCATCGGCGCGACCATGCAGGTACTGGTCGATTCGGCTCCCGCGCTCGGCCGCAAGGGCGGCGTCGGACGCACCTATGCGGACGCACCGGAGATCGACGGGACGGTGAAGTTGCTGCCGCCGGAGAAGATCAGCAAGCAGCTCAGGGTCGGCGACTTTACGCAGGCGCGGATTGTCGGCACCGAGGGGCACGACCTCGTGGCGGTGCCAGTCTGAGCCGACGGATCGCCCAAAGAAAAAGCCGCCCTTCGAAGGCGGCTTTCACGTGTGCTTGCACACAAGACAAAGCCGGCAAAGCCGGCTTTATGATTGGTGCCCAGGAAGGGACTCGAACCCCCACGATGTTACTCGCTAGTACCTGAAACTAGTGCGTCTACCAATTCCGCCACCTGGGCATTTCAGGAAAGAAAAGGATTCTATATCAAAAATATCGGACACATCAGCAGCGGGCTGCTCGATGAAATCGAAGGCGTGATCAACGGCCATCGCGATGGCCACGGATACGTGGTTCGCGACGACGGCGAAGGCGACATTTACCTGCCGCCCAACGAGATGCGCGCTGTGTTGCACAAGGACCGCGTCAAGGCGCGCATCGTGCGGCATGACCGCAAGGGCAGGGCCGAAGGGCGGGTGGTGGAGATCATCGAACGCCCGCCGCAACCCATCATCGGCCGGCTGCTGCATGAAAGCGGCGTCTGGCTGGTGGCGCCGGAAGACAAGCGTTACGGCCAGGACGTGCTGATCCCCAAGGGGGCGACAGCGCTGGCCAAGGCGGGCCAGGTGGTGGTGGTCGAACTGACCGAGCCGCCGAGCCTGTATGGCCAGCCGGTCGGCCGCGTGAAGGAAGTGCTGGGCGAGATCGACGATCCCGGCATGGAGATCGAGATCGCGGTGCGCAAGTACGGCGTGCCGCACGAGTTCTCGGATGCCTGCATCGCGCTGGCGCGCACCTTGCCCGACAAGGTGCGGCCGCAGGACAAGAAGCACCGTGTCGACCTCACCGACGTGCCGCTGGTGACCATCGACGGCGAGGACGCGCGCGACTTCGACGACGCCGTGTACTGCGAGCCGGCCAAGGTCGGCCGCGGCAAGGGCTGGCGCCTGCTGGTGGCGATCGCCGACGTCAGCAACTACGTGGAGACCGGCAGCGCGATCGACATCGACGCCTACGAACGGGCCACCAGCGTGTACTTCCCGCGCCGCGTCATCCCGATGCTGCCGGAGAAGCTGTCCAACGGCCTGTGTTCGCTCAACCCCGAGGTGGAGCGCCTGTGCATGGTCTGCGACATGCTGATCAACGCCGGCGGCGAGATCTTCGCGTACCAGTTCTATCCGGCGGTGATGTGGAGCCACGCGCGCTTCACCTATACCGAGGTGGCCGCGATTCTCGCCAACACCCGCGGCCCGGAGGCGATCCGCCGCAAGGAGCGCGTCGCCGACCTGGAAAACCTGTCGGATGTGTACCGCGCGCTGCTCAAGGCTCGCCAGGCCCGCGGCGCCGTCGATTTCGAGACCACCGAGACGCAGATCATCTGCGACGACAGCGGCCGCATCGAGCAGATCGTGCCGCGCACCCGCAACGAGGCGCACCGCCTGATCGAGGAATCGATGCTGGCGGCCAACGTCTGCAGCGCCGACTACATCCAGGAGAGCAAGCACCCGGGCCTGTACCGCGTGCACGAAGGCCCGACGCCGGAGAAGGTGGAGTTGCTGCGCAATTACCTCAAGGCGATCGGCGTCGGCCAGACCGTGAGCGAGGACCCGGCCCCGGGAGAGTTCCAGCGCGTGGCGGTAGCCACCAAGGAGCGGCCGGACGCCCTGCAGATCCACAGCATGCTGCTGCGGTCGATGTCGCAGGCGATCTACACGCCGATCAACAGCGGCCACTTCGGCCTGGCGTACGACGCCTACACCCACTTCACCAGCCCGATCCGGCGCTATCCGGACCTGCTGGTGCACCGCGTGATCAAGGCCATCCTGGCCGGCGAGCGCTACCAGCTGCCGGTGCTGCCGACGCCCGGCGAAGCGCACGAGAAGCTGGCGCGCCGGCTGGCGGCCCGGGTCAGGGCCCCGACCAACAAGCTCAAGAAACCGGTGCAGCCGCCGTCGCGCGAAGTGCAGGCCTGGGAAGCGGCCGGCCTGCACTGCAGCGCCAACGAGCGCAGGGCCGACGAAGCCAGCCGCGACGTCGAAGCGTGGCTCAAGTGCAAGTACATGCGCGAGCATCTCGGCGAGGAATATGGCGGCGTCGTCACGTCGGCCACCACGTTCGGCATCTTCGTCACGCTGGACGCGATGTACGTCGAGGGGCTGGTCCACATCACCGAGCTGGGCGGCGAATATTTCAAGTTCGACGAGGCACGGCAGGAACTGCGCGGCGAGCGCACCGGCATCCGCTACGCGATCGGCACCCGGGTGCGGGTGCAGGTCAGCCGGGTCGACCTTGACGGCCGCAAGATCGACTTCCGCCTGGTGCATGAGGGCGACGAGCTGGTCGGCCGGGCGCTGAAGGAAAAGGGCGTGTCACCGTCCGGACCGGCGGGCGTGCCGGCCAAGGCATCGACCAAGCGCGCGGCCCGCAAGAGCGCGCCGGCGGCCGGCGAGCGCGCGCGTTCACCGATCCAGGCGCTGAAGACCGCCGTCAAGAAGGCGGCCACCACCAAGAGCAAGAGCGGGCGCAAAAGCCGGCGTTGAACCCACACGAGGAGCAGGACCATGGCTGAGACCAGCAATGAGGCAAGAGTGGCGATCGTCACCGGGGGCGGCTCGGGCATCGGCAAGGCGGCCGCGCTGGCGCTGCTCAAGGATGGCTGGCGGGTCGCGCTGGCCGGCCGCCGCGCCGACGCGCTGCAGCAGGTGGCTGACGAATCCGGCGCGACGGGCCGCGCGCTGGCCGTGCCGACCGACGTGACCGATCCGGCGTCCGTGAAGGCGTTGTTCGAGGCGACGGTGAAGGCCTGGGGCCGGGTCGACCTGCTGTTCAACAATGCCGGCATGGGGTTGGGCGGGGCCGCCCTGGAAGACATCGCGATCGAGGACTGGAAGCGGGTGGTGGACACCAACCTCAACGGGATGTTCTATTGCATCCAGCAGGCCTTTCGCGTGATGAAGTCGCAGCAGCCCATGGGCGGGCGGATCATCAACAACGGCTCGATCTCGGCCCATGCGCCGCGGCCCGGCTCGATCGCCTACACGGCGACCAAGCACGCGGTGACGGGCCTGACCAAGACTGCCTCGCTTGACGGGCGCAAGTACGACATCGCCGTCGGCCAGATCGACATCGGCAACGCGATGACGGACCTCGCGGCGCGGATGGCCAAAGGCGTTGCGCAAGCCAATGGTGACATCCGGCCCGAGCCGCTGATGGACGCGGCGATCGTCGGCACCTCCATCCTCTACATGGCGAACCTGCCGCTGGAAGCCAACGTGTTGTTCCACACGGTGATGGCCACCAAGATGCCGTTCGTGGGACGCGGCTGACGCCTTGCGGCTTCAGGCCCGGCGCGCCAGCTCCGAGGCCGTGAGGGGCAGGCCGGCAGGCCAATGGTCGGCGCATGCCCCATGCGCATGCACCGCCTGCTGCGCCGCGGCAAAGGCCGGCAGGCCCAGGGCCAGGCGCGCGGCGATCATTCCCGCCAGCACGTCGCCAGTGCCGGCGGTCGCCAGCCTGGCGTTGCCGCTGATGTTGATGACCGGCAACTCGCCGGGCGCGGCCGTGATGCTGCCTGAGCCCTTGAGCACGGCGACGCACGAGAAACGCTGCGCCAGCTCGGTGGCGGCGGCGAGCCGGTCGGACTGGATGTCGGCTGCGCTGCGGCCCAGCAGCCGGGCCGCCTCCAGCGGATGGGGCGTGATGATGGTGGCCCATCCGCTGCGCCCGGCCCGGGCCTTCAGTTGCGACTGCAGTTGCGCATCGGCCGCGATCGCATTCAGCGCGTCGGCGTCCAGCACCAGCGCACGTGCGGTCGACAGCACCTTGGGCAGCACGGCCCGCACCGCTTCGCCGCCGCCGCAGCCGCAGGCCACGCTCATCGCCCCCAGGGGCAGCGATTCCCAGGCCCGCAGCATCAACTCCGGTTGCGAGGGGTTCACGGCCAGTGCGCCGGCATCGAGCAGGCCGACGAACACCCGTCCGGCCCCGCCATGGAGCGCCGCCGACGCCGCCAGCAAGGCGGCGCCGCCCATGCCGGGAGCGCCGCCGATCACCGCGACATCGCCGTAGCTGCCCTTGTGCGAGGCGTGCAGGCGCGGCGCCGACGGCGGCGGTCCTGACAGCAGCGCGGTGGCCGCCTGGTCGATGCGCACGCCGAGGTCGTCGTACCAGACCTGGCCCGCTGCGTCGCGGCCGCCGGCAGTGAACAGGCCCGGCTTGAGCGTGAGCAGCGTCAGCGTATGGCTCGCCCGCAGGGCCGGTCCGTTGCCGGCATCCGCGTCCAGGCCGGACGGTACATCGATCGCCAGCACCGGGGCCGGACCGCCGTTGATGGCCGCAATCCAGTCCGCCAGCCGGCCTTCCGGTGCGCGCGAACTGCCGATCCCCAGCAGCGCATCGATGGCCAGGTCCCAGCTTGCCGGCGGTTGCTGGCCGATCGACACACCGGCTTGGCGGGCGCGCGCAAGCGACGCCAGGGCGTCGGCCGGGGCTTTGCTCTCGTCGCCGGCCCAGCTCACGTGCGGTGCCTTGCCCCAGCGCTGCAGGTGCATGGTGGCTTCCAGGCCGTCGCCGCCGTTGTTGCCGGGACCGCAGGCGATCCAGATGCGCTGCGCGTGCGGCGCCAGCGCCAGTGCCAGCCGCGCGACCGCCAGTCCGGCCCGTTCCATGAGGGTGTGGGGTGGCAGCGCGGCGGCGGCCGCGTGCTCGATCCGCCGCGTCGCGGCGATGTCGTGCAGCTGCCAGGGGCGGTCGGGCGTGATCCGTTGCATGGAGCGATTGTCATCCCGGACTCGCGATCCGGGGTCCATGGATTGCGGGTCGGGCCCGCGATGACGGTCAAACGGCGAGGCGCTCGATGCCCAGGCCTTCGAGATCGACCTGAGGCGCCCGGCCCGTCATCAGGTCGGCCACGGCGCGCGCGCTGCCGCAGGACAGGGCCCAGCCGCTGGAGCCGTGCCCGAGGTTGATCCACACGCCGGGAATGCCGGTGGCGCCCAGCACCGGCGGACCGTCCGGCAGCATCGGCCGCGCGCCCTTCCATTCCTGCACGGCCGCGCCGGTGTTGGAAATCTGGGCGGCGCCGGGAAACCAGTCGTGCAGCACCTTGTACAGCGTCTGGATCGCGGCTGGCCGCATGGCCCGCGGCGAGCCGCCGATTTCGGCGCTGCCGGCCACCCGCACCCGGTTGCCCAGCCGCGAGATCGCCACCTTGTAGCGCTCGTCCATCAGCGCGCTGCGTGGCGCGTTCAGCGGTTCGCGGATCGGCGCGCTGATCGAGTAGCCGTGGACCGCCGCCAGCGGCAGCCGCAGGCCGACCGGCCGCAGCAGCAGGGCCGAATCGACCGCGCCGCAGACGACGACTGCATCGAAGCGTTGCTGGCGCGGTTGCGCGCCTTCGACGGCGATCGTGAGCGTCGACGGTGCTGCCGGATCCAGCGGCGCCACGGTGCTGTTGAACTCGAAGGTGGCGCCCAGCCGCTGCGCCTGGGCCTTCAGCAGCAGCGCGAACTGCCGGCAGTTGCCGACTTCGTCGTCCGGCAGGTGCACGGCGCCCAGGAAGGGCGTGTCGGGATTGAGGGCCGGTTCCAGCAGGCGGGCCTGGTCCGCGTCGATCTCGCGGAAGGCGATGCCGGCATCGCGCAGCACCTGCAAACCAGGCTGCACCAGCTTGCTGTCCTTCTCCGAGCGCAGCAGCACCATGTAGCCGGCGCTGCGGTCGTACTCCAGTTTCAGGTCTTCGGTGAGGTGGTGCAGCCGCTCGCGGCTGTAGAAGGCCAGCCGCTGCATCCGGGCGCGGTTGGCCAGGTAGGTCTCGAGCTGGCAGGCACGCCGCCAGCGCCACATCCAGCCGATGTCGGCGCCGCTCAGCGGCAGGCAGACCCGCACCGGCGCGTGCCGGCTGAACAGGTAGCGCGCCACCTTGCCGGGCATGCCGGGAGCGGCCCAGGGCGTGACGGCGCCTGGCGCGACCACGCCGGCATTGGCGAAACTGGTTTCCTCGGCGACAGCGCCGCGGCGTTCGAAGACAGTGACCCGGTGGCCGTCGACGGCCAGTTCGTAAGCTGTGGTCACGCCGATGATTCCGGCACCCACGACGGCGATGTTCATCGACGTCCTTCTGATGCTGTAGCAATGTTCATCGATCCCTTGGAGCTGCAGCGAGCGCGGCTTCGGCCTGTTGCGCAATGTTGAGGATCGTATCGTCGTGCAGGGCCCCGTGCCACAACATCAGGCCGGCAGGCAATTCGCCGGCGACGTGGCAGGGGATGGAAACGGCGCAGCCATCGAGCATGTTGACGACGCTGGTGTTGCGCAGCAGCAGGGCGTTGGTGCGCATGAATTCGTCGTCGCGTTCCTTGCCCGGCGCGACCGACGCGATCGGCGGCGCCACCATCGGCACGGTGGGTGAGAGCACGGCGTCGAAGCCGCGCAACGCCCGTTCTACCTTGGCGATCCAGTCACGCCGGGCGGCGAATAGGTCCAGGTATTCCCAAGCCTTCATCGCCGCGCCTTTTTCGATGCGCACGCGCACCCGGGGGTCGTAGCGCTCGCCGTCCTGCTCCAGCAACTGGCGATGCCAGGCGTAGCTCTCTGCCGCGGAAAAGCCGCCGCCGGCCTGGACCGCGCCGAGGTTCCTGATGTCGGACAGCGCGATCTCCGTGATGCTGGCGCCAGCATCGCGCAGAACCTGCAGGCTGCGCTGGAAAGCGCGCGCGACGGTCGCATCGAGTCCGTCGAGCATCAGCGTGGTTGCCACCGCCAGCCGGTAACCAGACAGCGGGGCGTTGCTGCGCGTCACGCTGCGCGCCGCCAGCACTTCGTGGACGGTGATCGCGTCGCGCACCGAGCGGGTCATGGCGCACACCGTGTCCAGCGTGCTCGAGAGCGGCAAGGCGCCTTCCACCGGCACCAGGCGGGCGGTGTTCTTGAAGCCGACGATGCCGTTGAGCGCCGCCGGGATCCGGATCGAGCCGCCCGTGTCCGAGCCCAGAGCGACGAAGGCGGCGCCGGTGGCAACCGAGACCGCCGCGCCCGACGATGAACCGCCGGGGATGCGGGGCACTTGCGGGTCGCTCGGGTTGACCGGCGTGCCGTGGTGCGGATTGACGCCCACACCAGAAAACGCGAACTCGGTCATGTTGGTTCGGGCGATCACCACGCCGCCGGCGGCACGCAGGCGAGCCACGGCCGGGCCGTCCCGCGCGGCCGGCGCCGCCCCGGCCAGCACGACCGAGCCGGCTGCCGTGGTTTCGCCCTGGGCGTCGAACAGGTCCTTGATCGAAACGGCCAGGCCGGCCAGCGGTCGTTCGCCCTGGCCGGGTCGGGCGGCCTCGGCCCGGGCAGCTTCGAAACGGGTCTGCAGGAAGACGTGCCGGCAGGCCGTGGACTGCGCGACGGCGATGGCCCGCTCGAGCTCGGCAGGGGCGTCGGTCAGGCCGGCGCGCAGGCGGGCCCGGGTGGAGTGAAGGTCGTTGAGCATGGGTGGGGCGGCCTCTTGTTCCTGCTATAATCTTTGGGTTTTGCTGGTAGCGTGAGCTGCTGGCAAACCAGGCAGGGCGAATTCGTCGCCCTGCCATTCGCAAACCAGCCCACCAAGGTGTCGCTTCTCGCCCTCGCGGCGAAAGTGATTTCGGGCTGGATTTTAGACCCAACCTTCGGAGTTAATCTCATGTCAGTATCCATGCGCGAAATGCTGGAAGCAGGTGTCCATTTCGGCCACCAGACCCGCTTCTGGAACCCCAAGATGGCCCCGTTCATCTTCGGTCACCGCAACAAGATCCACATCATCAACCTGGAAAAATCGCTGCCGATGTTCCAGGACGCGCTGAAGTTCGTGAAGCAGCTCAGCGCCAACCGCGGCACCATCCTGATGGTCGGCACCAAGCGCCAGGCTCGCGACACCATCGCAGCGGAAGCCAAGCGCGCCGGCGTCCCCTACGTCGACCAGCGCTGGCTCGGCGGCATGCTGACCAACTTCAAGACCGTCAAGACCTCGATCAAGCGGCTCAAGGACATGAAGGCCCAGCAGGAAGCCGGCCTGGAAGCGATGAGCAAGAAAGAGCAGCTGATGTTCGCCCGCGAGATGGAAAAGCTCGAGAAGGACATCGGCGGCATCCAGGACATGGCCACCCTGCCGGACGCGATCTTCGTGATCGACGTCGGCTTCCACAAGATCGCCGTGTCCGAAGCCAAGAAGCTGGGCATTCCGCTGGTCGGCGTGGTCGACTCCAACCACTCGCCCGAAGGCATCGATTACGTGATCCCGGGCAACGATGACTCCTCCAAGGCCGTGGTGCTGTACGCCCGCGGCATTGCCGACGCCATCCTCGAAGGCCGTGCCAATGCCCAGAACGACGTGGTCAAGGCGGTCAAGGAAGGCGGCGACGAATTCGTCGAAGTCAACGAAGGCGCCCCCGCCTGAGCATCCGGCCCAAGCCGAAGAAGGGGCTCTGGTGGCCCCTTTTTTTCTAGTGAATTGAACTGAACGATACGAGGATCAAAATGGCTGCAATCACCGCAAGCATGGTCGCTGAACTGCGCGGCAAGACCGACGCGCCGATGATGGAATGCAAGAAGGCCCTGACCGAGGCCGAAGGCAACATGGAAAAGGCAGAAGAGCTGCTGCGCATCAAGCTCGGCAACAAGGCCGGCAAGGCCGCTTCGCGCATCACCGCCGAAGGCGTGGTGACTGCTTCGATCAGCGGCACGACCGGCGCGCTGCTGGAAACCAACTGCGAAACCGACTTCGTCACCAAGAACGACAGCTTCCTGGCGCTGTGCCAGGCCGCCGCCGATCTGGCCGCGAAGCACAACCCGGCCGACGTCGCCGCGCTGGGCGCGCTGGCGTACAGCCAGGACAGCTTCGGCCCCACGCTCGAAGACGTGCGCAAGGGCCTGATCGGCAAGATCGGCGAGAACATGACCTTCCGCCGCTTCAAGCACTTCTCGGGCTCCAGCAAGCTGGCCGCCTACCTGCACGGTACCCGCATCGGCGTGGTCGTCCAGTTCGATGGCGACGAAACGGCCGCCAAGGACGTGGCGATGCACGTCGCCGCGATGAAGCCCGTCGCGCTGACCAGCGCCGATGTGCCTGCCGACGTGATCGCCAAGGAACGCGCCGTGGCCACCGGCAAGGCCGACGAGGACCGCAAGGTCGCCGAAGCCGCCGGCAAGCCGGTGCAGTCGGCCGAGATCGTGGCCAAGCGCATCGAAGGCGGCGTGCAGAAATTCCTCAAGGAGGTCTCGCTGTTCAACCAGCCGTTCGTGAAGAACGACAAGCAGACCGTGGAGCAGATGCTCAAGGCCGCGGGCACCACCGTGAAGGGCTTCACGCTGTTCGTGGTCGGTGAAGGCATCGAGAAGAAGGTCGACGATTTCGCGGCCGAAGTGGCGGCGCAGGTTGCCGCTGCCAAAGGCAGCTCCGATTCCTCGAAGCAGGCGGCCTGAGCATCGCCAAGGTCATTAAACTCACGCCAAACCCAAGGAGCCGTCCCATGTCCGTCGACCGACCAGCCCACAAGCGGATCTTGTTGAAGCTGTCGGGCGAATCGCTCATGGGGGACGACGCCTTCGGAATCAATCGCGCCACCATCGTGCGCATGGTCGGCGAGGTGGCCGAAGTGGTGAACATGGGCGTGCAAGTGGCCATCGTCATCGGCGGCGGCAACATCTTCCGCGGCGTCGCTGGCGGCTCGGTCGGGATGGACCGCGCCACCGCCGACTACATGGGCATGCTGGCCACCGTGATGAACGCCCTGGCCCTGGGCGACGCCATGAACAAGCAGGGGCTGACGGCCCGCGTCATGTCGGCCATCGGCATCGAGCAGGTGGTGGAGCCCTACGTGCGGCCCAAGGCGCTGCAGTACCTGGAAGAAGGCAAGGTCGTGATCTTCGCCGCGGGCACCGGCAATCCCTTCTTCACAACCGACACGGCTGCCGCGCTGCGCGGCGCCGAGATCGGTGCCGAACTGGTCCTCAAGGCGACCAAGGTGGACGGCGTCTATTCGGCCGACCCCAAGCTCGACCCGTCGGCCACCCGCTACGACAAGATCACGTTCGACGACGCCATGGCGCAAAATCTCGGCATCATGGACGCCACGGCCTTCGCGCTGTGCCGCGACCAGAAGCTGCCGATCAAGGTCTTCTCGATCTTCAAGCACGGCGCCTTGAAGCGCGTGGTGATGGGCGAGGACGAGGGCACCCTGGTGTATGCATAAGAAGCCTGCGACTGAGGAGAAAGCCAGATGACGACAACCGCCGAAATCAGGAAAACCAGCGAGGCGAAGATGGACCAGTCCATCGCCGCCTTCCAGCACAACCTGACCAAGATCCGCACCGGCCGCGCCAACCCCGGCCTGCTGGACACGGTGCATGTGGACTATTACGGCTCGTCGGTGCCGATCAGCCAGGTGGCCAATGTGTCGCTGCTGGACGCCCGCACGATCAGCGTCCAGCCCTGGGAAAAGGGCATGGGCGCCAAGATCGAGAAGGCGATTCGCGAGAGCGACCTGGGCCTGAACCCGGCTTCGATGGGTGACCTGATCAGGGTGCCGATGCCTCCCATGAGCGAGGAGCGCCGCAAGGAAATGACCAAGCTGGTCCGCCACGAGGGCGAGGCGGCCAAGATCGCGGTGCGCAACTTGCGCCGCGATGCCAACGAGGCCGTCAAGAAGCTGGTCAAGGACAAGCTGGCCTCCGAGGACGAACAAAAGCGCGCCGAGGCAGACATCCAGAAGGTCACCGACAGGCACGTCATCGCGATCGACCAGATGGTTGCCAGCAAGGAACAGGAAATCCTGGCGGTCTGACCGCGCATCCTCCATGACCGGCGCCATCGTTCCCCATCACATCGCCATCGTCATGGACGGCAACGGCCGCTGGGCCACCCGGCGCTACCTGCCGCGCGTGGCCGGCCACAAGAAAGGTGTCGACGCCCTGCGGGCCTGCGTGCGCCACTGCGGCGAGCGCGGCGTGCGGGTGCTGACGGTGTTCGCGTTTTCCTCCGAGAACTGGAACCGGCCGCCCGAGGAAGTCTCGGGTCTGATGGAACTGCTGGCCGTCGCGCTGTCGCGCGAGGTGCCGCAGCTGCATGCCGAAGGCGTGCGGATCCACTTTGTCGGCAACCGTGCCGCGCTGTCGGACAAGGTCCGCGCCGGCTTGCACCAGGCGGAGCTGGCCACGGCCGGCAACACCCGCCTCACGTTCAACATTTGCTTCAACTACGGCGGCCGCTGGGACATCGCGCAGGCCGCCGCCGGCCTGGCGGCCAGGGGCGAGGCCATCACTGAAGCCAGCCTGGACCGCGCGATGGCGCTGGCCCACGTGCCGGACCCGGACCTGCTGATCCGCACCGGCGGCGAGCAGCGCATCAGCAACTTCCTGCTCTGGCAGGCCGCCTATTCCGAGCTGTATTTCAGCGACAAGCTCTGGCCCGACTTCGACGAGGCCGCGATCGACAAGGCCATCGCCGACTACGCCGGCCGGGAGCGCCGCTTCGGCAAGACCTCCGAGCAGCTCGCGCCGGGCCAAAGCAAGAAGGTCGCGTGACGGCCTGTTCAATGACCGTGGCCTGACCGCGTCCACCATGCTCAAGCAACGCATCATCACGGCGGTCGTCCTGCTGGCCATCTTGCTGCCGGCGCTTTTCTATCCGTCGCCGGTTCCGTTCGCTGCCGTCACGCTGGTGCTGATCGCCGCGGGCGCATGGGAGTGGGGCCGGCTCAACGGCTTGTCGCAGGCCGGGGCGCTGTCGGTCGCGGCGGTGTGCCTGGTGCTGTGCGGCGCCTCCTGGCAGGCGGGGCTGATCGAGCAGCGCCTGCCGTTGCTGTGGGGCATCACAGGCGCGGTCTGGGTGCTGGCCGGGGGCTGGTTGCTGCGCGGCGGAGTGGCCGGCTGGCCCCGCATTCCCAAGGCCGTCCGGCTGGTGGTCGGCGTGCTGGCGCTGTGGCTGGCATGGCTGGCGATCGCCCAGGCCCGCGCGATCGGCGTCAATTTCCTGCTGTCGGTGCTGGTGCTGGTCTGGGTGGCCGACGTGTTCGCCTATTTCGCCGGTCGCGCCTTCGGCCTGAAGTTCAGCAAAGGCAAGCTGGCTCCCGCCATCAGCCCGGGCAAGAGCTGGGAAGGCGTGTGGGGCGGCATGCTCGGCGTGCTGGTGCTGGCGATCTGCTGGGTGCTCGCGGATGCGCGGCTGGCGGCGCAGGTGCCGAGCCTGTACACCCGACTGGCGTTCCAGAGCTGGTGGCTGCTGCTGATCGGGGTGGTGTTCCTGGCGGCGATGAGCGTGGTCGGCGACCTGGTCGAATCGCTCATCAAGCGCAGCGCCGGCGCCAAGGATTCCAGCAACCTGCTGCCCGGCCACGGCGGCGTGCTCGATCGCGTCGATGCCTTGTTGCCGACGCTGCCGCTGGCCATGATGCTGACCTCGCTGATCCGGCAATGAAGCAGCGCGTCGCCGTCCTGGGCTCCACCGGCTCGGTGGGGACCAACACGCTGGACGTGATCGCCCGCCACCCGGACCGGTTCGAGGTGGTCGCTCTCAGCGCGGCCACCCAGGTCGACCTGATGCTGGAGCAGGTTGCCAGGTTCCGCCCTCGCTTCGCCGTCATGGCCGACGAGGCCGCCGGCCGTGAGCTGACGCGCAAGGTCCAGGCGAACGGGCTCGACACGCAGGTCATGTCAGGCCAGGCCGCGATCGAGACGATCGCCGCGCACGAGTCGGTGGACAGCGTGATGGCCGCCATCGTCGGTGCCGCCGGCCTGGCCTCCTGCCTGGCTGCGGCGCGCGCCGGCAAGCGCCTGCTGCTGGCCAACAAGGAGGCGCTGGTGGTCGGCGGCGAACTGTTCATGACGGCTGTGCGCGAAGGCGGCGCCACGCTGCTGCCGATCGACAGCGAGCATTCGGCGATCTTCCAGTCGCTGCCGCAAGACCCGTCCACCTGGGACGCCCGGGTGGAAAAGATCATCCTGACGGCTTCGGGCGGCCCGTTTCGCACCCGCGCCCCGGAAACCTTGCGCAACGTCACGCCGGAAGAAGCCTGCGCCCATCCCAACTGGGTGATGGGCCGCAAGATCTCGGTGGACTCGGCCACCATGATGAACAAGGCGCTGGAGATCATCGAGGCGCGCTACCTGTTCGGCCTGCAGCACGAGCGGCTGGAGGTGGTGATCCACCCGCAGAGCGTGATCCACTCGATGGTGCAGTACCGCGACAGCTCGGTGGTGGCGCAGCTGGGCACGCCCGACATGCGGGTGCCGATCGCTTATGGGCTGGCCTGGCCGGAGCGCGTCGCCTCCGGCGCCCAGGCGCTGGACTTCGCCAGCCTGGCGGACATGAGCTTCGAGTCGTTCGACAGCCGTGGCCATCGGCAGCGCTTTCCTGGCCTGCAGCTGGCCTGGGACGCACTGCAGGCGGCGCCTGGAACCACGGCGGTGCTCAATGCAGCCAATGAAGTGGCGGTCGGCGCCTTTCTCGACCAGAAGATCAGGTTCGACCAGATTCATGCGGTCAATCTCGCAACTTTGGAGGCGGTGACACCCTCCAAGCCTCACAGCCTGCAGGACTTGCTGGCCCTCGATGCGCAGGCGCGGGCGGCGGCGCTGCGGGCCATTACCCTGATGCGGTCCTGAGCCGGAAGGAATTTCCATGCTGACCATCGTTGCCTTTGTCGTCGCCCTCGGCTTGCTGATCGCCGTGCATGAATACGGCCACTACCGCGTCGCCGTGGCCTGCGGCGTGAAGGTGCTGCGCTTCTCGGTGGGCTTCGGCAAGACGCTGTACCGCTGGCAGCCGAAGAAGCAGCGCGCCGGCCAGTCCACCGAATTCGTGATCGGCGCCTTCCCGATCGGCGGCTACGTCAAGATGCTGGACGAACGCGAAGGCCCGGTAGCGCCGGAAGAACGGCACCGCGCCTTCAACACCCAGCCGCTGCGTTCACGCGTCGCGATCGTCGCCGCCGGCCCGCTGGCCAACCTGCTGCTGGCCGTGCTGCTCTATGCGGCGGTGAACTGGTACGGCGTGCAAGAGCCCAAGCCGATCCTGGCCAGCCCGGTGGCCGGCTCCATCGCCCAGCGGGCCGGGTTGCAGGGCGGCGAGACCGTCACCCAGGCCAGCTTCGAGGGCGAGGCGCTGCGCACCGTCGACTCGTTCGAGGACCTGCGCTGGCTGCTCACGCGCGGCGCGCTGGACGGCCGCGATGTACGGCTGGTGGTCATCAGCCCGCAGGGCAGCGGCCGTGAGCTGCTGTTGGGGCTGGGCCAGCTGCAGGGAACGGATGCCGACGCCCAGCTGTTTCGCAAGGTCGGGATCCTGGGGCCCTTCACGCCGCCGGTGATCGGCGAGGTGGTCGCGGACGGCGCCGGCGACAAGGCTGGCCTGCGCAAGGGCGACCTGGTGCTGGCGGTCGGCGGCCGGCCGGTGGTCGACGGCCAGCAATTGCGCGAGCTGATTCGCGCCAGCGTGGACGCGGGCAAGAGCCTCAGCCAGCCCTGGCAGCTGCGGCGCGGGACGCAGACACTGGAGCTGGCCGTGGCGCCCCAGGTGGTGCGTGATGGCGCGCTGTCGGTCGGGCGCATCGGCGCCTTCGTCGGCGCGCCGCCGGCGTTCCTGACCGTGCGCTACGGTCCGATCGACGGCCTGTGGAAGGGCGCCGAACGGACCTGGGAGGTCTCGTTGCTGACGCTGCGCATGATGGGCCGCATGGTGATCGGGCAGGCGTCGCTGAAGAACCTGAGCGGGCCGCTGACCATCGCGGACTACGCCGGCAAGTCGGCCAGCCTGGGCCTGACACAGTACCTGGTGTTCCTGGCCCTGATCAGCGTCAGCCTCGGGGTGCTGAATCTGCTGCCGCTGCCGGTGCTCGATGGCGGACACCTGATGTATTATCTTTGGGAGGCAGTCACTGGGAAAAGTGTCTCCGATGCCTGGATGGAGCGCCTGCAGCGCGGCGGCGTGGCAGTGTTGCTGGTCATGATGTCGATCGCGCTGTTCAACGACGTGACCCGTCTCTTCGGTTAACTTACTCGGCACAACGAAACCGTCCCCTGAACGACGGTTCGCTCGAACCTGATTCATGAAAAAACAATTCCAGCGCTTTCGCGTGCGTACCCTCTCGGCAATGGTGGCCCTGGCCTTTGTGGCCAGTACGGCCTGGGCGGTGGATCCCTTCACCGTCAAGGACATCCGGGTCGAGGGCCTGCAGCGGGTCGAACCCGGCACCGTGTTCGCTTCGCTGCCGTTGCGGGTCGGCGAGCAGTACAACGATGAAAAGGGCTCCGCCGCGATCCGCGCGCTGTTCGCGCTCGGCCTGTTCAAGGACGTGCGGCTCGAGACGGCCGGCGACGTGCTGGTAGTGATCGTCGAGGAGCGGCCGACCGTGGCCGACGTCGAATTCGCCGGCGCCAAGGAGTTCGACAAGGACGCGCTGAAGAAGGCGCTGCGCGAGATCGGGCTGACCGAAGGCCGGCCCTACGACCAGAGCCTGGCCGACCGCGCCGAGCAGGAACTCAAGCGCCAGTACATCAACAAGAGCCTGTACGGCGCCGAGGTCGTGACCACGGTGACGCCGATCGAGCGCAACCGCGTCAACCTGACCTTCACGGTCACGGAAGGCGAGCCGGCCAAGATCAAGGACATCCACATCGTCGGCAACAAGGCCTTCGGCGAATCGACGCTCAAGGGCCTGTTCGACCTGGACAGCGGCGGGTTCCTCAGCTGGTACACCAAGTCGGACCGCTATTCGCGCACCAAGCTCAATGCCGACCTGGAAGCGCTGCGCACTTACTACCTGGCGCGCGGCTTCCTGGAGTTCCGCATCGACTCGACCCAGGTGGCCATTTCGCCCGACAAGCAGAGCATCTCGATCACCGTCAACGTGACCGAAGGCGAGCGCTTCATCGTGACCGGCGTCAAGCTGGACGGCAACTACCTGGGCAAGGAAGACGAATTCAAGACGCTGGTGACGATCGCCCCGGGCGAGCCCTACAACGCCGATCAGGTGGCTGCAACCACCAAGGCCTTCACTGACTACTTCGGCCGCTTCGGCTATGCCTTCGCCCAGGTCGAGGCACGGCCCGAGATCGACCGCGTCAACAACCGGGTCGCCTTTGTGCTGGTGGCGGACCCGTCGCGCCGCGCCTATGTGCGCCGCATCAATGTCGGCGGCAACAACCGCACGCGCGACGAAGTGATCCGGCGCGAATTCCGCCAGTTCGAATCGTCCTGGTATGACGGCGACCGGATCAAGCTGTCGCGCGACCGCATCGACCGGCTCGGCTACTTCAAGGAAGTGAACGTCGAAACCAGCGACGTACCCGGCGCGCCCGACCAGGTCGACCTGAACGTGAGCCTGGTGGAGAAGCCCACCGGCAGCCTGCAGCTGGGCGCCGGCTTTTCCAGCGCCGAGAAGCTGGCGCTGTCGTTCAGCATCAAGCAGGAAAACGCCTTCGGGTCCGGCAACTACCTGGGCGTGGAAGTCAACACCAGCAAGTACAACCGCACCATCGCTTTCAGCACGGTCAATCCGTACTTCACGCCGGACGGCATCTCGCGCACCATCGATTTCTACCACCGCAGTTCCAAGCCTTACGAAGACCAGGGCGGCAACTACGAGCTGGTGACCTCCGGCGCCGGACTGCGCTTCGGCGTGCCGTTCAGCGAGCTGGACACGGTGTTCTTCGGCGGCAGCCTCGAGCGCACCACCATCAAGCCGGGCACCAACATCCCGGCCGCCTACCTGGCGTATGCGGACCGCTTCGGCTACACCAGCTACGCCCTGCCGCTGACCATCGGCTGGGCCCGCGACGACCGCGACAGCGCGCTGTCGCCCACCTCCGGCCGCTACCAGCGGCTGGGGACGGAATGGGGCGTGGCGGCGGACGCCCGCTACCTGCGCGCCAACTACCAGTACCAGCAGTACGTCCCGCTGAGCAAGCAGTTCACGCTGGCGCTCAATGGCGAAGCCGGCTGGGGCAAGGGCCTGTCGGGCCGGCCGTACCCGGTGTTCAAGAACTTCTATTCCGGAGGCCTCGGCTCGGTGCGCGGTTTCGAGCAGGGCACGCTCGGCCCGCGCGACGTCACCGGTTCGGTGATCGGCGGCCCCAAGAAATTCACGCTCAACGCCGAGATCCTCACGCCGTTCCCGGGCGCAGGCAACGACAAGTCGCTGCGGATGTTCGGTTTCATCGACGCCGGCAACGTGTACGGCGAGAACGAGAAGGTCACCTTGTCGACCTTCCGCTCGTCGATCGGCGTGGGCGTCAGCTGGATTTCCCCGATCGGCCCGCTGCGGCTGGCGATCGCCAATCCCATCCGCAAGTTCGCTGGCGATAGAATCCAGAAATTGCAATTCCAGATCGGAACGTCTTTCTAATGAAGCATCTTCTCCGTCAGTGGCTGCTGGTCCTCGTCGGCCTGCTGGCCTTCGGGGCGCAGGCCGAGGACTTCCGTGTCGGCTTCGTCAACACCGACCGCATCTTCCGCGAAGCAAACACCGCCAAGGCGGCACAGGCCAAGCTCGAGCAGGAGTTCTCGCGGCGCGAGAAGGAACTGAACGACGTCGGCAACAATCTCAAGAGCCTGTCCGACAAGTTCGAGCGCGAAGCGCCCACCCTGTCGGAAGCGCAGCGGACCCAGCGCCAGAAGCAACTGGTCGACCAGGACCGCGAATTCCAGCGCAAGCGCCGCGAATTCCAGGAAGACCTGAACGCCCGCAAGAACGAGGAGCTGCAACAGGTTCTCGAGCGCGCCAACAAGGTGGTCAAGCAGGTCGCCGAGCAGGAAAAATACGATGTGGTGCTGCAGGAAGCGGTCTACATCAACCCCAAGCACGACATCACTGACAAGGTGATCAAGGCGCTGAACGCGGCCAAGTGATGCTGGCCGGCACAACGTGGCGCTGCAACTAGCTGCTATCGTTGAAGCCCTGGGCGGGGAGATCCATGGCGACCCCGCAACCTGGATCGACAGCCTGGCTCCGCTGGAGCACGCCGGCCCGGGCCAACTGTCCTTCCTGAGCAACCCCCGTTACCAGTCCCAGCTGGCGGCGTCGCTGGCGGCCTGTGTCATCGTGGTGCCGGCGATGCGCGCGGCAGCGGCCGAACGCGGCGCCTGCATCGTCACCCCGGATCCGTATCTCTATTTCGCGCGCCTGACCCAGCTTTGGAAGCGGCAGGCCGCGCCCCCGGCAGGGCCTGCGATTCATTCCAGCGCCGTTGTCGATCCGGACGCCGTGATCGATCCCAGCGCCCGCGTCGGCGCGCTGTGCGTGGTGGAGCGGGGCGCGCGCATCGGCGCCGGCACGGTGCTCAAGCCACGGGTCACGGTTGGCGAAAACTGCGTCATCGGCGAGCGCTGCATCCTGCATTCGGGAGTGGTGATCGGCGCCGACGGCTTCGGCTTCGCGCCGCACGCTGGCGGCTGGGAAAAGATCGAGCAGCTCGGCGCGGTGCAGATCGGCAACGACGTCGAGATCGGCGCCAACACCTGCATCGACCGCGGCGCGCTGGCCGACACCGTGATCGAGGATGGCGTGAAGCTGGACAACCTGATCCAGATCGGCCACAACGTGCACATCGGCAGGCACACGGCCATCGCCGGCTGCGCCGGCGTGGCGGGCAGCGCCAGCATCGGCGCCTACTGCACGATCGGAGGGGCGGCGTCGATCCTGGGGCACCTTCGGATCGCCGACCATGTCCACATTTCGGCAGTCTCGGTGGTGACGCGCTCGATCACGCGGCCCGGCAACTACACCGGTTTCTTCCCCATCGACGACAATGCTGCCTGGGAAAAGAACGCTGCGACGCTCAAGCAGCTGCACAGCCTGCGCGAACGCCTCAAGGCCCTCGAAAAGAAGTCATGATGGACATCCACCAAATCCTCAAGCAACTGCCGCACCGGTATCCATTCCTGCTGGTGGACCGCGTGCTCGCCCTCGACAAGGGCAAGAGCATCAAGGCGCTGAAGAACGTCACGATCAACGAGCCGTTCTTCGTCGGCCACTTTCCGCACCGCCCGGTGATGCCGGGCGTGCTGATGCTGGAGGCGATGGCGCAGGCCGCAGCGCTGCTGGCGTTCGACACGCTGGGCGCCAAGCCGGATGACAAGACCGTCTATTACTTCGCCGGCATCGACGGCGCACGCTTCAAGCGGCCGGTCGAGCCGGGCGACCAGCTGGTGATGGATGTGACGCTGGACCGGATGAAGTCCGGCATCTTCAAGTTCAAGGGGACCTGCCGCGTCGGCGAGGACATTGCTTGCGAAGCCGAGCTGATGTGCACGATGCGGACCATCGCCTGAAATGTTTGCCCCCACGTTTGCGGCTGCGCCGCTGCTCTGCCCCCCGAAGGGGCTGGGTCTCCTAGGGGCGGCCTGTCGGAGCCCCGGCTCATGGCTCTGATCCATGCCACCGCCATCGTGGAGCCGGGCGCGCAGATCGACAGCTCGGTCAGCATCGGTCCCTACAGCGTGATCGGCCCGCACGTGAAGATCGGCGCCGGCACCACGGTCGGCCCGCACTGCGTGATCGAGGGCCGCACCACCATCGGTCGCGACAACCGCATCTTCCAGTTCAATTCGCTCGGCGCGATCCCGCAGGACAAGAAATACGCCGGCGAGCCCTGCGAGCTGCTGATCGGCGACCGCAACACCATCCGCGAGTTCTGCACCTTCAACATCGGCTCGCCCGCGGGCGGCGGCATCACCAGCGTCGGCAACGACAACTGGCTGATGGCCTATGTGCACCTGGCCCACGACTGCAAGGTCGGCAACCAGACCATCTTCGCCAACAACTCGCAGCTGGCCGGCCACGTGGAAGTGGGCGACTGGGTGATCCTGGGCGGCTTCACGGTGGTGCACCAGTTCATCCGCATCGGCGCCCATTCAATGACGGCGATGAATTCGCTGCTGTTCGCCGACCAGCCGCCGTTCGTGATGAGCCAGGGCCAGCCGGCCCAGGCCCGGTCCATGAACTACGAAGGGTTGCGCCGGCGCGGCTTCTCGCCCGAGCGGATCGCCGTGGTGAAGGCCATGCACAAGGCGCTGTACCGCGACGGCCTGACGCTGGATCAGTCGCGCGACCGCATCGCCACGCTGGCCGCGCAGACGCCCGAGGCGGCTCCCGACGTGCAGCTGATGCTGGCTTTCCTGGACAAGGTCTCGCCGCAGCGCGGCATCGTGCGATGAGCGTCAGCTTCGGTATGGTCGCGGGCGAAGCGTCCGGCGACCTGCTGGCGGGACTGTTGCTCGACGGCCTGAAGCAGCGCTGGCCGCAGTTGCAGGCCCAGGGCATCGGCGGGCCACAGATGGCGGCACGCGGCTTCGAGGCCTGGTGGCCGCAGGACAAGCTGGCCGTGCGCGGCTATGTCGAGGTGCTGCGCCATTACCGTGAGATCGTCGGCATCCGTGACCAGTTGCGCGAGCGCTTGCTGCGCGCGCCGCCCACCGCATTCATCGGCGTCGACGCGCCGGATTTCAACCTCGACCTGGAGGCGGCGCTCAAGGCCGCCGGTGTTCCGGTCATCCACTTCGTCTGCCCTTCGATCTGGGCCTGGCGCGCCGACCGGGTGGCCAAGATCCGGCGCTCGGTCGACCACGTGTTGTGCATCTTTCCGTTCGAGCCGGCCCTGCTGCGCCAGCACGGGATCGCCGCCACCTACGTGGGCCATCCGCTGGCCGCCATCATCCCGCTGGAGCCGGACAAGGCCGCCGCCCGCCGCGCGCTGGGGCTGGCGGACGGCGACGAGGTCGTGGCCATCCTGCCGGGCAGCCGCCGTTCCGAGATCGAGTCCCTGGCGTCCCGCTTCTTCGCTGCCGCGCTCCGGATCCGGCAGGCCCGTCCCCACGTCCGCTTCGTCACGCCGGCGGCGCCTGGCCTGAAGGTGGCGATCGAAGCAGCGGCGCGCAGCGCCGGCCTGGCCAGCGGCCTGCAGGTCGTCGAGGGCCAGTCGCACGCCGTGCTGGCGGCCTGCGACGTGACCCTGATCGCCAGCGGCACGGCCACGCTGGAAGCCGCGCTGTTCAAGCGGCCGATGGTGATCGGCTACCACATGAACTGGCTGTCCTGGCAACTGATGCGGCGCAAGAAGCTCCAGCCCTGGGTCGGCCTGCCCAACATCCTGTGCGGCGAGTTCGTGGTTCCGGAACTGTTGCAGCAGGAGGCCACACCCGAAAAACTCTCGGCCGCGGTCTTGGAATGGCTGGCCGCTCCTGCGAGAATCAGCGCCGTCCAGCAGAAATTCCTGGCGCTGCACCACGAGCTGCGGCGCGACACCCGGACCCTTGCCACCGATGCCATCGAAAAAGTTATCCAGGCCTGAACAGAAGCGCCTGGCCTGGGACCCGGTCGGGTTGATGGCCGGCGTCGACGAGGCCGGGCGCGGGCCGCTGGCCGGCCCGGTGGTGGCGGCCGCGGTGATCCTGGACGACAGCAAGCGCATCCGCGGCCTGGCGGACTCCAAGATCCTGACGCCGCTGATGCGCGACCGGCTGTACGACCAGATCCGCGAAAGGGCGCTGTGCTGCTCGGTCGCCCAGGCCAGTGTCGAAGAGATCGACCAGCTCAACATCCTGCACGCCACCATGCTGGCCATGAAGCGCGCGATCGAAGGGCTGCGGCTGAAGCCGGTCAAGGTGCTGGTGGACGGCAACCGGCTGCCGACGATCGACGTGCTGGCGGAGGCCGTCATCGGCGGCGACGCCAGGATCAAGTCGATTTCGGCCGCGTCGATCCTGGCCAAGGTCCATCGCGACCGGCTGTGCCAGACGCTGGACGAGGAATTTCCTCATTACGGTTTCGCCGCCCACAAGGGCTACGGCACGCCCGAGCACCTGGCGGCGTTGCGGGTGCACGGCGCCTGCCGACACCATCGCAGGTTTTTCGGGCCGGTCGCGGCCACCTTCATGACGCCGGACGGCCAGACCATCGAGCTGCGCGTCTCGTGACCTCTACCGAACCGCAACTGGTCAGCTCGCGCGACAACGCACTGCTCAAGGACCTGCGCCGGCTGGCGCAGGACAGCACGGCATACCGCAAGCAGGGCCGGGTCTGGATCGAAGGCGACCACCTGTGCCGGGCTGCCCTGGCCCATGGCCTGAAGCCCGCGCTGGCCGTGTTTTCGGAATCGTTCTGGCCGCAAGCCCGCGCCGAATGGGCGACTGCTGCGGTCAAGACCGTGCTGGTCGCCGATCCGCTGTTCGCGGGCCTGAGCGGCCTGGAGTCGCCGGCGCCGATGGCCTTCGTCATCGACCTGCCTGCCACGCCGGTGCTGGAGCCGCTGGCCGCCAGCGTGATCCTGGACCGGCTGCAGGATGCCGGCAACGTCGGGGCCATCCTGCGCAGCGCCGGCGCGTTCGGCTTCCGGCAAGTCATTGCGCTGAAAGGCACGGCGGCGCTGTGGAGCCCCAAGGTGCTGCGCGCCGGGATGGGCGCGCACTTCGGCCTGCGCCTGCTGGAATCGGTGGAGCCGGCCGCGCTGGACGCGCTGGCGGTCCCGATCCTCACCACCAGCTCGCATCATGGCGAGTTGCTGCACCGGAGCGCGTTGCCCTGGCCCTGCGCCTGGGCCCTGGGGCATGAAGGGCAGGGCGTCGGCGACGCGGTCGGATCGCGCGCCAGCCAGGCCGTGCGCATCGTCCAGCCGGGGGGCGAGGAGTCGCTCAACGTGGCTTGCGCCGCCGCCATCTGCCTGCACGCCAGCGTCAGCCAGCTGGCCGGCTGAATCCACCCCGCAGAGGGAAGGGACGGCCGCTGGCCGGTTATAATCAAGGGCTTTCCCGCAAACCCCGTACGCCTAGCGCACTCCAGCCTCCCCCTGACACAAGAAGCAATCAAGAGCCCGCTCTTGAGCGCGTTTGGGCGTACCCGTAATCATCCGGAGAACCCAGTGCTTTTGTCTCAACAGGGAACCGCCCCTCCCGCCATCCTGGCGCTCGCAGACGGCACGGTCTTTCCTGGCAATTCGATCGGTGCCGCCGGCACCACCACCGGCGAAGTCGTGTTCAACACGGCCATCACCGGTTACCAGGAAATCCTCACCGACCCGAGCTACCGCGGGCAGATCGTGACCCTCACGTATCCGCACATCGGCAACTACGGCGTCAACGAAGAAGACGTCGAAGCCTCGAAGGTCCATGCCGCCGGGCTGATCATCCGCGACCTGCCGTTGATCGCGTCCAACTTCCGCTCGCACCTGACGCTGTCGCAGTACCTGCAGCGCGAAAACACGGTCGCGATCGCCAATGTCGATACCCGCAAGCTGACGCGCCTGCTGCGCACCAGGGGCGCGCAGAACGGCGCGATCGTCGGTCTGGCCGCCGGCCAGGAGGTGACGCCGGCCCTGGTGGACAAGGCTGTCGCCGCGGCCCGCGCCGCGCCCTCGATGAGCGGCCTCGACCTGGCCAAGGAAGTCTCGGTGCGCAAGCCTTACGACTGGACCCAGACCGAATGGGCGCTGGGAGAAGGCTATGGCGAGCTGCAGACGCCCAGGTACCACGTGGTCGCCTTCGACTACGGCGTCAAGTACAACATCCTGCGGATGCTGGCCGAGCGCGGCTGCCGGGTGACGGTGGTGCCGGCGCAGACTCCGGCCGCCGAAGTGAAGGCCATGCAGCCGGACGGCGTGTTCCTGAGCAACGGTCCGGGCGACCCGGAACCCTGCGAGTACGCGATCGAAGCCACCCGCGACCTGATCGAGGCCGGCTACCCGACCTTCGGCATCTGCCTGGGCCACCAGATCATGGCGCTGGCCTCGGGTGCGAAGACCTTCAAGATGAAGTTCGGCCACCACGGCGCCAACCACCCCGTCAAGGACCTGGACAACAACCGCGTCAGCATCACCAGCCAGAACCACGGCTTCGCGGTCGACGAGGCCACGTTGCCGGCCAACCTGCGGCCGACCCACGTGTCGCTGTTCGACGGCACGCTGCAGGGCCTGGCGCGCACCGACAAGCCGGCCTTCTGCTTCCAGGGCCATCCGGAAGCCTCGCCCGGCCCGCACGACATCGCCTACCTGTTCGACCGCTTCACCGCGTTGATGGACCAGGCCGCAGCAGCAAAGAAGAAGTAAATGCCGAAACGCCAAGACATCAAGAGCATCCTCATCATCGGTGCCGGCCCGATCGTCATCGGCCAGGCCTGTGAATTCGACTACTCCGGGGTGCAGGCCTGCAAGGCGCTGCGCGAGGAGGGCTACAAGGTCATCCTGATCAACAGCAATCCGGCGACGATCATGACCGACCCGGCTACGGCCGACGTCACCTACATCGAGCCCATCACCTGGCAGACGGTCGAGAAGATCATCGCCAGGGAAAGGCCGGACGCCATCCTGCCGACCATGGGCGGGCAGACCGCGCTCAATTGCGCGCTGGACCTGTGGCGCAACGGCGTGCTGCACAAGTACAAGTGCGAGCTGATCGGCGCCACGCCGGAGGCGATCGACAAGGCCGAGGACCGGCTCAAGTTCAAGGACGCGATGACGCGCATCGGGCTGGGCTCGGCGCGCTCGGGCATCGCCCACAACATGGACGAGGCCTGGACGGTGCAAAAGACCGTGGGCTTTCCGACCGTGATCCGCCCCAGCTTCACGCTCGGCGGCACCGGCGGGGGCATCGCCTACAACTCGGAAGAGTTCGAGACCATCTGCAAGCGCGGCCTGGAGGCCTCGCCGACCAGCGAGCTGCTGATCGAGGAATCGCTGCTGGGCTGGAAAGAGTTCGAGATGGAAGTGGTGCGCGACAAGGCGGACAACTGCATCATCATCTGCTCGATCGAGAACCTGGACCCGATGGGCGTGCACACCGGCGACTCGATCACCGTGGCCCCGGCGCAGACGCTGTCGGACAAGGAATACCAGATCATGCGCAACGCCTCGATCGCGGTGCTGCGCGAGATCGGCGTCGACACCGGCGGCTCGAACGTGCAGTTCTCGATCAACCCGGTCGACGGCCGGATGATCGTGATCGAGATGAATCCGCGGGTCTCGCGTTCCTCTGCGCTCGCATCGAAGGCGACCGGCTTCCCGATCGCCAAGGTCGCGGCCAAGCTGGCCGTCGGCTACACGCTGGACGAACTGCGCAACGAGATCACCGGCGGCGCGACCCCGGCGAGCTTCGAGCCCAGCATCGACTACGTGGTCACCAAGATCCCGCGCTTCGCGTTCGAGAAATTCCCGCAGGCCGATTCGCGCCTGACCACCCAGATGAAGTCGGTGGGCGAGGTGATGGCGATGGGCCGCACCTTCCAGGAATCGTTCCAGAAGGCATTGCGGGGCCTGGAAGTCGGGGTCGACGGCCTGAACGAAAAGACCCAGGACCGCGAGGTGCTGGAAAAGGAACTGGGCGCGCCCGGACCGGAGCGGATCTGGTACGTCGGCGATGCCTTCGCCATGGGCCTGTCGGTGGACGAGGTCTATGACTTGACGAAAATCGACAAGTGGTTTCTGGTCCAGATCGAGGAGATCGTCAAGATCGAGCTCGAGCTCGAGACCATGACGCTGGAGCAGGTTGACCAGGGCACGATGTTGCTGCTCAAGAAAAAGGGCTTCTCCGACCGGCGCCTGGCCAGGCAGCTCAAGACCACCGACAAGGTGATCCGCGAGAAGCGCCGCGCCCTGGGCGTGCGGCCGGTCTACAAGCGGGTTGACACCTGCGCCGCCGAATTCTCGACCAACACCGCCTACATGTATTCGACCTACGAGTCCGCCACCTACGGCGGCGTCGCGGAATGCGAGGCCGAGCCGACCAACGCCAGGAAGATCATGGTGCTGGGCGGCGGGCCGAACCGGATCGGCCAGGGCATCGAGTTCGACTACTGCTGCGTCCACGCGGCGCTGGCGATGCGCGAGGACGGCTACGAGACCATCATGGTCAACTGCAATCCCGAAACCGTGTCGACCGACTACGACACCAGCGACCGCCTGTACTTCGAGCCGGTGACGCTGGAAGACGTGCTGGAGATCGTCGACAAGGAAAAGCCGCTGGGCGTGATCGTCCAGTACGGCGGCCAGACGCCGTTGAAGCTTGCGCTCGACCTGGAAGCCGAAGGCGTTCCGATCATCGGCACCTCTCCCGACATGATCGACGCCGCGGAAGACCGGGAGCGGTTCCAGCAGCTGCTGCATGAACTGGGTCTGCGGCAGCCCCCGAACGCGACGGCGCGCACCGAGCCGGAGGCGCTGGAGAAGGCGGCGGCCCTGGGCTATCCGCTGGTGGTCCGCCCGAGCTACGTGCTGGGCGGCCGTGCCATGGAAATCGTCCACGAGCAGCGCGACCTCGAGCGCTACATGCGCGAGGCCGTCAAGGTCTCCAACGACTCGCCGGTGCTGCTGGACCGCTTCCTGAACGATGCCGTCGAGTGCGACGTCGACTGCATCTCCGACGGGCAGGCCACCTTCATTGGCGGCGTGATGGAACACATCGAGCAGGCTGGCGTGCACTCGGGCGACTCGGCCTGTTCGCTGCCGCCGTACTCGCTGTCCCGGGAGAGCGTGGACGAGATGAAGCGCCAGACCGCCCTGATGGCCAGGGGCCTGAAGGTGGTCGGCCTGATGAACGTGCAGTTCGCCATCCAGGAGAAGGACGGCAAGGACGTGATCTTCGTGCTGGAGGTCAATCCGCGCGCGTCCCGCACCGTGCCGTTCGTGTCCAAGGCGACCGGCGTCCAGCTGGCCAAGGTGGCGGCGCGCTGCATGGTCGGCCAGAGCCTGGCATCTCAGGGCATCACGCAGGAAGTGAACCCGCCGTACTTCAGCGTCAAGGAAGCGGTGTTCCCCTTCGTCAAGTTCCCCGGCGTGGACACCATCCTGGGCCCGGAGATGAAGTCCACCGGCGAGGTGATGGGCGTGGGCAAGACCTTCGGCGAGGCCTTCGTCAAGAGCCAGATCGGCGCCGGCACCAAGCTGCCGCGGCCGACCGACGCGGTCAGGAAGGTGTTCCTGAGCGTGAAGAACAACGACAAGCCGCGCGCGATCGAAGTGGCGCGCCAGCTGGCGGACATGGGCTTCGAGCTGGTGGCGACCAAGGGCTCGGCCGCGGCGATCTCGGCCGCCGGCATTGCCTGCGTGATGGTCAACAAGGTCACCGAAGGCCGGCCGCACATCGTCGACATGATCAAGAACAACGAGATCGCGCTGGTGATCAACACGGTGGAAGAGCGCCGCAACGCGATCACCGACTCGCGCCAGATCCGCACCTCGGCGCTGCTGGCCCGCGTCACCACCTTCACCACCATCTTCGGCGCCGAGGCCGCGGTGGAAGGCATGAAGCACATGGACAACCTGGGCGTAGTGTCGCTGCAGGAGCTGCACGCGCAGCTCCAGGGCGCCGCGGCTTGAGCCGGCAGTCCCGATAGCGGATAATCCGCTGAACAAGAACCGCCGGACGGCAACGCTCGGCGGTTTCCTTTTTGTCCCTCACCCGATACGACGGAGCAAGACACGTGGTCACCATTCCCATCACCAAGCGCGGCGCCGAAAAGCTCAAGACCGAACTGCATCAGCTCAAGACCGTGCAGCGGCCCTGGGTCATCAACGCGATTGCCGAAGCGCGCGCCCAGGGCGACTTGTCCGAGAACGCGGAATACGAAGCAGCCAAGGACCGCCAGGGCTTCATCGAGGGCCGGATCCAGGAGGTCGAAAGCAAGCTGTCGGCGGCCCAGATCATCGATCCGAGCGAGGTCGAGGCGGACGGCAAGGTGGTGTTCGGCGCGACCGTGGAACTGGAAGAAGAAGAATCCGGTGACAAGGTCACCTACCAGATCGTCGGCCAGGACGAAGCCGACCTGAAGAAGGGACTGGTCAACATCTCCAGCCCGATCGCCCGGGCCCTGATCGGCAAGGAAGTCGGCGACACGGCCGAAGTGCAGGCGCCCGGCGGCCTCAAGCGCTATGAAATCGTGAGCGTGAGCTACCTATGACGTTCATGCAGCGCCTGCCGTCGGGCCTGGCGCTGCTGGCCGCGGCGCTCTGGTGGGGCAGCCTCACCGTCACCGGTTTCATCACCGTGCCGCTGCTGTTCACGCACCTGCCGAGCCCGGCGCTGGCCGGAACCATGGCGGCCAGGCTGTTCAGTGCGCAGACCTGGATCGCTTTGGGTTGCGGACTGATCCTGATGATGATTTCACGGGGCAGAGAGGCCAATGCGCGGATGGACTGGGCGGGCGGCGCGCTCGCCTTCATCGCAGCCGGCGTCCTGCTGGCGCTGCTGTCCGAATTCGCGGTCGCGCCGCGCATCGTGGCGCGGGACAACCTGAAGCTGTGGCACGCGGTGGGCAGCGGGATGTACCTGCTGCAGTGGGTCTGCGCCGGCGCGACGCTGTGGCGCGTCAGGTCTGCCGCCCCTTCTTGATCGACTTCTGCTTGGGCGCCTTGGCGCGCCGCACCTGGCCGCCGGGCGTCAGGCGCTGGTTGCCCAGCACCCGCAGCGTCTTTACTTCGGGGCGCTGCCCGGCCTGCTTGCTGTACTTGAGTACCTTGAATTCGCGCGGGCCCGCCTTGCGGTCTTCGTCGTCGCCCGCTGCCTTGGCCTTGGGCGGCGTCGGGCGCCACAGCACCAGCAGCTTGCCGATATGCTGGATCGGCGCGGCGCCCAGCTCCTCGGCCAGCGACTGGTACATGGCCTCGCGCGCGACCCGGTCGTCGCCCAGCACGCGGATCTTGATGAGCCCGTGGGCGTTGAGGGCGGCGTCGATTTCCTTGCGCACATTGGGCGTCAGGCCGTCGTTGCCGATCATCACCACGGGGTCGAGGTGGTGCGCTTCGGCGCGGTGAACCTTGCGCTGTTGCACTGTCAGTTGGATTTGGGGCATGGGCCGATTATCTCGCGCTGGTTCAAAATGCAGCCCTGATGAATATCAAGACGAAAAGCAGCAAGGTCAACCGGGCCTGGATCAACGACCACGTCAACGATCCCTACGTGAAGCAGGCCAAGAAAGAGGGCTACCGGGCGCGGGCGGCCTTCAAGCTCAAGGAAATCGACGAGACGCTCAGCCTGATCAAGCCGGGCCAGCTGGTGGTGGACTTGGGCTCGGCGCCGGGCGCCTGGAGCCAGTACCTGCGGCGCAAGCTGTCGCCCAAGGGGGCGGCGGTGGGCGAACTCAACGGCACCATCCTGGCGATCGACATGCTCCCGATGGAGCCGGTGGAAGGGGTGCAATTCCTGCAGGGCGACTTCACCGAGCCGGGGCCGCTGGCGCAGCTGGAGGCCCTGCTGGCCGGGCGCAAGGCCGACATGGTGGTTTCCGACATGGCGCCCAACCTGTCGGGCATCGAGGCGGCCGATACGGCCCGGATTGCCCACCTGGTGGAGCTTGCGGTGGAGTTCGCCGTCACCCACATGAAGCCGCAGGGAGCGCTGGTGGTCAAGCTGTTCCACGGCAGCGGCTACAGCCAGCTTGTCAAGCTTTTCAAGGAAACATTCAAGGTCGTCAAGCCCATCAAGCCCAAGGCGTCGCGCGACAAATCGTCCGAAACCTTCCTCGTGGGCATGGGGCTGAAGGCGCCGAAGTAACGCCTGTGACATTCGTCGCGATGCCCTTGCGACGCCTGTGGCCAGCGTCGCGAAAATACATCATTGCATAGCTTGAAACGCCTAGAATGGGGCGCAAGTAGCTCGAGTACCCTCCCCGGAGACAGACGTTGAACAATCAGTGGTTTTCCAAAATTGCCGTGTGGCTGGTCATTGCCCTCGTGCTCTTCACCGTTTTCAAGCAGTTCGACACCCGTGGCGCTGCCGGCGCCAGCGTGATGGGCTACTCGGACTTCCTGGAAGAAGTGCGCGGCAAGCGGATCAAGAACGCGATCATCCAGGAAGGCCAGGGCGGCACCGAGATCATTGCCGTCACCAATGACGACCGCAAGGTCCGCACCACCGCAACCTACCTCGATCGCGGCCTGGTCGGCGACCTGATCAACAACGGCGTCAAGTTCGACGTCAAGCCGCGCGAAGAGGGCTCGCTGCTGATGACGCTGCTGGTCAGCTGGGGTCCGATGCTGCTGCTGATCGGCGTCTGGGTCTACTTCATGCGCCAGATGCAGGGCGGCGGCAAGGGCGGGGCCTTCAGCTTCGGCAAGAGCAAGGCCCGCATGCTCGACGAGAACAACAACACAGTCACATTTGCGGACGTCGCCGGCTGCGACGAAGCCAAGGAAGAAGTCAAGGAAGTCGTCGACTTCCTCAAGGACCCGCAGAAATTCCAGAAATTGGGCGGACGCATCCCGCGTGGCCTACTGCTGGTCGGCCCCCCGGGCACCGGCAAGACGCTGCTGGCCAAGGGCATCGCAGGTGAGGCCAAGGTGCCGTTCTTCTCGATCTCCGGCTCGGACTTCGTCGAGATGTTCGTCGGCGTCGGCGCGGCCCGCGTGCGCGACATGTTCGAGAACGCCAAGAAGAACGCGCCCTGCATCATCTTCATCGACGAAATCGACGCCGTCGGCCGCCAGCGGGGCGCCGGTCTCGGTGGTGGCAACGACGAGCGCGAGCAGACCTTGAACCAGATGCTGGTCGAGATGGACGGCTTCGAGACCAACCTGGGCGTGATCGTGGTCGCGGCCACCAACCGCCCGGACATCCTGGACGCCGCCCTGCTGCGCCCCGGCCGGTTCGACCGCCAGGTCTACGTACAGTTGCCGGACATCCGCGGCCGCGAGCAGATCCTGAACGTCCACATGCGCAAGGTCCCGATCGGCCAGGACGTGAACGCCAGCGTGATCGCCCGCGGCACGCCCGGCATGTCCGGCGCCGACCTGGCCAATCTTTGCAACGAAGCCGCCCTGATGGCCGCGCGCCGCAACGCCCGCGTGGTCGAGATGCAGGACTTCGAGAAGGCCAAGGACAAGATCTTCATGGGCCCCGAGCGCAAGAGCATGGTGATGCCCGAGGAAGAGCGCCGCAACACGGCGTACCACGAGTCCGGCCATGCCATTCTGGGCAAGCTGTTGCCCAAGTGCGATCCGGTGCACAAGGTGACGATCATCCCGCGTGGCCGCGCCCTGGGTGTGACCATGAGCCTGCCGGCGCAGGACCGCTACAGCTACGACAGCGAATACATGCTCAATCAGATCAGCATGCTGTTCGGTGGCCGGATCGCCGAGGAAGTGTTCATGAACCAGATGACCACGGGCGCCTCCAACGACTTCGAGCGCGCTACCACACTGGCGCGCGACATGGTGATGCGCTACGGCATGACGGACGCGCTCGGTCCGATGGTCTACGCCGAGAACGAGGGCGAGGTGTTCCTGGGCCGTTCGGTGACCAAGACGACCAACATGAGCGAGCAGACCATGCAGAAGGTGGACGCCGAGGTCCGCCGCATCATCGACCAGCAGTATTCGCTGGCGCGCAAGCTGATCGAGGACAACAAGGACAAGATGCACGCCATGGCCAAGGCCCTGCTCGAATGGGAAACCATCGACAGCGAGCAGCTGGACGACATCATGGCCGGCAAGGAGCCGCGCCCGCCCAAGGACTGGACGCCGCGCACGCCTCCGTCGGGCAGCGGCGGCGGCTCCGGTGGTTCGCCGGTGACGGAGCCGGCGCCCAGCGTCGCCTGAAGCGCTTCGGCGCGACATGAAAAAAGGGCCGCGCGGCCCTTTTTTCATGTCCTAGACGTTCGCCAGCATCGCGAGCACGGCGACCGCCATCAACCCCGTTCCCGCCCACCCCAGCCAGCGCAGACGCCGGCTGACCACGAAGTCGCCCATCACCGCGCGATTGCATGCCATGAGCATCATCACGCCCATGATCGGCACGGCGATCACGCCGTTGATCACCGCGCTCCAGAACAACGCCTTGATCGGGTCGATCGCGGTGAAGCCCAGCGCCATGCCGATCACCGTGGACAGGGCGATGATCGAATAGAAGCCCTTGGCGCGGCTGGGGGGCAGCTCCAGGCCCCGCTGCCACTGGAAGGCGCCGGCCATCGCGTAGGCTGCGGAGCCGGCCAGCACCGGGACGGCGAGAAAGCCGGTGCCGATGATCCCCAGGCTGAACAGCGCGAAGGCCAGGTCGCCGGCGATTGGCCTGAGCGCCGAGGCGGCCTGGGCCGAGGTCTGGATGTCGGTGACGCCCTTGCTGTGCAGGGTGAGCGCGGTGGTCAGGATGATGAAGAACGCCACCAGGTTGGAGAAGGCCATCCCGATCGTGGTGTCCACCCTGATGCGCTGGAAATTGGCGCGGGCCTGGTTGGGCGCCTCGATCAGCGGGCGGGCGCCCGGCGTGGCCTGCTGCTCCTCCACCTCCTGCGAGGCCTGCCAGAAGAACAGGTAGGGGCTGATGGTGGTGCCGAACACCGCCACCATGGTGGTGATGTACTGCGCGTTCCAGGTGATGTGCGGCCAAACCGTGGCGGCCAGCACCTGCGCCCAGGGGATGTGAACGGTGAAGATCACGCCGACGTAGGCCAGCAGCGCCAGTGTGAGCCACTTCAGCCAGGGCACGTAGCGCGTGTATGGAACGAACACCTGCAGCAGCAGCGAGATGGTGCCGAACAGCAGCGTGTAGACATGGGCCCGTCCGCCGACCAGCAGCCGGGCCGCTTCGCCCATGGCGGAGACGTCGGCGGCGATGTTGATCGTGTTGGCGACCACCAGCAGCAGCACCACACCATAGAGCAGCCAGGCCGGATAGTGCTTGCGGATGTTGCCAGCCAGGCCGTGCCCCGTCACGCGGCCGATCCGGGCGCTGACGACCTGGATCGCGACCATCAGCGGCCATGTGAGCAGCACTGTCCACAGCATCGCGAAGCCGAACTGGGCGCCGGCCTGCGAATAGGTGGCAATGCCGCTGGGATCGTCGTCGGCCGCGCCGGTGATCAGGCCGGGCCCGAGCTTGCGCACCCAGGAGCTTTCGGGCTCGGCGGATGTGTCGGCTGGAGTCTGTGGTTCCATCGCCGGATTGGACCATGCCGTCGCTGAGCGCAACCCCGCTGGCGCGGTGCTTGCAGCAAAATCGCAACCATGCATTGGCAAACAACGCGCTTTTCGATTCCCCTGGACCGACCGCGGATCATGGGCATCGTCAATGTCACGCCGGATTCGTTTTCCGATGGCGGCCAGCACGCCAGCCGCGCGGCCGCTGTGGCCCATTGCGAGCAGCTGGTGACCGACGGCGCGGACATCCTGGACATCGGCGGCGAATCCAGCCGGCCGGGTTCGCCACCGGTGCCGCTGGACCAAGAACTGGCCCGCGTGCTGCCGGTGCTGCGCGAGGCCATGAAGCTCGGCGTGCCGATTTCGGTGGACACCTGCAAGCCCGGGGTGATGCAGGCGGCGTTGGCCGAAGGCGCCGACATCATCAACGACATCTGGGCCCTGCGGCAGCCGGGAGCGCGGCAAGTGGTCGCCGGCCACCCCGGCTGCGGCGTCTGCCTGATGCACATGCATGGCGAGCCGCGGACCATGCAGCGATCGCCGATGGAGGGCGACGCCGTGCCGCAGGTGCTCGCGTTCCTGCAGCGGGAAACGGCGGCCCTGCTGGCGCTGGGCGTGCAGCGGGAGCGGATTGTCTGGGATGCCGGCATCGGTTTCGGCAAGACGGTGCAGCAGAACTTCGCGCTGCTGGCGCGGCAGGCAGAATTGGCTGGTGCGGGCTATCCGCTGCTGGCAGCCTGGTCGCGCAAGTCCTCCCTCGGGACGGTGACCGGCCTGCCGGTGCAGGAGCGCCTCGCGCCCAGCCTGGCGGCGGCGCTGCTGGCCGTGGAGCGGGGCGCGCGCATCGTGCGCGTGCACGACGTGAAGGAAACAGCGGCGGTCCTGAAAGTCTGGGCCGCCACAATTGATTCGGCTGACAAGCCAGGAAGCGGTAGTCCCCCATGAGCAGAACCTATTTCGGCACCGACGGCATTCGCGGCACGGTCGGCCAGCCGCCCATCACCCCCGATTTCGTGCTCAAGCTCGCGCACGCGGTCGGCCGGGTCCTGAAGAAGACCATCGCCCGGCCCACGGTGCTGATCGGCAAGGACACGCGGATCTCCGGCTACATGCTGGAGAGCGCGCTCGAGTCCGGATTCAACTCCGCCGGCGTCGATGTGGTGCTGCTGGGGCCGTTGCCGACGCCGGGCGTGGCCTACCTGACGCGGGCCCAGCGCGCCGACCTCGGCGTGGTGATCAGCGCCAGCCACAACCCGTTCCAGGACAACGGCATCAAGTTCTTCAGTGCCCAGGGCACCAAGCTGCCCGACCAGTGGGAGATGGAGGTGGAAGCCGAACTCGAGAAGCCGCCGGTCTGGGCCGATTCGCCCAACCTGGGCAAGACCCGGCGGCTGGACGACGCGGCCGGCCGCTATATCGAGTTCTGCAAGAGCACCTTCGCCAGCAACCTGACGCTCAAGGGCGTGAGCATGGTGATCGACGCCGCCAATGGCGCTGCGTACCACATCGCGCCCAAGGTGTTCCACGAGCTGGGCGCCGAGATCGCCTGTATCGGCTGCTCGCCCGACGGCCTGAACATCAACGACCACGTCGGCGCGACGCACCCGCAGACGCTGGTGGACACGGTCAAGATGCACATGGCCGACTTCGGCGTCGCGCTGGACGGTGACGCCGACCGGCTGCAGGTCGTCGATTCGGCCGGCCGCCTGTACAACGGCGACGAGTTGCTGTACCTGATGGTGTGCGAGCGGCTGGACCGCGGCGAGAAGGTGCCGGGCGCGGTCGGCACGCTGATGACCAACATGGCGGTGGAGCTGGCGCTGCGCGAGCGCGGCGTCGAATTCGTGCGAGCCAAGGTCGGCGACCGCTACGTGCTGGAGGAACTGGAAAAGCGCGGCTGGCTGCTGGGCGGCGAGGGCTCGGGTCACCTGCTGGCGCTGGACAAGCACACCACCGGCGACGGCCTGGTCAGCGCGCTGCAGGTGCTGCAGGCCACGGTGCGCAGCGGCAAGACCCTGTCGCAGCTGCTCAAGAACGTCACGCTGTTCCCGCAGGTCCTGATCAACGTGAAGCTCAGTCCGGGGCAGGACCTCAAGAAGAACACCCGGCTGGCCAGCGAGAGCGAACGCATCGAGGCCGAACTGGCCGGCTCCGGCCGGATCCTGATCCGCCCCAGCGGCACCGAGCCGGTGGTGCGCGTGATGGTGGAAGCACGCGATGCCAAGCAGGCGCGCAGTTGCGCCGAGCGGCTCGCCGAGGCGGTGCGGGCCGGTTGACGGCTCCCGACCAGGGGCCGGCCAGCGTGCTGGCCGTGCACCGCAGCAGCAGCCACAGCTTCAGCAAATTCGCCGAGGACGCGGTCACCCTGGTGCCCGGTTTGGGCGTGCAGGGCGATGCGCATTCGGGGGCCACGGTGCAGCACCGCTCGCGGGTGGCGCGCGACGCCAGCCAGCCAAACCTGCGGCAGGTCCACCTGCTGCACGCGGAACTGTTCGATGCATTGATGCAAGCCGGCTTTGCCGTCTGGCCGGGCGAGCTGGGCGAGAACATCACCACCCGCGGCATCGATTTGCTGGGGCTGGCCACCGGCACCCGCCTCCATTTGGGCGAGAGCGCCGTCATTGAACTGACCGGCCTGCGCAATCCCTGTTCCCAACTCGACAGGTTCCAGCGGGGCCTGATGGCGGCGGTGCTGGACCGGGATGCCGCCGGCCGGCTGGTGCGCAAGGCCGGCGTGATGGCGGTGGTGCTGGTGGCCGGCCAGGTGCTGGCCGGCGACCCGATCCGGATCGAACAGCCGGACGGGATCGGCCGGCCGCTGGAACCCGTTTAACGCTGGGTCAACCCTCGTTGGGGATCGGCTGGCCTGGCGGGAGCGGAAGACCCAGCGCCCGGATTGCCCGCTTCTTGCGCTCCTGCAGGAAAAACGATCCGATCTGCCACAGGATGAACACCGCGATCAGGCCCAGCAAGCTACCGCTGATCGGACGGGTGAAGAACGCGCCGAAGCTGCCGCGGCTCAGCAGCAGCGCACGGCGGAAGTTCTCCTCCAGCATCGGGCCGAGGATGAAGCCCAGCATCAGCGGCGCGGCATCGAGGTCGAGCCGCACGAACATGTAGCCCATGAAACCGAAGGCGGCGGTGATGAACACGTCGTCCAGGTTGTTGTTGACGCTGTAGGTGCCAATGCAGCAGAAGAACAGGATCGAGGGGAACAGCACGGCGTACGGGATCTTGAACACCGACAGCCAGTAGCGCACCAGCGGCACGTTCAGGGTGATCAGGAACACGTTGCCCACCCACATGCTGGCCACCAGACCCCAGAACAGGTCCGGGTGGCCGGCGATCATGTTCGGCCCGGGCTGGATGCCCTTGATGATGAAGGCCGCCATCATCAGCGCCATCACCGCGTTCTCCGGGATGCCGATGCTCATCAGCGGGATGAAGCTGGTCCGCGCGGCCGCCTCGTCGGCGGCGGCCTGGCCGGCCACTCCCTCGATGCAGCCGGTGCCGATCTCGTGCTTGTACTTGCTGACTTTCTTGTCGATCGCATAGGCGGCGAACTGCGCGATCACCGGGCCGCCGCCGGGCAGGATGCCCAGGAACGAGCCGACCACGCTGCCGCGCAGCGCGCTGGGGATGATGCGCTTGAACTCCGGCCAGGTGGGCATCAGCTTGATGGTGCCGTTGAAGGGCGTGCGCTCGTCGCCGCTGTCGAGGTTCTTGGTGATCTCGGCGATGCCGAAGCACCCCAGTGCGATGCTCACCAGCCCCACGCCGTCGGCCAGGAACGGCAAGTCGCCGGTAAAGCGCTGCATGCCGCTGTTGACGTCGGTGCCGATCGAGCCGAGCAGCACCCCGATCAGGCACATCGCCATGCCGTTGACCAGGCTGCCGGTGGTCACGAAGCTCACGCAGACGAAGCCCACCAGCATCAGTGCGCAGTAGTCGGCCGGTCCGAACAGGAAGGCCACCTCACCCAGCGACGGTGCCAGGAAGGTCAGCACCACGATGGCCACCGTGCCGCCGATGAAGCTGGACACGCCCGCGGTGAACAGCGCCAGCCCGCACTTGCCCTTGAGGGTCATCTGGTAGCCGTCGATACACGCCACGATGCTGCTGGCATGCGGAATGCGCATGGTGATGGCGCTGACGCTGTCGCCGTACTGGGCGCCGTAGTAGATGCCGGCCAGCATGATCAGGGCGCCGCCGGTGGGAATGGAATAGGTCAGCGGCAGCAGGATGCTGATGGTGGCCAGCGGGCCCAGGCCGGGCAGCAGGCCGACGAGCGTGCCCACCGTGCAGCCGATGGCGCAGTACATGAGGTTCGACCACGTCAGTGCGTGTTCGAAACCGAACGCGAGGTTGTGCAGAGCTTCCATGATCAGTACAGCGGCAGGTTAAAGCCGAGAAGTTTTTGAAACGCCAGAGCCACGGCGACAAGGCCGGCCGAGATGTAGATGTTGCGCATCACGGAGTACTTCGCCTTGCCGGCGAAGGAGGCGATGAACACCATGACGATGATCCCGACGATCATGTTCAGGAAGTGGGACACCAGGGCGAAGCCGCACAGGCTGGCCAGGATCAGGCCGATGTTCTTGACGTTGAATTCGATATGGTCGTGTGCCTGAAAGCGCGAGCGCACCACGGTGATCACGGCGATCAGGAACAGCAGCGAACTCACCACCAGCGGGAACAGCCCCGGCCCCGCCCGGGCAAAGTCGCCGATCGGATAGCGCATCGCAGTCAGGCCGAAGCCCAGGGAAATCGCCATGAGGAACAAGCCCCTGACGAGATTTCGGTCATTCATATGGGTCCGATGGTTAATGGGAAAGTCGTCGAGCAGGCCGCGAGCGGAGAGGGGTCCGGCCGCGGTGATGTGGGCAGGCCCTTTCCGTCCGGGGACAGGATGGGTCGCGCGAACGGATTTTGCTGTGTGCCCGCTGAGCAGAGCCCGACGCAGCGATGCGTGAAATTACGTACGAGGCGCTCGCCTCAGTCGCCCGTTTCCTGCGCTTGCGCCTCGGTGAAGATGTCCCAGGTGGCCACGAACATGGCCGCGATCACCGGGCCGATGACGAAGCCGTTGAGGCCGAAGATCGCCATTCCGCCGATCGTGGAGAACAGCACCAGGTAGTCGGGCAATTGCGTGTCCTTGCCCACCAGCAGCGGCCGCAGCAGGTTGTCGACCAGCCCGATCACCAGCACGCCCCAGGCGGCCAGGCCCAACGCCTGCCACAGCGCGCCGGTCATCAGGAACCAGACCGCCACCGGCAGCCAGACTAGGGCCGCGCCGATCGCCGGCAACAGCGACAGCAGCGCCATCGCTGCGCCCCACAGCATGGCGCCGGGCACGCCCAGGAACGCGAACGCCAGGCCGCCGAGCGCACCCTGGATCAGGGCGACCAGGATGTTGCCCTTGACGGTGGCACGCACCACGGTGGCGAACTTGGCGAACAGCTGCCGCTTGTGCCGCTCCTGCAACGGCACGGCGGCCACGACGCGCCCTGCCAGGGCCGGCCCGTCCCGCAGCAGGAAGAACAGCAGGTAGAGCATCAGGAAGAAGCTGACCAGGAAGTCGAAGGTGGTCTGGCCGATGCTCAGCGCCTGCGAGGTCAGGGCCTGCCCGCTCTGGGACAGCGCCGCCACGATCTTGGCCTGGGCGGCCGCCACGTCGGGCAGGCCGACGCGTTCCAGCAGCTGGCGCAGCCAGGCCGGCAGGCCGTCCACGATCTGCTGGAAATACCGGGCCAGGTTCAGGTCGCCCGATTTGACCCGCTCATAGATCGCCGCCGCCTCCCGGGTGACGGAGACGGTCAGCAGCACCAGCGGCAGGATGGCCACCAGCAGCGTGACCGCCAGGGTGGCAAGCGCCGCCAGCGAGCGCCGCCGGCCGAACCGGCGCTCCAGCCGGGCGTGCAGCGGCATGAACACGATCGCGATGAAGATCGCCCACCAGATGGCGCCGTTGAACGGCCAGACGATCAGCCCGAAGGCGACGGTCACGAGCACCAGCAGCAGCAGGAACACCTTGTTCTGCAGGGCGGGTGTGTTCAGCGGGCTGGGGTGGGGCATGGGCGGTTCGAAACAAGCCAGAGCATAGCCGGGGCCGCGGCCTTGCGGCAGGGTCGCCGGTGACGGTTCGATGACGCCGACACACAACTGTCTTGTGACTGCCACGACGCTGTCACGAAGGTTCTGGAGACTCGGCGCCAATGCGGTACCGCGCCATCTTCATCTCCGACCTCCACCTGGGAACGCCAGGCTGCCAGGCGCGGGAGCTGCTGGCGTTCCTGCGCGCCTGCGACAGCGACTATCTCTACCTGGTGGGCGATATCGTCGACGGCTGGCAGCTGCGCCGGCGCTGGTACTGGCCGCAGGCGCACAACGACGTGGTGCAGAAGCTGCTGCGGCGCGCCCGCAAGGGCTGCGAGGTGATCTACGTTCCCGGCAACCACGACGAGTTCGCGCGCCAGTTTCGCGGCCACCACTTCGGCGGCATCGAGGTCCGGGAGGAAACGGTGCACCTCACGGCCGACGGCCGGCAGCTGTGGGTCGTCCACGGGGACTACTTCGACGGCGTCATCCAGTGCGCCAAATGGCTCGCCTACCTGGGCGATAACCTGTACGAGTTCACGCTCAAGCTCAACCGCCACCTGAACTCCATGCGCGGCCGGCTGGGATTGCCTTACTGGTCGCTATCGGCCTACCTCAAGCAGAAGGTCAAGAAGGCGCTGAACTACGTCACCGACTTCGAAGCCGCCGTGGCCGCGGAGGCGCGGCGGCGCGGCCACCAGGGCGTGGTCTGCGGCCACATCCACCGGGCCGAGATGCGCGAGATCGGCGGCACCCTGTACTGCAATGACGGCGACTGGGTGGAAAGCCGCACCGCCCTGGTCGAGCACTTCGATGGCCGGCTCGAACTGCTGCACTGGATGCCGCAGCCGGACGACCTCGCCGAGGCCGCGGCAGCCCTGGAACTGGAAACGGAGACCGCATGAAGATCGCGCTGGTGACGGACGCCTGGCAACCCCAGGTCAATGGCGTGGTGACGACGCTGGTGGAACTGGCGCGCGAACTGGGCGCGGCCGGCCACCAGGTGGAGGTGATCCATCCGGGCCTGTTCCGTACCCGACCCTGTCCCGGCTACGACGGCATCGACCTGGCCGTGGCGCCGGCGGCCGGATTGGCGCTGCGGCTGGATGCGTTCCAGCCGGATGCGATCCACCTCGCCACCGAAGGCCCGCTGGGCTGGGCCGGACGGCGCTATTGCCTGAAGCGGCGGCTGGCTTTCACCACCGCCTTCCACACCCGGTTCCCCGAGATCCTGCATGCGGCGTTGCGGGTGCCGCTGTCCTGGGGCTACGTGCTGTTCCGCCATTTCCACCGTCCTTCGGCGGGGGTGATGGTTCCCACCCAGGGCGTGCTGGAGATGCTGCAGGCGCGGGGCTTTCGAAACCTGCGGCCCTGGACCCACGGCGTCGACACGGCGTTGTTCCAGTTCCATCCGCAGCCGCGCAACGACGCACCGCACGGCGCACTTTGCCGACCGATCGCGCTGTTCGTCGGCCGGGTGTCCTACGAAAAGAACATCGACGCCTTCCTGTCGCTGGAGCTGCCGGGCAGCAAGGTGGTGTGCGGCGTCGGACCGGTGCTCGAGACGCTGAAGAAGCGCTATCCGCAGGTGACCTGGCTGGGCCTGCTGCCGCGCGAGGAGCTGGCACGGGTCTACGCCGCGGCCGACCTGTTCGTCTTTCCGAGTCGCTCGGAAACTTTCGGGCTGGTGATGGCCGAAGCGATGGCCTGCGGAACGCCGGTGGCGGCCTTCCCGGTGGACGGTCCGCTGGAAGTGCTGGGCCGGGTTGGCCTGGACGGCGAGGGCAGCCTGGGCGGCGCCTTGCACGACGATTTGCTGCAGGCCTGCTACCAGGCGCTGGCGGTCCCTCGGGACCACGCCCGGCTGCGGGCGCTGGACTTCAGCTGGGCCCGGGCCGGCGAGCTGTTCGCCGGCCACCTGGTGCCGGCGCGCCAGCAGCCGGTGCGAGCCCCTCGGGTCGATCCGGTCCGGACTGTCACAAAACCGTCATCAAGCGGGTGATACTGTGCAGGCACTCACTGTCATGGAATTGTCACCTCGCACCGCGCCCACCCTTGCCGCTCCAGCGGCTTCCGAGGGTCTGGTGCGCTTCCTGGACCGCGACCACAGCATCCTGGCATTCAACGAGCGGGTGCTGGACTGGGCGCACCGCAAGGACGTGCCGCTGCTGGAGCGGTTGCGCTACCTGTGCATCGTGTCGTCCAACCTCGACGAGTTCTTCGAAGTGCGTGCCGCGCCGCATCTGACGGCGGTGCAGAACGCGGACCACAAGGGTCCCTACACGGTCGAGTCGTTCGATGCCCTGGCCCAGGCGGCGCACAAGCTGGTCGAGCGGCAATACGCCCTGTTCAACGACGAGCTGACGCCGGTCTTCCTGAAGGCCGGCATCGGGATCGTCTCCCACGGCGACCGCAACGCCGCCCAGCGTCGCTGGGTCAGCGAGTATTTCGAGCGCGAGGTGAGGCCGTTGCTGATCCCGGTCGGGCTGGACCCGGCCCATCCGTTTCCCCAGGTCGCCAACAAGTCGCTCAACTTCATCGTCCGCCTGGGTGGCAAGGATGCCTTCGGGCGCGAGAACGAGATCGCCATCGTCAAGGTGCCGCGCGTGCTGCCGCGGCTGATCCGGATGCCGGCCAAGGTGGCGGGCAAGAAGACGTTGTTCGTGTCGCTGTCCAGCGTGATCCGCGCCCACCTGGACAGCCTGTTCAGCGGGCGCGAGGTCGGCCAGTTCTCCCAGTTCCGGGTCACCCGTCATTCCGACCTGGCGGTGGATGAGGACGACGTGCGCAACCTGCGCACCGCGCTGCGGCTGGGCCTGCAGCACCGGCATTACGGCCAGGCCACGCGGCTGGAAGTGTCGGCTGGCTGTTCCGAGTTCCTCTCCAGTTTCCTGCTGCAGCAATTCAACCTGCCGCCGCAGGCGCTGTACCGGGTGCAGGGGCCGGTCAACCTGGTGCGGCTGCAGCAGCTGATCGACCTGGTCGACGCTGCCCACCTGCTGTTTCCGCCCTACAAGGCCGGCTACCCGGTGGACCTGGTGCGTGGCCTGTCCTTCTTCGAGCAGCTCCGGCGGCGCGAGGTGCTGATCCACCAGCCGTACGAAAGCTACGACGCGGTGATGGACTTCCTGCGCGAGGCGGTCGAGGACCCCGACGTGCTGGCCATCAAGCAGACCATCTACCGCACCGGCGCCGACTCCACGTTGATGGATCTGCTCAGGGAAGCGGTGCGGCGTGGCAAGGAAGTGACGGTGGTGGTGGAACTGAAGGCCCGCTTCGACGAAGAGGCCAACATCAACTGGTCCGAGATGCTGGAGTCGATCGGCGCCCAGGTGGTGTACGGCGTCGTCGGCCTGAAGACCCACGCCAAGATGCTGCTGGTCACGCGGCGCGAGGGCAAGACACTGCAGCGCTACGCCCACCTGTCCACTGGCAACTACAACCCGCGCACCGCCAGGCTGTACACCGACCTGAGCTATCTGACTGCCGACCCGCTGCTCACGGCCGACCTCGAGAACATCTTCCTGCAGCTGGCCAGCCAGAGCAAGCTGCCGCGGCTGAACCTGGCGCTGATCGCGCCGTTCCAGCTGCACCGCAAGCTGATCGAAAAGCTCGATGTGCTGGGCGCGGCGGCGGCGCGCGGCGTCGAGGCGCGGGTGGTGCTCAAGATGAATGCGCTGACCGACGAGGCGCTGATGCTGGCACTGGTGCGCGCCGGCCAGCACGGCGTGAAGATCGACCTGCTCGTGCGCGGCGCCTGCATGCTGCCGGCCCGGGTGCCCGGCGTGACCGACAACGTCCGGGTGCGCTCCATCATCGGGCGCTTCCTCGAGCATTCGCGGGTGTTCTATTTCCGCTGCGGCGGCGTGGAGGAGCTGTTCCTGTCCAGCGCCGACTGGATGAACCGCAACATGCTGCGCCGGATCGAATTGGCCTGGCCGGTGAACGATCAGCGCCTGCGCCAGCGCATCATCGACGAGTGCCTGGTGGCCTGCCTGCACGACGACCGTGACGCCTGGGACCTGATGGCGGACGGAACCTACAAGCGGGTCAAGGGCGCCGGCGAGCCCGATGGCCGTGGCGCGCAAGCCGCGCTGATGGCACGCTACGCGGCCCGCGGCAACTCCGAAGGAGAATGACCATGGACCTGATCGTCTGGCGCCATGCCGAAGCCGAGGATGAACGCGACGGCCTGGAGGACTTGCAGCGGTCCTTGACCCCGCGCGGCGAGAAGCAGGCCGCCAGGATGGCGAAATGGCTGGACCTGCAGCTGCCGGAGAACGCCCGCATCCTGAGCAGCCCGGCGCTGCGCTGCGAACAGACCATCCTGCCGCTGGGGCGCAAGTACAAGCTGCGCGACGAGCTGGCGCCGGGGGGCACGGCGGACAGCCTGCTGGAGGCGGCCGACTGGCCCCATGCCCGGCAGTGCGTGCTGGTGGTCGGCCACCAACCGACGCTGGGGCAGGTGGTCGCCAGGCTGATCGGCTTGAGGGCCGACAACTGCCCGGTTCGCAAGGGTGCGGTGTGGTGGCTGCGTACCCGCGAGCGCGACGGCCACGGGCAGACGGTCGTCGTGGCCGTGCAGTCGCCCGACGCGCTTTAGCCGGCGCTATTGCTGCACCGCTGGCGTGTCGCTCCCGCGCTGGCACCAGGTGCAGTCGCTGCACCCGCAGGGGCGCTCAGTCCTTGTCTTTGGCCGGCCGGCCGGTCTTGAGCGGTGGCACGGCGCGCAGGGCTGCGGCAAAGGCGGCGTCGTTCATGGCGGCAAGCGCGGTGACACCGGCGCGCAGGATCTCGCTCTTCTTGGCAGCGGTTCCGCTGCTGGCGGCGCGCAGTTTCAGGTCCTGCAGCACCATGTATTCCGCCTTGGGGATGGTGAAGCTGTCGCGCACCAGCTTGGGCTTCTTCGGCTTGTCGGCCCTGGGGGTGGGAGCGGGAGTGGGCCTGGCCGCCGGCGGACGAACCGCGGGCGCAGCAGCCACCGGCCTGGCCGGCGACTTCAGGGCGGGCTTGGCGGCCATGGCTTTCCTGGCCGCTGGCTTGCGTGCCGGTGCGGCGGTCTTGCTGGTCTTCCTGGCGGTTGTCATGGGTGGCGCTCCGGTGATCTAAACGATGTATATAGTTTATACCGTTTCAGCTTTCGATCAAGCCGCGCCGGTCCAGCCCGTGTCAGTGCCGCTTGCCGGAGGTGCGCTTGCGCAGGATGTCCTGGACGTGCCGCACCACGAAGATGTGGAGGTAATTCGTGACCTGCGCATCGGCAGCCAGATCGGCCCATTCGCTCTCGTAGAGCGACGCCACATCGTCGACCGGCGCATCGAATTGGGCGGCCAGTGACGCGACGATCACCTCCGGGTTGGGGTGCATTTGAAGAGCGCGCATCGTGGGTTCCTCAGGGTGAATTCCGTTGCTGCACGCTATCACAGGATCAGGCTGGACAAGGGTGGGAAAGGCGCTCCAGGACGGGGCGTCCGACCGAAGGCGCGCAAGCTTGATCCACGTCAATGTCGCGCTGCTGTAACCATTTCGTCACATGACGCGGACATGATCGGTCGTCACTACCAACTGCACACAACCGATGCGAAACCGCGCCCTGTCACTCCTTCTCGCCGTTGCCGGCCTGCTTGCCGGCTGCGGCGGCGGCTCCGACCCGAAGTCCACCGTCGCCGTGATCGGCGACATGCCTTACGGCACCTCGCCGACGGACACGGCGGAATTCCTTGCCAATCCGGCCTTCATCAGCGCGATCAACCTGGATGCCGATGTCTCGCTCGTCATGCACGTGGGCGACATCCATTCCGGCAAGGAATACTGCACCGAGGCCTACGACCGCGCAGTCTTCGACCAGTGGAAGGCGTTCAAGAGCCCGGTGGTGTACACGCCCGGCGACAACGAATGGGCGGACTGCCACAAGGTGGGTGAGGGCGGTGGCAAGTACAACGCCACCACCGCCAAAATCGATTACGTGGTCGATGCCAAAGGCACGCAGGTCGACTACGCCGGCGGCGACCCGGCCGCCAACCTGCAGCTGGTTCGCTCCGTCTACTTCGCCGCGCCCGGCAAGGCGCTCGGCGGCTCGAACCCGCTGGCCGTTCATTCGCAGGGGCTGGAATTCGACCCCGCCTTTCCAGGCGACAAGGCCTATGTCGAGAACGTCTGGTGGGAGCAGTCAGGTGTGTTGTTCGTGACCCTGAACATGCCGGGCGGATCGAACAACGACACCGACCCGTGGTATGGCGCGCCGGCGATGGGCGTGGTCCAGTCCGCCGAGGTCGCGGCGCGCACCGAAGCCGACAAGCGCTGGCTGGACACGGCCTTCAAGCGCGCCACATCCAACGGCGACCGCGCCGTGGTGATCCAGCTGCAGGCCGACATGTGGAACGACGACGGCGCCGCCGCCACCCACATTTCCCAGTACCGACAGTTCATCGACAACATTGCAAAGAACACGCTGGCCTTCGGCAAGCCGGTGCTGCTGTTCAACGGCGACACCCACCTCTATCGCTCGGACAACCCGCTGGCGTCCGGCGCGCCGTGCGTGACCGAACCGGTTGCCGGCGGCGCAGCCGTGGCGTGTAGCAGCAACTCGGTAGCCGCGGCCTACGGCAATGCCGATCCCTATCTGAACCAGCCGGGCGGCTACAACGTGCCCAATTTCCACCGCGTGACGGTGCATGGCAGCACCATGCCGCTGGAATGGCTGAAGCTGACGATCAATCCCGATGCCAACGCGGCCAACGGCGCCGACGCGTTCGGTCCGTTCAGCTGGACGCGCGTCAAGCCTTGAGGCCGGCCCCTGCGGGGGCCAGGGTCCAGGCCGCCTGCTTGTCATAGGCCAGGCAGTATGCCCGCCAATCCTTGTCGACCTGCTCGGCGCACAGCCGCGCCGTCCGTATCAGGTCGCTGCGCCATTTGCTGCGGGTGGCGCCGAAGGCGATCAATGCATCCGCGCTGGCCGAACCCTGCCGCCCGGAACTGCGCAACTGGGCCCAGGCCGCCAGCTGCCCCATCTGCCGCAGCACATTCCCGATCTCGGCGGCAGAGACGCCCTGGGCAACGAGCGCAACCCGGTCCTCGCTGGGCTGGAGCTCGCGCAACACATAGGACGACTTGCCCGCGACGATGTCGCACAGGAAGGCCGGCGACACAGCCTGCAGCCGCTGCTCCAGCTCCACCACCCGGTGCGCCTGCGATCGCCACACCGGCTGCTTGACCCTGACCTTGGCTTCCAGCGACGAGCGCGGCGCCAGCTTGAGATCGAGCAGATGGTTGCCGGCGGGCGAACCATTCCCTTCGACCAGGACCACGTACCGCTCCAGGCCGAGACTGCCGGTTCCGGCGATTCTCCTTGCGACGTCGAGCACCTTGAAGAATTCCGGCCGCTCGACTCCCGCCGCGGACTTCTGGATCAGGTCGGTGACATGCCGCTTCTGGGCATCAGTCGCCTCCAGCGCGTGCTCGCCGTCGCAGCGGATGGTGCGCAGGCGGCCGCTGCGCTTGGTCCGGCGGTCCAGGAACTCCGGCCGCTTGCGTTCCCTCAAGCCGGCAAGCAACTGGTGCACCGGGCCATCGGCGCTCTCGCGATCGATCCAGCAGGCCTTGCCGCTGACCAGGGCCTGGGCGTATGAATCGATGACCGCCTCGCACTGGCGATTGGCGTCCGCCCGCTTGAGATGCAACGCCTGCCGCGCGACCAGGATGCTGGCCAGCAACCGCACCAGTTCCCAGCTCGCCGGCGCGAGGACCGCCTCGTCGAAATCGTTGATGTCGAAGTAGACCAGCCGGTTGGCGCCCTTGTAGCTGCCGAAGTTCTCGAAGTGCAGATCGCCGCTGATCCAGACCGCCGGACTCGCCGCGAGGATCTTTGCCTTCGGCAGGCGGGCATAGAAGAGATGGCAGGTGCCGCGCAGGAAGAGGGACGGGCTGGCGCGCAGGTTCGCGTACTTGAGGGCCAGCCGCTGCGGATCGCGGCCGGCGTTGAAGCGCCTGATGGCGTCGACGATGTTCATTGGCATCCCCTTCTGGCGCGGCGGTCGTGCCGCCTCATGAGGCTCAGCCCGCAGGCGCAATCGGTTCGGGCGGGGCGCCGAACCGCTCGCGCAACGGCGCATGGCCAAGCGGCGGGAACTCGATCGGAAGCTCCGGGACCTGCCGCTCCGGGATGTGGTCCAGCAGGTGGCGGATCAGCGTCAGCCGGCCGAGCCGCTGGTCGTTGAAGTCGACCAGTGTCCACGGGGCCGTCCGCTTGTGGGTGGCCTTGAGCATGGTGTCGCGCGCGAGGCCGTACTCGGCGTACTTCTCCCGTGCCTGCACGTCGATCGGGCTGAGTTTCCAGCGCTTGAGCGGATCGGCCAGGCGTTCGGCGAACCGTTCTTCCTGCTGCGCCTGGTCGACCGTCAGCCAGTACTTGAACAGCAGGATGCCGTCGTCGACCAGCGTCTTCTCGAACACCGGTGCCTGCTTGAGGAAGGCCTTGGTTTCGCTTGCGGAGCAGAACCCCATCACCCGCTCGACGCCCGCGCGGTTGTACCAGCTGCGGTCGAAGAACACGATCTCGCCGGCCGCCGGCAGGTGCGGCACATAGCGCTGGAAATACCACTGCGTCTTCTCACGTTCGCTGGGCTTGGCCAGGGCCACGATGCGGCACTGGCGCGGATTGAGCGTCTCCGCCATGGACGTGATGACGCCGCCCTTGCCGGCGGTGTCGCGGCCTTCGATGACGACCACGAGGCGCTTGCCGGTGTGCTGCAGCCAGCGCGCAACGTCGTTGAGCTCAAGTTGCAGCGGGGCGAGCCGCTCGTAGAAATCCTTCTTGCCGAGCGCTTCGCTCTTGCCGTTCTTCGATTTCTTCATCGTCGGATCTTACCGAAGGCATGGCGACTTCACGCGTGCCTGCCGTCGCTGTCTGGGTCACCGGCCGGTCAGGCAGTGCAGGATGCCCAGATAGTGGCTGGCCGAGCCGCCGATCACGAACAGGTGCCAGGTGCCGTGCGCATGGCGCCAGCCGCCGCGGTTGCGGTAGAAGACCGTGCCGACGCTGTAGCTCGCCGCGCCGGCCAGCAGCCAGCCCAGCGCCGTGGTGTCGAGTTCGCCAGCCAGCGGCAACACGCCCAGCACGCAGAGCCAGCCCAGGGCCAGGTAGTGATGCAAGGGCGGCGCCTGGCCGGCATCGGCGCGCAGTGCGTTGCGAATGGCCCAGGCCGCCAGCGCCCAGACACCGGCCAGCAGGATCCAGCCGTAGCCGACGGTGGCGGTCGCCAGCGCGAACGGCGTGTAGCTGCCTGCAATCAGGCCGTGGATCGCGCAGTGGTCGGCGCGCTCGCCCAGCACCCGCAGGCCGCCCCGGCTGCCATGGAACAGGCAGGAGGCGGCATACAGCGTGATGGTCGCCAGTGCGAAGACGGCCGCGCCGATGGTGCGGGCCGGATCGCCCAGCGCCGCCGTCCGGGACAGCAGGATCCAGCCGCCGGCCAGGGCCAGCGCCAGTCCGAGCAGATGGGTCGCGGTGTTGAAGCGCTCGCCCGGACGAACGCGCAGCTGCCAGGGGTCGATGGTGAACTCTCCGAAAACTCCCCACCATAGCGACGGCTTGTGGCAATCCAGTGTCAGGAATTCGTGGGGCGTCACTGGCGCCGCGGTCACGTAACTGCAACCTGAATGCCACGAGGAAGTCATCCGACGGCGCGACAGTCGCGTCATCGCCACGACGGAGCCGTCCATGACCGAATCGCCCTTGCAGACACTGCCGACTGCGCCGTTGTCCCGGACCCGGATCGTCGACCCCGCCGCCGTGGCGGCCGCGCGCGGCCTGTCCGTGGCCTGGGCTCGGCACCAGGACGAAGTGCGACAGGCCCAGCGCCTGCGGTTCGACGTCTTCGCGCGCGAAATGGGCGCCTGCCTGGACACGCCGCTGGCGGGCCACGACATCGACATGTTCGACGACTACTGCGAGCACCTGCTGGTGCGCGATATCGACACCGGCGCGGTGGTGGGAACCTATCGCGTGCTGCCGCCGGCGCAGGCCAGCCGCGTCGGCAGCACCTACAGCGACACCGAGTTCGACCTGCGCAACCTCGACGCGCTGCGCCCGCGCATGGTGGAACTGGGACGCAGCTGCGTGCACGCCGACTACCGCCAGGGCGGCGTGATCCTGGCCCTGTGGAGCGCGCTGGCCGAGTTCATGACGCGCAACCGCCTCGACACCATGATCGGCTGCGCCAGCATCCCCATGCTGCACAACGGGGTGGTGACGGGCGACGTCGCCGCCAGCATCTGGCACCAGGTCAAGGCAAGCCACCTGGCCGAGCCGCAGCTGCGGGTGACGCCGCGGCTGCCGCTGCCGATCGATGAGCTCGACGGCTCGCTGCAGGTCGAGGCGCCTGCGCTGATCAAGGGCTACCTGCGGCTCGGCGCGAAGGTGCTGGGCGCGCCGGCCTGGGACCCTGACTTCAACAGCGCCGACCTGCCGATGCTGATGCGCATCGCGGACCTGCCGCTGCGCTATCGCAAGCATTTTCTCGGCGACTGAGCACGGCCCGCCGCGAGGTTGCAGAATTCGCGCTGGGCCCCATTGCGCGTGCCCGACATGGGGGGTAAGCAAGACCGTGACCGAATTCGAACTCAAGCTGGAAATCCCGGCCGACCGGCTGCAGCCGCTGCTGGCTGCCATCAGGCAGGGCGACGCAATCCGCGAGCGGCTGCGCGCGACTTACTTCGACACCCAGGACGGAGCGCTGGCCGGCCATGGCATCGTGGTGCGGATGCGCCAGGAAGGCCGCAAGTGGGTGCAGACCGCCAAGGCCCCTGGCAGCGGTCCGCTGGCGCGGCTGGAACACAACGCACCGGTGGCGCCGGACGTAGCCGGCATGACGCCTGCAGTGGACCTGGCGCGCCACAGCGGCACGCCGGTCGGCGAGGCGCTGCGGCGCGCGCTCGGACTCAAGGCCGGCGCCGCTTTTGCGCCGCTCATCCCGCTGTATGAGACCGATGTCACCCGGCTGTCCGTGAGCGTGCGGCACGGCGAGTCGGAGCTGGAAATCGCGCTCGACGAGGGCCGCATCGTTGCCGCAGCGCGCTGGCTACCGCTGCGCGAACTGGAGGTGGAGTTGAAGGGCGGCCGTCCGCAGGACGCGGTGCGGCTGGCGCGCGAGGGCTGCCGCATCCATGGCCTCTGGCTGAACACGATCAGCAAGTCGATGAAAGGCCAGCGTCTCGCTGGCACGGCCGCGCGACCGGCGCGCGGCGCGCGCACCCCCAGCTACGGTCGGCAGGCCGGCGGCCATGAGCTGGTGGCCGCCGTGGTGGCGACCGGTCTCGAGCAGGTGCTGGAATTCGCCAGCGAAGTCGCCAGCGGCAGCGGCGACGTCGAGCACATCCACCAGCTGCGGGTTGGCATCCGGCGCCTGCGCACGGCGCTGCGCGAACTGGGGGGCCTGACCGACAGCATCGACCCGGCATGGGAAGCACCGCTGATCGACGGTTTCAGGGCCCTGGGGCGGCATCGGGACCAGGGCCACCTCGCGCGCACCGTCGAACCGCTGATCGAGGGGGCGGGCGGTCCGGTCGTCGAGACCGTCACGCTGGCGGCGGACATTCCCGATCCGGGCGAGGTGGTGCGGGCGCCGGCGTTCCAGGACAGCCTGATGGCGCTGCTGGCGTTCGCCCACCGCGACACCAGCCAGCCCGGCCCCGGCCACCAGGAGACCAAGAAGCGCGTGCGCAAGGCGCTGGCCAAGCTGCATGCGCAGGTGCTCGAGGACGGCGGCCGCTTCGCCAGCCTGGACGAGGTTCGCCAGCACCGGGTCCGCAAGCGCGCCAAGCGCCTGCGCTACCTGGCCGAATTCGCCGCGCCGCTGTTTCATTCGCGCAAGACCCAGGCCTTCGCCGACAGCCTCAAGCCGCTGCAGGATGCGCTGGGCCGGTACAACGACGAACTGATGGCCCTTCATGCCTACCGCGCGCTGGCGTCCGGGGAGCCCAGGGCGTGGTTTGCCGTGGGTTGGCTGAGCGCGCGGCGCGAACCGAATGCGGCTGCCTGCCAGCAGGCGATCGATGCGTTCGCCCGGACGCGGCCGTTCTGGGAGTAAGGGCGTCAGGCCAGCGCCAGGATCCATGGCGTCTTCTGCCAGGCGATCACTTCCTCGCGCAGCAGGTGCGCCGACTGCGGCCAGGCCTGGGGCCAGTCGGCGCGCAGGGCCAGTGTGATCACGTGGCCGTCGCCGTGCAGCTGCAGCCCCTTGAGGTCGGGATCGCGGCGCGCATGGCACAGGATCACCGCCAGCCGCAGGCACAGCAGCTGGTGCACGAACAGTTCATCCTCGAAGTCCGCGTCCAGCTTGCGCAGCTTGCCGCGATGGCCCAGCACCAGCAGGCTGAGACGGTGCAGCTCGGGCTGCGCGAAGCCCGGCGCGTCGGCGTTGTCCAGGATGTAGGCGCCGTGCTTGTGGTAGTCGCTGTGGGAGATCTGGCTGCCGATCTCGTGCAGCTGGGCGGCCCAGCCGAGCTTGCGCTGGTGCCGGTCGAGTTCGACCTTGCCGTCGCCGCTGCGAAGCTGGCGCAGCAGCTGGTCGGCCACCTTGCCGACCCGCAACGCCTGCGGAACATCGACGCCGAATTTGCTGGCCAGCCGCCGCACGCTGGTGGAACGGATGTCGGTTTCGCTGTGCTCCCGGTCCAGCAGGTCGTACAGCACGCCATGGCGCAACGCACCGAGGGCCGAGTGCATCACGTCGATCTCCAGCAGGTCGAACACCGCCCGCAGCACGCTGACGCCGCCGCCGATCACCACGCGGCGGTCTTCCTTGATGCCGTCGAGTTTCAGCTTGTCAGCGGTTCGCGCGGCCAGCAGCCGCTCCTGCAGCCAGTCCAGGCCCTCGCGGTCGATGACGCCGGCCGCCCGGCCGGCCGCGCCCAGCACGTCGGCCACCGCGCCGATGGTGCCGGAGGCGCCGTAGGCCACGTCCCAGTCGCCGCGCCGGTAGGAGGCCAGGGCTTCGTCCAGCACGGCTTTGGCGGCGACCTCGGCCCGCGCAAAGGCGGCCTCGGTGAACTGCCCTTCGGCGAAGTGCTTCATTGACCAGGCCACGCTGCCGACGCGGTAGCTCTCGGTGGTGTCGGCGGCGAAGCGCTGGCCCAGGATCAGCTCGGTGGAGCGGCCGCCGATGTCCACCACCAGCCGGCGCTCGTCCGACTGGGGCAAAAGGTGCGCCACCCCCTGGTAGATCAGCCTTGCCTCTTCCCGGCCCGAGATGACGTCGATCGGGAAGCCGAGGATGGCGTGGGCCGGGCCCAGAAACGCATCGCGATTGCGCGCCTCGCGCAGCGTCTGGGTGGCGACGGCGCGGACCTGCGCTTTCCTGAAGCCGGCCAGCCGCTCGCCGAAGCGCGCCAGGCAGTCCCAGCCGCGCTGCATCGCCTCCGGGGTGAGGTTGCGCTCTTCGTCCAGGCCATTGCCCTGGCGCACGGTTTCCTTCAGGTATTCGGTCCGGTGGATCTGCCCGTGGTCGAAGCGACCGATTTCAAGGCGGTAGCTGTTCGACCCGAGATCGACAGCGGCAAGCAGGGTTCCGTTTTGCATCGAGCAGGGTTTCGGGGAGCGGCGGCCAGCATAGCATCCGGCCCGCTGGTCGTGGGGACGGTACACGGCCTATCCGACGACCCGTCCATCCGCGGTCAGCATGCTCTGGGTCACGTAGGTGGCGCTGCGCCGGTTGGCGTCGAAGCTGATGCGGTAGCCGCCCAGGTCCCGCACAGTGCGCTGCTGGAACGCCGCCAGGGCGCTGGCCCGGGTGACCGCGCCGTCGATCTCGGCCAGCACCTCGTAGCTGTACTGGGCGGCGATGAAGCCGGCCAGGCTCAGGGCCGCCGGCGGTTCGTCGAACAGCCGGGACAGCACGTCGCGGTAGCGCCGCACGATCGGAATCGACGCGGCGGTGACCATCGGCACCGCCTGGGTGACGATCACCGGCGTCGACTTGGCGCCGCCCATCTGCAGCACGGTCAGCAGGTTGACGTCGGCCAGCGCCACCACATAGCGTTGCCGCGACTGCTTGTCCAGTCCCTGGGTGAATTGCACCAGTTCAGGCGTGCCACCGATGAACAGCAGCACGGCCGGTGTGCCCTGGTCCATCTGCTGGCCAAGCTGGGGCAAGGGGATGGTGCCGGGATAGCTGCGCAGCTTGAGCTTCAATTCGGCGGCGATGCGGGCCGCGTCTTCGCGGTACAGCTCGTGCTCGCGGCGGGAGGCGAACACGACGCCGACCTCCTGCACGCCGATCGCCGACAGCGACTTCAGCGCGTGGCCGATCTGCTCCTGGCGCGCGGCGAAGATCGGGAAGGTGCGTTCGTCGATGTCCACGATCGAGTTCTGCAGCCAGGGCGCGACGTGGGCGATGTTCAGTGCTTCCTTGCGCAACAGCGCCACCAGCTGGGTGGCGACCGGGTCGCTCACCGTGCCGGACAGCGCCACGCAGGCCGGGTTGTCCCGCAGCGACTGCACGGCCGCCTTCAGGCTGGCGGGCGTGCCGTCGACCTCGATCACCGCGTGCTGGACCGGCCGGCCGCGCAGTCCGCCCCGGCTGTTGATGTCCTGCCAGGCGGCGCGGGACCCGACCAGGAAGTCCTTGGCGATGTCCTGCTGCTCGTTGGATGAATCGACAATCTGCGCCACGGTCACCGGGCGGCCCGGCGCGCGCCCGGGCTGGGCCCAGGCGGCGCAGGTGGTCGCGAAGACCGCTGCCGCGGCCGACTGCAGGGCCAGCCTGCGGCTCGGCCCAGGGGATGCGTTGGTCAAGATGGCAGGCCCCGTTCAGCGGCGCGGCGGCATCAGGACGCGGTCGATGGAATAGACCACGCCATTGCTGGCCATCACCTCGTGGCCCTGGGCCATGGCGTCTTCCACCGTGACGAAGTCGCCGGCGCGAGCCACTCCGACCTCGGCGCCATTGGCGGTCTTGACGTTGCCGGTCTTGATGTCGGCGGGCGTCATGCGGGCCGGCAGCACGTGGTAGCTCAGCACGGCCTTCAGGCGGGCCGGGTCCTTCAGTTCGTCCATCGTCTTGGCGGGTACCGCCTTGAACGCATCGTTGGTCGGGGCGAACACGGTGTAGGGGCCGGCGCCGCGCAGCATGTCGGCCAGGCCGGCCTGCTGCACCAGGGCGTTGAGCGTGCTCAGTTGGGGGTCGCGCGCCAGGGTGTCGGTCACCGAAACCGGGGCCGAGGGCGTGGCGCAGCCGGCCATGAGGGCCAGCAGGGAAGCAGCGAAAAGGGTGCGACGGTTGAGCATTTGATTTTCTCCGGACGTTGATGACCCGGCTGAGGCTAGACGGTGTCCGTGACAATCGCGTGACAAGGCGCATCGTCCAATGGCCGCGCTACCTTTGGGGCTGTTTCTCCTGCCTCCTTGCGCATCGGAAAGGGCTGTGTCATCTGTCTGTCACACAAGCTTCGTAAAGTCCGTGCAGTCCCATCAACAAGAGGTGTACTCCATGAATCCGACTCTTCGCATCGCCGCCCTGTCCGTGGCCGGCTTCTCGGCCCTGTCGTTCGCAGCAATTGCCAGCGCCCAGGACGTGACCGGCGCCGGGGCCAGCTTCCCGGCGCCCCTGTACTCGAAGTGGGCCTCCGACTACAACAAGGCGACCGGCGTCAAGATCAATTACCAGTCGGTCGGCTCCGGCGCCGGCATCAAGCAGATCGACAGCAAGACCGTGGACTTCGGCGCATCCGACATGCCGCTCAAGGACGAGGATCTGGCGAAAAAGGGGCAACTGCAGTTCCCCACCGTCATCGGCGGCGTCATTCCGGTGGTCAACATCAAGGGCATCGCCCCCGGGCAACTCAAGCTCAACGGCCAGCTGCTGGGCGACATCTACCTGGGCAAGATCACCAAGTGGAACGACGCGGCGATCAAGGCGCTCAATCCCGCGCTGCCCCTGCCCGATGCGGCCATCTCCGCAGTGCGCCGCGCCGACGGTTCGGGCACGACCTTCATCTTCACCAACTACCTGAGCAAGGTGAACCCGGAGTGGAAGACCAAGGTCGGTGAGGGCACGGCCGTCAACTGGCCGACCGGCGCCGGCGGCAAGGGCAACGAGGGCGTCGCCGCCTTCGTCGGCCGGCTGCCCAATTCGATCGGCTACGTCGAGTACGCGTACGTCAAGCAGAACAAGATGACCTACGCGTTGATGCAGAACGCGGCCGGCAAGTTCGTCGCCCCTGACGATTCGGCGTTCAAGGCCGCCGCGGCCGGCGCCGAGTGGTCCAAGAGCTTCTACCAGATCCTGACCAACCAGCCGGGCGCCGAGTCCTGGCCGATCACGGGAGCCACCTTTATCCTGATGCACAAGGTGCAGGACAAGCCGGCCCAGGCCGCCGCCACCCTGAAGTTCTTCCAGTGGGCTTACCAGCAGGGCGACAAGACCGCCGGCGACCTCGACTACGTGCCGATGCCGGCCGTGGTGAAGACCCAGATCGAGAAGGCCTGGGGCGAGATCAAGGACGCGTCGGGCAAGACCGTCGCCGTCAAGTAAGCCTGCCGGAAATTTAAGCCGACAAGCAGCGGGAAGGGTCGCCTGTGTCCTCTACACTTCCGGCCCATGAGGCCTCGTTCGACCTGTCCCGCTCGCGCTCGCCTGACGCGCAGCGCAAGATGAGCATGCCGCCGGCCGGCAATCCTCTGCGCACCTCCGCCATCGCCGACCGCCTGTTCGGCTGGGCGGCCAAGGCGGCGGCGCTGCTGACACTGGCGATCCTGGCCGCCATCCTGCTGTCGCTGCTGGTGGGTGCCTGGCCGGCGATCGAGAAATTCGGCCTGGGCTTCCTGACCAACAGCGTCTGGGACCCGGTGAGTGAGGAATTCGGCGGGCTGGTGATGATCTACGGCACCATCGCCACCTCGCTGATCGCGCTGGTGATCGCCGTGCCGGTCAGTTTCGGCATCGCGCTGTTTCTCACCGAGCTATCGCCGGCCTGGCTCAAGCGGCCGCTTGGCACCGCGATCGAACTGCTGGCGGCCATTCCCTCGATCGTCTACGGCATGTGGGGCCTGCTGGTGTTCGGCCCCATCCTCGCCACCTTCGTGCAGCAGCCGCTGCAAAGCCTGTTCGCCGGCGTCCCGTACCTGGGCGCCCTGGTGTCCGGCCCGCCGGTGGGCATCGGCATCCTGTCGGCCGGGATCATCCTGGCCATCATGATCATTCCCTTCATCGCTTCCGTGATGCGCGACGTGTTCGACGTCACGCCGCCGATGCTTAAGGAGTCGGCCTACGCGCTGGGCTCCACCACCTGGGAAGTGGTGTCGCAGGTGGTGCTGCCTTATACCAAGGCCGGCGTCATCGGCGGCATCATGCTCGGCCTGGGCCGCGCGCTCGGCGAAACCATGGCGGTCACCTTCGTGATCGGCAACTTCAACCAGCTCGATTCGCTGTCGCTGTTCCAGGCCGCCAACAGCATCACGTCGGCCCTTGCCAACGAGTTCGCCGAAGCCGGCGAGGGGCTGCACCAGGCGGCGCTGATCTACCTCGGGCTGGTGCTGTTCTTCATCACATTCGTGGTGCTGGCGCTGTCCAAGCTGCTGCTGTCGCGCCTGCGCCGCGGCGAAGGGACCAAGTCATGAGCGCGGAACCCGAATTTGCCGTCAGCGGCGGCACCGGAGAAAGCCTGCTGCGCAAGGCCGACGCCGCCCGCGGCCGCGAGCTGAAGTACGCCGTGCGCAAGCGCGTCAACATTGTCGCCCTGTCGCTGTCGCTGATGGCGATGGTGTTCGGCATCTTCTGGCTGATCTGGATCCTGTGGGACACCGTGCGCCTCGGGCTGGGCGGGATGACCTGGGCCACCCTGAGCCAGATGACGCCGCCGCCCAACGAGCTCGGCGGCATCGCCAACGCGATCTACGGCTCGCTGCTGATGGTGGCCTTGGCCACGTTCATCGCCACGCCGATCGGCATCATGGCCGGCATCTATCTGGCCGAGTACGACCTCAAAGGCTGGCTGGGCTCGCTCACGCGCTTCGTCAACGACATCCTGCTGTCGGCGCCCTCCATCGTCATCGGTCTGTTCGTCTATGCCGTGGTGGTGGCCAGGTTCAAGTCGTTCTCTGGTTGGGCCGGCGTCGCCTCGCTGGCGCTGATCGTGGTGCCGGTCGTGATCCGCACCACCGAAAACATGCTGTTGCTGGTGCCTTCCGGGCTGCGCGAAGCGGCCTACGCCCTCGGCGCGCCCAAGTGGAAGGTGATCATGAGCATCACCCTGCGCGCGGCCCGCGCCGGCGTGGTCACCGGCGTGCTGCTGGCGGTGGCCCGGATTTCCGGCGAGACCGCTCCGCTGCTGTTCACGTCGCTGAACAACCAGTTCTGGACTTCCAGCCTGACGCAGCCGATGGCCAGCCTGCCGGTGACGATCTTCAAGTTTGCGATGAGTCCCTACGAGAACTGGCAGCAGCTGGCCTGGGCCGGGGTGTTCCTGATCACCGCCGCCGTGCTGGGGCTGAACATCCTCGCGCGCGTCCTGACGCGCAACAAGATTTGACAAGGCCAAGATGAATCCCGCCATCGCCACCAGCGCCCCGCCGAAGATCTCGATCCGGGATCTCAACTTCTATTACGGCAAGTTCCACGCGCTCAAGAACATCAACCTGGAGATCCCCGAGAAGAAGGTCACGGCCTTCATCGGGCCGTCGGGCTGCGGCAAGTCGACGCTGCTGCGCACCTTCAACCGCATGTTCGAGCTGTATCCCGAGCAGCGGGCCGAGGGCGAGATCGTGCTGGACGGCGAGAACCTGCTGGCGTCCAAGCGCGACGTGGCGCTGATCCGCGCCCGCATCGGCATGGTGTTCCAGAAGCCGACGCCGTTCCCGATGTCGATCTACGACAACATCGCGTTCGGCGTGCGCCTGTTCGAGAACCTGAGCGCCACCGACATGGACGAACGGGTCGAATGGGCGCTGCGCAAGGCCGCGCTGTGGGGCGAGGTGCGCGACAAGATGAACCAGAGCGGCGCCGGCCTGTCGGGCGGGCAGCAGCAGCGTCTTTGCATCGCGCGCGGCATCGCGATCAAGCCCGAGGTGCTGCTGCTGGACGAGCCGTGTTCGGCGCTGGACCCGATCTCCACCGCCAAGATCGAGGAGCTGATCAACGAGCTCAAGAACGACTACACGGTCGTCATCGTCACCCACAACATGCAGCAGGCCGCGCGGGTCAGTGACTACACTGCCTACATGTACCTGGGCGACCTGGTGGAAGTGGGCGAGACCGAGCAGATCTTCTTCAAGCCCAAGCGCAAGGAAACCGAGGACTACATCACGGGGCGATTTGGTTAAACCTGTGGGACAGACCTTCAGCTCTGTCCCCACTGATTAAGCTGTGGGACAGACCTTCAGCTCTGTCCCCTCCGGCCAGCTTCAACCCACCAGGGAGTACGACATGTCCGACAAGCACCTTTCCACCCAGTTCGACAGCGAACTCAACGGCGTCTCGTCCCGCGTGATGGAGCTCGGCGGGCTGGTCGAATCCCAGATCCGCCAGGCGATCTACGCCTTCACCCATTTCAGCCCGGAAGCGGCCGAGGAGGTGATGGAGATCGAGACCCGCGTCAACCAGATGGAAATCGACATCGACCGCGAGCTGTCCTCGATCATCGCCCGGCGCCAGCCGACGGCGCGTGATCTGCGGCTGCTGATCGCGATTTCCAAGACCACGGCCAACCTGGAGCGGGTCGGCGACGAGACCACCAAGATCGCCCGCATGGTCAAGTCCATCATCGGCAGCGGCTCCGCGCGCACGCTGCCCTCGTCCGAGCTGCGGGTCGCGGCCGACATGGCCTCGGCCCTGCTGCGCAAGGCGCTGGACGCCTTCGCCCGGCTGGACACGGCGGCGGCGGTCTCCATCCTGAAGGAGGACGACGCGATCGACCAGGAGTTCGACGGCTTCGTGCGCAAGCTGATCACCTACATGATGGAAGACCCGCGCACCATCTCGGCCAGCCTGGACCTGCTGTTCCTGGCCAAGGCGATCGAGCGCATCGGCGACCACGCCAAGAACATCGGTGAATTGATCATCTACATCGTCAAGGGCGCCGACGTCCGGCATTCGTCGATGGAACAGATCGAGTCCGCCATCCTATGATCGTTTCCACATGAAGCAGCAGCCCCGGGTCCTGATCGTCGAGGACGAACCGTCGATCGCCGAACTGATCTCGGTGAACCTGCGCCACAACGGCTTCGCCCCGATCTGGGCCGAGGATGGCGTGGCCGCGCAGCGCGAGCTCGACGCCGTGCTGCCCGACGTGGTGCTGCTGGACTGGATGCTGCCCGGCCAGAGCGGACTGGCGCTGGCGCGCAAGTGGCGCGCCGACAGCCGGACGAAGGCGATCCCGATCTTGATGCTGACGGCCCGCGGCGACGAGCCGGACAAGGTGGCCGGGCTGGATGCCGGCGCCGACGACTACATCACCAAGCCCTTTTCGACCCAGGAGCTGCTGGCGCGGATCCGGGCGGTGCTGCGCCGGCGCGCGCCCGAGCAGGACGCGGAGACGGTCACCATCGGCGACCTGGCGCTGGACGCCAGCACCCACCGGGTGAGCTGGCAGGGCAAGCCGCTGAAGGTCGGGCCGACCGAGTTCAAGCTGCTGAACTACCTGATGAAGCATCCCGAGCGGGTGCACAGCCGCTCCCAGCTGCTGGACAAGGTGTGGGGCGACCACGTGTTCATCGAGGAGCGCACGGTCGATGTGCACGTGAAGCGGCTGCGCGAAGCGCTGGGTGCGGCCGCCAATCTGGTGGAGACCGTGCGCGGCGCCGGCTACCGTCTCACTGCCCAGGTCACCAGTCCGGCAGCGACCTGAACGCGGCGCCAGGGCCGACCAGCGACGCCTTCCATGTTGTTCCGCATCTCGCTGTTCGTCTCCAGCATGCTGGCCGGCAGCTTGCTGGGTTGGTGGCTGGCAGCCTTGCCCGGCGCGCTGGCCGGCCTGGCCGTCGGTTCGCTGCTGTGGTTCGGGCTGGACCTGTGGCGGGGCATGAAGGTGGCGCGCTGGCTGCGCGACCCCGACCCGGGCCAGGAACTGGCCATGCGCGGCTTGTGGGGCGAAGTGGCCGACCGGGCCCGGCGTGCCCTGCGCTCGCGCGAGCAGCTGGCGCTGGACAGCCAGCGCCGGCTGCAGGACTTCCTGGCCGCGATCCAGGCGTCGCCCAATGGCGTGGTGCTGCTCGACCCCGAGGGCCGGATCGAATGGTGCAACCAGATGGCGGCGGCGCAGCTGGGCATCGATTCCCAGCGCGACATGCTGCAGCTGATTGGCAACCTGGTGCGCGACCCGGGCTTCGCTGCCTATCACGCGGCCAAGGACTATCGCCGCGACATCGTCGTCACCGGCCGCGAGAGCACCTCGGCGCGCCCGGTCCGCATCTCGGTGCAGCTGCATCCCTACGGCGACGGCCGCCAGCTGCTGCTGACGCGCGACATCACGGCGCTGGAACAGGCCGAGACCATGCGCCGCGACTTCGTCGCCAACGTGTCCCACGAGATCCGCACGCCGCTCACGGTGCTCACCGGCTTCGTCGAGACCATGCAGAACCTGCCGCTGTCGCGGGAAGAGCAGGTGCGCTATCTCGAGCTGATGGCGCAGCAGTCGCATCGCATGCAGACGCTGGTCAGCGACCTGCTCACGCTGTCGCGGCTGGAAGGCAGTCCGCCGCCCCCTCCCGGCGAGTGGACGCCGGTCGCGGCCCTGCTGGCGCACTGCGAGCAGGAGGGCCGGGCACTGGGCCACGCGCTGGGCAAGCAGCAGGAGCTGCGTTTCGAACCGGCGCTGGAGGTCGACGTGGCAGGCTCGCACAGCGAGCTGCTCAGCGCCATGTCCAACCTGGTGAGCAACGCGGTGCGCTACACGACCCCGGGCGGCGCGATCGACGTCGCCTGGCAGCCGCTGGCCGATGGCCGCGCCGTCTTCTCGGTGCGCGACACCGGCCCGGGCATCGCGCCGGAGCACCTGCCGCGCCTGACCGAGCGTTTTTACCGCATTGACCGCAGCCGCTCGCGCGAGACCGGCGGCACCGGGCTCGGCCTGGCGATCGTCAAGCACGTGGTGCAGCGGCACGGCGCCGAGCTGAAGATCGAGAGCACGCCCGGCGCCGGTTCGACCTTCTCGATCGTTTTTCCGGCCGCGCGGCTGCGCGGCGCGGTCAGGCCGGCGTCCGCGCCGAGTGCACAGCTCGCCACAGAATCGTGAGCAGGATCGGCGCGAGCAGCAACAGCGCCAGCGTGCCGGCTTGCCAGAACGCCACCGGCGAGTGCTGGGCCGGCAGCGGGCCGATGCCGCGGTAGGCCAGGACGTAGCCGCCCGTCAGGCCGACGCCCCACAGCAGCACGCAATACGCCACCAGCGGCGCCACCGCTACCCGGTAGCAGCGCAGCACGAAGACGCAAACGGCCTGCGTGGCATCGCCCAGGTGGAAGACCGCCAGCCAGGCCAGCAGGCTGGCCGCCAGCGCCGCCACCTCGGGCGTCTTGGCATAGACGCCGGCGATGCCGTGGCGCGCCAGCAGCGTCGTGAGCGACAGGCACAGCGACAGGCACAGCGCCAGCTTGAAGCCGGTGCGGATGGCGGCCCGTGCCCGGCCCTGGTCGGCCGCGCCCAGCCAGTAGCTCACGCGCGCGCTGGTGGCGATGGCGATCGACAGCGGCGTCATGTACAGCACCGCCGCCAGGTTGGAGACCACCTGGTGGGCGGCGGAAGCGAGCGTACCCTGGCGTGCGATGAACAGCGCCATCAGCGTGAACGAGGTCACCTCCACCATGATCGCCAGCCCGCCGGGAATCCCCAGCCGCGCGAATTGCCGGATCACGCGCCAGTCGGGCCGCTCCAGCCGACGCCAGATCGCGTAGGGCCGGTACAGCGGCTGGGTGCGGACCAGCCACAGCGCCAGCAGGATGAACAGCCAGTTCACCACCACCGTGGCCCAGGCGCAGCCGACCGCGCCGCGGCCCTCCAGCCCGAAGCCGCCGAACGCGAACCAGATCGACAGCGGCACCTTCACCGCCAGCGAGCCGGTTTGCAGCCAGGTCACCAGCAGCGGCTTGCCCAGGCTCTGGTTGAGCGTGCTGTACATGCGAAACAGCAGGGCGGCGGGCAGCGCCAGCGTCAGCACCGAGAGGTAGTTGCGCACCTCGCCCTGCAGGCTGGCCGGCACTTGCGTCCACTCCAGCAAGGGGCCGGGAAAGAACAGCGCGGTCACGCCCACCACCATGGTCAGGCCGGACAGGTACAAGGCCTGGCGCACCGACCGGCCAACCTCGGGCCCGCGGCCGGCGCCGTGCAACTCCGCCCAGGTGGGCAGCAGCGCCTGCAGCACGCCCATCAGGCCGACGAAGATGCTGATGTACACAGCCGAACCGACCGACAGCGCGGCCAGTGCCTGCTGCGAATAGCGGCCGGCCACGATGGTGTCGGTGACGCCGAACGCCATCACGGCCAGCTGGCCGACGAGAACGGTGCCCGCATGGCGGGCGATGGTCCTCAGCTCGGACACTTACGGTGCCGCCCGACGGTAAAGCAGGACGTTGTCGTTGCTGTCAGAGGGCCGTGCGATGAGCGACACGACGCGCCACTGCCGCAGGTCCACTGCCAGCGAGGCCGAATGCTGCGCGTCCGCATCGACCAGCAGCCAGGGACACGTGGCCGGGCGGGAAGCAGGCTTGAGCGTCATGCCGCCGTGGTAGCGCAGCGCGGACAGCTGGGCCTGACTCAGGCCGTGCACCTCGACGCAGCCGGGCGTGTCGATCAGGCGCGCGACGTTGCGCACCAGCGGCGCGTAGCTGCGGGCGTAGTCCAGCACCGGCATCCACAGCGTCATCAGCAGCAGCCAGCACAGCGCCGCGCCGCCGGCCGGCAGCACCAGGCTCTTCCAGATCACGGCGCGATGCCGGCCGGCGCGCCACTTCACCAGCCAGGCCCAGGCCAGGGTGGCGGCCAGGGCCGCGATCACCGCCACCAGCGAGAAGCTGGGCGTGAAGCCGGGCGCCAGCCGCGCCACGTTGGCCGCCGGCCGCGGCGGCACGCCGGTCTGCATGGCCAGCCAGACCACCCAGATCGTCAGCGCGCAGCCGCTGAAGAACAGCAACGTGAACCAGTCGATCAGCGCGGCCACGCTGCGCTTGAGCGTGGGCAGTGCGAAGGCAGCCAGCGTTGCAAGCGCCGGCAGTCCCAGCAGCAGCGCGCGGTCCGCCGTCAGCGTCAGCAAGGCCGCGACCAGCGCCACGAGCAGGAACCACAATGGCAAGGCCACGTGCCGGCTGGTCAGCTGCCGGCGCCAGCGCCACAGGGTCCACAGCGCCAGTGGCCAGGCCGGCCAGGCGAACCAGACCAGGAATTTCGCCACGCCGGTCCAGTCCTGGTGCACCGCGACGCGCCAGCGCCACAGGTCCAGCCCCCAAGCCAGCCCCGCCGCCGCCAGCGTCGCTGCGGCGACGAGGCTGGCGCTTCGCAGCCGCCGTTCGCGCGCCTCGTCGTCGGATGAGCGATCCAGCAGGCTGGTGGCGACACCGCCGATGCCGAACAGCAGCGCCATCCAGGGCGCGCCGCTGAGCGACAGGCCGACCAGGCCCAGCAACACCGCAACGCCCGCAATGAGGTTGCGGTACGGCAGGGCGGCGATCCCGAACATCGTCAGCGCCGCGAAGCTGACCTGGGCCAGCGCGGGCGTGGTCTCGTGCGAGAGCTGGGCCAGGCCGAGGCTGGCGATCAGGGCCAGCAGCCCGCCGTCGGCCATGGCGCGTGCGTAGTCGGCCGGCTCGGCCTCGCCGCCGAAGGCGAAGGCCAGCGGCTGGGCCTGCGGGCTGCGGGCCAGGAAGTAGACGCCGTACCAGGTCGAGAGCAGGGCCAGCGTCAGCAGCAGCATGAAGGGGACGCGGGCCGCGAAGTCGGGCGCCACCCAGGCCGGCGCGGCCTGCATGGCCCAGGCGCCCAGCCAGTAGGGCAGCAGGCCGTCGAATTCCGGCGGCTGGCCCAGCAGCCGGGGCGACAGCCAGGAAGTCAGGCCAGAAGCCAGCTCCGACATGTAGCCGAAGGCGGCGATGTCGGCATTCTTCCAGGGCTCGCGGCCGATGAAGCCGGGCAGCACGTAAGCCACGCAGAACAGCAGCAGCGCCATGCGCGGCAAGCGCCGCACGGCGCTCTGGGCAACGATGGCTGGAGTCGGCTGGTTCACTGCGGACGGATTATGGGACGGCTGTGTGTCGTCAATGAAAAGGGGCAGCACGGTTGCCCGGGCTGCCCCTGTGTTTCGATCGAGCGCTGCTTACTTGGCAGCGGTCTTTTCGGCGTCGACCTTGGCGGCTTCTTCGGCCTTGGCGCCGGCGGGCTTGCCGAACTTCTTGAAGAACTTGTCGACCCGGCCGCCCATGTCGTTGACCGACTTCTGGGTGCCCGTGTAGAACGGGTGCGATTCGCTCGAGGTGTCCAGCTTGAACATCGGCAGTTCCTTGCCGTCCTCGGTCTTGCCCATTTCCTTGGTGTTCACGCAGGAGCGGGTGACGAACTTGAAGCCGTTGGACAGGTCCACGAATAGCACGTCGCGGTAATTGGGGTGAATGCCTTCTTTGGCCATGATGATTCCTTGAGGGGTCAGGACGGGAGCCGGTCCAGACAATCTGGGCTACTTTCCGCAGGTAAGCTCTCGATTATATCTCGTCATCCCCGCGAAGGCGGGGACCCAGTGCTTTCGGGTTTCGGGGCGCTCTGGATTCCCGCCCCCCGCCTTCGCCGGGGCAGGCTTCGCGGGAATGACGTCACGGTGGGTTACCCGCCGCGGCGCATCATGTCGAAGAATTCGACGTTGGTCTTGGTGGCCTTCATCGACTTCAGGACCATTTCCATCGCCTCGATCTCGTCCATGTTGTACATGAACTGGCGCAAGATTCGGGTCTTTTGCAGGATCTCGGGAGCCAGCAGCAACTCCTCGCGCCGGGTGCCGGAGCGGTTGAGCTGGATCGAGGGGAACACGCGCTTTTCGTACAGGCGCCGGTCCAGGTGGATTTCGCTGTTGCCGGTGCCCTTGAACTCCTCGAAGATCACTTCGTCCATCCGGCTGCCGGTGTCCACCAGAGCCGTGGCGATGATGGTCAGCGAGCCGCCTTCTTCCACGTTGCGGGCCGCGCCCAGGAAGCGCTTGGGCCGCTGCAACGCGTTGGAGTCCACGCCGCCGGTCAGCACCTTGCCGGACGACGGTACGACGTTGTTGTAGGCGCGGGCCAGGCGCGTGATCGAGTCCAGCAGGATCACCACGTCCTTCTTCAGTTCGACCAGGCGCTTGGCGCGCTCGATCACCATTTCGGCGACGTGCACGTGGCGGGCGGCCGGCTCGTCGAAGGTCGAGGCGATCACTTCGGCTTTCACCGAGCGCTGCATTTCGGTCACTTCTTCCGGCCGCTCGTCGACCAGCAGCACCATCATGTAGCTGTCCGGGTAGTTGGCCGCGATGGCGTGCGCCATGTGCTGCATCATCACCGTCTTGCCGCTCTTGGGCGGCGCCACCAGCAGGGCGCGCTGGCCTTTGCCGATTGGCGCGATGATGTCGATCACCCGGCTGGTGATGTTCTCTTCGCCCTTGAAGTTGTCGCGCTCGAGCTTCATCTGCTCCTTGGGGAACAGCGGCGTCAGGTTCTCGAACATCACCTTGTGCTTGTTCTGCTCGGGCGGGCCGTCGTTGACCTTGTCCAGCTTGGTCAGGGCAAAGTAGCGCTCGCCGTCTTTGGGCGTCCTGACTTCGCCTTCGATCATGTCGCCGGTGTGCAGGTTGAAGCGCCGCACCTGGCTGGGCGAGATGTAGATGTCGTCGGTGCTGGCGGTGTAGCTGGTGTCCGGGCTGCGCAGGAAGCCGAAGCCGTCCGGCAGGATTTCCAGCACGCCATCGGCGAACACCTGCTCGCCGGCGCGGGCGCGCTTCTTGATGATCGCAAACATCAGTTCCTGTTTGCGCATGCGACCGGTGTTTTCGATCTCAAGCTCTTCGGCTTGCTTGAGGACTTCAGACACGTGCAGTGCCTTGAGTTCGTTTAAGTGCATGGAGTTACCCCTTGCGGAGTTCTTGTTGGATGGGGGAGGTTTTGGGGTGGGGCGAGAACTGCCCCACAAACCGGGAACTCGAACCGGCGCCGCAATCGGCCGGTGAACAGGAAAGATTATGGCAGGAAAAACAACGCCCGCGGGGCGGGCGTCGGGGGGAGGGGCTTCAGGCGGCCAGCTGCTGGTCGATGAAAGCCGTCAGTTGCGCCTTGCTCATGGCGCCGACCTTGGTGGCGGCGAGTTCGCCGTTCTTGAACAGCATCAGCGTCGGGATGCCGCGGATGCCGAACTTGGCCGGCACTTCGCGGTTCTCGTCGACGTTCATCTTGGCGATCTGCAGCTTGTCCTTGTAGGTGCCGGAGACCTCGTCCAGGATCGGGGCGATCATCTTGCAGGGGCCGCACCACTCGGCCCAGTAGTCGACCAGCACGGGCTTGTCGGCTTTCAGGACGTCGGCTTCGAAAGAACTGTCGGAGACATGCTTGATCAGGTCGCTGGCCATGGTGGTGATTCCTTAAGGGCGGGGTGGCGGGACAGCCGCTACCGCAGGGCTGTGCCATTACAGTGAGGGAATTGTGACAGAAACCAAGTCCCCGCATGGGCCGGGGACCGACCCCCTCCCCCTATGAATCTGATAGCGCCAAGGCATGATGCGCCGGCCGTCCTGCGCTCGTTGATGCGAACGCTGCAGGCCCTGATCGACCAGCGCGGCGCCCATCCGGCCCGCACCGTGGTGCTGTTTCCGTACGCCCAGCTGATGCCGTTGGCCGGCAAGCTGTGGGCGGCGCAGGCGCCCAGCGGCTTCGCGCCGCGTTTCGAAACCACGATGAACTGGGCCGGCGCCGCCGGCTTCGCGGCCGAAGGCGACGACCTGAGCTTCGACATGGGACGCGACCTGCTGACGGCCCATTCGCTGCTGCAGCGGGCTGGCTTGCAGCAGCGAGCCGAATTGCTGTCGGGCCGGCTGGTGGAGGCGGCGTGGCAGCTCGGTGCCGTCGCTGCCGCCGTGCCGCCCGCGCAGCGCCCCGACTGGGCGGCCAGGGCGCGGCCACTGGTCTCGGCCGGCTTCGACGGCCCGGTGCTGGCGCTGGAAGCGGCGGTGGCACGCGTCGCGATCGAGTGGGCCGCCGCTTCCTGCTACGCGGCCGACAGCCTGCTGCAGCAGGACCTGTCGACGTCGCTGGACCTGCTGGTGGTGCTGGAAGGCTTCCAGGCCGAACCGGTCGCTGAAACACTCAAGGCGCTGGCCGGCGTCAAGGCGGTGACCTTGCCGCTGGCGGTGGACGCGCCGCCGGGCGCCGTGACGCTGCATCGCGCCAGCGATCCGGCCGACGAGGCGGAGCAGGCGGCGGCTTGCGTGATGCGGCAGATCGAGGCCGGGCGGGCGCCGGTGGCGCTGGCCGCGATCGACCGGGTGCTGACCCGGCAGATCCGCGCCATGCTCGATGCGCGCGGTGTGTCGATCCGCGACGAGACCGGCTGGAAGCTGTCGACCACGCGCGCCGCCGCGCATCTGATGGCGGCCTTGCGCGCTTGCGCCTGGAATGCGTCCAGCGACGCGGTGCTCGACTGGCTGAAGAATTGCCCGGCGATCGCGGCCGGCACGGCGCAGGCGCTGGAGCGGCGGGTGCGCCGCGCCGGCGTGCGCGACTGGTCCGGCGTCCAGGCCGGCGATCTCGGCGACAGTCCCACGCTGGCGGCGCTGGCGGCGCAGGTCGAGCAATGGCAGCAAGGATTCAAGGGCAGCAGGCCCTTGCCGCACTGGCTGTCGGCCATGCGGGCGCTGCTGCAGGCCAGCGGCCAGTGGGCGCTGCTGGAGGGCGACGCCGCCGGCGACAAGCTGATCGCGGCGCTGCGCCTGTCCGAGCCGGCGCAGCGCGAATTCGAGCAGTTGCCCCAGGCCGCCCGGCGGCTGGATCTGGCTGGCTTCAGCGCCTGGGTCAACGACACGCTGGAGGCGGCCAGCTTCGTGCCCGAATCCAGCCGCCAGGAGGAGGTGGTGATCCTGCCGTTCAACCAGCTGCTGGGGCGCCCGTTCGCGGCGCTGGTGCTGCCCGGTTGCGACGAGGTGCGGCTGGCGGTCTCGCCCGAGCCGGCCGGCCCCTGGACCCCGGCGCAGCGCGAAGCGCTCGGCCTGCCATCGCGCGAGACGCTGGAACAGGCCGTGCGCGCTGGCTGGCGCTGCGCCCTGCAGGCGCCGTTCAGCGACGTGCTCTGGCGCAGCAGCGACGACAGCGGCGAGGCCTTGCTGCCAAGCCCCCTGGTGCTGGCCCTGCAGCTGGAGGCTGAAGTCGCCGAGGGCGACGACCCGCGCGAGCAGCGGCAGCTGCAGGCGGCGCCGACCCTGGCGCCGCAGGCCAGTGGCGCGGCGCTGCCGGTGGCGGAGCTTTCCGCCAGCGCCTACGATGACCTGCGCCGCTGCCCCTACCGCTTCTTCGCCCTGCGCCAGCTCGGCTTGCGGGAGCAGGACGAACTCGACGCCGAAGTCGACAAGCGCGACTTCGGCAACTGGCTGCACGCGGTGCTGGCGGCCTTCCACGAGACGCTGCACGAGAGCTTCGAGCCGCCCGGCCCGGCCCGAGCGAACCTGCTGGACATCTGCGCCGACGAGGTCACGCGCGACATGCGGCTGGAGGACGGCGAATTCCTGCCGTTCGCCGCCGCCTGGCCGCAAGTGCGCGACGGCTATCTCACGTGGCTGGCGCAGCACGAGGCCAGCGGCGCTGGTTTCGTCAGCTCCGAGACCTCGCACCGGATGCCGCTGGGCCCGCTGACGCTGATCGGACGGATCGACCGGATCGACCGGCTGGCCGACGGCACCCGGCTGGTGGTCGACTACAAGACCGAGGCGCTGGAAAAGAGCCGGCGGCGGGTCGCGGTGCCCGGCGAGGACACCCAGCTGGCCTTCTACGGCGCGCTGCTGGAAGACGACCAGCTGGAGGCGGCCTATCTCAACGTCGGCGAACGCTCCGGCACCGGCAAGGTGGTGCACGAAGGCGTGACGCAGACCCGCGACGCGCTGGTCGCCGGCGTGCTGGCCGACATGCAACGGATCGCGCAGGGCGAACCGATGGCGGCGCTCGGCGAAGGCAGCGCGTGCGACTTCTGCAATGCACGCGGCCTGTGCCGCCGGGATTTCTGGAAATGACCGGTTTCGCCTACGAGCGCAATGGCGCGCGCATCGGCCGCGAGCAGTTTTACGCGATCGCCTGCGACCCGCGCCGCAGTGTCGCGGTGGAAGCCTGCGCCGGCGCCGGCAAGACCTGGATGCTGGTGTCGCGGATCCTGCGCGCGCTGCTGGAAGGCGCGCAGCCGCAGGAGATCCTGGCGATCACCTTCACCCGGAAGGCGGCCGGCGAAATGCGCCAGCGGCTGCACGAGTGGCTGCAGGAGTTTTCCGGCGCCTCGCCCGAACGGCTGGCGCAAGCCCTGCTCGAACGCGGTGTGCCGCTGCACGCCGTGCCGCAGCAAGCCGAGGCGCTGAAGGCGCTGTACCGGCGGCTGCTGGACGCCGGCCGGCCGGTGCAGATCCGCACCTTCCACAGCTGGTTCGCCGCGCTGCTGCGCAACGCGCCGCTGGCGGTGCTGGAGCAGCTGGGACTGCCGGCCAGCTACAAGCTGCTGGAAGACGACAAGGAGGCGGTCGAGCGCGTGTGGCGCCGCTTCCATGGCGCCGTGGTGGCGCAGCCGCAGGCGCGCCAGGATTTCGAAGCCAGCGTGCGTGCGCACGGCCGCTTCAGCACCCAGAAGGCCTTGCTGGCCGCGCTGGACAAGCGGGTCGAGCTGGCGCTGGCCGATGCGCACGAGGTGGTGGAGGCGTCGATCAAGCCCTGGGGTCAACAGTTCCCGGAATTCGCCGGGCTGGCGCAACCGTGCGACCTGCTGGCGGCGGTGAATGCGCACACGCAATCCTTCGCCCTCGCAGCGCGGGCCCTGGGGCAGGCCAGCGCGAAGACCTTCTCGGCCAAGGGGGAGGAGCTGGAACGCGCGCTGACCGGCCGCGACATCGACGCCGTGCTGGCCGCGCTGCTCACCCAGAAGGGCGAGCCGCGCAAGTTCAGCGACAAGCTGGCGGGGCTGGAGCAGGTGCGCCACGCCCAGGAGCTGGCGATCCGTCTGGCCGCCGCCTGCCGCCAGCACGAGGCCTGGCTGCACCACCAGCGCATGGCGCGGCTGGCGCGGCTGCTGGTCGCGGAATTTGCAGCGCTCAAGCGTGAGCGCGGCTGGGTCGACATGAACGACATCGAGCGCGCGGCCCTCACCATGCTCTCCGATCCGGTGCTGTCCGGCTGGGTGCAGGAGCGGCTCGACGCCCGCGTCAGGCACCTGCTGATCGACGAGTTCCAGGACACCAATCCGCTGCAGTGGCAGGCCCTGCATGCGTGGCTCTCCGGCTATGCGGGCGCCGGTGGCGATGCGCCGGGCGTGTTCATCGTCGGCGATCCCAAGCAGAGCATCTACCGCTTCCGCCGGGCCGAGCCGCAGGTGTTCAAGGCGGCCCAGCAATTCGTGGCCGACGCGCTGGGCGGCGATCGCCTCAGCTGCGACCACACGCACCGCAACGCCCCGGTGATCATCGCGACGGTGAACGCCGTCATGGGCGCGGCGCAGGAGCAGGGCAGCTACGAAGGCTTCCGGCCCCACACCACGGCCTCGCACGAAGCCGGCGCGGTGGCACGGCTGCCGCAGATTCCGCGCGGCGAGCTGCAGGACGACGGCGATGGCGAACCGGCGGCGCTCTGGCGCGACAGCCTGACGGTGCCGCGCGAGCTGGCCGAGGAGAAGCTGGTCACGCTCGAATGCCGGCAGGCCGCGGCCTGGATCGCGACCCAGCTGGCGGCCGGCGTGCAGCCGCAGCAGATCATGGTGCTGGCCCGGCGCCGCGACCGGCTGGCGGCGATGGAGGAGCAGTTGCGGCTGCTGCGCATCCCCGCGCAGCAGCCGGAGAAGAGCGACCTGTGCGAGGCGCCCGAGGTGCAGGACATCACGGCCCTGCTCGACGCGCTGGTGTCGCCGGCGCACGACCTGTCGCTGGCGCGAGCCTTGAAGTCGCCGCTGTTCGGCATCAGCGACGACCAGCTGGTGCAGGTCGCGCTGCTGGCGCGCCGCGCGCAGCAGGAGGGCCAGCCGCGCTCCTGGTTCGAGTTGCTGCAGTCGCCGCAGCTGCAGGACGAAGCGCTGCGCGCGGCCGCCGCCAGGCTCACGTACTGGAAGGCGCTGGTCGACCGCCTGCCGCCGCACGATGCGCTGGACGCGATCTACCACCAGGGCGACGTGCTGGCCCGCTTCGCGGCCGCCGCGCCCCGGGCCCTGCGGGGCAAGGTGCTGGCCAACCTGCGCGCCGTGCCCGGCGCCGCGCTGCAGGTCGACGGCGCCCGCTACGCGACGCCCTACGCGCTGGTCAGGGCGCTGAAGGCCGGCGGCATCCGCGCCCCGGCCACCAGCCGCGCCGACGCGGTCAGCCTACTCACCGTGCACGGCGCCAAGGGGCTGGAAGCGCCGGTGGTGCTGATGCTGGACACGGATGCGCCGGCCGCCCGGGCCGAGACCATGGGCGTGATCGTCGAGTGGCCCGGCGAGGCGCCCGCGCCCTGGCGCTTTGCCTTCCTGGCCAGCGAGACCCGGCCGCCGGCCTGCAGCGCCGATGCACTCGAGGTCGAGCAGGCGGCGCGCCAGCGTGAGGAACTGAACGCGCTGTATGTCGCGATGACGCGGGCCCGGCGCATGCTGGTGCTGTCGTCGGTGCAGCCGTATGTGGCGGCCGAAGGCAGCTGGTGGCAGCGGCTGGAGCCGTTCAGCCAGGCACTGCCAGCGCCGTTGCCGCCCGTGCTGCCGATGGCCGGCGATGCGGCGGCTGAAGCGTTCGCCCTGGCGGTCGTTCCCATGAAGCACGACGCCGCATTGGCCGCAGTCGAGGCGCTGGCGCCGGCAACACCCGACTCGCTGGAATCGCGTTTTGGCCGGGCGGTGCACCAGTTGCTGGAGCGCTGGACGCCGGGCGCCGGGGCCTTTGCGGCGCCGCAGCTGCGCCGCGCCGGGCGCGACTTCGGCCTCGACGATGGCCAGCTGCGCGAGGCGGCGGCAATGGCGCGTCGCATCCTGCAAGGCGAGGGCGCCTGGTGCTGGCAGGACGACGCCGTCGATTGGCAGGGCAACGAGGTGGAGCTGTTGCACGCAGGCGAGTCGTTGCGGCTGGACCGGCTGGTGCGTCGTCGCGACAGCGGACAATGGTGGGTGTTCGATTACAAGTCCGCGGCCCATCCGCACGAAAGACCCGAGTTGCTGGCGCAGCTGCGCCGCTATCGCGCCGCCGTCGCCGCCGCCAATGCCGGGGCGCCGGTCCGCGCCGCATTCCTGACCGGCCGGGGCCGGCTGGTGGAGATCGAATGAACAAGGCCATCGTGATCGGCGCGGGACCCGCGGGCCTGATGGCCGCCGAAGCACTGGCGCAGGCCGGCGCGCAGGTCGACGTCTACGACGCCATGCCATCGGCCGGGCGCAAGTTCCTGCTGGCCGGCCGCGGCGGCCTGAATCTGACGCACTCCGAGCCGTTCGAGCTGTTCGCTTCCCGCTTCGGCGAACGCAACGCGCAGGTCGAACCCTGGCTGCGGGAATTCGGTCCTGCCGCCCTGCGCGACTGGGCCCAGGCCCTGGGCGTGAGCACCTTCGTCGGCAGCTCGGGCCGGGTCTTCCCCTCGGAGATGAAGGCCGCGCCGCTGCTGCGGGCCTGGCTGCAGCGGCTGCGCGCGGCCGGCGTGCGCTTCCACATGCGCCATCGCTGGACCGGCTGGAGCCCATCGGGCGCGCTGCTGTTCTCGGCGCCCGCGGGCACGCACGAAGCGGTCGCCGACGCCGTGGTGCTGGCGCTCGGCGGCGCCAGCTGGCCGCGGCTGGGATCGGACGGCAGCTGGCAGCAGCTGCTGGCGCAGCGCGGTGTCGCGCTCGAGCCGCTGGCGCCGTCCAACTGCGGCTTCGACGTGCAGGGCGGCTGGAGCGAGCATTTCGCCAGCCGCTTCGCCGGCCAGCCGTTCAAGTCGGTGGCGATCCGCTGCGTCGACTCCAAGGGCAGGACCTTCGAGCGCAAGGGCGAGTTCGTGGCCACCGCGACCGGTGTCGAAGGCAGCCTGGTCTATGCCGCGTCGGCCTTGCTGCGCGACGAGATCGCCCGCAGCGGCCATGCCACTTTCCATCTCGACCTGCTGCCGGCCCGCAGCGCGCAGCAGGTGGCCGATGAAGTCGCCCATCCGCGCGGCACCCGTTCGCTGTCGAGCCACCTGAAGAGCCGGCTGGCCATCGACGGCATCAAGATGGGGCTGCTGCACGAGCTGCTGCCCAAGAGCGTGCTGGCGCAGCCGGCGCAACTGGCCGCGGCGATCAAGAGCCTGCCGGTGACGCTCAGCGCGGCCCGCCCGATCGCCGAGGCGATCAGCAGCGCCGGCGGCGTGCGCCTGGACAGCCTGGATGCCGGGCTGATGCTGCGCGAGGCGCCCGGCCTGTTCTGCGCCGGCGAGATGCTCGACTGGGAGGCGCCGACCGGCGGCTACCTGCTGACGGCCTGCATGGCCAGCGGCCGCGTGGCCGGACAGGGCGCGGCGCGCTGGTGCGCCGCGGCCCTTCAACCTCAGCTTGCATGACCGCCATCCCGAAACCCGCCCGCTTCAGCCTTGGCGCCTATCTCGCCCTTGCCTTTTCTCTGCTGTCGATCCTGCTGACACTGACCCTCACGGTGGTGACCGAGGGCAACGCCAGCGCCCAGGTCCGCTCCAGCATCGGCGCCAACCTGGCCGAACTGGCGCACCAGACCTCCAACCGGATGGACCGGTCGATCTTCGAGCGCTACCGCGAGGTCGAACTGATCGCCCGGCGCCTGTCCGCGCAGCAGGACCCGGCGCTGGTGCAGCGGGAACTCGACGCGTTGCAGGCCAGCTATTCCTACTACGCGTGGATCGGCCTGACCGACAGCGCCGGCCGGGTCCAGGCCGGAACCGGCGGGCTGCTCAAGGGCGTCGACGTCTCGAAGCGGCCGTGGTTCGCCAGGGCGCTGGCCGGCCAGCACCTGGGCGACGTGCACGCGGCCCTGTTGCTGGAGAAGCTGCTGGACCACCCGGTGAAGGAACCGATGCGCTTCGTCGACATCGCTTTCGCGGTGGCCGATGCGCAAGGGCGGCCGGCCGGCGTGCTCGGCGCGCACCTGTCGTGGCAATGGGCGCGCGACCTGCGCGAAGCGATTGCGGCGTCGCTGGACCGCAGCCGCAACGTCGACCTGCTGGTGGTCGGCGGCGACGGCACCGTGCTGCTGGGACCGGCGGCGCTGGAGGGCACCCGGCTGCGGGTGCCCAGCCTGGCCGCGGCGGCGGCCGGCGGCAGCGGCTTCCGGATCGAGCAATGGCCCGATGGCCGCAGCTACCTGGTCGGCTTCGGCAAGGGCAAGGGCTACTCGCGGTCGCCCGGCCTGGGCTGGACGGTGCTGGTGCGCCAGGGCCTGGCCGAGGCCGACGCGCCGGTCATCGCGCTGCAGCGGCGCCTGCTGGCCTGGGGCATCGGCATGGCGCTGCTGTTCAGCGCGCTGGGCTGGCTGGCGGCGCGGGTGATCATCCAGCCGCTGCTGGCGCTGGTGCGCAACGCGCAGCAGATGGAAAGCGGCAAGCCGGCGGCGCCGCTGGCCGGCAACGCCTACAAGGAAGTGCGGACGCTGGGCGAGTCGCTCAATTCGCTGGTGGCCAGCCTGCGGCAGAAAGAGGCCGACCTGCGCACGCTCAACGTTTCGCTGGAGCAGCGGGTCGAGGAACGCACGGCCGAACTGCGCGAGGCCTTCGACCAGGTCCAGCAGAACGAGCAGCGGATCCAGACCATCATCGAATCGGCCCAGGATGCTTTCATCGGCATGGACTTCGAGGGGCGCATCACCGACTGGAACTCGCAGGCCGAGAAGCTGTTCGGCTGGACGCGCTCCGAGGTGCTGGGCCGGCCGTTCGCCGACACCTTGCTGCCGCCGCGCTTTGCCGGCGCCACCCGGGCGGCGCTGCAGCAGTTCCTGGAACGCGGCGACGCGCCCGTCGTCGGCCGGACCATCGAGCGGCTGATGGTCAGCCGCGACGGCGCCGAGATTCCGGTCGAAGTGAAGATCGGCCTGGTCAACACCGGCACGCTGCGGCTGTTCAGCGCCTTCGTGCAGGACATCTCCCGGCGCAAGGAAGTGGACCGGCTCAAGAACGAGTTCATCTCCACTGTCTCGCACGAGTTGCGCACGCCGATGACGGCGATCTACGCCTCGCTCAGCCTGCTCGAATCCGGCATGGCCGGCGATCTGCCCGCGGACGTGCACCGGCTGATCGGCATTTCCAGCAAGAGCTGCGAGCGCCTGATCCGCCTGATCAACGACGTGCTGGACGTCGAGAAGATCCAGTCCGGCCAGATGCAGTACGACCTGCGGCGCCAGCCGCTGCGGCCGCTGGTGGAGCAGGCGATCGGCGACACCGGCGCCTTCGCCGCCGAATTCGGAGTGCGCTTCGACTTCGGCACCGGCGCCGAACCGGTGGTGCTGGCCGACGCCGACCGGATCGTGCAGGTGACCGTCAACCTGCTGTCCAACGCCGCCAAGTTCTCGCCGCCCGGCGCCAGCGTGCAGGTGCGGCTGGAGGTGCTGCCGGGCGTGGCCCGCGTGGCGGTGACCGACCATGGCGCCGGCGTGCCCCCGGACTTTCGCGAGCGGGTGTTCGAGCGCTTCGCCCAGGCCGATGGCTCGGACCGGCGGCAAAAGGGCGGCACCGGCCTGGGCCTGAACATCTGCCGCAGCATCGTGCAGGCCCACGGGGGCCGGATCGACTTCGCCAGCGAGCCCGGCCGCACCGAGTTCTTTTTCGAGCTGCCGCTGGCGTGATTGGGCTTCCCCTGCCGGGATGTCAAACCGGTCAGCCAGGCCTCGTCATCCCCGCGAAGGCGGGGATCCAGGGCTTTCCAGAACAACTTTCGTCATCCCCGCGAAGGCGGGGATCCAGGACTTTCCAGAACAACTTTCGTCATCCCCGCTTGCGCGGGGACGACGAATGCGCACGCCCTGGGTCCCCGCCTGCGCGGGGACGACGACTCGGTCACGCGCCGCCGCCCAGGCCCTTGCGCTTCATCTCGCCCCACTTCGATTCGGTCTGGGCGGCCCAGCGGTACAGGCCGAGCAGCCGCCACCAGCTATTGAGCTGGCGGTAGCCGAAGTTTTCCGCCACCACGATCAGCGCCAGGATGCCCAGGTCCGACAGCCTCGGATAAAGGTGGAAGGCCATCTCCTCGAGCAGCAGGCCCGAGGCCGACAGCAGGATCCCCAGGCCGATCGCCACGAACAGGAACACCGCGAACGCGTCCCAGGAGATCAGCCCGAAGGCGTACGCGAACAGCATGAAAACATAGCCACCCAGCTCGATCAGCGGTCCCAGCCACTCGAACGCCACCATGAACGGGAAGGCCAGCCAGCCCGGCGGCCCGCCGTTGCGGTTGAACATCAGGCCCCAGTTGGCGCTGAGGCTTTCCGACAGGCCGCGCTGCCAGCGGATGCGCTGGTTGCGCAGCGTCTTGCGGTCCTCGGGCGCTTCGGTCCAGCACACCGGCTCGGGCACGAACTCCACCCGGTAATCGATGCCGTGGTCGCGCAGCATCCGGTGCATCCGCACCACCAGTTCCATGTCCTCGCCGATGGTCTTGGGCCGGTAGCCGCCGGCCGCGATCACCACGCTGGTCTTGAACAGGCCGAAGGCGCCCGAGATGATCAGCATCGCATTGAGCTGGGACCAGCCCAGGCGGCCGAACAGGAAGGCCCGCAGGTACTCCACCACCTGGAACAGGGCCCAGATGTTGCGCGGCAGCCGGACCCTGGTGAGGAAGCCGCCTTCGATCTCGCAGCCGTTGGCCACCCGCACCGTGCCGCCGGTGGCCACCACGCGCCAGTCGCGCAGGAACGGCCGCACCACCCGCTGCAGGCTGTCGGGCTCCAGGATCGAGTCGGCGTCGACGCCGCAGAACAGCGGATTGCGGGCCAGGTTGATGCCGGCATTGAGCGAGTCGGCCTTGCCGCCGTTGTCCTTGTCGATCACCCGCAGGTTGGCGTGCAGGGTGGATCGGTAGATGGCCCGGATCGGCTGGGTCGCCAGCCTGGCGTCGAACGCTTCCGGGAACGGTTGCAGCGCGAAGGCCCGGGTCAGCACTTCCAGCGTCTTGTCCTTCGAGCCGTCGTTGATCACGATGATCTCGAAGTCTGAATAGGCCAGCTGCAGCATCGAGCGGATCGACGCGGAAATGCCCGCTTGCTCGTTGTAGGCCGGCACCAGGATGCTGATGGCCGGGTCCAGCCCGGTGAAGACCTGGGGCAGCTCCTCCAGCACCTGTTCCTGGCGGCCGCGAAGCAGGCTGGCCAGCGACAGGAAGTTCAGCACCAGGTAGCCGGTGTTCAGCGCGACGAAGTAGGCCAGGATCGCCCACGTCATCAGTTCGATGAACAGCTCTTGCGTCATGCCCACTCGCGCTCGGCCACCACGTGGCGCAACACGTCGTTGGCGGCGCCGCCCTCGCGCTGTAGCGCCACCAGTTGCGCCGTCGACAGGAACGGCAGGCTGGCCAGGGCCTGCGCCGCGCCGAGGCGCACCGGCCACTGGCTGTCTTCCAGCAGCGCCGCCAGCAGCGGCACGTCGGCCGGACCGCCCAGCCGCCCCATCGCCAGCGCCGCCTGCAGCCGCACATCGGCATTCGCGTGGGTCAGCAAGGCGCGCACATCGTCGGCCAGTTCGGCCGCCGCCGCCAGTGGCAGCGCGCAGCAGATCACGGCGGGGGACTGGCGGGGGTCCAGCAGGTAGCGCACGGTGGCGGGCGGCAGCTGCAGCCGCAGTGCCGCCGCCAGCGCCAGCGCGCGCGGCAGGTCGCGCGGCTCCAGCGTCGGCAGGCTCTTGAGCAGCAGCAGCCAGAAGGCGTCGCGAGCGTCTGCCAGGAACAGCGCGACCCGCGTCACCTCCCAGTCGTGGCGCGCCAGGATCAGCGGCATCAGGACCTGCGCGCCCTCCAGCGCGTCGATGCGGATCAGGGCCCGCGCGGCGTTGACCGACACCAGGCCGTCGCGGCTGCGGGCCATCGCCTGCAGCGTGTCCCAGGCGCCGCGGTCCTTGAGGTAGCCAGCGGCCAGGATCGCCTGCAGCTGCTGCGTGCGCGAGCCGTGGCGCAGCAGCTCGCGGGCGCCACGGTCGATGCCCAGTTCCAGCGCGACCCGGTTCAGCCGCTCGCTGGCGTCACCGCGCACCGATTCGTGCAGATAGGTCCATAACCGCACGAAGCGGCTGCGGTCGCGCCGCGCCAGCGCCGGCAGTTGCGGCGGCAACGGCGACAGGATCGCGGCCAGCAGCAGCGGCCGCCACTGCGCCACGAAGGCCTGCCAGCGCCGGTCGTCGTGCCGCCCATGCAGGCGCAAGCCCAGGATCAGGATGCCGATGGCCAGTGTGAGGACCATGGCGGCGCTGCCCGCCACCGCGGCGACCCGCAGGTACGGATCAGAAATCGCGCTGAACACCGGCGCTGAATCCCGTGCGGCGGTAGAAGCTGCCCTGGCGCGTGCGGCTCAGCGAATAGGTCAGCGACCAGCCACGGTCGATCCGGTGCCGCCCGACCAGCGCCAGCGAGCGGACGTCGGCCAGCGCCACGACGCCGGCGCCCAGCTGGGTCGCTTCCTGGCCGGAACTGACGATCAGGCCGATGAGGCTGTCCTGGCCGTAGTAGCGGTTGCCGCGCAGCTCGAAGCCGCTGGCGTGCGTGCCCAGGGCCCGCACCGGCCGCCAGGCCAGCGAGGCGCTGTAGCTGCCGGCATAGCGCTCCAGCATCAGCGTGGCCTGGTCCACCGACGCCGTGTCGTAGTTGCTGTGGCGCAGCCGCCCGTGCAGCAGCCAGGCCGGCATGAATTCGTATTGCGCGCCCGCCTCGAGGGTGTGCCGAGGCAGGAAATGGTGGTCGGGGCTGGACGACAGCTGGGCCGACGCGGTCAGGCGCGGACCGAGCGGGCGCACGTAGAGCGCCTCCAGCTGGCTGTCGTTCTGGCCGAAGCGCCGCGCCTGCGTCAGCGCCACCTCGGCCAGCTCGTGCCGTTCCCACTGGCGGCTGTAGCGCAGCGTGAGCTCGTTCCAGTCCGGCAGTCCCTGGTCCAGCCGGTTGTGTTCGGCCGACAGCTGCAGCCGGTTCACTGGCGCGGTCTCCTGAGCCCGCAGCGCCGGCGCAAGCACGGTCGTCGTGGCGGCCAGCAGCAGGGCGCCGGTGCGGCTCATGGCGCCACCCGGGCCAGCCGGCGCACGCGGGCCAGCAGTTCCTTGGGCTGAAACGGCTTGACGATGTAGTCGTTGGCGCCGGCGTCCAGTGCGCGCACGATGTCGCGCTCCTGGGTCTTGGCGGTGAGCATGATCACCGGCACCGATTCCCAGCCCGGCTGGGCCCGCACCAGGGCCACCAGCTGGAAGCCGTCGTAGAACGGCAGCATCACGTCCAGCAGCGCGATCGCCGGTGCCGGCTCGCTTTCGATGAAGGCCTTGCCGGCGCGGCCGTCGCGGGCCAGGTGGACGCGGTAGTTTTCGCGCTCCAGCATGAATTGCAGCAGCTGGCCGATGTGGTCATCGTCCTCGATCACGAGCGCGCAGGGCAACGGGTTCTGGGTCTGGGGCATGTCTGGTCGGCCGCGCGCGGGAGGCGCGGCGCTGTTCGCCATTGTGTCTCAGCCCGGCCGCGGCCGGCTGGCCTCAGAACTTGCTGCGGTAGTAGACCATCGGCTTGCCGCCGCTGCGCCGCAGCGCGATGCGGGCGCCGCCATCGAGCTGCACGCCGACGAAGCCGCGCTCGGCCACCAGCGGCGAGCGCGAACCGACCAGCTGCATTTCCACCCGCGCGCCGAAGCCGGCGTCGCGCGACTGCACCATCGACAGCGCGTCGTTCGGCCGGCCCATCTCGCGCCACGCGGTGATGTCGATGCGGCGGTTGTTGTCGAACATATAGCGGTACTGCAGGCCAAGGTTCACGCCCGGCAGGCTGTCGGCGGCGCCGGCGTTGAAGCCGGGGCGCGTGGGCGACAGCCCGATGATGCCCATGGTGACGCCGAACGCCGAGCGGCCGGGCGACAGCAGCGCCATGTCCAGCCGCTGCTGGGTGCGGCTGCTGCCGTCGAAGTTGTCGAAGCGCGGCAGGTTGGAAGCGCTGATGGCGATGACCGAGCCGGCTGCGACTGGGTCGGCCGCGAACCCGGCCCCCGCACCCAGCAAGGCACCGGCGCACACGCACGCATGCGCCAGCCGGACGGGGCGGCGGGACGGGCGATCGAACTGGCTGTCGACTGCTGGATTCATGACACACCTCACAACGATGTGGCTGCAAGTCTGGCCCGGCCATTGTCGAAGGTTTGTGGGACGTTGCCGACCGTTACCGTGGGAGCGCAGCGGCGCGGCGTGAGAAGGAGCCCAAGCGTGCAAAACCTCACGCCGATCGATCACCGCCGGCGTTGCGCCGATGCTGCTTGAACGGGCCGTCCGACTCTTTCCGGTCGACAAGGCCCGGGCCCGACTGTACTATTGGTTACATCTTTGGAGACGACATGAATTTCAACGAATTGGCACGTGGCTTGATTGTGGGCAGTCTGGTGTTCGGCGCGGCGGCCCAGGCGCAGCTGCTGATCGGCCAGACCGCCGGCTTCACCGGCCCGGTCGCGGCGGGCGTCAAGGAAACCACCGATGGCGCCAGGCTGTACATCGATTCGGTCAATGCCAGGGGCGGCGTCAACGGCCAGAAGATCGAGCTGATCTCGATGGACGACAAGTTCGATCCCAAGCTGGCGGCCGAGAACGCCAGGCAACTGATCGTCGACAAGCAGGTGCTGGCGCTGTTCCTCAACCGCGGGACTCCGCACACCGAGGCGATCAACCCCCTGCTGGAGCAGTACGGCGTGCCGCTGATCGCTCCCTCCACCGGCGCGATGGTGCTGCACCAGCCGGTCAAGAAATGGATCTTCAACGTCCGCGCCACCTACCAGCGGGAGGCCGAAAAGGCGGTGGAGCACCTCAACACCCTGGGCATCCGCCGGATCGCGGTGGTGCACACCGACGATTCATTCGGCCAGGACGGACTGCAGGGTGCGCTCAAGGGCCTGGCCAAGGTCAAGCTGGAACCGGTCGCGGTGCTCAAGACCGATCGCAGCAAGCCAGATTTCAGCGTGCTGGCGGCGCCTCTCACGAAGGCCCAGACCCAGGCCATCATCTGGGTCGGCTCCGGCACCCACGTCGTCGACGGCATGAAGGCGCTGCGCGCCGTCGGGCCGGTGCCGCAGGTGGTCACGCTGTCGAACAACGCGTCGTCGGGCTTCGTCAAGTCGCTGGGCGCCAATGCGCGCGGCGTGATCGTGACCCAGGTGTTTCCGTCGGAGCGCTCGATCGCCTACCCGATGGTCAAGGAAGCCCAGGTGCTGGCTGCGGCCAAGGGCGGGACTGCCCTGTCGCCCGCAATGCTCGAAGGCTTCGCGGCGGCGAAGGTGCTGGTGGAAGGCCTGCAGCGCGCCGGCAGGAACCCGACGCGCGAGCGGCTGCGGGCGGCGCTGGAGGGCATCAGGAACTACAACCTCGGCGGGCTCGAGGTCGGCTATGGGCCGGACGATCACACCGGGCTGGATTTCGTCGACCTGTCGATCGTCGGGGCCGACGGAAGGTTCATGCGCTGAGGCGACGGCTCGCGCATGAAAAATGAGAGGTTGACGAGCCTTACCCCCGGCACTGGCTCCGCAGTTAGGGCTGCTTGGTTCCCCACCTGACCCGGTTGGCCGCTTCACCATGCGGGGAGGCCCGTCAGCCCATATTGTAGGTGACGCGCGATGGCCCCACCGCGGGGCCGGCTGCAAAAACCGGCGTTGCCCCAGCCCGTAGAATCGACCTCGATGTCCTACCTCGTGCTCGCCCGCAAGTACCGGCCCAAGACCTTCGCGCAGATGGTCGGCCAGGAGCACGTGGTGCAGGCGCTGACCAATGCGCTGACGCGCCAGCGGCTGCACCATGCCTACCTGTTCACCGGCACCCGCGGCGTCGGCAAGACCACCGTCTCGCGGATCCTGGCCAAGTCGCTCAACTGCCAGGGCCCGGACGGGCAGGGCGGCATCACGGCCGCGCCCTGCGGCGTCTGCCAGGCCTGCACGGACATCGATTCGGGCCGGTTCGTCGACTACACCGAGCTCGACGCGGCCTCCAACCGCGGCGTCGACGAGGTGCAGCAGCTGCTCGAGCAGGCGGTCTACAAGCCGGTGCAGGGCCGCTTCAAGGTCTTCATGATCGACGAAGTGCACATGCTCACCGGCCACGCGTTCAACGCCATGCTCAAGACGCTGGAAGAGCCGCCGGAATACCTCAAGTTCGTGCTGGCCACCACCGACCCGCAGAAGGTGCCGGTGACGGTGCTGTCACGCTGCCTGCAGTTCAACCTGCGGCCGATGGCGCCGGAGACGGTGCGCGAGCACCTCGCGCACGTGCTGGCCGACGAAGGCGTGGAGGCGGAGACGGCGGCGTTGCGCCTGCTGGCCCGCGCCGCCCGCGGCTCGATGCGCGACGCCCTCTCGCTCACCGACCAGGCCATCGCATTCGGCACCGGCAAGGTGGAGGAAGCGACGGTGCGCCAGATGCTGGGCAGCGTCGACGCCAGCCATGTATTCCGGCTGATCGAAGCGCTGGCCCAGGGCGACGGCCGCACGGTGGTCGACACCTCGGAGGCGCTGCGGCTGCACGGCCTGAGCGCCGCCTCGACGCTGGAAGAAATGAGTTCGGTGCTGCAGCGCATGGCCGTGGTGCAGGCCGTTGCCGACGGCGGCGACGCCGCCGACCCGGACGCTGCCGAGATCGCGCGCCTCGCCGCGCTGATGCCCGCCGACGAAACGCAATTGCTCTACAGCATGTGCCTGCACGGCCGCGGCGAGCTGGGGCTGGCGCCCGACGAATACGCGGCCCTGACGATGGTGCTGCTGCGGCTGCTGGCGTTCAAGGCCCCTCGTGAGCTTGTCGAACGGCCGCCGGCGGAAAAAAAAACTCTGAATGAGGCGCGCAGGGCGCCGGCGGCGGCAGTCGCCCCGATCGCCGCGCCAATCGCCGCGCCGATCCTTGCTGCGCCGGCCGAAGCCGCCGCGCCGCGTCCAGCCGACCTGACGCTGCCGGTCGCGGCCCGCGCATCGATTCCCGCTGCCGCCGCGCCCGCCGGTCGCGTGCTGCCGGTGGTCGACCCGCCGCGCGGCCAGCCGCAGCGCCCGTCCAATGGCCCGCGCGACGGCGAATCCCACCAGGTGGTCGGCGTGCCGGTGCGGGTGCAGCCCGAATCAGCGCGCGAAGCGGGCGCCGCCCGGCCTTCGGCGCCGCTGGTGCTGACCGAGGAAGGCGATTTCTGGCACACGACCGTGCAGCAGCTCGTCGCGCAGCAAGCCGTCGTGGCGCTGGTGCGCGAACTCGCGCTGCAGTCGCAGCTGGTCGCGCGCGACACCGGCCACTGGATGCTGCGGGTGGAGCGCGAATCGCTCAACCAGCCGGCCAGCCGCGAGCGCCTGCGCGCCGCACTGGCCGCCGCCGGCCATGACGTCAACCTCAGCGTCGAAGTCGGCACCGTCGGCGACAGCCCGGCCCGCCGCAACGCCGCCGCGGCCGCCGAGCGGCAGCGCGCCGCCGAGGAGATCATCCTCAACGATCCGTTCGTGCAAGCCACCCGGCACGATTTCCCCACCGGCTGGAAGATCATCAGCATCCAGCCCAAGCAGCCCAAACCAACCCACCAGGAATAGCCATGTTCAACAAGGGACAACTCGCCGGCCTCATGAAGCAGGCCCAGGCCATGCAGGACAACCTGAAGAAGGCGCAGGATGAACTCGCCTTCGTCGAAGTCACCGGCGAATCGGGCGCCGGCCTGGTCAAGGTGACCATGACCTGCAAGCACGACGTCAAGCGCATCACCATCGACCCCAGCCTGCTGGCCGACGACAAGGACATGCTGGAAGACCTGGTGGCCGCCGCCTTCAACGCCGCGGTGCGCAAGGCCGAGGAAACCTCGCAGGAAAAGATGGGCAAGCTGACGCAAGGCATGCCCGGCCTGCCCGGTGGCATGAAGTTCCCGTTCTGACCTGATCGCCAGCTTGGCCGACACGCACTCACTCGAGGCTCTGATCCAGGCGCTGCGCCGCCTGCCCGGGGTCGGCGTCAAGTCAGCTTCGCGCATGGCGTTCCACCTGCTGCAGCACGACCGGCCCGGCGCGCTGCTGCTGGCGCAGGCGCTGGAGCAGGCCGCCAACCACATCCGGCACTGCAGCCTGTGCCACACCTTCACCGAGAACGAGGTCTGCGCGACCTGCCTCGATCCGCAACGCGACCAGAGCAAGCTGTGCGTGGTGGAGACGCCGGCCGACCAGGCCGCGGTGGAGCGCACCTCGGCCTACCGCGGCCTGTATTTCGTTCTGATGGGCAAGCTCAGTCCGCTGGACGGCATCGGTCCCAACGAGATCGGGCTGGCCAAGCTGTTCGAGCGCGCCACCCGCGGCGAGGTGCAGGAGGTGATCCTGGCAACCAATTTCACCGCCGAGGGCGAGGCCACCGCGCATGTGATCAGCGAGGCCCTCAAGGCCCGCGGCCTGCGCGTGACACGGCTGGCGCGCGGCGTGCCAGCCGGCAGCGAACTGGAATACGTGGACCTGGGCACCATCGCCCACGCGCTGGTCGACCGGCGCTAGGCCCCACCGCTTCCCTTACGTGAAAACCCGCACGGGATGTTCCCGATGCAGTGCGCCAGTGCCCCAGCTACCCTTGCGGCAAGCGCAATCAGAGAGGATTTCCCGATGAACAACATCGTCATCAGCCGCCGCACGTTCGCCTCCGCCACGGTGCTCGCAGCGGCGAGCATCGCCGCGCCGTCGGTGTGGTCCCAGGGCAAGCTGGAAAAGACCAAGGTCTCGATCGCCGTCGGCGGCAAGGCCGCTTTCTATTACCTGCCGCTCACGATTTCCGAGCAGCTGGGGTACTTCAAGGCCGAAGGGCTGGAGGTCGAGATCTCCGACTTCGCCGGCGGCTCGCGCGCATTGCAGGCGCTGGTGGGCGGATCGGCCGACGTGGTGAGCGGGGCCTACGAGCACACCATCAACATGCAGAGCAAGAACCAGTTCATCGAGTCGATCGTGCTGATGGGACGCGCGCCGCAGATCGCGATGGGCGTCTCCACCAAGGCGATGCCCAACTACCGCACGGTGGCAGACCTGCGCGGCAAGAAGATCGGCGTCTCCGCGCCCGGCTCGTCGACCAACATGGTGGCCAACCTGGTGCTGTCGCGCGCCGGCCTGAAGGCCAGCGACGTCAGCTTCGTCGGCGTCGGCACCGCGGCCGGCGCGCTGACGGCGCTGCGCTCGGGCCAGATCGACGCGATGAGCAACACCGACCCCGTGATGACGATGCTGGAGCAGAAGGGCGACGTCAAGATCATCAGCGATACGAGGACGCTCAAGGGCACACTGGAGGTGTTCGGCGGGCCGATGCCGGCCGCCTGCTTCTACACCCACGCGGAATTCGTGCAGAAGAACCCCAACACCTGCCAGGCGCTGGCCAATGCCATCGTGCACGGCCTGAAGTGGCTGCAGACGGCCGGCCCCAGCGACATCATCAAGACCGTGCCGGAGAACTACCTGCTGGGCGACCGCGCGCTGTACCTGGCCTCGTTCAACAAGGTGCGCGAAGCGATCGCGCTGGACGGGATCATGCCGGAGGAGGGAACGCGCACCGCGTTGAAGGCGCTGGCCAGTTTCGATCCCTCCGTCAAGGCCGACAAGATCGTGCTGGCCAAGACCTACACCAACGATTTCGCGCGCCGGGCCAAGGACAAGTTCAAGGCATAGATGCCCGAGTTCGCCCTCGAGTTTGAGCGCATCTCGGTCACCTTCCGTTCGCGGGAAGACGACGGCCAGCGCTACACCGCGGTGGCGGACACCACGCTGCGGGTGCGCGCCGGCGAATTCGTGTCGGTCGTCGGGCCCACCGGCTGCGGCAAGTCGACGCTGCTGAACATCGGCGCCGGCCTGCTGGAGCTGTCCTCCGGTGAAGTCAAGGTGTTCGGCGAGCCGCTGCGCGGCATCAACCGCCGCGCCGGCTACATGTTCCAGAGCGAGGCGCTGATGCCCTGGCGCAGCGCCATCGACAACGTGATGGTGGGCCTGCAATACCGCGGCGTGCCGGACGGCGAGGCGCGCCGGCAGGCGCAGGCCTGGCTGGAGCGGGTGGGGCTGGGCGGCTTCGAGGACCGCTATCCGCACCAGCTCTCGGGCGGCATGCGCAAACGCACGGCGCTGGCCCAGGTGCTGGCGCTGGACCCGGACATCATCCTGATGGACGAACCCTTCAGCGCGCTCGACATCCAGACCCGCCAGCTGATGGAAAACGAGGTGCTGGCGCTGTGGGCCGCGAAGAAGAAGGCGGTGCTGTTCATCACCCACGACCTGGACGAAGCCATTGCGATGAGCGACCGGGTGGTGGTGTTGTCGGCCGGTCCCGGCACCCGGCCGATCGGCGAATTCGAGATCGACCTGCCGCGCCCGCGCGACGTCGCCGAGGTCCGCAGCGACCCGCGCTTCGTCCAGCTGCATTCGCAGATCTGGGCGGTGCTGCGCGACGAAGTGCTCAAGGGCTACGCCCAGCAACTGAAGAAAGCCGCATGATGTTCGGCGTGCTCAAACCCAGCGGCAGCAACCTGCGCTACTGGCAGGTCGGCCTGCTGCTGGTGCTGCTGGCGGGCTGGCACCTGCTCTCGCGCAACGAGCAATACGCGTTCTTCCTGGGCGAGCCGGTCAAGGTGGCGGGGCGCATCTGGTCGTGGTTCATGCCGGTGGGCATCGGCGCCAACGCCCTGTTCCCCGAGGGCCTGCCGGGCAACGCGGACATCTATGCGCACCTGGGCATCACGCTGCTGGAGACGGTGCTGGCCTTCGTCATCGGCACCGTGCTGGGGCTGGTGTTCGGCCTGTGGCTGGCGCTGGCGCCCACGGCCAGCAGCATCCTGGACCCGTACATCAAGGCCGCCAACTCGATGCCGCGGGTGATCCTGGCGCCGATCTTCTCGCTCTGGTTCGGGCTGGGCATGTGGAGCAAGGTGGCGCTGGCCGTGACGCTGGTGTTCTTCATCGTGTTCTTCAACGTCTACCAGGGCGTCAAGGAAGTGAGCCCGGTGGTGCTGGCCAACGCGCGGATGCTGGGCGCCAGCCAGCGGCAGCTGCTGCGCACCGTCTACCTGCCCAGCGCGACCAGCTGGGTGTTCTCCAGCCTGCACACCTCGGTCGGCCTGGCCTTCGTCGGCGCGGTGGTCGGCGAATACCTGGGCTCGGCGCGCGGCGTCGGCTACCTGATCCTGCAGGCCGAGGGCACCTTCGACGTCAACACGGTGTTCGCCGGCATCGTGGTGCTCACCGCGTTCGCGCTGGTGCTGGACGGCCTGGTCGGCCGGATCGAGAAGCACCTGATGAAGTGGCAGCCGCGCACGGGCGAGACGGAGAAGCTCTGACCTCAATGTGGACGGCGCCCAAGACGGGGCGGCATGCAACGGATCTCATCCAGTTGGAGGAGTAAATACCCGCGCCCCCTGTCAACGTTGACAGGGTCCGGTGTGTGCAATGACTGGAGACTAGTAAGAATGGAGTAATTGACTGCCCGACCTCACGGCTGGGGCGTTGACCACCCTCAAGGAACAATCGTGGCAGCACGGGGCGGCGAAGGGAATCAGGAGCTCGCGGGGCCGAGCATGCCAGCCGTCGATGGCAGTTTGGTGGCGCTGTGCGCCGTCGCGCGTTTTCACCAGGTCGCTGCCGATCCAGCTGCGCTCCACCATCAACTTGGCCTTTCGGCGAGCGCACCTGCCGCGCATTCAGACCTGCTTGCGGCGGCGAGCCGCCTGGGTCTCAAGGCCAGGCACATCACGACAACTGCCGATCGCCTCAGTTTGACGCCGCTGCCGGCGCTGGCGTTCATGGCCTCGGAGGCCGGCCCGCGCGTCGTGATCCTGGCGCAGTGCGACGGCCAGCGGGTGCTGATCCAGGACCCGGCCACTGGTGGCCCCCCGACTATCGAGCCGCTCGAAGCCTTCACGGCCCAATGGACCGGCGAGCTGATCCTGATCGCCAGCCGGGCCAGCCTGGCCGGACAACTCGCCCGCTTCGATTTCTCGTGGTTCATCCCCAGCCTGGTCAAGTACCGCAAGCTGTTTGGCGAAGTGCTGCTGGTCTCGCTGTTCCTGCAGTTGTTCGCCCTGGTCAGCCCGCTGTTCTTCCAGGTGGTCATGGACAAGGTGCTGGTGCACCGCGGCGTGACCACCCTCGACGTGCTGGTGATCGGCCTGGTCGTCGTCGTGGTGTTCGAAAGCCTGCTCAGCGGCCTGCGCAGCTACATCTTCAGCCACACGACCAGCCGCATCGACGTGGAACTGGGCGCCCGGGAGCATGCCGCTGTACTTCGGCCTGAGCCTGATGGTGGTGCCGATCCTGCGCGGGCGGTTGAACGAAAAGTTCGCGCGCGGCGCCGAGAACCAGTCCATGCTGGTCGAACCGGTGACCGGCATCCAGACCGTCAAGGCCGGCGCCCTGGAGCCGAGCTTTGGCCGGCGCTGGGACAACCAGCTGGCCAGCTATGTCGCCGCCAGCTTCAGGACGCAGACGCTGGCCAGCTGGGCGCATGAGGCGGTCGGCCTGATCGGCAAACTCGTGAATGCCGCAACGCTCTGGTACGGCGCGCACCTGGTGATGGACAACCAGTTGACGGTGGGCCAGTTCGTCGCCTTCAACATGTTCGCCCAGCGCGTGGCGCAGCCCATCATGCGCATGGCGCAGCTGTGGACCGACTTCCAGCAGACGGGCATTTCCATGGCGCGCCTGGGCGACATCCTCAACACCCGCACCGAGGTGCCGCCCACCGCAGCGGCGCAACTGGCGGCGGTGAAGGGGCGGATTACGCTGGACAACGTGACCTTCAGCTACCGGCCTGAGGCGGCGCCTGTGCTCAATGGCATCAGCCTCGACATCAAGCCCGGCGAAGTAATCGGCATCGTCGGCCGCTCGGGCTCGGGCAAGAGCACCCTGACCAAGCTGGTGCAGCGCCTCTATGTGCCGCAGCAAGGCCGGTTGCTGGTCGATGGCATCGACATCAGCCTGATCGACGCCGCGCAGCTGCGCCGCCAGATCGGCGTGGTGTTGCAGGAGAACCTGCTGTTCAACCGCAGCGTGCGCGAGAACATCGCCATTGCCGACCCGGCTGCGCCGATCGAGGCGGTGATCCGGGTGGCGCAGCTGGCCGGTGCGCACGAATTCATCAGCGAACTGCCCGAGGGCTATGACACGGTGGTGGGCGAGCAGGGCAGTTCGCTCAGCGGCGGCCAGCGCCAGCGGGTGGCTATCGCCCGGGCGCTCTTCACCAACCCGCGCGTGCTGATCTTCGATGAGGCTACCAGCGCGCTCGACTACGAGAGCGAGGCCATCATCCAGCGCAACATGGCGCAGATCTGCCAGGGGCGCACGGTGCTGGTGATCGCGCACCGGCTCAGCGCGGTGCGGCATTCGCATCAGTAGCGAAAAAGAAAATGGGAACGGGGATTTTCAATGACTGGTTTGTTTTCAATCGAAGTGGCCGCTGTGTCGGACACTGCTGCTTTGAAATTGATGTGGGGACTTGTCAGATTACACAGCGTCGCAGCCGCGGTGATCAAGATCGTCCGCGCACGTATCCCTGATCGCCGATTCGGAATCAAACAACTCATTTGCAACGAGGAGAGATTCACATGCGCCGGATGATCGCCACTGCGATAGCCGCTACCGCTTTAACCGGTCTCACCGGCTGCGAGCGCTGGGCGTTGGACAAACAGATGGAAGAGCTTTGCAAGAAAGACGGCGGGGTCAAGGTTTATGAGAAGGTGATTTTGCCGGCCAGTGACTTTAGCAATGTGGGTGAACCCCTGGGGCGTTACTGGAGGCCGGGTGTACCTGAAGATGAACGCCTTGGTCCGGACTATCGATATGTACGGAGAGACGAAATTTTGGTTGATAAAAATGCTAAAGGTGAGACTGGAAGAGGCCGACTTGACCGAGGGCACGACGCAGTCTATCGACGAGCAGATGGCAAGTTGCTCGGCGAGTCTGTCTCGTATCAAAGAGGGGGAGGCGATGGCCTTACCTTTGGCTTTCAACCGAGTGGAAACTATTGCCCAAAACCGCGCATGGGACTAGCAACATCCATTTTTATTAGGGGAAACTGACATGCCCACGATTCAGCAGCTATCCAACTATTCGCAGACTGCGCTCGCTGCCTATGCCGGAGGATTACTGTCAGATATATCCAACGTTCGGGCTTATAAAAATGCGGATGTTGGCATGGCTGACGCCCAAGCGACTGCCTTCGACAGCACTTGGGCCGTCATCCAACAATCGCCCGCAGTACTAGGCTTCTCCGCCGTCCTTCTGCAAAACCGGACCACCGGAGAAAAAGTCCTCGCCATCGCCGGCACCGACCCTACCAGCCCGGCGGACGTTCTCACCGACCTCGTCAACATTGCGGTATACGGCACCGTTCTGGGCATGCCCCAGTACATCTTGCTGGAATTGTTCTATGCGATGTTAGTCAGCGACGGCAAGTTGGGCGCCTCTGAGACCCTCGCTGTGACCGGCCACAGCCTTGGTGGTTTCCTTGCGCAAGCTTTCACCGCGCGACACACAGCCGTGGTGTCTGCAGCCTATACCTACAACGCGCCGGGTTTCAGCAACATCGAGCCCCTACTCGGTTTTCTCGGCATTACCGATACCTCAGCAGCCGGCAAGATCACCAACGTTCACGCCACCGACGGCCTGTCCATGACCGCGGGGCTTGGCACCATGCTCGGCGCCTCGCAGCCGGTGCGCATCGAAGCCGTCGCCAACCCTTTGGCCAATCACTCTGTGGTCATATTGGGCGATGCGCTGGCAGTGTTCAGCGCTTACGCGAGCCTGCAGCCATCGCTG
>JBBRSZ010000012.1:0-105396 GCA_038244915.1 Burkholderiales bacterium | reverse complement strand
CCCAGCTTGCCTTCGGTGCCCACTTCGCGCGCCACCCGCGTCACTTCCGAGGCGAAGGACCGCAGCTGGTCCACCATGGTGTTGATGGTGTTCTTCAGCTCCAGGATTTCGCCCTTCACATCCACCGTGATCTTCTTGGACAGGTCGCCGGCCGCCACGGCCTTGGTCACGTCCGCGATGTTCCGCACCTGGGAGGTCAGGTTGCCGGCCATGAAGTTCACGTTGTCGGTCAGGTCCTTCCAGGTGCCGGCCACGCCCTGCACGTCGGCCTGTCCGCCAAGCTTGCCTTCAGTGCCCACTTCGCGCGCCACCCGCGTCACTTCCGAAGCGAACGAGGAGAGCTGGTCCACCATGGTGTTGATGGTGTTCTTCAGTTCGAGAATTTCGCCCTTCACGTCTACCGTGATCTTCTTGGACAGGTCGCCCGCGGCCACGGCCTTGGTCACGTCCGCGATGTTGCGCACCTGCGCCGTGAGGTTGGACGCCATGAAGTTCACCGAGTCGGTCAGGTCCTTCCAGGTGCCGGCCACGCCCTGCACATCGGCCTGGCCGCCCAGCTTGCCTTCGGTGCCCACCTCCCGCGCCACCCGCGTCACTTCGGCGGAGAAGGTGCCCAGCTGCTGCACCATCTTGTTAATGATCATCGCGGTACGCAGGAACTCGCCCTCCAGCGCCCGGCCTTCGGCCTCCAGCGCCATGGACTTGGACAGGTCGCCCTGCGCCACGGCGCCGATCACCCGCGCCACCTCGGACGTCGGGTGCACCAGGTCGGCGATCAGCGAGTTGATCGATTCGGCCGAATCGCGCCAGAAGCCGCTGGCATTGGGCACGAAGGCCCGCTCCTTGAGCTTGCCCTCCTTGCCGACCACGCGCGACAGCCGGGCCAGTTCATGCGACATCCGCACGTTCTCGGCCACCACGTCGTTGAAGGCATCGGCCACCTTGCCGAACACCCCGGTCCAGTCCTGCGGCAGCTGCGCCGAAGCGTTGCCCTTCTTCAGGTCGGTCAGGGCCGACAGGAACACCCGGGTGTGCTCCGTGCCGTCCTCGACCTCATCGAGCAGCGAATTGAAAGCGGCGACGTCGTCCTGCCAGAAGCCGGCCACCTTGTCGTCGCTCAACCGCCGACCAGCGCGCGCGCCACGGGAGCTGCCTTCGATGGACTTGAGCTTGTGCGACGTGCGGGCCGCCTGCGCCGTCAACTCGTTGAACTCGGCGGCGATCTTGCCGAAGGTGCCGTCCCATTCGGTCGGCAAGCTCACGCCGCTTTCGCCGCGGCGGAAGGCGCCGATGGCCTTCAGGATGGTTTTCAATTCGCCGTCTCGCTGTTCCGCGGCCGGCAGTTTTGCCACAACTTCCATGCAGTCCCCCAATTCGTAGTCATCTACAGACGCAAGTCGCAGCAGAGTAACGGGTTCGGGCAGGCGCTTCAACCGGGCAACCGGCGCAAACCCCGCGCAAACCCAATACCGGTGCGGGCTGTAGGAGGTCGCCTACGGCAACAGTCAATGGTCGACTACGGCCCGCTGTCGCCCGCGGAAACGACAAGGCGCAGCCAGCAGCCAACAAAAAAGCCGCCTCGCGGCGGCTTCCTGCGGTTGCTGAAACTCAGTTCAGCGCGACCTTCTTGCCGTCCTTGTAGACGTACAGTGTGATCGCCGGGTTCTTCAATTCGCCATTCGGCTCGAACGCAATGGTGGTCGTCACGCCCTTGTAGTTGCTGTCGGCCAGCTTGGCGGTGTAGACCTTCGGGTCCACCGAGTTGGCACGCTTCATGGCGTCGACCAGCACGAAGGTGGCGTCGTAGGTGTACGGGCTGTAGACCTGGAACTGTCCCGGGTACTTGGCGTCGTACCTTGCCTTCCATGCCGTGCCGCCAGGCATCTTGGCCAGCGAAGCGCCACCCTCGGCGCACACCACGTTGTTCAGGGTCTTGGCGCCGGCGGCGATCTTGGCGATTTCGGCCGTGCAGATGCCGTCGCCGCCGAAGAACTTGACGTTGCCCAGGCCCAGTTGTTCCATCTGGCGCAGCATCGCGCCGCCCTGTGCGTCCATGCCGCCGTAGAAGATCGCATCCGGCGCCTTGGCCTTGATGGCCGTCAGGATGGCCATGAAGTCGGTGGCCTTGTCGGTCGTGAACTGCTCGTCCACCACAGTCATGCCCTTGGACAGGGCGGTGCGCTTGAACACCTCGGCGACGCCCTGGCCATAGGCCGTACGGTCGTCGATGATCGCGACCTTCTTGAGCTTGAGCGCGTCGGCGGCATAGAACGCCAGGCCGGCACCCAGCGCATTGTCGTTGGCGATGATGCGATAGGTGGTCTTGTAGCCCGGCTTGGTCAGGCCCGGATTGGTGGCGGCGCCGGTGACGTGCGGGATGCCGCAGTCGTTGTAGACCTTGGAGGCGGGAATCGTGGTGCCGGAATTCAGGTGACCGACCACGCCGGCGACCTTGGCGTCGCACAGTTTCTGTGCGGCGGCAGTGCCCTGCTTCGGGTCGGCAGCGTCGTCTTCGGCCTGGATCTCGAACTTGATCTTCTTGCCGCCGATCACGACATTCTGCGCGTTGAGGTCCTCGATGGCCATCCGCACGCCGTTTTCATTGTCCTTGCCATAGTGGGCCTGGGCACCCGACATCGGTGCCACGTGGCCGATCTTGACCACTTGCACATCTTGTGCGGATGCCAGGCCGGCCATTGCGGCGATGGCTGCGGCGACCGTCAGTTTCAACTTCACTTGCATAGAACCTCCAGAGTAAGGAAATAGGTTGAGAATCATTTATGGCTCAACGGCGGCGAACATATCGCAATTTCCGCACCCGAACCATAGGGGAATGTCATGGGTAGGCGGTTTCACGCGATCGGTTGTCGCCGCCGGGACGCCGCTTGCCGCTCACGGCGGCTGCATTTCGCCGCGGCCGGTGGTCAATTCCTCGGCCAGCGCCTGCTCGACACTCTCGCGCACCACCAGCTCGATTTCCTCGCGCAGCAGCGGACCGAGCATCTGCGTCTGCTGCAGCACCGTGGTGGCAATCGCCTCGCGCAGGCGCCGCTCCAGCGTCAGTTCGACCCGCTGCATGATGCGGTGGACCAGTTGCTCTTCCAGCAGCGCCGGTGAGCCTGCCAGGCCCGGCGCAGATGCCCGGGAGCGCACCACCTCGGTCAGGGTCGGCACGAAACGAGGCGGATTGCGGGTCGACATCAGGCGTCCCTGGCCGCGAGGTCGTGCCGCGTGATGGCATAGCCACGGTCGGAATAATGCTTCCATCGTCGACGCGCATCCAGCCGGTCCTCCTGGTCGCCTGTGACCACCTCGATCAGCCGTTCGAACCGCTCGAAGCCGTCCGGCACCGTGCCGCCCAGGTTGACCAGCACCTGCTGGTGCGGCGCCGCCCGCACCGATTCGGCCAGCACCACCGGCGAAGCCGCCAGCGCGGCCGGCGTGGCCGGGCCATAGCAGTGCGGCAGGAACTCCAGCGGGGCGAAGGTCCACAGCGCGACGTCGAGTTCGCGCAACGTGCCCGTTTCGCCGGTGACCATCACCCGCGCGCCAGCGCCGACCGCCTTGCGCAGCAGCCGGCAGGCGTACCCGAGCTTGTCGGGCGCGTTGAAATGGAAGGCCACCTCGGTCATCGCGCTATTTGCGGCGTGCCGTTTTCCGCGCTGGCTTGGCCTGGGGCTCGCCCTGCTGGCCCATGATGAACTCCACCAGCAGGCCCACCGGCCGCCCGGTCGAGCCCTTGGCCGAGCCGCCTTTCCAGCCGGTGCCGGCGATGTCCAGGTGGCCCCAGGGGTAGGCCTTGGTGAAACGCTGCAGGAATTTCGCCGCGACCACCGCGCCGCCGGCGCGGCCGGCCACGTTCGCCACGTCGGCGAAATTGGTCTTCAGGCCTTCCGAGTAGTCGTCGTCCAGCGGCATGCGCCAGCACGGGTCCAGCGCCGCGTCGCCCGCGGCCTGCAGCGACTGGGCCAGGTCGTCGTCGGTGGCGAACAGGCCGCTGCGCACGCCGCCCAGGGCCACCACGCAGGCGCCGGTGAGCGTTGCGATGTCCACCACCGCCTTGGGCTTGAAGCGCTCGGCATAGGTCAGCGCATCGCACAGGACCAGCCGGCCTTCGGCGTCGGTGTTGAGGATCTCGATCGTCTGGCCACTCATGCTGGTCACCACGTCGCCCGGCTTCACCGCCCGGCCGTCCGGCATGTTCTCGCAGCTGGCGATCAGGCCGACCAGGTTGATCGACGGCTTGAGGTCGCCGATGGCGCGGAAGGCGCCCAGCACGCTGGCGGCGCCGCCCATGTCGAATTTCATTTCGTCCATCTCGGCCGACGGCTTGATGGAGATGCCGCCGGTGTCGAAGGTGATGCCCTTGCCGACCAGCACCAGCGGCGCCTCGGTCTTGGCCGCGCCGTTGTACTTCAGCACGATGAAGCGCAGCGGCTGCTCCGAGCCCTGGGCGACCGCCATGAACGAGCCCATGCCGAGCTTGGCGACCTCCTTGGGACCGAGCACCTCGCAGCTGAAGCCGTGATCCTTGGCCAGCGCCTTGGCGGCTTCGCCCAGATGGGTCGGCGTGGCGTAGTTCGGCGGTCGGTTGGCCCATTCCTTGGCCAGCTCGATGCCCTTCACGGTGGCGGCGGCCTGCTCGAAGGCCTGGCGTGCGCCGTCGGCATTGGCCACGCCGATCACCACCTGCTCGAGTTTCCGGCCTTCGGCCTTGGACTTGGTGGTGACGTACGAATAGCTGGCATCGGCCGCCGCGACCACCGCGGCGCGCACGGCGTCGTCGCCGGCCTGCGCCGGCAGGCAGATCGTGAGCTTGCGGACCTTGGAACTGCGCAGGGCGGCGACGGCGGCCTGCACCGCGGTACGCACCTGGGCACCCGTTCCCTCCGCGCATCCTGCAAGCACCAGACGCGGCGCCGCGATGCCCGCGTGGCGCCAGGCCTGCAGCAAGTTGCCCGGCTTGGGTTCCAGATCGCCTGCCTTGATGGCCTGCGCCACCAGTTGCGACAGGGCATCCTTGCCGCCGTTGGCGCCTTGCATCACCAGCACCACCAACGCATCTGTTTTTTCGCTGGCGGCGCCTGCCAGGCCAAGGGTCTTGAGATCGAAGTCCATAATTCGCTGTTTTTCTCCGGTACAAACGTCGCGCCGATGTTATTCCATTCCTCCCTTCGCAAGGAGCTCGCCCGAAGTTTCGGCGCCTCATTGGTGGTGCTGGTCACCATCGTGATGACGATGACGCTGATCCGCACCCTCAGCCAGGCCAGCCGCGGCAGTGTCAATCCGCAGGAAGTGATGATGGTGATGGGCTACAGCGTGCTGGGCTACCTGCCGCCGATCATGACGCTGTGCCTGTTCATCGCGATCGTCGGCACGCTCTCGCGCATGTACCGCGACAGCGAGATGGTGATCTGGTTCGCCGCCGGCCGTGGACTGTCGGCCTTCCTGACGCCCCTGTTCCGCTTCGCCTGGCCGGTGCTGCTGGTGATCGCGCTGCTGGCGCTGGTGATCTGGCCATGGGCCAACCAGCAGACCCAGGACATGAAGGACCGCTACGGCAAGCGCGGCGACCTCGAGCGGGTGGCGCCCGGCCAGTTCCAGGAGTCGGCCAGTGGCAACCGGGTGTTCTTCCTGGACAAGGACACGCCGGACAACAAGTCTGGCAAGAACATCTTCATCTCCACCAACGAGCGGGGCAAGGAGACGGTGACGTCGGCGCGCAGCGGCCGCATCGTGACGCGCGGCCAGGACCAGTTCCTGCAATTGAACAACGGCCAGCGGCTGGAAAGCTCGCTCACCCAGCCGGGCCTGAAGATCAGTGAGTTCGAGGAATTCGGCAACCGGGTCGGCGAAAGCGAACTGGGGCCGAAGGACAAGGTTCCGGCCAAGGCGCTGTCGACGTGGTCGTTGCTGAACGACCCGAGCGCGCCCAATCTCGGTGAACTTGCGTGGCGGCTCGGGCTGGCGCTGGCGGCCCTCAACTTCGTGGTGATCGCGGTGGCAGTGTCCAGCGTCAACCCGCGCGCCGGCCGCAGCGGCAACTTGGTGTTCGCCCTGTTTGCCTTCGTCGTGTATTACAACCTGCTGAATCTAGGCCAGAACTGGATCGCCGGCGGCCGCACCAGCTTCGCCGGCTTCATGCTGGCCCTGCACGGCGGCGCCTTGCTGGCCGGCTTGTTGTGGCTGGCGAAACAGCACAACGGCTGGACCTTCCGCCTGTGGCCGCGCAGGCGCGGGTTGCGCCAGGAGTCGGCGGCGTGAAGACCATCCGGCGCCTGATCTATCGCGAGGTGGTGGCTTCGGTGGTGTTCGTCGCCGTCGGCTTCCTGGCGCTGTTCTTCTTCTTCGACTTCGTCGACGAATTGCCCAACGTCGGCAAGGGCGCCGCCGATTCGGCCTACAAGATGAGCCAGGCACTGGGCTACGTCACCCTGATGATTCCCAACCACCTGTACGAACTGTTGCCGATCGCGGTGCTGATCGGCACCATCTTCGTGATGGCGCGGCTGGCCCAAAGCTCCGAATACACCATCCTGCGCACCAGCGGCCTGGGCCCGTTCCGGGCATTGCGCACCCTGCTTGGCCTGGGACTGATCTTCACCTTGCTCACCTTTGCCACCGGCGACTACCTGGCGCCGGTGTCCGATCGCACTGCGCAGTTGCTCAAGGCGCGCTACGAAGGACGCATCAGCATCGGCCAGACCGGTGCCTGGCTGAAGGAAAAGCAGGCCTTTCACACCTACAACGTGAATGTGAATGCGCTGTCGCCGCAAGGCGGCATGCGCGGCGTGCGGATCTTCGAAGCCGATGCGCGCGGCTTCCTGGTCTCGATGACGCAGGCGCCACGGGCCCAGTTCGCCGACGACGGCTCCTGGACGCTGCTGGACGCCGAGCGCAGCGAGTTCACCACCCAGGGCGCGCTGGCGCGGGTCGAGCGGATCAAGGCGCCGACGCTGCGCTGGCCCACCGAGATCAGCCAGGAGATGGTGTCGGTCGCCCTGCTGCAGCCGGACCGCATGAGCACCATCGACCTGTTCCAGTACATCCAGCATCTCAACGCCAATGGGCAGACCGCCCAGCGCTACGAGATCGAGTTCTGGCGCAAGGTCTTCTATCCGCTCAGCTGCATGGTGATGGTGGTGCTGGCCCTGCCCTTCGCCTACCTGCATTTCCGCGCCGGCGGCATCACCAGCTATGTCTTCGGCGGCGTGCTGATCGGCATCAGCTTCTTCCTGCTGAACAACGTGTTCGGCTACATCGGCAACCTGCAAAACTGGTGGCCGTGGCTGACCGCGGCGTCGCCGGGATTGATCTACAGCCTGTTCTCGCTGGCGGCTTTCGGCTGGCTGGTGCTGCGGAGGTAACAATGGACACGCCCAGGGCCATCATCCTGTTCGCTCACGGTTCGCGCGACCCGCTCTGGCGGCTGCCGGTCGACGCCGTGGCCCAGCGCATTCGCTCGCAGCAACCTGGCACGCCGGTGCGCTGCGCCTTCCTGGAACTGCAGCAGCCGGACCTGGCCGGCGCAGCGACGGAAGTCGTGGCCGATGGCGCGCGTCACGTGACCGTGGTTCCGATGTTCCTGGGCACGGGCCGGCACGCCCGCGAGGACCTGCCGGTGCTGCTGGACGAAGTGCGCCTGGCCCATCCCGGGATCGAGTTCACTTTGCAGCCCGCCGTGGGTGAGGATCCCCGCGTTCTGGACCTGCTTGCAAAGATCGCGCTGGCATAATGAATTTCTCTCTTAGAAGAAATTCGGCATGAACCTTCATCAATTCCGATTTGTGCAGGAGGCGGCCCGCCGCAACCTGAATCTCACGGAGGCGGCCAAGGCCCTGCACACCTCGCAGCCGGGCGTTTCGAAGGCGATCATCGAGCTGGAAGAGGAACTGGGCGTTGAGATCTTCGCGCGCCACGGCAAACGCCTGAAGCGCATCACCGAGCCGGGCCAGCACGTGCTGGCCAGCATCGAGCTGATCATGCGGGAGGTCGGCAACCTCAAGCGCATCGGCGAACAGTTCAGCGCCCAGGACAGCGGCACGCTCTCGATCGCCACCACCCACACCCAGGCCCGCTATGTGCTGCCGGTTCCGGTCGCCAAACTGCGCGAGGCCTACCCGAAGGTCAACGTCAGCCTGCACCAGGGCTCGCCCGATCAGGTTGCGCGGATGGTGATGGACGAGATTGCCGAGATCGGCATCGCCACCGAATCGCTGTCGGATTTCAAGGACCTGGTCACCCTGCCCTGCTACGAATGGCAGCACGTGCTGGTGCTGCCGCTGGCGCATCCGCTGGCCAGGAAGGACCGGATCTCGCTGGAAGACCTGGCGGCCGAGCCGATCATCACTTATCACCCCTCGTACACCGGCCGCACGCGGGTCGACGCCGCCTTCGCTCAGCGCAAGCTGCAGCCGCGCATCGCGCTGGAAGCGATCGATTCGGACGTGATCAAGACCTACGTCCGGCTGGGACTGGGCATCGGCATCGTGGCCGAAATGGCGGTGCGCGAGGACGGCAGCAACGCGGATCTCGCCACCCGGCCGCTGGGCCACCTGTTCGGCCAGAATGTGGCGCGGGTGGCCTTCAAGCGCAGCGCCTACCTGCGCAACTTCGTCTACAAGTTCGCCGAGTTGCTGTCGGACCGGCTGGACCGCAACCTGATCGCCAAGGCCATGACCGGCCACGTCAACGACTATGAGCTCTAACACCCCAGCCCGCACGCCGATTCTCCAGTCGAAATTCCCGAACGTCGGCACCAACATCTTCACTGTCATGTCGGCGCTGGCGACCGAGAAGGGCGCCGTCAACCTGGGCCAGGGCTTCCCGGATTTCGAATGCGACCCGAAGCTGGTGCAGGCCGTCACCGATGCGATGACGCGCGGGCTGAACCAGTACCCGCCGATGACGGGCATCCCCGCGCTGCGCGAAGCGGTCTCGGCCAAGGTCGAATCGATGTACGGCCGCCGCTACGACCCGGTCAGCGAGATCACCATCACGGCCGGCGCGACCCAGGCCATCCTCACGGCGATCCTGGCGATCGTGCGCCCGGGCGACGAGGTGATCGTGCTGGAACCGTGCTACGACAGCTATGTGCCCAATGTCGAGCTGGCCGGCGGCATTGCCGTGCGGGTGCCGCTGACACCGGGCACGTTCCGCCCCGACTTCGACAAGATCGCCGCAGCCCTCACCGGCAAGACCCGCGCGATCGTCGTCAATTCGCCGCATAACCCCAGCGCCACGGTCTGGAGCGCGGCCGACATGCTCAGGCTGCAGGACCTGCTGGCGCCCACCGATGTCCTGTTGATCAGCGACGAGGTGTACGAGCACATGGTGTTCGACGGTGCGCAGCACCAGAGCGCGGCCCGGTTTCCGGGCCTGGCGGCGCGCGCCTTCATCGTTTCGAGCTTCGGCAAGACCTACCACGTGACCGGCTGGAAGGTCGGCTATGTCGCCGCGCCGGCGCCGCTGACGGCGGAATTCCGCAAGGTGCACCAGTTCAACGTCTTCACCGTCAACACGCCGGTGCAGCACGGACTGGCGGCCTACATGGTCGACCCCAGGCCCTACCTCGAGCTGCCGGCCTTCTACCAGCGCAAGCGCGACCTGTTCCGCGAAGGCCTCAAGCGCACCCGGTTCAAGGTGCTTCCCAGCGAAGGCACGTACTTCCAGTGCGTCGACATCTCGCAGGTGTCGCAGCTGGGAGAAGCGGACTTCTGCCAGTGGCTGACGCGCGAGATTGGCGTCGCGGCCATTCCGCTGTCGGCCTTCTACGGCGACGGCTTCGACCAGCGGGTGGTGCGCTTTTGCTTCGCCAAGAAGGACGAGACGCTCACGCTGGCGCTGGACCGACTGGCCAGGCTCTGAAACCGGTCAGCACTGCACGGGGTTGCGGCAGAACTTCTCCAGCTCCCGCACCACGGCCTGGCCGACGACGCTGTTGCGGGCTTTCGGTCCCACGTCCAGACTGAGCTTGGCTTCGTACTTGCGGAAGAAGTCGTCGAACAACTCGCCGCCCAGCGTGCCCCAGGCCGTCAAGGTGTCGGTGCGCAGGTTGTAATCCAGCAGCACGGCGCACAGCGGCTGCGGCGCCGGCCCGCTCAAGACCTCCGCGCCCCTGGCCGGGTCGTACTGGCTGTGCTCGGCGCAGCAGTGGATCAGGCGGTCCTGCACGCCCTTGCGGGCCCGGGTCTTGCGAAAACTGATGAAGCTCAGGTCGCGGGTCGGGTACACCAGCTTGTGGGCGCAGATCGCGCTGTATGCCACCACGCCGCGGCCCTGGCCGACGCCGCCCGGCCAGCGATAGGTGTTGTTATCGCGAAGGCTCAGCACCTGCGGCGCAGCCGCCTTGCCCAGGTCCAGCAGGAACACCGGCGTCGCCTCGTACGGATAGTGGAACAGATAGTTCGCCAGCGGCTTGAGCTTCGAGGCGCGAACCGGGTCGCCGAACTCGTCGACCAGCAGCACCCGCGAGTACTCCCTGGGGCGGGTATCGGCGGCGAAGACCGGCCATGCCGTGGCGGCCGATGCGCAGGCCGCGCCCGCGGTGCAAGTCTCGATGAAGCCGCGACGGTCCATGGCGCCTCCCGTGTTGGAGATACCCTAGCGCCCCGCTGCGCCCATGTCAAAGGGTTGCGCGCGCGACTGAACACGAATACCGCGGCGTGAAGGACCACAGTCCGTCAGGCTTCGCACTGACGTTGAGCTGGCGCTCCCGCTGGCTTTCGCCGCGCTGCACAGCCTGGACACTGGACTCACACAAACGGAGAAACAACCATGTCCCTGTCCCTCATCATCCTGATCCTTCTCATCTTGCTGCTGGTCGGCGCGCTGCCCACCTGGGGCCACAGCCGCAAGTGGGGTTACGGACCCAGTGGCGGCCTGGGCCTGGTGGTCGTGATCGTGGTGGTGCTGCTGCTGATGGGCCGCATCTAATCCCCATTCGCTCACCCCGTGTGTCGCGCACCACTGCGTGACGCACGGGGTCGGCCGTTGTGGGTGAAGTCCTACAGACGAGGACGGGATTAACATTTAATGTGCGTGCCAAGCCCCATATTTTTGGCGATGACCCTCATTGGTCCGGAGCATGGCAACGCAATCAGAGACAGATCCCGAACTGCCGACCAGTGATGGCGCGCAAACCCAGCAAGATTCCCCGGTGGACAGCAACGTGCAGTCCGCCGGCGCCAGCGTTCCAAGCCACGGTTCGACCGGCGAGGGCGCCGGCAGCGCGATGGCCAGGCTGATCAGCCAGGAGCAGGCCCGCGTGCTTCCCGGCGCTCCCGATCCGACGCCAACCCAATCTTCCTGACCTGTCAGCCGGCGTGCGCCAGCCCCACCTTGTTGTTGAACTGGTGGCAGGCGGCCTCGAAGCTGCGAATCTCGAACAGCGCGTCGCGCAGGCTCATCTCCCCTGCGTCCATCAGCTTGCCCGCCAGGTGTTCGGTCAGCGGCTTCAGGCGCGCCAGCAAGGTGCGCGTCTCGCCATAGAGGCGTTCGCTCTGCTGCTCCATGAGCATCCGGGTCTCGTCGTCGAGGTTGCGAGCGCCGCCATGGCTGTCCAGCGCGCCGTAGTTCAGGCGGGTCTTGCGGTACATGCCCATTTCGGCGACGGCATGGTGCAGCAGCTTGGTGACACGGGTGATGTCGTTATGAGCGCCGTTGGTGGTGCCCTCCTCGCCGAAGAACAGCTCCTCGTTCGCCATGCCCGCCAGCAGGACGCGGACGTCGTGCTCGATGTCGCCCTTGGTCTTGAGCAGGTTGTTGCCCTGCTTGTGGAACACGAAGCCCAGCGCGTTGTTGCGCGGGTTGGCCTTGAGCGAGATCTTGATGGTCTTCATCTCGGACTGGATCGCTTCCCAGTCGCCCTGCGCCAGCTCGCGCTCGCGCATGAAGTCCACCAGGAAGTGGCCCCATTCGTGGACCGCGATGACCCGACGATCGCGTTCCCGCTCCTTGGTGGTGCGCTCGGTGACGTTGCCCACCAGCACCCGCTCGGCCGCCTGCATCAAGGTGCTTTCGCCGATCTTGTCGCCGGCCTGCACGGCGATGATGCCGGCCTGCGTGACGATGGTCTCCAGGTCGGCCGGGCTGCGGCCCTCGGTGATCTCCACCAGATGGCGCAGGTCCATCCCGTCGTCGAGCTTGTTGGCGCGCTGCGCCAGGTAGTGGCCGATGATGGCCTCCCGCTCCTCGCGGTTGGGCAGTCGGAAGTCCACCTTCATCTGGAAGCGGCGCAGCATGGCTTCGTCCATCGGCTGCGTTTCCTGGTTGAAGTTGCTGGCCACGATCCAGATGATCTCGGCGTCGGCCTTGGTACGCACGCCGTCCAGCACGGCCAGCAGCATGTTCTGGGTGTCATCGTCGAATTTGCGGTTGCCGCCGCGCTTCATGAACAGGTCCTGCGCCTCGTCCAGGAAAACGATGCAGCGCTTGCGGCGCTTTGCCATGGCCAGGATGCGGCTCAGGGTCTGCGAGCCGCCGCCGACGTAGCCCGTTTCCAGGTTCGCCGCCGAATGGAACAGGATCGGCAGCTGCAGCTCCTTGGCCAGGTAACTGGCCAGCTTGGTCTTGCCGGTGCCGGCCGGGCCGCTGAACATCACGTTGAAGGTCTTGTTCACGCCATAGTCGGCGTAGGCCTGGCGACGCAGGTACTGGTCCTTGATCTGGGCCACTTCGGTCTTGATGTCGTCCATGCCGACCAGCTCGTGGATGTCGCCGTGCACCTGCGACGGTTCGACGAACTTGAGCGCCTTGAACTGGCCGCGCAGCTGGAACCACAGGAATGCCAGCAGGCTCAGCGTCATCGCCGCCGAGATCACGCCGCTGACGCCCGCCTTCCAGGCGTCCTTTTCGCTCTGCGGCCGGGCGCCGGAGAAGCGCTGCTCGAGCCGGGCAAGGACGTCCAGGCTGCCGGCGTCCAGTTCCGACTTCGGCACGAAGCTGAGCTTGCCGCCCCAAGGCGCCGTCACTGCCTTGTCGGCAAAGATCTTGGTCTCCATGTCGGACGGGTAATACGCGTACTGCCGGCCCTTGGACTCGATCAGGATGTAGCGCTCGGAGATGTTCCAGGACAGCGGCGTGTAGATCACGGTGATGCGGTCGGCGCCGTTCTCCTGCAGGAAACTCAGCACCGAGCCGGTACCGAACACCACGGGCAGCTGCTTGTTGTAGCTCCAGACGCCATCGCCGTTGGCCACGGCCATCGCCTTGACCTGCTCGGCGACCTGCTCCTGGCGCTGCAGCACGGACCACGAATAGCCAGCAGTCACCGGGATCAGGATGGCGATCGCCACCACCAGCAATTTCACGCCGGCGGACTGGATGGTGAACCAGTCCTGCAGCCGCGCCGCCGCCTTCTTCAGGGCGAGCCAGGGTGACGGGGGTGACCCCGGCGGGTCGCGCGCCTCGGCCTGGCTGGTGGTAGATGAGAGATCCGACATGAGTTCACTTCCCGGGCGACCTGCCCGAACACGACAACATTCCCTTGTCAGCGCAATCCTACAGACAGCAGGTTCCAGGCGAAAGGCGTAGGGTTATCGTTCAATTGGTTACGCCGGGTGCCGTGACAAATTAACGGGCCCGGAGGCCGGTCAACGTTGCATTGCAGCAATGACAGCCGGCGGCGCGTTCCTACAACGCAGGCAGCAGCGCGCCGACACCGCGCCGGCGCCGCGCCCGGATACTCGCTTGGTCAGCCGAGCGAAACGACTCCCTCTGACACCAACAAGCAGGGAGGCCCCCATGGACCAGGTCGTCGGACCCATCAACGGTTTCTACATTGCCAGCTATGCCTGGCCGTCGATGGATGGAGCGCGTTACACCAGCTACGCGAAGATCTGCCGCCACAGGCCGGGAGACTACTGGAGTGCCGAATGCATGTTCAAGCTGTTCGGCGGCGAGCATCACGCCAGCGTGCCGGCTGCACTGGCCACGGCGAACGCAGTGGCCGTCGCGCAGATCGAAGATCTGCCGTCGCTGGAATGCTCCACCTACGGCCTGGACATGTTCGACACCCGGATGCCGCAGCCGGCCTGACCGTTACCGGGCGCCCAGCCCCATCGCCCGCGTGATCACTTCCTTCATGATCTCGTTGGTGCCGCCGTAGATGCGCTGCACCCGCGCATCGGCGTAGGCCCGCGTGATCGGATATTCCCACATGTAGCCATACCCGCCGTGCAGCTGCACGCACTCGTCCATCACCTTGCACTGCAGGTCGCTGGTCCAATACTTGGCCATGCTGGCCGTGGCTGTGTCCAGCTTGTCCTGGTTCACCAGTTCGCAGCACTTGTCAACGAAGACGCGGGCCACCTGCACCTCGGTCTGCAGTTCGGCCAGCTTGTAGCGGGTGTTCTGGTAGGCCGCCACCGGCTGGCCGAACACCTTGCGTTCCTTGACGTACTGGACGGTCCAGTCGATCGCCGCCTGCGAGGCCGCGACCGCCGTCACGGCGATCTGCAGCCGCTCCCACGGGAGCTGCTCCATCAGGCAGATGAAGCCCTTGTTCTCGAACGCCTCCCCGCCCAGCAGGTTGGCGGCCGGCACCACGCAGTCGTCGAAGAACAGCTCGGAGGTGTCCTGCGCCTTCAGTCCCAGCTTCTTCAGGCGCTTGCCGGTCTCGAAGCCCTTCATGCCGCGCTCAACGAGCAAAAGGCTGGTGCCTTTTGCGCCAGCAACAGGGTTTGTCTTGGCGACCACGATCACCAGGTCTGCATGCCAACCGTTGGTGATGAAGGTCTTGCTGCCATGGAGCCGGTAGCTGCCGTCCGGCTGCTTGATGGCCGTGCTCTTGATCCCCTGCAGGTCGCTGCCGGCGGCGGGCTCGCTCATCGCGATCGCGCCCACCATCTCACCACTGGCCAGCTTCGGCAGGTAGCGCATCTTCTGGTCTTCGGTGCCGTAGTGCAGGATGTACGGCGCGACGATTTCGCTGTGCAGCCCGAAGCCGACCCCGGAAAAACCGCCGCGCGCCAGCTCCTCCATCTGCGTCACCGAATACAGCTTGTCGCCGCCGGCGCCGCCGTACTCCTCCGGCATGGTCATGCACAGGAAACCGTTCTGGCCGGCCTTGCGCCACAGCTCGCGGTCGACGTAGCCCTGCTCTTCCCAGGCCTCATGGTGGGGCGCGATCTCGCGCTCCATGAAGCGGCGAAAGCTGTCGCGGAAGGCCTCGTGCTCGGGGCTGAACAAGGTGCGTTCGATCATGCGGGGTCTCCTGTGGCGTCTGCCATTTTTACAGAGCGGGTGCTTGGTGAAATGAATATACTTCACCGGCACCCAATCCCCAGGAGAGCCTCATGACCGAAGCCTATGTGTACGACGCCATCCGCACGCCGCGCGGCAAGGGCAAGAAGGATGGCAGCCTGCACGAAGTCAAGCCGGTCAACCTGCTGGCCGGCGTGCTGACCGAGCTGCAGCGCCGCAACGATTTCGACACGGCGATGGTCGACGACGTCGTCATGGGCGTGGTCTCGCCGATCGGCGAGCAGGGCTCGGTGATCGCCAAGGTGGCGGCGCTGAAAGCCGGCTGGGACTTCCGCTGCTCGGGCGTGCAGCTCAACCGCTTCTGCGCCTCCGGCCTGGAAGCGGTGAACATGGCGGCGCAGAAGGTGCGCTCGGGCTGGGAAGACCTGGTGGTCGCCGGCGGCGTCGAGAGCATGAGCCGGGTCCCGATCGGCTCGGACGGCGGCGCCTGGGCGCAGGACCCCGAGACAAATTCGGCCACCTCATTCGTCCCGCAGGGCATCGGCGCCGACCTGATCGCGACCATCGAAGGCTTCAGCCGCGAGGACGTCGACGCCTTCGCGATGGAATCGCAAAAGCGTGCCGCCAAGGCGCGCGAAGGCGGCTTCTTCGCCGGCTCGGTGGTGCCGGTGAAGGACTTCCTGGACCAGACCATCCTGGCCGAGGACGAATTCATCAAGCCGCGCACCACGATGGAAGGCCTGGCCGCGCTGCGTCCGGCGTTCGAGCAGCTCGGCGCGATGGGGTTCGATGCGGTGGCGATCAGCCGCTACCCGCAGGTCGAGCGCATCCACCACGTGCACCACGCCGGCAATTCGTCGGGCATCGTCGACGGCGCCGCCGCGATCCTGATCGGCAGCGAGCAGGCCGGCAAGACCCACGGCTTCACGCCGCGGGCCCGCATCGTGGCCGCGGCGTTGTCGGGCGCCGACCCGACCATCATGCTGACCGGCCCGATGCCGGCGGCGCGCAAGGCGCTGGCCAAGGCCGGCATGACGATCGACCAGATCGACCTGTTCGAGATCAACGAGGCCTTCGCCGCCGTGCCGATGCGCTTCATGAAGGAGCTGGGCGTTGCGCACGACAAGGTCAACGTCAATGGCGGCGCCATCGCCATGGGCCACCCGCTGGGCGCCACCGGCGCCATGATCCTGAACACGCTGATCGACGAGTTGCACCGGCGCCAGCTGCGCTACGGCATGGCGACGCTGTGCGTGGGCGGCGGCATGGGCATCGCCACCATCGTCGAGAGAATGTAAGGAGCAAAACGTCCCGCGCCAGCGCGGGCCGGACGTCGATATGAAAACAATCCAATACGCACTCGCCGACGGCATCGCCACGATCACCTTCGACGAGGAGGGCTCGCCGGTCAACACCATGTGCGCGCAATGGACCGAGGACCTGGCGGCCGTGACGGCGCAGGTGGTGAAGGACAAGGATGCGATCCGCGGCATTGTGCTGGCCTCCGCCAAGAGCACCTTCTTCGCCGGCGCCGACCTGAAGGCCACGATGCGGCTGCAGCCGTCGGACGCGCCGCGGGTGTTCGCGGAAATCGAACAGACCAAGAAGTGCTTCCGCACGCTGGAGACGCTCGGCAAGCCGGTGGTCTCGTGCCTGAACGGCACGGCGCTGGGCGGTGGCTGGGAGGTGGCCCTGGTCGGGCACTACCGCGTCGCGGTCGACAATCCGAAGATCCAGTTCGGCCTGCCCGAAATCACGCTGGGCCTGATCCCCGGCGCCACCGGCATCACCAAGATGACGCGGCTGCTGGGGCTGATGGGCGCCCAGCCCTACATCCTGGAAAGCAGGCTGTTCAGCCCACGCGAAGCCCTTGAGCTGGGCCTTGTGAACGAACTGGTGCCCGATGCGACGGCGCTGCGGCCGACCGCCCTCGCCTTCATCGAGACCCATCCCGACGCCCAGCAGCCCTGGGACGACAAGAACTACAAGATGCCCGGCGGCACGCCGGCCAACCCGAAGGTCGCGGCCATGCTGTCCGTGGCGCCCGCCGTCCTCAGGCTCAAGACCCGGGGCCTGTACCCCGCGCCGGAAGCGGCGCTGGCCGCGATGGTGGAAGGCGCTCAGGTCGATTTCGACACCGCCCTGCGGATCGAAAGCCGCTACCTGGCCCGGCTGATCGTCAGCCCGGTGGCCAGGAACATGATCAACACGTTCTTCTTCAACATGAACGCGATCAAGTCGGGCCAGTCGCGTCCGGCCGGCGTGCAGAAGTACAAGCCGCAGAAGGTCGGCATCGTGGGCGCCGGGATGATGGGTGCGGGCATCGCCTACGTGCAGGCCAGCCGCGGCGTCGCCACCGTGCTCAAGGACGTCAACATCGACAAGGCGCAGGCCGGCAAGGCCTATAGCGTCAAGCTCACCCAGCCGCGGGTGGAAAAGGGCCGCATGAGCGCCTACGACCAGACCGCCCTGCTGGCCCGCATCACGCCGGCCGACCGGGCCACCGACCTCCAGGGTTGCGACCTGATCATCGAAGCCGTCTTCGAGAACCGGGAGCTCAAGGCCAAAGTCACGCAGGAGGCCGAGCCGATGCTGGCCCCGGGCGGCTTCTTCGCCAGCAACACCTCCACCCTGCCGATCACCGGCCTGGCCAAAGCCAGCGCACAACCGGAGAAATTCGTCGGCATCCACTTCTTCAGCCCGGTCGACAAGATGAAGCTGGTGGAGATCATCCGCGGCAAGGACACCGACGACGACACCGTGGCGCGCGCGTTCGACTACGTGCAGGCGATCGGCAAGATCCCGATCGTGGTCAACGACTCGCGCGGCTTTTTCACCTCGCGGGTCTTCGGCACCTTCGTGATGGAGGGCGCGGCCATGGTCGGCGAAGGGATTCCGGCCGCCGTGGTGGAGCAGGCCGGCATCCAGGCCGGCATGCCGGTGGGTCCGCTGGCGGTGCTTGACGAAACGGCGCTGTCGCTGTCGGTCCACGTGCTGGACCAGACCCGTGCCGACCTGCGCGACGAGGGCGGCACCTACATCGCGACGCCGGGCGAACTGCTGGTAGAACGAATGGTCAAGGAGTTCGACCGCAACGGCCGCGCGGCCGGCGCCGGTTTCTACGAGTACCCCGAGGAAAAGGGGGCGAAGAAATTCCTGTGGCCCGAACTGAAGAACCTGTTCGAGCGGCCCGGCGTGGCCTGGGACCTGCAGGACCTGAAGGACCGGCTGCTGTACCGCCAGGCGGTGGAGACGGCGCGTTGCCTCTCGGAAAACGTGCTGACCACGGTGCACGACGCCAACATCGGCTCGATCTTCGGCATCGGTTTCCCGGCCTGGACCGGCGGCGCCATGCAGTTCATCTACGGCACCGGCATCGAGGCATTCCTGGCCCGGGCCGAAACGCTGGCGGCGAAATACGGCCCGGGCTTCGTCCTGACCGCCAGGGTCAAGGACGCGATCCGCAAGCATCTGCCGGCCTGGGCACTGCAATGAACGCCCCGGCCCCCGCCATCGCCGCCGACTTGCAGACCCTGTTCGAAGCCCAGCAGCAGGCGTTCGCCAGGGACATGTTCGCGGGCCGCGCCGTCCGGCTGGACCGGCTGGACCGGCTGCGCGCCCTGCTCACGGCCAACGAGGACGCCATCGCGGCTGCGATCTCGGCCGACTTCGGCCATCGCTCGCGCCATGAAACCGCGCTGGCCGAAACGGTGATGGTGCTGGCAGCCCTGTCGCACGCGCGCAAGCACCTGGCCCGGTGGATGAAGACGCGGCGGGTCGCCACATCGTTCCATTCCCTGCCCGGCTCCAGCCGCATCACGCCGCAGCCGCTGGGCGTGGTGGGCATCGTCAGCCCCTGGAATTACCCGCTGCAGCTGGCGCTGGCACCGGCCGTCGCCGCGCTGGCTGCCGGCAACCGGGTGCTGCTCAAGCCCAGCGAGCTGACGCCGCGCTTTTCCAGCCTGCTGGCGCAACTGGTCGCGAGCCACTTCGCGGCCGACGAATGCGCGGTGGTCAATGGCGACGCGCAGACCGGCCGCCAGTTCGTCAGCCTGCCGTTCGACCACCTGTTCTTCACCGGCTCCACGGCGGTGGGCCGCCAGGTGGCTCTTGCCGCCGCCCCGAACCTGACGCCGGTGACGCTGGAACTGGGCGGCAAGTCGCCGGCGATCCTGGACGCCAGTTGCGATCTCGCCGACGCCGCTGGCCGGATCGCTTCGGGCAAGCTGCTGAACGCGGGCCAGACCTGCATCGCCCCCGACTACGTCCTGGTTCCCACGGCCCGGATCCAGGCCTTCGCCGACGCCTTCACCCAGGCGACGCGGCGGATGTATCCCTCGCTGGAGCGCAACCCCGACTACACCAGCATCGTGAACGAGCGCCACCTGGATCGCCTGCAGGCACTGGTCGAGGATGCGCGCGCCAAGGGCGCGCGGGTGCTGGCGATCGACCCTGGCAGCGAGCCGGCAAGCCGCCAACTGCGCAAGATGCGACCCACGTTGCTGCTCGACGTCACGCCGGAGATGGACGTGATGCGTGAGGAGATCTTCGGCCCCGTGCTGCCGGTGCTGGGCTACGACACGCTGGACCAGGCCATCGCCTTCGTCAACCAGCGGCCGCGGCCACTGGCACTGTACTGGTTCGGCAAGGACGGCGGCAACCGCGACCGGGTGCTGCGGGAAACCATCTCGGGCGGTGTCACCGTCAACGACACGCTGCTGCACATCGCGCAGGAGAACCTGCCATTCGGCGGCGTCGGCGCCAGCGGCAGCGGCGCCTACCACGGCGAATCGGGTTTTCGCATCTTCTCCAAGGACAAGCCGGTGTTCGTGCAATCGCGCTGGTCGGGCACCGCGCTGCTGCGGCCGCCTTATGGCCAGCGCGCCGAGCGCATCCTGCGCGTGCTCAAGCGGCTGGCGTAGGCAGTCTCCTACCTCACAACGCGGCATGTGCCGGGAACCCAAAGCCCGCCCGTGTCCCTAGCATCAGCCACTTAACAAGCCGCGTTTGGCAGTGGAGTGGAGATGGCCCAGGCTGGATTCATGTCGATGATGCACCCGGCAACGCCGGCGTTCGACGCGCTGCGGCCCTTGCGCGCCTTGCTCAAGCGCTGCGCCCCCGCCACCCGCCGGGAAGGCGACAACACCGTCTACCTCGGCCAGGGCCAGCCTGTGATGGTCTTCCCGGTGCTGGGCGGCGGTCCCGACAGCACGGCGGCGCTGCGCCAGTCGCTCGACGACGCCGGCTTCGTCAGCTACGACTGGGGCATGGGCGTGGACACCGGCCCGCGCGACCGCAACCTGAACCGCTGGCTGCGGGACCTGGAAGAAAAGCTGATCGACGTCGCCGAGGCCGAGGGCTCGAGCGTCTCGCTGCTCGGCTGGAGCCTGAGCGGCATCTATGCCCGTGAACTGGCCAAGCGGACGAACCCGCTGGTGCGCCAGGTCATCACGCTGGGAACGCCCTTCAACACCGCGGCCGATCCGCTGCAGCGCTGCCCGCTGATCAAAGTGCTGGAAAGCGGCTATGGCAGCCTGGCCGTCAATCTGCGGCACCGGCTCGGCCAGACCCCGCCGGTCCCCTGCACCTCGATCTACAGCAAGGCCGATGGCCTGGTGCCGTGGGAGCTGTGCGTCGAAAAGGAAACGACCCAGTCGGAAAACATCGAGGTCGAAGGCGCCACCCACCGCGGCCTGCCGGCGCACCCGAAGGTGCTCGAAGCCATCACCCACCGGCTGGCGCAGCCGGATGGTGACTGGCGCCCGTTCGACGCCACCGCATCGCGCGCCTTCAACTAGTCGTTGGTTCTGGCAAGCGCCCAGATGATTGACTGAGGCAAGCATTTCGCCGACCATCGTCGGATGAAAGGCCATGCCGCCCCCGTCGGCGCCGCGCAGGTCAAGGCGGTCCGCGGCTTCAACCGGTTCTACACGCAGCGCATCGGCGTGCTGTCGCCCTACCTGGGCAGCGAGCTGACGCTGACCGAGGTGCGGGTGCTCTATGAGCTTGCGCATCGCCAGCAGCCCACGGCCAGCGAACTGGCGCGCGACCTGCTGCTGGATGCCGGCTATCTCAGCCGCATCCTGCGCCGCTTCGAGGACAATGGCTGGCTGGCGCGCAGCCCATCGCCCGCCGACGCCAGGCAGAGCCTGCTCCAGCTCACCGAGGCCGGGCACCGGGCCTTCGCGCCGCTGCAGCAGCGCTCGCGCGACGAGGCGGCGTCGCTGCTCGAACCCCTGCCCCAAGCCGACCGCAAGCGCCTGATCGAAGCGATGAACGTCGTGCACCGGCTGCTCGATGCCGCCGACGCTCGGGCTCCCACCCCGGCGCTGGTGCTGCGCGATCCGCGACCCGGCGACATGGGCTGGGTGGTGATGCAGCACGGCGAGGTCTACGGGCAGGAGGACGGTTTCAACTGGGAGTTCGACGGCCTGGTCGCCGAGATCGCCGCCGGCTTCATCAGGAACTTCCGGCCGGCGCGGGAGAAGGGCTGGATCGCCGAGATCGACGGCCAGCGCGTCGGCGCCGTGTTCGTGGTGCAGAAGTCGCCGACGGTGGCGCAGTTGCGCCTGTTGATCCTCACCGCCGCCGCCCGCGGCCAGGGCCTGGGCGGCCGGCTGGTGGACGAGTGCATCGCCTTCGCCCGCTCCCGCCGCTACCGCAAGCTGGTGCTGTGGACCAACGCCCACCTGCAGGCCGCGCGCGCTATCTACCAGTCGCGCGGCTTCGTCATGACGGCCAGCGAACCGTTCCAGGGCTACGGCCGCAACGACCTGGTGGGTGAGACCTGGGAGCTCAAGCTCTGATCCACTCGCACCGGCTGCCGCTGCTCGCCGCCGCCGCCACCGGTGTCCAGGTGGGCGCGGCGATCGTGGCCTCGCGCTTCGTGGTGGCCGAGGTGCCGCCGCTGACGCTGGCAATGCTGCGCTACGCGGTCGGCTTCCTGTGCCTGCTGCCGTTCGCCTGGCGCGCGCTGCGGCCGCGTGCCGGCCAGGGCGAACGGAACGACGCCGTCGGCCGCTCGCTGGCCAGCGACCTGCTGGCGATGGCGGCGCTGGGCATCGGCCAGTTCGGCGTGCTGATTGCGCTGCTCAATTACGGCTTGCAGCATGTGGGCGCGGCGCAGGCGGCGATGATCTTCAGCCTGTTCCCCCTGCTGACGCTGTTGCTGGCGGCGGCGTTCGGACGCGAGCGGGTCACCCCGGCATTGCTGCTGGGCGTGCTGCTGTCGGTGGCCGGCGTGGCGCTGTCGCTGCTGCCCAAGCTCGGCGCCGCCGCGGGGGCCGGGGACAGCTGGTGGGGCGAGCTGGCGATCGTCGCCGCGGCCGGTACCGGCGCGCTGTGCAGCGTCCTGTATCGGCCTTACCTGCAGCGCTATCCCACCGTGCCCGTCTCCGCCTTCGCCATGCTGGCATCGGTACTGGTGCTGGCGCTGCTGGCACTGTCCGAAGCCTGGCCGGCGCGCGTCCCGGGCCTGAGCGCCCAGGCCTGGGCCGTGGTCGGCTTCATCGGCGTGTCCAGCGGGGTGGGCTACTTCCTGTGGCTGTACGCCCTCAAGCACGAGTCGCCCACGCGGGTGACCGTGTTCCTCGCGCTCAATCCCGTCACCGCAGCGCTGCTGGGCGCCTGGCTGCTGCACGAAGCTGTCACGCCGTTCGCCGGCGCCGCCCTGGCCCTGGTCGCGGCCGGCCTCTGGCTGGCGACCCGGCCGGTGCGGCCGGCGCAACGATAATCGGGTCATGAGTTTTCCGCCCGCAGCGTCGGCGCCGGCCGAGACCGGGCCGCGACCGCAACCCCAATCCCTCACCGACCTGTTCGTTTCCTTCACCTTGCTGGCCCTGCAAGGCTTCGGCGGCGTGCTGGCCGTGGTGCAGCGCGAACTGGTCGAGAAGAAACGCTGGATGACGCGCGAGGAATTCGTCGAAGAATGGTCGGTCGCGCAGATCATGCCGGGGCCGAACGTGATCAACCTGGCGGTGGTGATCGGCGCCCGCTACTTCGGCTTTCGCGGCGCCATCGTGGCCGTGGCCGGCATGTTGGCCATGCCGCTGATGGTGGTGATCGCGCTGGCGCTGGTCTATGCCGAGTTCGCCGGCAACCCGCACGTGGCCAGCGCCTTGCGCGGGATGGGTGCGGTGGCCGCCGGCCTCATCACCGCCACCGGGCTGAAGCTCGCTGCCGCATTGAACAAGCATCCCCTGGGCATGGCCTTTTGCGCGGTGCTGGGCGTTGCCACTTTCGTGGCGATCGCCCTGCTGCGGCTGCCGCTGATCTGGGTGCTGCTCGGGCTGGGCGGGGTCTCCTGCATCCTGACCTGGCGCAAGCTGACCCCATGACCCAGGCGCTGAGCAGCCTCGACTGGCTGGAACTGTTCACCCATTTCGCCACGCTGTCGCTGCTGTCGGTCGGCGGCGCCATCACCACCGCGCCCGACATGCACCGCTACCTGGTCGATGGCCGCCACTGGCTGAGCGATCCGCAGTTCAGCGCCTCGATCGCCATCGCGCAGTCGGCGCCCGGGCCCAACGTGCTGTTCGTCGCGCTGATGGGATGGAACGTCGGCCTCAACGCCGGCGGCCTGCCGCTGGCCGCCGTCGGCCTGGTGGTCGCGATGACCGGAATCATGCTGCCCAGCACCACCCTCACCTACCTGGCCGCGCGCTGGGGCCAGGCCAATCGTGAGCTGCGCGGCGTGCGCGCCTTCAAGCAGGGAATGGCGCCGATCGTGGTGGCGCTGCTGGTGGCTACCGGCTGGATCCTGGCCACCGGCGCCAGCTACGCGGTGCGCGACTGGCCGCTGTGGCTGGTCACGGGCGTGACGGCGCTGATCGTGTGGCGCACCAGGCTGCACCTGCTGTGGCTGCTGGGCGCCGGTGCCCTGCTGGGATGGTTCGGGCTGGTGTGAAGCCGGCTCACTGGTCCAGCAGGTCGCCGCGGTAGAAACTCCAGGCGCTGCCGTCGTGCAGGTAGAAGTGGCCGTCGGCGCAGAAGTCCTTGCCGGGAAAGAACTCGCGGTAGGCGCGCGGCACCAGCCGCACCAGCTGTTCGTCGCTCAGTTCGTCGAATTCTTCGGGCGTGATCGGCTGGCCGACGCGGAGTTTTCTCGATTCCATGCTGCTATTTCCTGCACCACTGCTGTTCGCAGGGCACATCTTCTCCCAGGATCCCGACGCTGAAGCCGGGGCAGTTCTTGACGAAGTATCTTGCCTCTTCGCACGACGTCAACTGCTTGCACTGAGTGCGGCTGTCGCAGGTGAAGAACGAGACGCCCTGCTCGCCGCCCTTGGCCGCCGCCGCCCCGGACGCCTTGCCGGCATGCTCGGCGGCCCGCTCGGCCCGCACATGGGCCTCGTACTTGCCCCATGCGTACCAGCCGAGCGCGGCCAGCAACAGGATCAGGATGATGCGTTTCATGTGTTGTTTCCTCCGCCGGCCATTTTGCCCACCACCAGCCGAAAACCTCGCAGATTCGCAGCTGGGCCGGTGCCTGGGGCGCGATGACCATCACGAGTTGCTCGCGCGTTCGACCGCCACCACGTGCGCCTGGATCTTGCCGTCGACCGGCCCGGCCCCGAACCGCAGGGCGAGCGCCGCTTCCGCGAGGTCCGTCGCCTGCGCCAGCCGACCTGGCCCGCGCGACTCGATCTCGTTGCGCAGCGGCGTCCCTTGGCAGTAGGCGATGGCCGGCAGGCGCGGCGACGCCGCCGTGCTGCGGGCGGCGACGGTCTCGATGCGCGGCCGCAAGCCGAAGCCCCCAGCCTGCAGGTCGTGCGCGATGCGCGCGGCGTCGTGGTAGCCATGCGGCGTGCGCGCCATGAAACGCGGCGCGTCGCCGGGGAACAGCGTTGCCAGCGCCGTGGTCACGGTGTCGGCGAACTCGTTCTCCTCGATCCGGTCCCAGGCGTTGAACAGCAGGAGGCCGCCTGGCTTGAGGACCCGGTGCGCTTCGGCAAACGCCTTGGGCTTGTCGGGAAAGAACATGACGCCGAACTGGCAGAGCACCGCATCGAACTCGCCGTCGCCGAAGGGAAGCTGTATGGCGTCGGCCTCGCGCCATTGCACCGGCCGGCTGGTGCCGACCGCCGCCGCCAGCTCCAGCATCGGTCGGTTCAGGTCGGTCGCGACGATCGCGGCGCTGGCCGGCAGCGTGGACGCGAGCAACCGTGTCACGACACCGGTGCCCGCCGCGATCTCCAGCACCCGCGCGGGCTTGCGGCTTGCCAGCCGCCCCACCAGGTCCTGCGCATACGGCTGGAAGATCAGCGGCACGAGATAGTCGTCGTACAGCTTCGGGATCGAGCCGGAGAAGAGCTTGTCGGATTCCGCGGTGTTCATCGTTCTTTCCTCGCATCGCGCGGGCGCTGCGCGCCACCGGACTTCCAGAAGCGCTCCATGGCAATGTAGGCGAACGAAGCCGACCAGCCGATCAGCAGCAGGCCGTTGAGCGCCTCGACGCCCGCCAGCAGGCGCAGCGGACCGCCCGGCGTGATGTCGCCGAAGCCCAGGGAGGTATAGGTTTCGGCGGAGAAGTAAAGGCAGTTCTCGAACGAGAACGGCCGCGTCCCGGAGAGCCGGCCCACGTCCAGGTTGCCCACCAGGACGTACAGGGCGCCGCCGTACACGGCGATTTCCAGGATGTGGGCGGCGAACTCGACAAAGATAACCACCAGCAGCTTGGTCCGGCTCGGGATGTTGAGCGCCGGCAGGGCCACGTACAGCGCGCGCAGCACTTCGTAATGGATGACGGTCGTCAACGCAATGAGCAGGATGCTGGTGACGATCACGATCAGCATGGACCATCCTGCTGCGGCGCAGCGGCCTGTGCGGCGAACGCGGACTTCGGCGCCCCCCGGATCACGGGCAGCCCGGAGGAATCATCACGGTGCAGGCACTGGTCTTGGGCAACACCACGATGGGAACCACCGGCAGGATCCTGCCGCCGATCATCTGGACTGCGATCTCGATGCACGAGCCGCACGTCGGGCAGCTTGCCATCCAGGCCAGCCACGCGCCCGCCAAACCCCCGAACACGGCGCCCAGGCTGGCTGCCAGCAGGCTTGTCGCTGAACCCATCAGGGCCGCCAGCGCCATCAGCGGCGGCATCTCGACCGTCGAGGCGACACCCAGTGCCGTGACCACCATGCCGATGAACCAGCCGAGCGCCGCCCCCTCGGCCGCGATGCCGATCACGCACAGCGTGCGGAACGCCCACTCGTCCCAGCCGGTGAAGCACACGGTTCGCCACAACAGGAATCCTGTCTTCTTGAGCGGTCCGAGGTACAGGCTCATGGTCCTCTCCTTGCCTGCGCCGCGCGGCGCAGTGGTGTGCGGATGCCGATCGCAGTTGCCGCCGACAGCGTAGCCGCAACATCGGCGCGTGGCAACCTCCAGGATGCGATGCCGCCGACCACCGAGGCGCGCGTGCAGCCCAGCGTCTGATGGAACGCCACGGAGAGATCGAAGACCTGGCTGGAATGGACGGTCCTTCCACAACGGGGTCAGCCGTCCTGGCTTCGGCGCCGCACCAGGGCGACGATCATCAGGGCGACGACTGCCAGGTTGATCGCCAGCAGCACGGCGCCGTGCCAGGTGTGCGAGCGGACCAGGCCGGCCACTTCGAACGGGACATAGACCGCGCCGCTGACAGCCGCCAGCACCTCGGCCCAGGCCTTCTCGCCGAACAGGCCATAGGCCTCGACGAAACGCAGGAGCGAGTACACAGCCGCTCCCAGGGCCAGCATCACCAGCCGGCTGTCGTGCACGTTGGCCGCTGCGTCCAGGAAGATCTGCGGGTAATGCGCGGCCGGATTCAGGTGCGAATGTTCGATCAGCCGGACCGCCAGCGCACCGACATCCCGGTGGACCAGCGACAACAGGCCGCTGGCGGCCAGCAGCACCACCGCGCCCTTGACTGCCTCGAACAGCGCGACCGTCCGGATCGCTGCCGACCGGGGTGCAGCGGTCGATGCGGGTGTGCTGCCGGCAGTCATCTGGGTGCAGGCGCCGATGGGTGGCCGCGCACCGGCGCGGCGCGCGGGTCGCGCCAGACCGTCGCCGCACTTCCGGGCAGCCGGAAGGCCGGGCACCGGCCATCGCCGCCGGCAAAGCCACCGTCCGGGAAGCACAGCAGGCTGCCGCCCTCGTCGTACAGCTCGCTGGGAATGTCGCAGCAGGTGGGCATCACGTAATAGACCGTCCGGCCCTGGTCAACGGCCCGGAGAACCGCGCGCGGCGGACTGGCCGGCGCGCCGCTTTCGAACTGCGCGATCTTTGCCCGCAGCCAGGGCGGGACCGCACGGGCCGGCGGCTCGCTGGCGGGAGCTTGCGCGCAGCCCGCCGACAGCAGCGTCAGGGCCAGGGCGATGATTGCTTTCAGGGTCGGCAAGGGACGGGCCTCTCGATGGCGCCCGGCGTCTCCTGGCGACGAGCAGCTCAAGAGGATAAGCCGAAACCCCGCATGACCCGCTTGGCTGACGCATCGGGCGAATGGAGCTCGGCCTCGATGACGATGAGATCGGACATCGGGGGCGGGTCAGGTCGTTGAAGATCCCACCACCAGGTCAACCAGCGCGGCGATCGAGGCATCGCTTGCGCCGGGTTCCAACGCGGCGCAGAACGTCTCGTAAGCGGCTGGCTCGACCTGCGCCAGCCAGCGAAGCGATTTCTTCGGACCCTCGTACCACCGGCCGCGGATGTGAAAGTAATCTTCCAGCAGGGCCTGGAGAAGCCAGGCGCGCCGGTAATTTCCTTCAGGATCGGCACGGCCGATCCGCGTAACCATCTTGCGCGCCCAGACCTTTCGAGCGGCGATCTCGTCAGCGCCCAGCGGCAGCGGGCCCCTGCGGAAAATCTCGTCCAGCCGGCGCAGCAGGTCGTCGGCCAGAGCGTCGCGCTGCATCAGGATCTTGCCGCCGCGCAACTTGAGAAACGCCTCGCCCGGCTTGAGCAGCAGCGCGTCGGGGTAGATAAAGACGTCAAGGTAACCGCCGGCATCCAGCCGCGCGATCCGCGAGGGCTCTGCGACCGGCCCGAAGGCAGCGATGTCGTAGTCGCTGTCGGGACCTGCCGACCCATCGGCATGCGAACCGTACAGAAAGATCGTATGAACATCGTGAGCCGCGAGCAGTTCCTGGGTGACGCGATCGACAACGGACTCTGAGTGCATGGAGGATGTCCCACGGTAATGCAACTGGTGGGCAGACTCTAAATGACTCCGCGCGCCTGGAGCCGGCCCAGCGTGGCTTGCATCCAGCGGATTGCCTATCTACCGCTGGCTTGCGTGATGAAGCTGGCGGCGATGTCGGCAACCGCGTGGAGAATGCGTGTCCGGGCTTCATCGGCCGCGGCACCCGTGAGCGCCGCGTCGTCGAAGCTGTGGTCGCCACCCACGATGGCCACCCGTGCGCCGCCGCCTGCACTGGCGGCGAAGCGCTGCAGCAGCGCCGGCGCGCACCACGGGTCCCGATCGCCGGCGATGAACAGGAGCGGGCGGCGCTCTGCCGCCAGTCCGGGATAGTTCTCCTGGGCGATGCAGATCGGGTCCGACTGGCCCTTGGGGACGTGGCTGCAAATGGGCGTCAGGAACAGGCCGCTGCACAGCGACCGGTCGGCCGCGAACGCCCGCCATGCGACCACCGAACCGAGGGACTTTCCGCCGACGCACAGCCGTCCTGGTCTGACACGAGGCTCTGCCACAGCCGTCGCAAGAACCGCGGCGAGATCCTGCAGTTCATCGGCCAGGTCTTTCGACGGTGCGCCCGCCTTCGGATCGGCACTGGAATACGCCCAATTGAACCGGTAGACCGCCACGCCCGCGGCGACCAGGCGCCTTGCGGTTTGCTCGAGCGCCGGACGCGTCATGTGGTAGCCCTGACCGGGCGCCAGCACGATGGCCGCGAAGGGACCGGGACCGGCCGGAAAATCGGCGATGGCGTCGATCTTCGCTCCTCGACTCGTGGTGACAGTCAGCGCGGCTTCCTGCATGCGTCCTTGCTCCCCCTGTGAAGAAATTAGGCCACGAAGACCACCGCAGCTCAACGCCAGGCAGGCCGTTGCATGACCCGATAATTGCCGCATGACCGAACTTGCGCCACCCCAACTCCAGTTCTTCGCCGACCTCTCGGTGCAGGTCGACAGGCCGCAGGAAGTGGGGCGCACGGCCCGCGGGTTGCGCCGGCTGATCCCGATCCTGGGCGGTGAAGCGGTCGGCGAAGGCTGGCGTGCGCGGGTGCTGCCGGGCGGCGCGGACTTCCAGCTTGTCATCACCGACACGCTGGCCGAACTCGACGCCCGCTACTGCCTGGAGACCGAGGCCGGCGAATTGATCTATGTGCAAAACCGCGCCATCCGCTCCGGCCCGCCGGACCTGATGGCGAAGCTGGTGCGCGGCGAGCCGGTCGATCCGTCGCAGATCTACTTCCGCTGCAGCCCCAGTTTCGAAACCGCGTCGGCGTCGCTGCGCTGGATCACCGAGCGCATGTTCGTCGGCGCCGGCGCGCGCCACCCGGACAAGGTGGTGATGCGCTTCTGGCAGCTGGCCTGACTCGACAACCAAGGAATGGCATGGATTACCGCACCCTCGGGCGTTCCCCGCTGAAAGTCTCGCCGATCTGCCTGGGCGGCAACGTGTTCGGCTGGACGGTCGACGAGGCCACCTCGTTCTCCATCCTCGACGCCTGGCTGGACGCCGGCTTCAACTTCGTCGACACCGCCGACGTCTATTCGCGCTGGGCTCCCAGCCACACGGGCGGCGAGTCGGAAACGATCATCGGCAAGTGGTTCAAGGCCAGCGGCAAGCGCGACCAGGTCATCCTCGCCACCAAGGTCGGCATGGACATGGGCGACGGCAGGATCGGCCTCAAGCAAGCCTACATCCGCCAGGCCGTCGAGGATTCGCTGCGGCGCCTGCAGACCGACCGCATCGACCTGTACCAGGCCCACCAGGACGACGAGGAAACGCCGCTGGAAGAGACGCTGGAGGCCTTCGGCATGCTGGTCAAGGAAGGCAAGGTGCGCGTGATCGGCGCCTCCAACTACAGCGCACCCCGGCTTCAGCAGGCGCTGGAGACCAGCCGCAAGCTCGGCCTGCCGCGCTATGAAAGCCTGCAGCCGCTGTACAACCTGTACGACCGCGCCGTGTTCGAGCAGGAGCTGGAGCGGCTGTGCCGCGAGCACGACGTGGGCGTCGTCAGCTTCTACGCGCTGGCCGCCGGCTTCCTGACCGGCAAGTATCGCAAGCCGGCCGACGCCGACAAGAGCCCGCGCGGCAAGGGCACGATCGACAGCTACCTCAACGAGCGCGGTCGCCGCATCCTGGCGGCGCTGGACACGGTCGCCGCGCGCACCCGCAGCCAGCCAGGCCAGGTTGCCATCGCCTGGCTGCTGGCGCGCCGCAGCGTGACGGCGCCGATCGCCAGCGTCTCTTCGCTCGGGCAACTCAAAGAGCTCGAAGCCACGTTGCGGATCAAGGTGTCGGCCGAAGACATCGCGCTGCTGGACCAGGCCAGCGCGCAATAGCTCGCGCCGTCACGCGAACAGCTCGCTGCGCGCCGCCGCCGTGATGGCCGCCACGGCGGGATGCGTGATGCGGCGCTCGATCGAGATCGCGTAGAACTCCTCGACCAGGCCGACGGCCTCGCCCAGGCTGTCGACGCCATACTGCTGCGCGATCTCCTTTGCCAGCACCGTGGGACCGGCGACGACGCCCAGCCCCTGGCGCGCAAAGGCCTTGGCCAGCGCGCTGTCGTCGAACTCCGCCACCACCGCCGGCGCCAGCTCCTGCCGGCGCAGCCAGCCCTCCAGTCGCGGCCGCATCGCCGTGCCAGCGCCAGGCATCAGCAGCGGCAGGTTGCCCAGGCAGCGTGGAAACGCCGCGCGCGCCCGCCGCAGGGTCCAGCCGCCGGACTTCAGCAAAGACGGCGAGGCGAAGAAGCTGATGCCGGTGGAGCCAAGCAGGTGGGTGTAGGCCTTGACGCTCAGGCTGGCGGGCAACGGCACGTCGGAGACGACCAGGTCGAGGCGGTGAATGGCCAGGTCGGCCAGCAGTTCCGCCAGCTTGCCCTCATGGCAGACCAGCTTGCCGTGCTGCAGCAGCGGCAGGCAGGGTTCGAGCACATGGCAGGCCACCGACTTGGGCACCGAATCGGCGACGCCGACGCGCAAGGCCGGCTGCCAGCGCTGGTCGCGTCCACTGGCCAGCGCCTCCTGCAGCGCCTCGCCCAGCGTGAAGATCTCGTCGGCGTAGCGCTGCACCAGCTTGCCGGCCTCGGTCGCCTCCAGTCCCCGCCCGGCCTTGCGCAGCAACGGCTTGCCGAGCCGCCCTTCGAGCTGCTTGATCTGGCCGCTGAGGGTCTGCGGGGTCAGGTGCAACTGTTCGCCGGCGCGGGCGATGCTGCCGGTGCGCAGCACCGTCCAGAAGTAGTGCAGGTGCTTGTAGTTCATCGCCATGCTTCGGTTTATTCGATGGATTGCGCCATTAAACCGGATTTTCTTCGCAGAGCGGCGCGGCTAGATTGGGAGCTCACAACCCCGCCGAAAGGATCCACCGCCATGCAATGCCCCAACTGCCCCGCCAGTTCCCTGGTGATCTCCGAGCGATCGGGGGTGGAGATCGACTACTGCCCGCGGTGCCGCGGTGTCTGGCTGGACCGCGGCGAGCTCGACAAGCTGGTCGATCGCGCCGCCGGCGGGTTCCAGCCGGAGTTCGCGGGCTCCACTCACCCGCGCCCGCGCCCCGGACGGCACCGCAAGTCCTGGCTGGGCGAGATTTTCGACTAGCCGCGCCATCCTCCCACCCCGACCAAGGAGTCCGCCATGAGAACCTACCCAACCAACAGCCCCCAGGCCGCTGCGCGCATCGTCGCCCTGTCCGCGCTGGCCGACGGACATCTTTGCCGCAACGAACTGCAGGCGCTGGAACGCCTGGACGTGCACGGGCAGCTGGGCCTGGACCGCAGTCAGTGGAACCAGGTCGTGCAGACCCTGGTCGAGGACCTGATGGTCACCGCGTCCGACCAATGGGGCACGGCGTGCCGCGTGGACGAGTCGGTGCTGGCCAGTCTGCTCGACGAGCTGGACGACCCGCCGCTGCGCCGCCAGACCCTGCAGCTGTGCGTGGTCGTCGCGATGGCCGACCGCCATCTGAGCGACGGCGAGGAAACCCTGATCACCGCTGCCGCCGAACGCTGGCGGGTCACCTCGCCCTCGCCAGCCGTCATCCCCAACCCCTGAAGGAGTTCATCATGCATGTCGAAATCCGGTCCCACAACATCAGGATGCCCCGCGCCCACAGCGAGGGCCTCGCCCAGCAGGTGCGGACGGCGTTCGCCCGGCTGGCCCACCGCATCGTGCGGATTGTGCTGGACGTGGGCGCGCCGCCTGCGGCCGGCGCCGCAGCCGCGCGGGAGTGCGTGATCGAGGTGCACCTGGCCGATGGCGATGTGATGGTGGTGCGCGAACGCCAGCGCAAGATCGGCCCCTTGCTGCGCCGGGCACTGCAGCGGGCGTGGCGAATGGCGGCAGCGGCGGTGATTTCCCGCAGCGAGCCGCGCAGCGTGCTGCGGCTGCAGGCCCCGCGGTGCCGCCCGTGAACTTGCCGCTCGCCATCGCGGCGCTGGCAAGAATGACGGCCATCTGCCTGATCACGGCTTTGCCATGACCGAATTCCTGGATGCGCCTTTCCTGGGCCAGGCCACCTGGCTGTGGCTGGTGTTCGCCACCGTGGTGGTCGCGCTGCTGGCCTTCGACCTCGGGGTGCTCCACAAGGACGACCACGAGATCGGGGTGGCCGAGAGCCTCCGGCTGTCCGCCGGCTACATCGGCGCCGGCCTGCTGTTCGGCGGCTGGCTCTGGTTCCAGCTCGGAGCCGAGCGCGGCATCGAGTACTTCACCGGCTTCATGATCGAGAAGTCGCTGTCGATGGACAACGTGTTCGTGATCGCCATGATCTTCGGCTTCTTCGCCATCCCGCGCCAATACCAGCACCGGGTGCTGTTCTGGGGCGTCATGGGCGTGATCGTGCTGCGCGCGATCATGATCGGGCTGGGGGCGGCGCTGGTGACGCAGTTCTCCTGGGTGCTGTACCTGTTCGGAGCCTTCCTGGTGCTGACCGGCGTGAAGATGCTGTGGATGGCGCAGCACCAGCCCGACCTGGAGAACAACCCGCTGCTGCGCCTGCTGCGGCGCACTGTGCGGGTCACGCCGGCGCTGCGCGGCAACGCCTTCGTGGTGCGCGAGCCCGACCCGCAGACCGGCCGTCCGGCGCTGTGGGCCACGCCGCTGCTGCTGGCGCTGGTGCTGGTCGAATTCGCCGACCTGGTGTTCGCGGTCGACTCGGTGCCGGCGATCTTCGCCATCACCACCGATCCCTTCATCGTCTACACCAGCAACATCTTTGCCATCCTGGGCCTGCGCGCGCTCTACTTCGCGCTGGCCGCGATGATCCACCGCTTCGCGTACCTCAAGTACGCGCTGGCGCTGGTGCTGGTGTTCATCGGCGGCAAGATCTTCCTGGTCAACCTGACGGGCAAGATCCCGCCCCTGGTCAGCCTGGGGGTGACGCTGGCCCTGATCGCCGGCGGCGTGGCCGTCTCGCTGTGGAAAACGCGGCCGGGCGCCGCCGTGAAAGCGATCCCGGGACCGGCCGTGTGATGCTGCTTTCGGGCGCCGACGTTCGCATCGGCGGCGCACACTGGTCAGGACGTCGCCGCAATCCATGCGCCACCGGACCGGTAGCGCCAGACACCGGTGTCGTCGCCAAGGCGGAACAGGTGGAGCCACTCGTTGTCGAGCAGCTGGCGGACCGTGGCGTTGCTGGCGACGATGGCGTCGATCGCGGCCTGCGGCGCCTGGATGAAGACGCTCAACCGCAGCGCGGTGTGGCGCCAGCGCTGGCCATCGTGCAGCGACTGCATCGGCAGGCCGATGCGCAGATCGCCGCCGTTGCCTTCGAAGACCCCGATGTTTCCGCCCACCACGTTGTGCAGCACCTTGTCGCCGCTGCCGTAACGCGCGTTGTCCACAGTCGACGCGTGGTACTGCAGGTTGATCCAGTGGGTCACGACCATGGGCGCGGTCATGATCAGCTCCAGCACCTTGAAGCCGCCGTCGCGCTGCCAGGCGTAGTCGTGCAGGAAGCTGCGGCCGGCCAGGTTCAGGTGGCGGCTGCGGCTGCGAGGTGCCACGATGAAAGCGGCGCAATCGGCCAGGCCCCACTCGGGCCGCACCTGCGCCCAGTCGGTGCTGCGCGCGGCCACCGCCTTGCGCAGCGCAACGGCGTTGTCGGCGAAAGCGCCCAGCCCCAGTGATGCGGCACGCTCGGCTCGCGCCCGGCCGCCGGCGTCGGCCAGCCAGGTTCGCAGCCGCGCCAGATCCTGGGCATGGCTGGCGGGCAGCAGGTCGGTGTCGAAGAGCTGCAATTCGTCAGTCGTGGTGTTGTGCAGCCCGGACAGGAACCAGGTGTGCCCCGGCACGACCACACCGCGGGCCTGCAGGCCCTGGCGCACCTGCGGCTCGTTGAGCAGCAGGGCCAGCGCGCGCGCGTTGACCTCGCCGGTCTGGCCGCCACAGGCGCCGCAGTCCAGCCCGGCGGCGTGGGGGTTGTTGGCGCTGGTGCTGCCATGGCCGGCCAGCAGCACGATGCGCGCATGGTCGGCGGTCAGGCCCATCGCCCCGAGCGCGGTTGCGGCCGCGGTGATCCGGGTTTCCAGATCGGGGCCGCCCGCAGCCGGAAAGCGCGGGCGCAGCTGGCTGCGCTGCGCCGCTGACAGGCCGGTCTGCTCGACGGGGGTCGGGTCGGCCTCACCGCCCAGGCTGCTCTTGAGCAGCTTGCCGGCAAACAGCAGGCCGCACGACTCGACGAAGGAGAAACTCGAACCCGCACCGCTTCGAAAGGCCTGCCACTGCTGGCGCCACTGCAGTTTCCTGCGCCGCTGCAGGGCAAGCGCCTGGCCGAGGCCCGGTGCGTCGCACTCGTCGGTGATGCAAAGGCCCGGCGCCAGCAGGCCTGGCAGTTGCGGGCGCTTCATCTCGCTACCCAGCGGCTGGTAGGCGACAAACATTGCGAAGAAGCCGGCAAAGCCCAGCGTCTGCACTTCGGCGCTGCTGGCTTCGAGCGCGCGGCGGTAGACCTCGGAGCGCACGTCGATGCAGAACACCGCCTGCACGGCGGGTGCCGCGACCGTGGCTGCCGGGGCTTGGTGCAGCCCCTGGCATAGAGAGTCCTGGTAGCTGCGCTCCACCGCGGCTTGCCACAACCAGTCGGTCTGCCGGGCGTGGTGCGCCTGTGCGATGCAGCCCTCGCTGCCGCGCCAGGCGCCGGCCAGCGCGTCGGCGACACCGAGCGCGCCATGGCCGTCGTGCAGCAGCCACTCCCACGCCAGCCGCACCGCCAGCAGGTGCACGATCTGCTCGTCATCCCGCTGTTCCTGCCGGGCCTGCCAGCGCCGGTAGGCACACCAGGAAGCCCAGCCGTTGATGCTCATCAGCAGCGCTGTGAAGTAGGCTTCCTGCGCCGCGGCGGGCACCTGCAGCGCGTCCATCGCGGCAGCGATCAGCGCCTGCGGCTGGTCGGGCAGACGGGCCAGGCGCGCGCTGAAGCCGGGGTAGCCCATCAGCATGCCCGGCCCCAGATCGTGCGCCGACTGCCGTAACCAGCTCGGGTAGAGCCCGCCCTCGCGATCCGGGCCCCAGGCGGCCTGGCCCTGGTCGAAGAAGGCGGCGCAGCACTGGCTGATGTGGTGAGTGATGTAGTCGCGCCAGGCCATCGCATGGCCCAGGTCGCGGTGCGCGTCGACGAGGTCGGTCGCCAGCGGCAGGCGTGCGGGCAGTGCAGGCCTGGCGTCCAGGCTGGCCAGCAGCGTCTCCACGGTCTCGGCGGATTCGGCGGCGGTGATGGCGGCCTGCAGGTGCCGGCGGTCCACCTGGCCGGCCTGCCACTGCCGGCGGAAACCGTCGCGCGACATCAGCATCGGGCTGCCCGACAGCGCGGCCAGTTGGGCCGCAGCGGCGGCGATGGGGCGCTCGAGATGACCCCAGTAGGGGTTGACCGCGATGAAGCGGTCCAGCGGCCATGTCGGCGCGATGCGGGCGCACGCGCGCTCGATCGTGGGCTGCAGCGCGGCCGCCGCGGAAGGCGCCGGGTGCGCAGTGGCGAGGGTGGTGTTCATGCGAATCTCTGGTGTGAGGAGGGCACGTGCTCAGGACTGGGTCGGCGTGGCGGGCTGCCGTGCGGCGGGCCTGGCCAGCGTGCCCGGCATGGCCGGCACGCGCGCCGGCCACAGGCGGAACGTCAGCCTGGTGAACAGTTCGTCGAGGTACAGGCCGGCAAACAGCGTGGGGTAGAGCCAGCGTGCCAGCGTCCCCCGCGGCCACACCCGCAATGCGCCCTGCACCACGAACAGCAGGCCAAAGCAACCCAGCACCCAGCCCACGAGCCCCGGACCGGCCGCGCCCGCGCCGGAGACGCCGAGCCAGCCGCTGAACAAGGCATGCAGTCCGAAGTAGGCCAGTGCAACCCCCCACGCGCTGGCCAGCCCAATCAGTGCCCCCAGCGCGCCGGCCCGCAGCAGCGGGCCAGTGAGCAGGGGCACCAGCGCCAGTGTCAGGATGCCGCCCACGGCCCAGAGTGCCGGTTCGGCAGCCGGCTTCAAGCCCCAGGCCAGCGCAGCAGCAGCCACCACAGCCATGCCGACCAGCGCACCCAGGCCCCAGGTCGCCGCGCCCAGAGGCGGTGCGGCGGGCGTCATCTGCCGCAGGCGGTTGTGCTCCACCGCACCGCCGGCCGCCAGGAAGGCGTGGCACTTGTATAGCGAGTGCGCCACCAGATGCAGCAGCGCCAGTTCGTACAGCCCGAGGCCGCACTGCATGAGCATGAATCCCATCTGTGCGCAGGTGGACCAGGCCAGCGAGACCTTGATGCTGACGCGCGTCGTCATCACCAATGCCGCGACCACGGCCGTGACGCTGCCCCCGACCACCAGCAGGGCCTGCGCGGATGGAACGGCGGCGACGAGGGTCCCGACGCGGATCAGCAGGAAGCCGCCCAGGTTGACCACGCCCGCATGCAGCAGCGCGGACACTGGCGTCGGAGCCTCCATCACCTGGATCAACCAGCCTTGCACGGGCAGTTGTGCGCACTTCAGCATCGCGCTGGCCGCCAGCAGCAGCGCCGCCGCCTGCAGGCTGCCGGGCATCGCCGGCAAGGCGCGCGCGGCGGCGATGGCGCGGTCGATGTCCAGCGTGCCGAGTTGAACGCCAACGAGTGCCACAGCGCCCAGCAGGCACAGGTCGGCCACCCGGCTGACCAGGAACTTCTTGTGCGCCGCGACGAGCGCCTGCGGCCGGTCATCGAAGAAGGTCAGCAGCCCGTGCAGCGCCAGGCTGGTGGCGATCCATGCCAGTGCCAGCACCGCCAGGTTGTTGGTCACCACCAGCACCGAAACCGATGCCAGCGTCAACATCAGTCCGCGGATGTAGCGCGGCTGGCCGCGCGCACCGCCCAGGTAGGGTTGCGAGTAGCGCACGATCACCAAGCCGATGAAGCTCACAAGTACCAGCATCAGGGCGCCCAGCGGGTCGCTTCGCAGGCCGACGTGCAGCGCGCCGGCATCGCCCAGCACTGCCAGTGACGGCCCGCGCAGCAGTGCCGCGCCTCCAGCCAGCAGCCCGACCAGCGACAGCACAGCCGCACCGAGCGCCAGCGCTGCGCCCCAGCGGGCGACCCGCCAACCGGCCTCGGAGCGCTGTCCGAACGCCGTTGCAGCAGCAACCGCCGCATAGAGCAGCGGCACCAGCGCGAGCGCGGCGGCGCGCCAGGGTGGGAGTTCCAGGAGGTTCGGTTCCATCGTGCAGGTCTCGCAGGCTTCGGTTGGCCACGACTGTGCCGCTTGCGACGAGTTCCGTAAAATTCATTGTTGCTGACAATCCGTTCCATTAAACAGATACTTCGGTCCATGTCGCAACTGAACTTTCACCACCTGCGCTACTTCTGGGCCGTCGCCAAGGAGGGCAACCTGACACGAGCAGCCGCCCGGCTGCATGTCTCGCAGTCCGTGCTGTCCACGCAGATCAAGCGGCTGGAAGAACAGCTCGGCCACGCGCTGTTCAACCGGGTCGGCCGCACGTTGCAGCTGACCGAAGCCGGCCGCATGACCTTGACCTACGCCGAGTCGATCTTCACCTCGGGCAACGAACTGCTGGCCATGCTGCGCGACGGCGCCATGCACACGCGCCAGGTTCTGCGCATCGGCTCGGTGGCGACGCTGTCGCGCAATTTCCAGGAGAACTTCGTCAAGCCGCTGTTGACACGGGACGACGTCGAGCTGGTCCTGCAGTCCGGCAGTCTGGACGACCTGCTGCAGCGCCTACGTGTCCACACGCTTGATGTCGTGCTTTCGAACCGGCGCGTGCACGCCGACGCCGACCACCCGTGGCGCTGCCGCAGCATCGCGCGCCAGCCAGTGAGCCTGGTGGGCAGGCCGCGGCCCAGGAGGCGGGCCTTCCGCTTTCCGCAGGAACTGGCCGAAGTGCCCCTGCTGCTGCCCAGCCGCGACAGCGACATCCGCGCCGCTTTCGACCTGATGTGCGAGCAGCACGGCCTGCGCTGCAAGGTGCTGGCCGAGGTCGACGACATGGCCTTGCTGCGCCTGCTGGCCCGCGACTCGGGGGCCGTGGCCCTGCTGCCGTCGGTAGTGGTGCGTGACGAGTTGTCCAGCGGCCAGCTCGTCGAATACTGCGTCGTGCCCGACCTGATTGAAACCTTCTACGCCATCACGGTCAAGCGCCATTTCGAGCCCCCGCTGCTCAAGGACCTGCTGCGGCGCGACGAGATCGACGTGCTGGGAATTTCGGGTCAGACGTGACGGCCGATGTGCCATGGAGACGCCCGGTCGCTGCCGCCCGCGGGCGGCATTCAGGGGCATCAGCCGATCGCGCCTCAGTGCGCCAGCAATGGCGGCAGCAGCCCGGCGGCCTTGCCGCGCAGCACGGCGTCGGCTGCGTCGTCGAGCTGGGTCGGCTCCGGATTGACGATCACCACCCTGCCCCGCGCCCGCCGCGCCAGACCGGCCGCCGGATAGACGACGCCCGAAGTGCCGATCACCAGCATCAGGTCGCAGCGGTCGGCGGCCTGTTCGGCGGCAGTCAGCGCAGCGAGCGGCAGCGGCTCGCCGAACCAGACCACCCCAGGGCGGCGCAGGTTGCCGCAGACGCTGCAGCACGGCGGGCTGCCGGCTTGCACGACGTCCTCGCCGCAGCAATTGCGCGGGGTGTCCAGCCAGCGGTCCTCGAAGATGTTGCCGTGCAGCGCCAGCACGTCGTTGCTGCCGGCGCGCTGGTGCAGGCCGTCGACGTTCTGCGTGATCAGGGTCAGGCGGCCGGGATGGCGCTGCTGGAAGTCCGCCAGTGCGCGGTGGCCGGCGTTGGGCTCCACCCGCGCGATCATCTCGCGGCGCACCGCATACCAGTCCCAAACCAGCGAAGGGTTGGCACGGAATGCCGCTTCGGTGGCGAGTTGGGCCGGATCGAACTTCGCCCACAGTCCGGTCAACGCGTCGCGAAAGGTCGGCACGCCCGATTCCGCGCTCATGCCTGCGCCGGTGAGGACGGCGATGCTGCTGGCCGCCTCGATCCAGCCGCCCACTTGCGCGTTCATGTGCGTTGGCGGACGGCCTCGTACAGGCAGATGCCGCTGGCCACCGAAACGTTCAGGCTTTCCACCGCGCCGCGCATCGGGATGCTGACCAGCGCGTCGCAGGTCTTGCGGGTCAACTGGCGCATGCCCTCGCCCTCGGAGCCCAGCACCAGCGCCAGCGGGCCCTTGAGGTCGGCCTGGTAGATTGTCTTCGGCGCGTCATCGCTGGTGCCGATGCACCAGATGCTGCGCTCCTTCAACTCGTTCATCGTGCGCGCCAGGTTGGTCACCATGAAGTACGGCACGGTCTCGGCCGCGCCACTGGCCACCTTGGCGACCGTGGCGTTGATGCCGGCGGCGTGGTCCTTGGGCGCGATCACCGCGTGGGCGCCGGCGCCGTCGGCCACCCGCAGGCAGGCGCCCAGGTTGTGCGGATCGGTCACGCCGTCCAGCACCAGCAGCAAGGGCGGCCCTTCGATGGCGTCGAGCAGGTCGTCCAGCGAATGCGCCTGCGGCAGCGCCTCCACCCGCGCGGCCACGCCCTGGTGGCCGTGGCTGCCGGCCAGCTTGGCCAGTCGCATGCCGTCGGCCTCGATCAGCCGCGCGCCGGCCTCGGTGGCGCGCTCGATGAACTGCCGCATGCGGGCGTCGCGCCGGCTGGGGTCGTGGTAGATCTCGACGATCGAACGGGGGGCGGTCTTGAGGCGGACACCGACCGCGTGGAATCCGAACAGGACTTTGGGTGCAGACATCGGAGGATTATCCCCGTGTGATGCGTCAATCGATCCGGGCGCCGGAGGCCTTGACCACCTGCGCCCATTTGTGGATGTCGTCCTGCAGGATGCGGCCGAACTGGTCGGGCTGCGTGATGTAGGGGTCGGCGCCGATGGCGGTGAATTTCTCGACCACATCCTTGTCGCGCAGCAGGTCCGCGATGTCGGCGTTCATCTTCCTGACGATCGGCTCGGGCGTGCCGGCCGGCGCCAGCAGGCCGAACCAGGGGCTCAGCTCCAGCCCGCCGATGCCAGCCTCGCTGAACGTGGGCAGGTTGGGGACGGTGGCCGAGCGCTTCGAGCCGGTCACCGCCAGCGCCCGCACCTTGTCGCTGCGAATGTGGCCGACCACCGATGGCAGGCTGGTGAAGGTCATCTGGATCTGGCCGCCGATGGTGTCCGTGAGCGCCCCGGCCGCGCCCTTGTACGGCACGTGGACCAGCTTCACGCCCTGGTTCATGTTGACCATCTCGCCGAGCAGGTGGTTGAGCGAACCGTTGCCGGCCGAGCCGAAGTTCACCGCGCCGGGATGGGCCTTGGCATAGGCGATCAGCTCGCCGGCGCTCTTGACCGGCAGGTTCTGGTTCACCACCAGCGCGAACGGCACTGTGGCCAGCGTGGCGACCGGTGCGAAGTCCTTGTACGGATCGTAAGTCAGGCTCTTGTAGACGCTGCCGTTGATGGCCTGGGTCCCCACGTAGCTCATGAGCAGCGTGTAGCCGTCGGCCGGCGACTTGGCGACGTAATCGGTGCCGACGTTGCCACCCGCGCCCGGCTTGTTTTCCACCAGCACCGGCTGGCCCCAGCGTTCGGCCAGCTTCTGGCCGATGACGCGGGCCAGCGCGTCCGAGGCGCCGCCCGGGGTCTGCGGCACGATGATCCGCACCGGCTTGGTGGGAAAGGCTTGCGCCATGGCGCCGGCGGCGCCGACGGCGGCCGCCAGGCCCAGCGCCAGGGCGCGCAAAGATGCAGATGTCAGCAAGATTCGTTCTCCAGGGTTGTTTGATCGCCGTCGCGCGCTATCGGCTGATGCGGCCGGCCTCGATGGTAATGCGGTGCTCGCAGCGCGCGGCGATGCCGGCGTCGTGCGTCACCAGCACCAGCGTGGTCCCCAGCTCGCGGTTCAGGTCGAACATCAGTTCCATCACGGTCTCGCCGGTGGCGAAGTCCAGGCTGCCGGTGGGCTCGTCGGCCAGCAGCACCGCCGGCTGCACGACGAAGGCCCGCGCCAGCGCCACGCGCTGCTGCTCTCCGCCCGACAGCACCTTGGGGTAATGCCCCAGCCGCTGCGACAGGCCGACCCGCTCCAGCATTTCGGCGGCCGCCTTGCGCGAGTCGCGCCGGCCCGCCAGCTCCAGGGGCAGCATGACGTTTTCCAGCGCCGTGAGGTTGCCCATCAGCTGGAAGCTCTGGAACACGAAACCGACCTTCTGCGCCCGCAGCGCGGCGCGGTCGTCCTCGTCGATCGCGAACAGGTCCTGGCCGGCCAGCCGCACGGTGCCGCGGGTGGGCGTGTCCAGGCCGGCAATGATCGTCAGCAGCGTGCTCTTGCCCGAGCCGGAAGCGCCGACGATGGCGGCAGTCTCCCTGGCTGCCAGCGTGAAGTCGATATCACGCAGAATGTCGAGGGTGCCGGTCGAGTCGGTCACCGATTTGTACACATGCTCGACGGAAATGATGGGATCAGACATGGTTTTTGATGGTTGGACGCGTCGCAACTGGATTGCGGCGGCTTTTGCAGTCGGTGCGCTGGCCCCGGCCCTGGCGGCGGGAGCGGACAAGCGCATTCTCGTGCTGGGCGACTCGCTGAGCGCCGAGTATGGCCTGAAGCGCGGCAGCGGCTGGGTGGCGCTGCTGGAAAACCGGCTGGTCGCCGAGAAACTGCCGGCGCACGTGATCAATGCCAGCGTCAGCGGCGACACCACCTCGGGTGGCAGGTCCCGGCTGCCCACCCTGCTGGCGCAGTACAAGCCCGACGTGCTGGTGATCGAACTGGGCGGCAACGACGCCCTGCGCGGGCTGCCGCTGGCCATGACCGAGGACAACCTGGCCCAGATGACGCAGGCGGGGCAGAAAGCCGGCGCGAAGGTGCTGCTGGTCGGGATGCAGGTGCCGCCCAACTACGGCGCCGACTACAGCAAGCGCTTCGCCGGCCTGTTCGCAACCGTGGCCCGCAAGAACAAGGCGGGCCTGGTGCCGTTCCTGCTCAAGGGGGTTGCCGACGTCGACGACCCGGCGCGCATGTTCCAGGCCGACCGCCTGCACCCGGTGGCCGAGGCCCATCCGCAGATGCTGGCCAACGTCTGGCCAGAATTGAAGAAACTGCTGGCCGGTGCCGCGCCACCCCAAACCGGCCGGGCCCCCACAGGGGGCAGGCCGAAGGCCGTGGGGGCGCCGAATCAGTGACCGTGCAAGCCATTGCCGCCGCCGATGCGATCGCGCGGCTGGCCGATTTCAGCGCCGTCATCGACGCCCGCAGCGAGGCCGAGTACGCTGAAGACCGGCTGCCCGGCGCGCAGAACTGGCCGACGCTCAATAACGAGGAGCGGCACCGGATCGGCACCATCTATGCCCAGGTCAACCCGTTCGAGGCCAGGAAGCGCGGCGCCGCCCTGGCGGCGGCCAACATCGCCCGCCACATCGAGCGCGACCTGATCGACGCGCCCAAGAGCTGGCAGCCGCTGGTTTATTGCTGGCGCGGCGGCAAGCGCAGCGGTTCGCTGGCGCTGGTGCTGGACCAGATCGGCTTCAAGGTGTCGCTGATCGAGGGCGGCTACAAGGCCTTCCGCACGGCAGTGCTGGCCGACCTGCCATTGCAGGCGAAGCGCCACCATTACCGCGTGGTTTGCGGGCCCACCGGCTCGGGCAAGACCCGGCTGCTGCAGGCACTCGAAGGCACCGGCGCCCAGGTGCTGGACCTGGAAGACCTGGCCTGCCACCGCAGCTCGGTGCTGGGCCAGATTCCCGGCCAGGCGCAGCCGACCCAGAAGCGCTTCGACACGCTGGTATGGGACAAGCTGCGCACCTTCGATACCGCGCAGCCGGTCTACATCGAGAGCGAGAGCAAGAAGGTCGGCAACCTGGCGGTGCCGCAAGCGCTGATCGAGGCGATGCGGGCCAGCCCCTGCATGAGGCTGGAGCTGCCGGACGACGAGCGCGTGAAGCTGCTGCTGGAAGACTACGCCTTCTTCGTCAGCGACCCCGAGCTGTTCTGCGACCGGCTGTCCGCCCTGGTGACGCTGCGCGGCAAGGCGGTGGTGGAAGGCTGGCAGGCGCAGGTGCGCTCGGGCGACGTGGAGCCGGTGGTGCGCGAGTTGCTGCTCAAGCACTACGACCCGGGCTATGCGGCGTCGATCGAACGCAATTTCAGCCAGTACGGCAGCGCCGAAACCATCGCGCCGGTGGACCGTTCGGTGGCGGCGATGGGCGCGCTGGCGCGCGCGATCAGGGCTGGCGAGGCAGGGGCTGCAGCAGGCTGACGCGGTTGCCCTCGGGGTCGCGGAACGACACGTACTTGCCGACGCCGGGAATGTCCATCGGCTCCCCCAGCACCTCGCCACCGGCGGCCCGCACTTTCGCCATCGCCGCCACGGCGTCGTCCACCGCGATCACGACGGACGGATGCTGGTCCGGCCAGTCGGCCTTGCGGGGGAAGAAGCCGCCGTTGATGGCGCCTGGCTTGACCGGGCCCGCCGGCGCTGTCTCGGTGGTGGTGGCAACCATGTAGTTGCCCATCTCGGCGCCCAGGGCCTGGGTCTGCCAGCCGAATGCCTGCTGGTAGAAGCGGGCCATGCGCGCCGCATCGTCGTACGGCATCTCAAAGTGAACGACAGGATCCATGGCTGGCCTCCAATGCGCTCGCGGGCCGGTCAGCCCTGGGATGTTCCCTGTGCCGGCGGCGCGGAGCCGTCCTGCACGCCATCATCCGGTGCGCCGTCGGCGCCGGGTTCGCCGGTCTTGCGTTCGCTCTTGGCCTTGAGCTTGTCTTCCTTCTTGCGCTTCTTGGCCAGCTCTTTCTGCCGCTTCTCGTATCCGTAATTTGGTGTGGCCACAGGCAGTTCCGTTGAGTTAGTCAGATGAGAGCACTGTAAGCCATCTGCAGGCGGGTTGGAAATGCCGCCGGCTCAGGTGAGCGACAGGACCTCGACCGCCGTCATGCTGGCCCCGCCGGCGGTGAGCGGCGCGCTGCGGCCGGTGGCCACCTGGCCCTCCAGGCCCGCGAGCAACGGCGCCGAACAGGCCACCCGCCACTTCGATTCGCGCGCGAAGACCTGCAGCGCGGCAGCCGCCGGCGCGGTGTCGCCGGTCAGCACGCTGCCGGCATCGCCATGCAGGGGATCGGTCACGTGCACGAGGGTCGCCGGGCCGACGTGCAACGCCACCGTCATGCCGCTGTCGCCGGTGCCGGCCTTGACCAGCGCCAGTGCCCCGCGCAAGGCGCGCAGGCGGAAGGCGGCGACATCGGCGCCCTCGACCGGGACGAATACGGCCAGCAGGCTGTCGCCCTGCGGTACCAGGTGACGGGCGCCGAACAGGTACAACGTGTCGCGCGCGTTCTGGTAGCCCTGGCGCACCGCGGCGGCCAGATCGTCGCTGGGCGACTGCCGCGACAGGATGGAGGAAAACAGGTCGACCGCCAGCACGATGGTGTCGGGGTAATCCAGCGCCTCGTTGTAGCGGCCGCTGTCTTCCCAGCGGCTGTTGAGTTCCTTGAACAATCGCTGCTCGTACAGGTTGGCCAGCGACTGCTTCTGCCCTTCGAGCGCGGCCAGGAACTTGTCCTTGATCTCGCCGACGATTTCCTCGCGCCGCGACTTGCGTCGCGTCAGCAGCGCCGTCACGGCCTCGCGCAGTTCGGCCGCGTTCAGCGGCTTGGCCAGGTAATCGTCGGCGCCGGAGGTCATTCCCACCCGCACCTGGGCCCGCTCCGTCATGGTGGTGAGCATGATGACGGGCACCTCCGCCAGTCCGGACTCCTGGCGCAGCGCCGTCACCAGCTGGTAGCCGTTCATGCCCGGCATCACGACGTCGCAGACGATCAGGTCGGGCCGCGACTGGCGCGCCATCTCCAGGCCCTGCTCGCCGTCGATTGCCCACAGCACGCGATGGCCGACCCGCTGCAGGATGCCGACCACGGCGAGCCGCTGGATCGGGTCGTCCTCGATCACGAGGATGGAAGCGGGATCGCCGCTGGCAGGGGTAGGGGGCTGTGGAGTAGTCATGATGAGCGGTTCCTGATTGTCGCCGCACTTGCCAGCAGGAAGTCGTCGAGCGCGCAGCGCAATTCCACCAGGCCGCGGGCCAGCCCGGTGGTGTGGCCTTCCAGCGCCTGCTTCTCGAACGTGCGCGCCAGCTTGGCCAGCACCTCGGCGCTGACCATGGAGGCCGATCCGGCCAGCGAATGCAGGTGCCGGTGCACCTCGGTGGTCTCGTCGCGCTCCAGCGCGGCGCCGATCCGGTCCAGCGCCTTGGGCGCCAGTTCGACGAACGAGTCCAGCACCTGGCGGAACAGCTCGATGTCGCCGTCCATCCGGTCCAGCGCCTTCTGCTCGGCGAACACCGCCTCGGCCGGCGCAGCGGTCCATCGGTCCAGGATCTGGGCCAGCTGCGCCGCTTCCATCGGCTTGGACAGGAAGTCGTCCATCCCGGCGGCCAGGCACTTCTGGCGCTGCTCCCCCGACACGTTGGCGGTCAGCGCGATGATCGGCAGCCGCCAGCCGCCGGCACGCAGCCGTGCGGCCGCCTCGTAGCCGTCCATCACCGGCATCCGGCAGTCCATCAGGATGGCGTCGAAGCGTTCGCGTTCGACCGCGTCCAGCACCTGCTGGCCGTCCGCGACCAGCGTGACCTCGTTGTAGCCAGCCAGCTTGAGCATGCCCTTGACGACGATCTGGTTGGTCTCGTTGTCCTCAGCCACCAGGATGCGTTGCGGCCGCGGCGGGCGTGGCGTGCGCGACACCGGCTGGGCCGGGGCAGCCACCGGCGCGACCCGCCGGGCCGCCGGCGTGAACGGCAGCACGCAGCGAAACGACGCGCCGCGGCCGGCCTCGCTCTGCAGCCGGACGCTGCCGCCCATCTGCTCGCACAGCTGCTTGACGATCGCCAGCCCCAGCCCGGTGCCGCCGTACTCCCGGGTGGTGGAGCTGTCGGCCTGGAAGAAGCGCTGGAACAGGCCGCCTTGCGCCTCCCGCGGGATGCCGATGCCGGTGTCGTGCACCGTGAACCCGATCATCAGGCGGCCGCCGGAGGAAGCCGCGGGGTGGACGTCCAGTCCGACCAGCCCGGATTCGGTGAACTTCAGCGCGTTGCTCAGGAGATTGTTGAGCACCTGGCGCAGCCGGCCCGGGTCGCCCACCACGGTGTCCGGCACGGCCGGATCCACCCGCAGGTCGAACGCCAGGCCCTTCTCGCGGGCCCGCAGTCCATACAGGTCGCCCAGCTCGCGCGCCAGTTCGACCAGGCTGAACTCCACGTGCTCGAACTCCATCCGGCCGGACTCGATCTTGCCCAGGTCCAGCATGTCGTTGATCAGCCCCAGCAGCGATTGCGCGCTGGAGGCGGCGAGTTCGACGTAGCGCCGCTGCTGCGGCTGCAGCGTCTCGGCCAGCAGCAGCCGGGTCATGCCCAGCACGCCGTTGAGCGGCGTGCGGATCTCGTGGCTGATGGTGTCCAGGAACTCGTTCTTGGCCAGGTTGGCGGCCTCGGCAGCTTCCTTGGCCTGCTTGAGGTCCTGGTCCGCCCTGGTGCGGGCGGTGACGTCGCGAAAGCTCCAGACCCGGCCGGTGGCGGTGCCTTCCAGCGCCAGCGGCCGGCCGTAGCGCTCGAACACGCGGCCGTCCTTGAACTCCAGCACGTCGAAGGATTCGGTCTCCGGCGCCGCATACAGTTCCAGCACCCGCCGCGCATAGGCATCGGGGTCCTTCACCTGCGCCACGACGATGTCACCCCAGGTCTCGCGGCTGGCGCCCTGCAGGTCCTGCGGGATGTTGAGCATCGCCAACAGCTGGCGGTTGAACAGCAGGATCGCGCGGTCGCCGCCCACCACCAGGATGCCGTCCGCCGTCGATTCCAGCGTCGCCCGCGTGATGGCGGCGGCCCGCTGCACCTGCTCCTCGGCGCGCCTGCGCTTGGTGATGTCGCGGTTGGTGCCGGTGACGCGCATGGCCTTGCCATGGGCGTCGCGCCGGGTGACGCGTCCCTCGCTGTGGATCCACACCAGGCTGGCGTCGTTGCAGCGCACCTGGTGCTCGACCGCGTACTGATCTGCCGTGCCATGGAACATCGCCTCCAGGGCGGTGCCGATCCGTTCCCGGTCGGCCTCGGGCACCAGGTCCAGCAGCGCCTGAGCGGTGGTCACGGTCGGCCGGGGGGGGCCACCCATCAGTTCCGACCAGTTCTCCGACAGATAGATGTGGCCGGTCTCCAGGTCCAGGTCCCAGAGCGACAGCCGCGAGGCGTCGAAAGCGCGCTTCTGGCGTTCCTCGCTCTCGCGCAGGGCTTCTTCGGCGGCGCGCGCCGGCGAAATGTCCACATAGGTGGTGACGAAGCCGCCGGCCGGCAGCGGCGCGCCCCGGATGTCCAGCGTGACGCCGTTGGGGCGGGTGCGCTGGTCGTGGTGCGTCACCGGCTTGCGCGCGCGCTCGACCAACGCGCGCACCGTCTCTTCGACCGGGACGTCGCCATAATCGCCGCGCTCGGCGTTGTGCCGGATCAGGCTCTCGAAGCTCACTGGCGGCGCTGCGAACAGGCTGTCCGGAAACTCCTGCAATACGCGGAACTGCCGGTTGTGGGCGATCAGGTGCAGGTTCTCGTCGAACACGCTCAGCCCGCATGGCAGGTTGTCCACCACGGCCGTCAGCAGTTCGTTGGCGGCCTTCAGCTGGTCGCGCACGCCCTTGTGAATGGTGATGTCCAGCAGCGTTCCCACCAGCCGCACCGCCTTGCCGTCCTCGAATTCGGCATACCCGCGCGAGCGCACCCAGATCTGGCGGCCGCGGGCCGTCACCATCGGCAACTCCAGGTTCCAGGGCTCGCCGGTGCGGATCGAATGCCGCGTGGCGTCGCCGAGCTGCTTGCGGGCGCCTTCGGCGAAGTAGCCCATGGCCTCGTCGAGTCGCGGCTGGTGGCCGGTCTCGAGGTCGAAGATGCTGCAGTTCTGGTCGGTCCACTTGACCCGGCGGGTCGCGAGGTCGACTTCCCAGCCGCCGACGCCGCTCAGGCGCTCGGCCCGTTCCAGGAAGCGGTTGGCGGCCCGCAGCCGCGATTCGCTCTCGGCGTGCGCGGTGATGTCGTCGGCCACGCCGACATAGCCCTTGCGCGGCAAGTCGCCCCAGCTGGCCGGGCTGGCCTGCATCCGGACGTGGCCGGTCTCGCCGCCGGGGCGCAGCACCTGGAATTCCATGTCGAACGGCAGCGACGCGGCCACGCAGGCGTCCCACGCGGCCAGCACCCGGCCGCGGTCCCCGGGATGGACCGCATCGCGCCAGCCGCTGCCCTGGGCCCGCTCCAGGGTCATCCCGAACAGCGCCTGCCAGCGCTCGTTGGTATGGAACAGCGCGCCGGCTTCGTCGGCCTGGAAGATCCCCAGCGGCGCGCCGGTGGACACCGCATGAAAGCGGGAGTCGTTGCCCACCCCCGACAGTTCGCGCAGGCGCTCTCGCTGCAGCAGCAACCGCTGCGCCACGGCGGCCAGGTCGCGCAGGGTAGCCGTCTGTTGCTCCGTGAGATGGCGGGGCTGGCGGTCGATCACGCACAGCGTGCCGATCCGCTCGCCCGAGGGCATCACGATGGGAGCGCCGGCGTAGAACCGGATGCGCGGGTCGCCCAGCACCAGTGGATTGGCGGAAAAACGCGCGTCGCTGGCGGCGTCCGGCACTTCCATCACGCTGTCCTGCGCGATCGCGTGGGCGCAGAAGGCGATGTCGCGCGGCGTTTGGGCGATGCCTTCCAGCCCGTGGTTGGCCTTGAACCACTGGCGCTGGTCGTCGACCAGGCTGACCAGCGCGATCGGCGTGCCGCAGACCGATGCGGCGACGCGCACCAGGGCGTCGAACTCCGGCTCGGCGTCGCTGTCCATGACCCCCAGCATGCGCAGCCGCCCGAGCCGGCGCCGTTCGGCTTCAGCCGGCTGCACGAGGCCGCTCCAGCGCCGCCAGCGCCTGCTCCAGGTCGGCCCGCAGGTCCGGCACCGCTTCCAGGCCGACCGAGAACCGCACCAGCACGCCCTTGTGTCGCCAGCCTCCGAGCCGCGTGTCGCGCATCGAAGCGACGTCGTACGGCACCACCAGGCTGATCGGGCCGCCCCAGGAGTACCCGAGCTTGAACAGGCGCAAGGCGTCGCAGAAGGCATCGACCTGCGGCGGGCTGTAGCGCTCGTGAAAGACCACCGAGAACAGGCCGGCGGCCAGGCCCTGGTTGCCGGCAGGGCCACCGGTACACAACGCCTTCCAGTGGCTGTGGCCGGGCGAGCCCTCGAAGGCTGGATGCAGCAGCTGTGCGATCTCGGGCCGGCCTTGCAGCCATGCCGCCAGCGTGCGCGCCGCTTCGTCGTGGGCCCGGTAGCGCAGCGCCATGCTGGGCAAGGAGCGCAGCACCGTCTCCGCGTCGTTGGCGCCGACCCCGAATCCCAGCCGCATGTGGGCCAGCTTGATCTTCAGGTGCAGCGCGTCGTCGCGGGTAACGATGCTTCCCATCAGCACGTCGCCGCCGCCACTGGGGTATTTGGTCAGCGCCTGCACCACGATGTCGGCGCCGCTGCCGGCCACCGCCTGCTCGCCCTGGCCGAGGTCGAAGCCGTTGAAGGCCAGTCCAGCGCCCCAGGTGTTGTCCAGGGCGCTGGTGACGCCGCGGTCGCGGCAGATCCTGGCCAGCTGCGCCAGCGGCACGAATTCCATCGTCACCGAGCCCGGCGCCTCCAGCCAGACCAGCCTGGTCTTCGGGCCGATGCGGGCCTGCAGGTCGGCCGGGTTCATCGGGTCGTACCGCTGGTGGGTGATGCCCCAGTTCTTCAGCTCGCCCTCGGCCAATGCCTTGCTGGGGCCGTAGGCGTTGTCGGGAATCAGCACCTCGTCGCCGGCCGACAGCAGCGCCATGTCGACGGTGCTGATGGCGGCCAGGCCGCTGGGCACCAGCAGGCAATGGCGGCCGCCCTCCAGCGTCGCGATCCGCTCTTCCAGCATGAAGGTGGTCGGGGTGCCGTGCAGCCCGTACGTATAGCCATCCTTGTGTTTCCAGTCGCGCGAGCGGAGCTGCGCTGTGTTGGCGAAGATGACGGTGGAGGCCTTGAACACCCCCGGTTGCGGGGCGGCGAAGCCGGCCGGTGGCTGGTAGGGATGGTGGATCAGGTCGGTGACGGAGTGGCTCATCCAGCGATGGTAGCGCCGGGGCCGTCGCCGTGCCGGCTCACTTGCGCGCGAACAGCGGCTGCTCGAAGTGCGCCACGCGCGTATGGCGCCCCAGGATGCAGACCTCGCGGAACTGGTACAGCACCGCCGCGGTCGGGGCCGCGATGGCCCGCTCGCCGACCGGCATGCGCAGCACCGGGTGCTCGCTGCCTTCCAGGGTTTCCAGCATCGGGGCGTCGGGCCGCAGGAACTCGCCCAGCGGAATGCGGTGGATGCTGGCCACTTCGCCGGGGTTGGGCACGAGGTCGCGCGCGGCGCCGGCCCAGACCACCACCGGCGTGATGACGAAACCGGAGCGGCTGCTGAAGTCGTCAAGCCGCCCGAGCACCGCGCCCGGTTCCAGCAACAGTCCGACCTCTTCGGCCATTTCCCGCAAGGCTGCCTGTTCCGCTGTCTCGCCGGGGTCGATCCGGCCGCCGGGCAAGGCCCACTGGCCGCCATGGTGACCCAGCCCCTGGGCCCTGCGGGTCAGCAGGATCGAGGCCCGGGTGCTCCAGCCCAGCGGCGCGGCGATCCCCGGCAGGTCGGCGCCCGAGCCTTCTTGCGCGATCGCCACCGCCACCGCGGCGGCGCGCAGCGTGCCGGGGCCGGCTGGGTGGACCGTGAAGCCGCGCAGCTGACGCTCCACCCGCTGACGCAAGTGGAGATCGAAGTGCAGGTCGAACGGCATGGTGGCCTACAGTTTGCCCCAGGCCTTGCACGCACAGTTGGCCAAAAGCCAACACCGTTGCGCCGTGCGCAATCAACCCCTGCCCATCCACTCGACCCGTGCCCCAAGTTCAAGCCATCGAAGATACCTTCACCGTCTGGCGGCGGTCCTACAAGCGCCTGCGCCTGCTCGAAGGCGAGCTGGTCACCCGCTCGCGCTCGGGCGAGGACCCGGTCGTGATCGCCCGCCTGTACGAAACAGTCGAGGCGCTGCGCGAGCGGACTTCGGAATTGTTCCGCCTGGCCCAGACCGCCGGGATGGCCCGCGAGATCCCGATGGCGCGCCTCAACACCATGACGCTGGAAACGACCGCTTCGGAATTCGGCGCGCTGCACGACGTCTGACGCAAGGCCGGGTCCAGGCCGCCACTGCTCCTTGCCGCCCGTGCAACCTCTAGGATAGGACCCTGCGAGGCAATGGACCAACGATGCTTGAATCGACACCCGCCGCTGGCCAGGCCCAGCTGACCCTGCTGCGGCATGGCGAGTCGCTGTGGAACCTCGAGCAGCGCTTCACCGGCTGGGCCGACGTCGACCTGACGCCGGAAGGGCTCGCCCAGATGCGCGGCGCTGCGGCCGCGCTGCGCGCGGCGGGACTCGAATTCGACCTGGCCTTCACGTCCGTGCTCAAGCGCTGCATCCGCTCGCAATGGGTGGTGCTCGACGCGCTGGACTGCATGTGGCTGCCACAGGTGCTCGACTGGCGGCTCAACGAGCGCCACTATGGCGCGCTGACCGGCCGCCGGAAGGCCGACGCGGTGCAAGCCCATGGGGAAGGCACCGTGAAGCGCTGGCGCCGCTCCTACGATGCGCAGCCGCCGGCGATGGATGCGGCTGCCGCGGCCTGGGTGCCGATCGACCGGCGTTACGCAGCCTTGCAGGCCGGCGAGATCCCCGCCAGCGAATCGCTGCGCCAGACGGTGGCGCGCGTGCAGGCGGCCTGGAGCGATTCCATCGCGCCCGCCCTGCGCCGCGGCCAGCGGGTGCTGGTGACAGGCCACGGCAACGGCCTGCGGGCGCTGATCAAGATTATCGAGGGCGTGAGCGACGAAGCCATCGTGAGCGTCGAGGTCCCGAACGCCGCGCCCATCGTCTACGCACTGGACGGCAAGCTGCAGGTCCTGCACAAGCGGACCCTGCCGGTGCCGGACCGCAACGCCTCGGAAATCCTCTAGGGCCTGCTCGGGCCCTAGCGCTGGCGCGGATCGAGGGCGTCGCGCAGGCCGTCGCCCAGCAGGTTGAACGACAGCACCAGCAGGAAGATCGCCACCCCCGGGCTGATCGCCATCCACGGCGAGTTGTCGATGTAGTTCTTGGCGGTGTTGAGCATGCTGCCCCAGCTGGGCGCCGGCGGCTGCTGGCCCAGGCCCAGGAACGACAGGCTGGCCTCCGCGATCACCGCCGCGGCGATGGCCAGCGTGGCCTGCACGATCAGCGGCGCCGTGATGTTCGGCAGGATGTGGCGCAAGGCGATGCGCAGCGGCGAATTGCCCACCGCCCGCGCCGCCTCCACGTAGTCCTCCACCTTGACGCTCAGCACCTGGCCGCGCGCCAGCCGCACGAAGATTGGCGCCGCCGAGACGCCGATGGCGATCATCGCGTTGGTCAGGCTCGGGCCCAGGAAGGCCGCCAGCGCGATCGCCAGGATCAGGAACGGGCAGGCCAGGAAGGCATCGGTGACGCGGGAAATGATGGCGTCGACCGCGCCGCCCAGGAAGCCGGCCGCCATGCCCAGCGGAACGCCGATCAGCAGCGAGATCGAGACCGACACCACGCCGGCCAGCAGCGAGGCGCGGGTGCCCCAGATCACCCGCGACAGCACGTCGCGGCCGATCTCGTCGGTGCCCAGCCAGTACTGGGCGCTGGGCGCCTTGCGGATCGCAGCCCAGCTGGCGGCGATCGGGTCCTGCGGCGCGATCCAGGGCGCGAACAGCGCCAGCACGATGAACAGCACCACGACGGCCAGTCCGACCAGCGCGCCGCGCCGGCGCCGCAGCCGCAGCCAGGCGCGGCGCCAGGGACCGGCCTCGCGCACCGGCGCAATGATGATGGGGGCAAGGACAGCAGCCATGGGATTCAGTGCCGCAGGCGCGGGTTGACCAGGAAATAGGCCAGGTCGGCCAGCAGGTTCAGTGTCATGTAGGCGCTGGCCGTGACCAGCACCACGCCTTGCACCACCAGGTAGTCGCGGTTGAACACCGAATCGACGATCAGCTTGCCGAAGCCAGGGATGGTGAACACCTGCTCGGTCAGCACCGCGCCCGACAGCAACGTGCCGAGCTCCAGCGCGCCGAGCGTGATGATCGGCGTCAGCGCGTTGCGCAGCGCGTGCTTGATCACCACGGTGCGCTCGTTCAGGCCCTTGGCGCGCGCGGTGCGAACATAGTCGGCCGACAGCACCTGCAGCATCGCGCTGCGGGTATGGCGCATCAGCACTGCAGCGATGGCGTTGCCCAGCACGAAGGCCGGCATGATCATGGCTTTCAGGTTGGCGGCCAGGTCTTCGAACGGGCTGACGTAGCCTGAGGCCGGCAGCCAGCCGAGCTGGACCGAGAACAGCATGATCAGCAGGATGCCGAGCCAGAAGTTGGGCGTCGACAGCCCCCAGAGCGCGAACACGTTCGCCAGGTAGTCCCAGACGCCGCCGCGGCCGACCGCCGAGACGATGCCAGCCGGGATGCCGATCAGCAGCGCGATGGTCATCGCCAGCAGCGCGAGCTCCACCGTCACCGGCAGCTTCTGGGCGATCAGCTTGAGCACCGGCTCCTGGTTGCGGGTCGACTCGCCGAGGTCGCCGCGCACCACGCCGCCCATCCAGTAGGCGTAGCGCATCGGCAGCGGCTCGTCCAGGTGCAGTTTGGTGCGCAGGTAGGCCACCACCTGCGGGTCCTGGTCCTCGCCGGCCAGGATCTTGGCCGGGTCGCCAGGCAGCAGCTGCTGCAGGCCGAAGATCAGCATCGACACCAGCACCAGCGTGGGCACCAGCGAGGCGAGGCGGCGGACCAGGTACTCGAACATAGGGATCGTCACCCCCGCGAAGGCGGGGGTCCAGGGCGTTCAAAGGAGTGCGCAAGCACTGGATTCCCGCCTTCGCGGGAATGACGGACGTTTTCCATCACGGCGCCATCTTCAGCCCGCTGATGCGCAGCAGGCCGTCCGGGATCTCGCGCACGCCGCTCAGTTTCGGGTTGTAGGCCCACAGCCAGTTGCGGTGGTACAGGTAGACGATCGGGCGCTCCTTGAGCACCTTGGCGGCGACCTTCTCGAACACCTTCCTGCGCTCGGCCGGGTCGCGCAGCGCGCGCGACTGGTTCAGCAGCGCGTCCGTCTCGGCGTCGCAATAACCGGCGTAGTTCAGTGGCTGCTTGCAGGCGTCGAAGCTGTAGACGTTGCCGTCCGGATCGGCGCGGCCGCTCCAGGCCAGCACATAGGCCTCGAAGTTGCCCTTGTCGGCCATGTCCAGCGAGGTGGCGAATTCGGCGGCCTGGATCTTGACGTCGAAGCCCGCCTCGCGCGCCATCGCCTGCACCACCAGCGCGATGCGCTGCGCGTCGGACGTCGTCGGCGTCACCAGCGTGAAGCTGGGATTGGGCACGCCCGCTTCCTTGAGCAGCGCCTTGGCGCGCGCGATGTCGCGCTTGGGCAGCGGCATGTTCTTCGCATAGAACTGGTTGGTCGGCGCGACCCACTGGTTGCCGGCGATGGCCTCGTTGTCCATCACCACCTGCACCAGGCCCTGGCGGTCCAGCGACAGCTCGAACGCTTCCCTGACTCGCGCGTCGCGGCCCAGCGGGTTGTTCTTGGCCATGTCGCTCTTGCCGACGTTGATGGTGATGCCCTGGTAGCCGATCTCGGTGATGCGCGAGGTCTTGAGCTTCTTGTCGGCGCGGATCTTGTCCATGTCGCTGGAAGAAACTCTTTCAATGAAATCCAGCTGGCCCGACTTGAGGTTGGCCAGCCGCACCGTCGCATCCGGGATCGGCGTGTAGACGATCTTGTCGAAGTGGATCGCGCCCTTGTTCCAGTAGTTCGCATAGCGCTCGAACACCATCCGGTCCTGCGCCACCCGCTCGACGAACTTGAACGGGCCGGAGCACACCGGATGGGCGCCGAACTTGTCGCCCTCGGCCTTGGCGGCCTTGGGCGACACCATCATGCCGGCCCGGTCCGCGAGCTGCGCCAGCAGCGGCGAGAACGGCGCCGACAGGTTCAGGCGAACGGTGGACGGGTCGAGCACGTCCACGCTGGACACCGGGGCCAGCTCGCCACGGCGGTTGGAGCCGGCCATGGTCTTGTGGCGCTCGATGTTGAACTTCACCGCGGCGGCGTCGAACTTCTCGCCGTCGTGGAAGGTGACGCCCTGGCGCAGTTTCATGGTCAGCGCCTTGCTGTCGGCCGACCACTCGTAGCTGGTGGCCAGCTGCGGCACGATGTTGAGCTTTTCGTCGATCTCCAGCAGCTTGTCGCACAGGGCGCTGAACACCACGCGGCCGACGAAGGTGCGGGCCAGCGTCGGGTCCAGCACGTCCGGGTCTTCAGCCAGGCCGACGCGCAAGGTCTGCGCCTGCGCGGCCAGCACGCCGAGCAGCAGCGGGACCAGGATGATTCGTTTGAGTTGCATGGAGCGTTCTCCTTGGAGTGATTGAGGATGAAGTTCAGGCCGGCGCCGCGGCGGTGAAAGCCGATTGCAGCAGCTCCAGCCGCTGCCGCGATGGCGCCTGCGCCACCGGCAAGGGCAGCGCGGCCGGCGCCGGGATGTCGCGCCAGAAGTGGCAGGCCACGGCGTGGCCGCCCTGCGCTTCCAGCGGCGGCGAAACCTGAGAGCACAGCGGCTGCGCGTAGGGGCAGCGGGTGTGGAAGTGGCAGCCGGTCGGCGGATTGAGCGGGCTGGGCACGTCGCCGGCCAGCAGCGCGCGCTCGCGCCGCAGGGCCGGATCGGGCAAGGGAATCGCCGACAGCAGCGCCTGGGTGTAGGGATGGCGCGGCGCCGCGAACAGTTGGCGCCGATCGGCCAGTTCCACGATCCGCCCCAGGTACATCACGGCAATCCGGTTGGCGATGTGCTTGACCACCGCCAGGTCGTGGGCGATGAACATGTAGGCCAGGCCGAACTGGCGCTGCAGGTCCTGCAGCAGGTTCACCACCTGGGCCTGCACCGAGACGTCGAGCGCCGACACGGCCTCGTCGCAGACGATCAGTTTCGGCTCGGCGGCCAGCGCCCGCGCGATGCCGATCCGCTGGCGTTGGCCGCCGGAAAACTCGTGCGGGTAGCGGCTCGTGTGCTCGGGCGCCAGGCCCACCGTGCGCAGCAGCTCGGCAACCCGCTCGCGATGGCGACCGGTGTGCAGGCCGTGCAGCATCAGCGGCTCGGCCAGCGTCTGGCCCACCGTCATCCGCGGATTGAGCGACGAATACGGGTCCTGGAAGATGATCTGCAGCGAGCGGCGGCGCGAGCGCAGCGTCGCCGCGTCCAGCGTGCCGAGGTCCTCGCCTTCGAACAGCACCCGGCCGTCGGTGCGCTCGATCAGGCGCAGGACGAGCCGGCCCAGCGTCGACTTGCCGCAGCCCGATTCGCCGACCACGCCCAGGGTTTCGCCGGCGGCGATCTGCAGGTCGACGCCGTCGACCGCGCGCACCGCACCGGTCACCCGCCCCAGCACGCCGCGCCGCACCGGGAAATGCTTGACCAGGCCTTCGACCTGCAGCAGCGGTGTCGTGCTCATGCCGCCACCGCCTCGCCCTGCCCGGCCAGCAGCTCGCCCGGATCAAGCGGCGCCCGCCAGCAGGCCGACTGGTGGTTCGCGCCGACGTCCATCAGCGGCGGATCCTCGGCGCGGCAGCGGTCGATCACGAACGGGCAGCGGTCGGCGAACTTGCAGCCGGCCGGCCGCCGCAGCGGGCTGGGCACCTGGCCTTCGATCGAGGCCAGCCGGGTTCGTTCGACGTCGAGCCGCGGGATCGAGCCGAGCAGGCCGACCGTGTACGGATGCTGGGGGCGGTCGAACAGCTCCTGCACCGGCGCCCGCTCGACCACCTTGCCGGCGTACATCACGACCACGTCGTCGGCCACTTCGGCCACCACGCCCAGGTCGTGGGTGATCAGGATGACGGCGGTGCCGGTCTCGCTTTGCAGCGTTCGCATCAGCTCCAGGATCTGGGCCTGGATGGTCACGTCCAGCGCGGTGGTCGGCTCGTCGGCGATCAGCAGGCGCGGCTCGCAGGCCAGCGCCATCGCGATCATGGCGCGTTGGCGCATGCCGCCCGAGAGCTTGTGCGGGTAGTCGTGGAAACGCTGCTCCGGCGCTGGAATGCGCACCTTGCGCAGCGCGTTGAGCGCCTGCTCCACCGCCTGCGCCCGGCTGATGCGGCGATGCCGCAGCAGCCCTTCGACGATCTGGTCGCCGATGGTGAAGACCGGGTTGAGCGAGGACATCGGCTCCTGGAAGATCATGGCCATGCCGTTGCCGCGCAGGTCCTGCAGCTCGCGCGCCGGCGCGCCCACCAGCTCCTTGCCTTCGAACCGGATCGAGCCGCGCACCCGGCCCGGCGGGCTGGGCACCAGGCCCATGATGGACAGCGAGGTCACGCTCTTGCCGCAGCCCGATTCGCCGACGATCGCCAGCGTGCGACCGGCCTGCACCGAGAAGCTGACGCCGTCGACGGCGGGAAACTCACCGTCGTCGGTGTTGAAGGTCGTGCGCAGGTCGACCACGTCGAGCAGGGCCATCAGCGCGCGCTCCGTCGTTGTTCGTGGAAGCGGACGATCCGTGCCTCGATCTCGGCCCGGTCAGTCAGTCCGGTGGCGTCGTGGCGGCCGGGCAGGCAGGACAGGAAGGGCTGGTAGCGCTCCAGGCTCTTTTCATACAGCCGATGCAGTTCCCCGATCGGCTCGGCGTGGTCGTCGACCCGGATGTCGAGTTGCGGATAGTCCTCGTCGCCGTGGATGCGCAGGGCCGCGGCCTGCTTGCCGCGCTTGTCGCCCCCGGCCGACTCGCCGGCCGCCATCGCGGCCAGCAACCGTTCGGCCAGCGGCTTGCCCCGGGCGTCGCGAAAGGCTTGCGCGGTCGATTCGATCACCGCCGCGCCGGCCAGCATGTTGCCGGCGACGCTGAAATCGGGGAACAGCAAGTGGCCGCACCAGTCGACGCAGGCCGCACCGGTATGGGCCGCGGGTTCCCCAATCGCGGGCAGCACGTGCAACTGGCGCTGGGCCCGGCCTGCGTCGGCATTGGTCAGCGCCTCGATCACGTGGGCCGCCGAATGGCCGGCGGCCAGTTGCTCCAGGCCGGCCGGCCCGTACAGCGGATTCATCAGCGCCTGCGTGCTCAATGCGCCGACACCGCGCCGGGTGTGGATGCACAGCGCCCCGACGGCAAAAAAGCGGCTGGCGATCGCCACGCCAAAGCGTCCCTCATCGTCCCGCGCCAGGATCGACCACGTCATCTCAACATCCTTGTCAATGCTCCAGGGCCGGCGGCCCGTTCGCGATCCATGAAGCAAGAAACCGGCCCGATGCTAGCATGCCAACACTGCCACTCTTCCAGCTGCGAGGCACATCATGAGTCATCTGTTCAGTCCCTGGCAACTCGGCCCGCTCGCGCTGCCCAACCGCATCGTGATCGCGCCGATGTGCCAGTACAGCGCCACCGATGGCACCCCCGGCGACTGGCACATGATCCACCTTGGCCATCTCGCCTTGTCGGGCGCCGGGCTGATGATCCTGGAGGCGACGGCGGTGTCGCCGCAAGGCCGCATTTCGCCGGCGGACCTGGGCTTGTACAGCGACGCCAACGAGGCCGGCCTGGCCCGCATCATGGCAGCGATCCGGGCCCACTCGCCGATCGCGCTGGCCATCCAGATCAGCCACGCCGGCCGCAAGGCCTCCAGTCGCGCGCCCTGGGACGGCGGCGCGCAAATCCGCCCCGACGAGCCGGGCGGCTGGAAGACGCTTGCCCCCTCGCCAGTGCCGCATTCGGACAGCGAAGACCGGCCCGAGGCGCTCGATGGCGACGGAATGCAAAAGATTCGCGAGGACTTCGCCGCCACCGCGCGGCGCGCCGCCCGCCTCGGCTTCGAGGGCATCGAGCTGCACGCGGCGCACGGCTACCTGCTGCACCAGTTCCTCTCGCCGCTGGCCAACAAGCGCACCGACGCCTATGGCGGCAGCCTGGAAAAACGGATGCGCTTTCCGCTGGAAGTGTTCGACGCGGTGCGCGCCGCCTTCCCCGCGGACAAGCCGGTCTGGGCCCGGATCTCGGCGACCGACTGGGTGCCGGGCGGCTGGGACATCGAGGGCACGGTCGCCATGGCGAAGGCGCTGCAGGCCCGCGGCTGCGCGGCGATCCACGTCACGACCGGCGGCGTGTCACCGGCGCAGGCGATCAAGCTCGGGCCCGGCTACCAGGTTCCCTATGCGCAGCGGGTGAAGGCCGACGTGGGCTTGCCGACCATGGCCGTGGGCCTGATCACCGAAGCGCAGCAAGCCGAAGCCATCATCGCCGACGGCGAGGCCGACGCCGTGTCATTGGCTCGCGCGATGCTCTACGACCCGCGCTGGCCCTGGCATGCCGCCGCCGCCCTGGGTGCGCGCGTGAGCGCCCCGAAGCAGTACTGGCGCTCCCAGCCGCGCGAATTCAAGGACCTGTTCGACGGCGCCAGTTTCGGCCAGCGCTAAAGGAAAAACCGGCGCACTGCCGGTAAAATCCTGCCTCAACAGAACGGAGGCGGCGGCCTATCCGCCGCCGCCCGAGGAGATGCGTTTGCTGAAATTCCTGGTCCTGCCGCTTGCCCTGTCGCTGAGCGTCGCCCTGACGGGTTGCGAGCGGGGCGCCGCCAAGCCCGCCGCTGCCGCGGCCAGCTTGTTGATCACCCCGGAAGACATGATCACGGCGCGGCCCGGCAGCGTCTCCACTGGCCCGCTGATCACCGGCACCATCCAGCCGGACCGGCGCGCCGACCTGCGCGCCGAAGTCTCGGCCATCGTGCTGGCGGTGCTCAAGGAAAACGGCCAGGCGGTGCGCCGCGGCGACCTGCTGGTGCGGCTGGACGACACCGCCATCCGCGACGGCCTGGTGTCGGCGCAGGAGGCCGAGCGCGTGGCCGTCCAGGCCTTCGACCAGGCCGAGCGCCAGTTGCAGCGGCTGTCGACCCTGCGCGCATCCGGCATGGCCTCGGCCCAGCAACTGGAAGACGCCGAGATCCGCCGCAACAACACCCAGAGCGACCTGTCGGCGGCTAAGGCGCGGCTGGTGCAGGCGCGCCAGCAGCTGCAGCGCACCGAGGCGCGGGCGCCGTTCGACGGCATCGTGAGCGACCGCAAGGTCTCGGCCGGCGACACCGCCCAGATCGGCAAGGAACTGCTCAAGGTGATCGATCCGCGCAGCCTGCGCTTCGAGGGCCTGGTGTCGTCCGATGCGATCCAATCGATTCGCGCCGGCCAGGCCGTGAGCTTCCGGGTCAACGGCTATGGCTCGCAGGACTTCGCCGGCCGGATCCGGCTGGTCAGCCCGACTGCCAACGCCACCACCCGCCAGGTGGAAGTGCTGGTCGACATCGACGGCGGGGCGCCGGCCCGGCTGGCCGGCCTGTATGCCGAGGGCCGGGTCGAGGCGGCGACCACCAGCGCGATCGTGCTGCCGGCTTCGGCCGTGGTGCGCGAAGGCGATCGCAACTGGGCCTGGCGGATCGCCGGCGACAAGCTGCAGAAGGTGGCGCTGGCGCTGGGCGAGCGCGATCCGCGCCGGGGCGACTACGTGGTGCGCGCCGGCGTGACCGACGGCGACCGGCTGTTGCGCCATCCGATCGGCACGCTGCGCGACGGCCAGGCGGTGCAGCAGGCGCCGTCCGCGCCGGCGGCAACCACGGCATCAGCTGCGGCCGGCGGCCGCTAAGCCATGTTCCTGTCCGACTTCAGCATCCGGCGGCCGGTCGCCACCATCGTCATCGTGCTGGGCCTGATGTGCCTGGGCCTGCTGGCGCTCAACAAGCTGCGGGTCAACGAGATCCCCGACGTCGAGCAGCCGGTGCTGTCGATCGAGATCGCCTACCCCGGCGCCTCGCCGGAGACGGTGGAGCGCGAGATCGTCAACCGGATCGAGAAGTCGCTGCAGGGCATCGCCGGCGTGTACGAGATCCGTTCGACGGCCAAGGACAGCAACGCCAGCATCATCGCCATTTTCAATTTCAACAAGAACATGATCGAGGCGGCGGACGAGGTCCGCAACGCGATCTCCACGGTGCGCTACAAGCTGCCAGTGGAAATGCGCGAGCCGGTGATCCGCCGCAGAGACCCCGGCACCTTCCCGATCATGGACATCGCGCTGTCGTCCACCACCCAGAGCCACGCGGCGATCTCGCGGCTGGCCGAGGACGTGCTGGCCGACCGCTTCCGCGGCGTCGCAGGCGTCTCCATTGTCAACGTCACCGGCTCGCTCAAGCGCGAGCTGAGCGTGCTGCTCAAGGCCGACCGGCTGCGAGAGTTCAACGTCTCGGTGGCCGAGGTGGTCGATGCGCTGCGCAGCCAGAACACCACGGCGCCGGTCGGCCGCATCGTCGGGCCGCTGAAGGACCAGAGCATCCGGCTGGTGGGACGGATCGAGTCACCGGCCGAATTCGGCCAGGTGATCGTCAAGCGCCGCGGCAACGAGATCGTCCGGCTGTCGCAAGTGGCCAGCACGGTGGACGGGTTCGCCGAACTGGACAGCTTCAGCGTGCGCAGCGCCCATCCCAACGTCAGCCTGTCGGTCACCCGCGCCCGCGACGCCAGCACCGTCAGCGTGGCGGCCGGCGTGCGCAAGCTGGTGGAGGACATCAACAAGACGCTGCCCGCGGGCACAGCGCTGGCAGTAACGCGCGACGGCGGCGAGGACGCGCAGGACAACCTGAACAACGTGATCCACTCGCTGACACTGGGCGCGCTGCTGACCATCTTCGTGGTCTACGTGTTTCTCAACTCGTGGCGCTCGACACTGATCACGGCGCTCAGCCTGCCGACCTCGGCCATCACCGCCTTCATCGCGGTCTGGCTGTGCGGATTCACGCTCAACCTGATGACGCTGCTGGGCCTGTCGCTGGCCATCGGCGTGCTGATCGACGACGCCATCGTGGTGCGAGAGAACATCGTGCGCCACATGGAGCGCGGCGCCGACCGCCGCACCGCCGCCAGCGTCGGCACCGCCGAGATCGGCATGGCGGTGGCCGCCACCACCTTCTCGATCATCGCGATCTTCATCCCGGTGGCCTTCATGCCGGGCGTGGCCGGCGAGTGGTTCCGGCCCTTCGCCCTGACGGTGGCCTGCTCGGTGCTGGTCAGCCTGTTCATTTCGTTCACGCTCGACCCGATGCTGTCGGCCTACTGGGGCGACCCGGTCGGCCACCTGGAGCGGGAACGCACCGGCTTGAGCCGCGTGCTGGTGCGATTCAACCTCTGGTTCGACCACCAGGCCGACCGCTACGGGAACGTGATCGCATGGGCGTTGCACCACCGGCGCTGGATGGCGCTGGCGGCGGCCGGCAGCTTCGCCGGCGCCATCGGCCTGCATGCGGCCTTCGGCGGCTCCAGCTTCCTGCCGCAGCAGGACGCCGGCATGATCGCCGTCGAGGTGCGCACGCCCTCCTCGGCCAGCCTGGAATACACCCGGCTGAAGATCGAGAAGGCGGCGGAACTGGCCCGCACCCTACCCGAAGCCCTGGCCACCAACAGCGTCATCAACATCGGCGGCGGCCGGGTCTACGTCGACCTGGGCAGGAGCACCGAGCGCAAGCGCCGGGCCGCCGACATCGCGGTGGACCTGCGCGCGATGATGGCGCGCCTGGTCGGCGCCGAATACGTGGTGATGGACGACCTCAACAACGGCACCCGCAAGCCGGTGCAGATCCAGTTCTACGGCACCGATGCCCGCACCCTGCTGGGAATCACCAATGCGTTCATGGAGCGGCTGCGCAACGTGCCCGGGGCGGTCGACGTCGGGCTGTCCGAGCAAAGTCCCAAGGACGAACTGAAGATCGAATTGAACCGGGGCCTGGCCAACTCCCTGGGCATCTCGGTCAACGACGCGGCGCAGGCGCTGCGGGTGGCGTTCGCCGGGGTCGAGGTCGGCGACTGGGTCGATCCCACCGGCGAATCGCGTGACGTCGCCGTCCGGCTCGACCCCAGTGACCGGGTCGACGCCGAGAACATCGAGCGGCTGCCGATCGCGGTGGCCAACAGCAACATGGTCGTGCCGCTGAACCAGATCGCCACCATCAGCATGGGCCAGGGGCCGTCGCAGATCCAGCACCTGGGTGGCAAGCGGATGATCGCCGTCTCGGCCAACGCCCAGGGCCGCGCCTCCGGTGACGTCACGGCCGAGGCGCTGAAGCTGGCGCAGCAGATCGAATTCCCGGTCGGTTACGGCGTGGAACTGGGCGGCGCCGGCAAGGACCAGAAGGAAGTGTTCGGCGCCATGACCACGGCGCTGGTGATGGGCGTGGGCCTGATGTACCTGATCCTGGTGGTGCAATTCGGCTCGTTCACCGCGCCGCTGGCGGTGATGCTGTCCTTGCCGCTCAGCCTGATCGGCGTCGTGCTGGCGCTGCTGGCGACCCGCTCGACCCTGAACCTCATGAGCTTCATCGGCATCATCATGCTGATGGGCCTGGTGGCCAAGAATGCGATCCTGCTGCTGGATGCGGCGCGCAAGCGCGAGGCCGAGGGCGTGCCGCGCGAGGACGCGCTGATGGCGGCCGGCCGGGCCCGCCTGCGGCCAATCCTGATGACCACCTTCGCGCTGATCGCCGGCATGCTGCCAGTGGCGATCGGCCTGGGCCAGGGCGGTGACTTCTACCGGCCGCTGGCGATCGCCATCATCGGCGGCACCCTCACCGCCACCATGCTGACGCTGCTGGTGGTGCCGGCCTTCTACGACAGCATCGAGATCGCCAGCGAGCGGATGCTGGCCAAGTTCCGCCGGCGCCTGGGCCAGCGCAATGCCGTGGTCGCTTTCGTCACGACCTTCGGGGAAGCGGTGCTGGCGCTGATGCTGCTGCGCGGGTTGTACCGGGCGCTGGCCGGCAGAATGCGGGCATGAGCCAAGTCGTCCAACCCGACGTCGTTTTCACTTGCCAGCAACTGCCAGGAGCGCTTGCGGGTTGGTGCGCGCAATCGTGAGCAAGGTACGCGCCGCGCCGCTCGGCTGCTTGCGCCCCTGCTCCCAGCCTTGCAGGGTGCGCACCGACACACCAAGCAATGACGCGAATTGGGATTGTGACAATCCGGTGCGCTCCCGCGCCTCGACTGCCGGCGACGCTACAACTCGAGTCTTCCCCGCCTTCATCTGGCGCACGGATTCGAGCAACTCAGCCGCGAGGTCCCGCCGGGATTCATGTGCGCGCAACTGCGCATCGGTGAGCGGTTTAGCTTTCGAGGACACGACGGATCTCCTTTAATTTCGTGCCGGTAATGTTGTCCGTCTTCGCCTTCGCATACAACGTCAGAAGAACAACTTCTTCCTCGATCGTTCGCGTGTAGCACTCCACCAGACTTGCCTGAACCAGCCCGACGCCAGCGGATCTTTCGAATGCCACCGGAGCTCAATTGGCGGCGGACTTGCTGCCTGCGGCGGCGCTGCCGCGCAGCCAGCAAGCGTCAGCAAGGCGAGTGGGCTCAGAGTCCGGCGGTGGGGCAAATTGCTGGCGCGCGCGGACGCACTTGTGACGGCGAGGCCGGGGAGGGCGCGGCGCATCAATCAGGCGCGGTGCCTGTGTTTTCCCGATTCCATGACGGCGCGCTTGCGCGCTTCGTGATCTGGCTCGTCGCACTTGTCCGAACAGAGCGGCCTGAGGCGCTCTGTGAGTTGCGCGACGCGTCATGGAATCGGGAAAACACAGGGTAGCCGGTGCATCGCACCGGCCGCCGCGTCGATGCGCCGCGCCCTCCCCGGCCTCGCCGTGCGCGCGGAGCTGCAAAGTGCAAGCGCGCAAAGGCACGCGGCTCGCGTCAGCGCCCTCCCCGGCGATGAGCGATCAAACCTTCCACTTGTCCAGCAGCTTCTGCGCCCCCATGCTGTCGTAGCTCTCGAACGGCTGGTGGATCCACGGATTGGTCGGCAGAAATTCCACCGAGTAATCCGGCTGGAAGCTCGACAGGCCCTTGGTCCAGATCACGGCGCTGCGCAGTTCGGTGATCGGCTGGTAGTTGTTGCGCAGCATGTCCATCACCGCATGCAGGGTCTTTCCTGAATCGGCCAGGTCATCCACCAGCAGCACCTTGCCGGCGATCTCGCCCTTGGGCGTGGTGATGAAGCGCGCGATGTCCAGGTGGCCCTGGATGGTGCCGGCGTCGGCCCGGTAGGAGCTGGTCGACATGATCGCCAGCGGCTTGTCGAAGATGCGCGAGAGGATGTCGCCCGGGCGCATCCCGCCCCGCGCCAGGCACAGGATGGTGTCGAATTCCCAGCCCGACTGGTGCACCTTGATCGCCAGCTTCTCGATCAGGTTGTGGTACTCGTCGTAGCTCACGTACAGGTGCTTGCCGTCTTCCGTCAACATGTGGTGTTCCTCAGGGTCGGTCCGTTGTTCAGGCCAGGTAGGGATGGCGCGTCATGATGGTGTGGTCGCGGTCCGGGCTGGTGGAGATCAGGTGGATCGGCACGCCGGCGAAATGCTCGATGCGCTGCAGGTACAGGCGCGCGTTGACCGGCAGCTTGTCGTACTGCGTCACGCCCACGGTGCTGTCGGTCCAGCCTTCCATGGTCTCGTAGACCGGCTTGCAGCGCGCGATCTCGTCGGCGCCCAGCGGCAGGATGTCGGTGTATTCGCCGTCCAGCTCGTAGCCGGTGCACAGCTTCAGTTCCTTGATGCCGTCCAGCACGTCCAGCTTGGTAATGCACAGTCCCGTGAGGCCGTTGACCTGGGCCGAGCGCTTGAGCAGCGCCGCATCGAACCAGCCGCAACGGCGGCTGCGGCCCGTGGTCACGCCCTTTTCGGCGCCGACGGTGGACAGGTGGTAACCCACGGTGCCCGGCGTCGCCCAGTCCAGTTCGGTCGGGAACGGCCCGCCGCCCACGCGCGTGCAATAGGCCTTGGTGATGCCCAGGATGTAGTGCAGCATGCCCGGGCCGACGCCGGCGCCGGCCGACGCATTGCCCGCCACGCAGTTGCTCGATGTGACGTACGGGTAGGTGCCGTGGTCCACGTCCAGCAGCGTGCCCTGTGCGCCTTCGAACAGCAGGTTGTCGCCGTGGATGTGCGCCTCGTTGAGCTCGCGCGAGACGTCGGCCATCATCGGCTTGAGCAGCTCGGCGTGCTTCATCGCCTCGTCGTAGACCTGCTGGAAATCCACCGCCGGCGCGTTGAGGTAGTTGGTCAGCGTGAAGTTGTGCAGGTCGAGGACCACCTTGAGCTTTTCGGCGAAGCGCTCCGGATGCTTCAGGTCCTGCACCCGCAGCGCGCGGCGGGCCACCTTGTCCTCGTACGCCGGGCCGATGCCGCGGCCGGTGGTTCCGATCTTCTCGCTGCCGCCCTGCTCGCGCAGCGTCTCGCGCGCGATGTCCAGCGCGGCATGGAACGGCAGGATCAGCGGGCAGGCTTCGCTGATGCGCAGCCGAGACCGCACTTCCACGCCGGCCTTTTCCAGCCCCTCGATCTCCTCGAACAGCTTGGCCGCCGACAGCACCACGCCGTTGCCGATGTAGCACTTCACGCCGGGCCGCATGATGCCGCTCGGAATCAGGTGCAGGGCGGTCTTGATGCCGTTGATCACCAGCGTGTGGCCGGCGTTGTGCCCGCCCTGGAAGCGCACCACGCCCTGCGCCATCTCGGTCAGCCAGTCGACCAGCTTGCCCTTGCCCTCGTCGCCCCACTGGGTGCCGACCACGACGACGTTGCGACCTGTTGTCTTGTTCATAATGTTAAATCCGAAAGAAAATCAGTTGCCGCCGGGCCGCCCCAAGGCAACTGAGGCCCCCTCGGGGGGCAGCGCAGTACACGAAGTGACAAGCGTGGGGGCCATTTTCAAAGGGCCTTGACGGCCCAGGTGCCGGCGGCGTCCACCAGCTCGCGGTCGCAGTCGAACTCGTCGAGTTCGCTGTCGTGGCCGGGCAGCACGCAGACCACCGTCTCACCTCGCTCGCGCAAAGTGGCGATGGCGGCGCGCAGGCTGGCCGATTCGCCCCAGGGCGCGCGGATCGCTGCCTTCAGCGGCCGCTTCGCGGCCACGCCCACCAGTTCCTTGAGGTCGAGGCTGAAGCCCACTGCCGGCCGGTTGCGGCCGAACACCGCGCCGACCTCGTCGTAGCGGCCGCCGCGCACCAGCGCATCGCTGGCGCCCGGCGTGTAGATCGCGAAGCGGGCGCCGCTGTAGTACGCGTAACCGCGCAGGTCGCCCAGGTCGTAGCTCACATTGGCGCCGGTGATCTGGCTGCCCAGCCAGCGCAGTTGCTCCAGCGCCTGGCGCAGCGCCGGCCGGTCCGGCAACAGCTCCTGCGCCCTGCCCAGCACGGTGGCATCGCCATAGAGCGACGGCAAGGCCTGCAGGCCAGCGCGGGCGGCGGCCGGAAAGTCGCGGGTGAGCAGCTGCAGGGCGCTGGCGTCCTTGGCCGCCAGTGCGGCGTGCAGCGCGGCCAGCGCCGGCGGGGTGAGCGCGACGCCCTCCAGCAGCGAGCGGACGATGCGGGCGTCCGCCATGTCGACCGTCAGCTCCTTGACGCTGCTGGCCCGCAGGCAATCCAGCGCCAGCAACAGCGCTTCCAGGTCCGCTTCCAACCCCGCATGGCCATAGATTTCGGCGCCGAACTGCAGCGGCTCGCGGGTGGCATGCGGTCGGTCGGGACGCGTGTGCAGCACCGGTCCGCAATAGCACAGGCGGGTCACGCCCCGGCGATTGAGCAGGTGGGCGTCGATGCGGGCCACCTGCGGCGTGGTGTCGGCGCGCAGGCCCATCATCCGTCCCGACAGCTGGTCGACCAGCTTGAAGGTCTGCAGGTCCAGCGCCTCGCCGGTGCCGGTGAGCAGCGATTCGAGGTGTTCCAGCAGCGGCGGCATCACCAGCTCATAGCCGTAGCCACGCGCGGTATCGAGCAGTTCGCGGCGAAGTTCTTCGATGCGCCGGGCCTCGGAAGGCAGGACATCGGCGATGTGATCCGGCAGGACCCAGGCGGACATGAATTTTCGGGCGCTTTAAAAAACAGTATTTTACCGGCCTGCGCGGCCGTCTTCGCGGCCGGGGCTCGTCAGGTGACGAGCCAGAGCAGGCCGAGGCCCAGCAGGATGCTGACCAGTCCGAAGAAACGGATCTGGCCATTGCTCATGGCGAGCAGGCGCTCGAAGGTGTTGCGCCAGCCCTTGGGCGACAGGAACGGAAGCAGGCCCTCGAACACCAGCATCAGGGCCATGGCGGCCCACAGCAGGTCACTGTCCAAGACTTACTTCCGTCCGGCCGGCGCCGCGGGGGCGGCGTTGCCGCGAAAGGCACGGAAGAAATCGCTGGAGGCGGGATCTACCACCACCACGTCGCCCTTCTTGTTGAAGGTGGACTTGTAGGCTTCGAGGCTGCGGTAGAACTGGGCGAACTGCGGATCGCGGCCGAACGAGTCGGCATACAGCGCGGACGCCTTGGCGTCGCCCTCGCCCTTGACCTTCTGCGCATCGCGGTAGGCGTTGGCCAGGATCACTTCGCGCTGGCGGTCGGCGTCGGCGCGGATCTTCTCGCCCTCGGCCTGGCCGGTGGAGCGCAGTTCATTGGCGACCTGCTTGCGCTCGGACTCCATCCGGCGATAGACCGAATCGGCCACTTCCTTGGGATAGTCCACGCGCTTGATCCGCACGTCGACGATCTCGATGCCGAAGGACTTGGCGTCGTCGGCCAGCCGCTGCTGAACGCCCTTCATCACTTCCTCGCGTTCGCTGGCCAGCAGCTCGCGCGCGGTGCGCTTGTTCACCTCGTTCTTCAGCGCGTCCTGCACCACCGAGGTCAGGCGATTTTCAGCCGTGCTGATGTTGACGCCGCCCGAGTTGGTGCGGATGAACTGCTTGGGGTCGGCGATGCGCCACTTGACCAGCCAGTCGATCACCAGGTTCTTCTTCTCGGCGGTCTGCAGCGAGCCGGTTTCCGGGCTGTCCAGCGTCAGCACCCGGCGGTCCAGGAACACCACGTTCTGGAACGGCGGCGGCAGCTTGAAGCGCAGGCCCGGCTCGGTGATCACTTCCTTGATCTGGCCGAAGGAATAGACGACGCCGAACTGGCGCTGGTCGACCACGAAAAGCATGGAGCTGAGCAGCGCGAGCGCCAGCAGCACGGTGGAGACGACAAATCCGATTCTGTTCATGTTCTTGCCTTGCGCCCGGTCAACGGGTTTCGCGCTCGCGGGTGCGCGAGTTGTCGCGGGCCCGGGAGTCGCCCGGGATGGCCGCCGGCGTCGCCGGCAACGCGGGCGCGGTGGCAGCCGGCGAGGCGGACGCCGCGGCGCTGTCGGCCGCCGATGCGGCGCCGGCCTGCTGCATCAGCTTGTCCAGCGGCAGGTACAACAGGCTGTTGCCCTGCTTCGAATCGACCAGCACCTTGGTAACGCTGCTGTAGACCTGCTGCATCGTGTCGATGTACATGCGGTCGCGCGTGACCTGCGGCGCCTTCTGGTATTCGGTCAGCACCGAGCGGAAGCGCTGGGCGTCGCCCTCGGCCTGCGCCATGATGCGGGCGCTGTAGCCGTCGGATTCTTCCTTCAGCCGCGCCGCCGCGCCCTTGGCGCGCGGGATCACGTCGTTGGCGTATGCCTGGCCTTCGTTCTTGAGCCGGTCGCGGTCCTGGCCGGCCTTGAGCGCGTCGTCGAAGGCCGCCTGCACCTGCTCGGGCGGCTGCACGTTCTGAATGTTGACGTTCTGCACCTCGATCCCGGTCTTGTAGCGGTCCATCTGCAGCTGGATCGACTTGGCGACATCGCGCTGGATGTTCTCGCTGTTGCGTCCCAGCAGGTCGTCCATGTTGACGCGGCCCACCACCTCGCGGATCGCCGATTCGGCGGCCTTGACCACGGCATCGTCCGGATTGCGGTTCTCGAACAGGAACTGTGCCGCGCTTTTGAGCCGGTACTGGATGGTGAAGCGGACGTCGACGATGTTCTCGTCCTGCGTCAGCATCGAGGACTCTTTCAGGCCGGTGGCCTGCACCACGCTGTTGCGGCCGATCTCGACCGAACGCAGCTGCGTCAGATTGACTGTCTCATGGCGCTGGATCGGCCAGGGCAGGCGCCAGTTGAAGCCCGCCTCCACCGTGCCGTTGTACTTGCCGAACTGTGTGATCACGGCCTGCTGGCCTTCCTGCACGATGAAGAAGCCCGTGCCCAGCCAGATCAGGACGACGACCGCCGCCACCACGACGGCGCCGATGCCGGCGCTGCGCATGTCGGGACGGAAGCCGCCGCCGCCGCCGTCACCGCCGCCGAAGCCGCCGCCGTTGTTCTCGGGACGCCGGCCCTTGCCGCCGAACAGGCCACCGAGCTTGCGGTTGAAGTCGCGCCACAGTTCGTCCAGGTCCGGCGGTCCCTGGTTGGGACCCTTGGGCGGGCCGCCCTCGGACTTCTGGCCGTTCTCGTCGCCGCGCCCCCAGCGCGGATCGTTCAGGTTGAACATTCCCCTGAGACGGCCTGTCAGCCCGGCCCACGGTCGGCTGCGGAATTGGAGGTTCATGCGCGAGATCTCATTGTTGTTGCCGCCCGATTGTGCCCAATCAGGCCGGTTGGTCGTGGATTTCAGGGCTTTCGGTCACTGCTGCGCCGGCGCGCAGCCCGGCAACCTCGGCCAGCTGGCGCCGCAATTCGCCCAGCCCCTGCCCGCTGCGGCTGCTGACGAACACCCGCGGCACCATCATGCCGTCAAGCTCGAACAGGTCGCTCTCGTGGCGCGGCTGCTGGCCTTCGGGCAGCAGGTCGATCTTGTTGAACACCAGCATCTGCGGCACGGCACCGGCGCCGATCTCGTCCAGTACGCGCTGCACTTGCGCAATCTGCTCCGGATGGCCGGGGTTGGCGGCGTCCACCACGTGCAGCAACAGGTCGGCGTCCACCGCCTCCTGCAGCGTGGCCTGGAAGGCCGCCACCAGGCCGTGCGGCAGGTCGCGGATGAAGCCCACGGTGTCGGAAAGGGATGCCGAGCGACCGCCGCCGCCCTCCTCGCCTGCCGCCGGATTCGCCAGATAGAGCTGCCGGGTGGTGGTGTCCAGCGTGGCGAACAGCTGGTTGGCCGCATAGGCGCGGGCCTTGACCAGCGCATTGAACAGCGTGGACTTGCCGGCATTGGTGTAGCCCACCAGCGAGATGTTGAAGGCGCCCTGGCGCTCGCGCTGGCGGCGCTGGGTCTGGCGCTGCTTCTTGAGCTTGACCAGCCGCTCCTTGGTGCGCTTGATCGATTCACCGATCATCCGGCGGTCCAGTTCGATCTGCTTTTCGCCCGGGCCGCCGCGCACGCCGGCGCCGCCGGTCTGGCGCTCCAGGTGCGACCAGCGCCGCACCAGCCGGGTGCTGACGTATTGCAGCCGCGCCAGCTCCACCTGAAGCTTGCCCTCGTGGCTGCGGGCCCGCTGGGCGAAGATCTGCAGGATCAACAGCGTGCGGTCGTTGACCGGCAGGCCGATATGGCGCTCCAGGTTGCGTTGCTGCGCCGGGCTGAGCGACTGGTCGAACAGGATCTCGGTGGCGCCGGTCTGCTCGGCCAGCGCCTTGATCTCGTCGGCCTTGCCGCTGCCGATGAACAGCGCGGCGTCGGGCGCCTTACGGCGGCAGGCGACGCGCGCGACCGGATTCATGCCGGCGGTCTGGGCCAGCAGGCCGAGCTCTTCCAGCCCGGCGTCGAAGTTGGGCAGGCCCAGGTCCACCCCGACCAGCAGGGCCGGGGTGTCAGGATGTAGGGATTCGGACAAACTTGGAAACCAGGGATTCGGGGTTCAACAGGCCCGGTGCAACGGCGCCGCATGCGCCTGTGAGCGGGCTCAGGTGGCGCCAGCCTCGCCGGTTTCGGCTGCCGAGAAATTCACGGCGCGACCGGGGACGATGGTTGAGATGGCGTGCTTGTAAACCATCTGCGTGACGGTGTTGCGCAACAGCACGACATATTGGTCGAACGACTCGATCTGACCCTGCAGCTTGATCCCGTTGACGAGGTAAATCGACACCGGCACATGCTCGCGACGCAAGGTGTTGAGGAAGGGGTCTTGTAGTAACTGCCCTTTGTTGCTCACGATATTCTCCGTGTTAGGAAGTGGTGTTGGAAATGTCACCTTACCACAGCAGGAACGCGCGGCAAGTAGTCTGGAAGCGGAAAAACCGGTCCTGTTCCGATCGAGGTGGGGGCCCCAAGCCGGACTTCAAGGCCCGGACTGGCGTTGCCGGCTGCTATCCTTCACCGCCCCGGTGCACGAGTCGCCGTCGCAACCATGCAAGCACCAATGAATTCCCGCGCTGTAGCGCAGCCACCAGCACCGTCCTGGCGCGAAAAACTGCTGCGCGAGGCGGCCGGCGCCACCCACGTGAATCAATTCAGTGCCGGCCTGACCGGGATTCGCGGACTTGCGGCCATGATGGTGCTGCTGCATCACGTGTTTGCCCTGGCAGTCCCACGCGTGCTCTCGGTCCACCTGGGGGACTGGCAAATCACCTACCACTGGTTGCTGACTGGCGGTTGGATGGGCGCCAACGTGTTCTTCGTGCTGTCCGGTTTCCTGCTCGCCGTCCCGTTCGTGCGGAACATCGAAGGAACTGGCCCCCGCATCCGCGTCGCGCCCTATCTGTTGCGCCGCGTCCGGCGCGTGGTGCCCGCCTACTGGGTCCAGATCGTCATCCTGGCTGTCGTTGCGGCATTGACCGCGACGGCGCCCGCCTGGCAGTTGCTCGCCGTCCATTTTGCTTTTCTGCAGAACTTCGATCCCGCGTCCGCGTATGCGCTCAATGGCGTGTACTGGACGCTGCCGACGGAATTCGGCTACTACCTGTTGCTGCCCCTGTTCGCCGTGGCTTCGATGGCATGGGTCGCCCGCAAGAGTGCCGCGTGGCTGGCGCTGTCGACAGCGCTGGTTGCTTTCGCGATCGCGTATCGCGTCGTAGCCTTTCACGCCGTCGCCGACGCCCCGATCGGGGCCAAGGTGTTCGCGCTGATGCAGTTGCCCGGCTTGATCGACCACTTCGCCATCGGGATGCTGCTGGCGTGGGTCTACGTGCGCCATGGCGCGACGATGACGGCGAGACAGGCAGACACCATGGTCGTGGCCGGGCTGGTGGGCATCGCTTCCATGATGGCGCTGCTCGACCACGTGTTCCTGGCGTACTGGAACGGCCATGTGCTGCTGTTTGTCGGTTACACGATCACGGCGTTTTTCATCGGCATCATGGTGCTCGGGACAGCCGTGGGAGGACCGGTCGGGCGCAGCCTGTTCGCCAACCCGGCAATCCTGTTCCTGGGCATCGTGAGTTACAGCCTCTACCTCTGGCACGCGCCGATCCAGTACTGGACGCAAAAGCTGCTCGACCAGCTTGCCGTGACCGGCGACCGCTTCTGGTGGTTGCTGGCGATCAGCTTCCCGCTCAGTGTGCTGGCGGCAACGCTGTCTTACTGGTGGATCGAACGCCCATTGATTGCCCACCGGGCCTCGGGCCGCGCCCCGGGGCCTGGCGCGGATGGTGTCCTGGCTGCTTCCTAGCCGCAGGACGAGGGTTAGTCGTCCTTGTCGGCGTAGGGATTTTTCGAGGTCTTCATCTCGATGCGCAGCGGCGTGCCGGTGAGCTTGAATTCCTTGCGGAAGCGCCCTTCCAGGAAGCGCTTGTAGGAATCGGTCACGTGTTCCAGCGAGTTGCCGTGGACCACGATGATCGGGGGATTCATCCCGCCCTGGTGCGCGTAGCGCAGCTTGGGCCGGTACATGCCGGAACGCTGGGGCTGCTGGAACTGCACCGCCTCCAGCAGCAGCCGGGTCAGCACCGGGGTGGACATCTTGACCATGGCCGACCGATGCGCCGCCGCGATCGAGGTCCAGACCGGGCCCAGGCCCTGCCGCTTGATGGCCGAGATCGGGTGCATGTCGGCGAACTTGAGGAACGCCAGCCGGGTCTCGATCGAGCGCTTGACCATCTCGCGCTGGTACGAATCGATCGCGTCCCACTTGTTGATCGCCACCACCACGGCGCGGCCGCTGTCCAGGATGAAGCCTGCGATATGCGCGTCCTGGTCGGTGACGCCCTGGGTGGCGTCCAGCAGCAGCAGGACCACGTTGGCCGATTCGATCGCCTGCAAGGTCTTGACCACCGAGAACTTCTCGATCGCCTCGAACACCTTGCCCTTGCGGCGCAGGCCGGCGGTGTCGATCAGCTCGAAGCGCTGGCCGCCGCGCTCGAACGGGATGCTGATCGCGTCGCGCGTCGTACCCGGCTGGTCGAAGGCCACCAGCCGCTCTTCGCCCAGCCAGGTGTTGATCAGGGTGGACTTGCCGACGTTGGGACGGCCGGCCACGGCCAGCTTGATCACGCCCGAGTCGACCTCGTCGCCCTCTTCCTGCGGGTCGGGCAGGTTCAGCGGTTCGAGGGCGAGGTCGACCAGGTCGCGGATGCCCTGGCCGTGGGCCGCCGACATGCCGTGCACGTCGCCCAGGCCGAGTTCGTAGAACTCGGTCAGCTTGATACCGTCGGTCATGCCTTCGGCCTTGTTGGCCGCCAGCACGGTGGGCTTGCCCAGCTTGCGCAGGTAGTTGGCGATGTCGTAGTCCTGCGCCGAGACGCCGGCGCGGGCGTCCACCACGAAGATGACCACGTCGGCTTCGGCGACGGCCTGCCGGGTCTGCTTGGCCATCTCCATGTAGATGCCGCTCTCGGCCGTCGGCTCGAAGCCGCCGGTGTCGATCACGATGTAGTCGTGCCTGCCCTGTTTGCCCGTGCCGTAATGGCGGTCGCGCGTCAGCCCGGCGAAGTCGGCCACGATGGCGTCGCGCGACTTGGTCAGGCGGTTGAACAGGGTGGATTTGCCGACGTTGGGACGGCCCACCAGGGCGATGACAGGTTTCACTCTTGCTTTATTCGGGCACGAAGCCGTAGACGCCGCCACCCTGGGTGACCACGACCAGCGTGTTGCCGGCCAGCACCGGCGCCGCGGCGATGGCCGTTCCGTCGGTCGTCAGGCGGTTGAGCGGCGTGCCGTCTTCGCGCGACAGCATGTGCACGAGCCCGGTGCTGTCGCCGATGATGACCGATCGGCCCAGCGCCAACGGCGCCGTCAGGCCGCGGTGCAGCAGTCGGTCGGTGGTCCAGGCGCGTTCGCCGTTGTCGCGGCGCCAGGCCACCACCTTGCCGTCGCTCTCGGTGCCGAACACCAGCCGGTCGTCGCCATGCAGGCCCTCGGCGCCGCTGGCTGGCTTGGTCCACTGCACGCCGCCGCGTTCGGCATCGACGCAACCGACCCGGGCCTGGAAGGCGCGGGCGCAGACCGAATTGCCGACCCGGCTGACGCTGCCGACCAGGTCGACCAGCCGCTCGACGTCGTTGGTGCCACGCGGGGTGGCGATCGGCGCCTCCCAGCGCACGCTGCCGTTGCCCGGGTTCAGCCCCACCAGCCGGCCGGCCAGGCCGACCACCAGCGTGTCGCCCACGGCCAGCATCACGCCAGACTGCCGCAGCACCAGCGGCTCGCCGGGACGGGTCTGGTTCCACAGGCGCCTGCCGGTCTGGCCGTCATAGGCGGAAACCGAACGATCGGCCGCCAGCACGAACACCCGGCCGCCCGCCACGAAGGGCGCGGTATAGGACTGGGCGGCGAGTTTCTGTCGCCATAGCGGTGCGGCGCCGCCGGCGAAGGTCACGATTTCATTGGTCCGGGTGATCACCGAGACCAGCTTGCCGTCGCTGCCGACACCGGCGGCCACCGGCGCGCCGACGTTGGCCTGCCAGAGCACGCGACCGCTGGCCGCGTCCAACTGGCTGACGGAGCCGTCGCCGCTGGCGAGAGCCACAGTCGTGCCGGCGACGTTGGCCGTCAGCGGGAAACCGACCTGGCCGATGCGCGCCGTCCAGGCCGCACGGACGTTGATGAGGGCGACATTGGGTGCCAGTTCAGCCGGCTTGGGTTTGTCCGCGCCGCCGCTCAGCCACGAAGGCATCATCGAGCAACCGCCAAGGGCCACCGCCAATGCCAGGGCCGCGCCGCGCTTCACCACCAGTGCCGTCATGACTTTGCTCCCGCCGCTGCGGCGTTGGTCGCCGCGGGTGCCGCCGCCGGCTTCGGATCGACGCCCAGCGCCGTCAGCTTGACTTCCACCAGCCGGCGGTAGTCGGCGTGTTCGTCGAGCCCCTTCCAGGCTTTGAGGTACTGGGCCTTGGCCTCGGCCTTCTTGCCCTGCAGGTTGTAAATGTCGCCCCGGCGGTCCGCCACCAGCGGCTCGAATTCAGGCGGGAACTCGCCATCGAGTTGCTTGAGGGCCTCGTCGTAGGACTTGCTGTCGGCCAGCAGGCCCGCCAGCCGCAGGCGGGCGGTGGCCCGGTAGCCTTCGTCGGAGGCCTTCTCGGCCACCCAGGTCAGGGCGGCGCGGGCGGCGTCGGTCTTGCCCTTTTCGGCGAAGACCTTGGCGGCGCGCAGGCCGGCCTGGTGGGCGTAGGTGGTGCCGCCGAACCTGTCCTTCATGTCGGCAAAGGCGCGTTCGACCTTGGCGACGTCGTCGCTGGCGACAGCGCGCTCCACTTCGTCGTTCATCGCGGCCGCCTGCGTGGCCTGGTTGCGTTGCCAGTACTGCCAGCCGTTCCAGGCGGCGATGGCGCCGAACACCACGATCAACGCCCAGGTGATCAGGTTGCCGTAGTTTTTCCAGAAGTGCTTGATCTCGTCAAGCTGTTCCTGTTCTTCGAGGTCGAGTGGTTTTGCCATTGTGATTCTTGTATCAAGCCGTCGATTGTAGTTTCCGGGCCCATGCCGCCGGATTGGCCAGTGGCTGGCGCTCCTGCGCCCCGCTGCCGTCGCGCAAGGCCTTGACCGTCACCTCTCCGGCGGCCAGTTCGTCGGCGCCGAAAATCAGCGCAAAGCGGGCCCCGCTGCCGTCGGCCTTCTTGAACTGCGATTTCATGCTGCCCGGGCCTTCGCTGGCGCCGGCGTGCATCTGCACACTGACGCCGGCCGTGCGCAGGGCCTGCAACACCGGCAGCGCCAGCGGCAAGGCCGTGGCGTCCGGAATGACGGCGTAGGCGTCCGGCGCCGGCGCCTCGATCGCCGTGCCCTGCTCCTTGACCAGTTCCAGCACCCGCTCCAGCCCCATGCCCCAGCCCACGGCCGCGGTCGGCTTGCCGCCGAGGACCTCGAACAGGCCGTCGTAGCGGCCGCCGCCGCACAGCGTGCCCTGCGCGCCCAGTTCGTCGGTGATGAATTCGAAGACCGTGTGGCTGTAGTAGTCCAGCCCGCGCACCAGCCGCGGATTGACGGTGCACGGCACGCCGCAGGCGGCCAGCAGGCGCTTGACCGTCTCGAAACGGGCCAGCGAGGCCTCGCCCAGGAACGACAGCAGTTGCGGCGCGTCCTGCACCAGCTGCTGCAGCGCGGGATTCTTGGTGTCGAGGATGCGCAGCGGGTTGGTGTGCAGGCGCCGCTTCGCGTCCTCGTCCAGCAGGCCGGCTTGTTGCTCGAAGTACTGCACCAGCGCGGCCCGATGCGCCTGGCGTTCGGGCGGGATGCCCAGGCTGTTCATCTCGACCCGGACGTTGCGCAGGCCCAGGTCAGCGAGCAACTGGTAGGCCAGCACCATCAGTTCGGCGTCCACTTCAGGCCCGGCGAAGCCAAGCACCTCGGCGCCGAGCTGGTAAAACTGGCGATAGCGCCCGCGCTGCGGCCGTTCGTGGCGGAACATGGGACCCATGTAGTACAGCCGCTTGCCACCGTCGTACGTCAGGTTGTGCTCGATCGCGGCCCGCACCACGCCGGGCGTGTTTTCCGGCCGCAGCGTCAGCTGTTCGCCATTGAGACGGTCCTCGAAGGAATACATCTCTTTCTCGACGATGTCGGTGGTCTCTCCGGTGCCGCGCACGAACAGCGCCGTCGGCTCCACGATCGGCGTGCGGATCATCCGGTAGGCGTAGCGCGCCATCAGGCCGCGCACCTTCTCCTCCAGCCACTCCCAGCGCGCCGAGTCGGGCGGCAATATGTCGTTCATGCCTTTGACGGCATTGAGTTTGTCAGCCATGGTGTGTCGAGTCAGGCGGTTTCGGCGACCCGGGTGCCGAAGCGCTTTTCGATGTAGTTTTCGACGATCTGGTGGAACTCGGCGGCGATGTTGTCGCCGCGCAGCGTCAGTGCCTTCTCGCCGTCGATGAAGACCGGCGCGGCCGGTGCCTCGCCGGTGCCGGGCAGGCTGATGCCAATGTCGGCATGCTTGCTCTCGCCCGGGCCGTTGACGATGCAGCCCATCACCGCCACCTTCATCTTTTCGACGCCGGGATACTTCTTGCGCCAGACCGGCATCTGTGCCCGCAGGTAGTCGTCGATTTCCTTGGCCAGCACCTGGAAGGTAGTGCTGGTGGTGCGGCCGCAGCCGGGACAGGCCGTGACACTGGGCACGAAGCTGCGCAGGCCCAGCGACTGCAGGATCTCGGAGGCGATCACCACCTCCTGCGTGCGCGACTCGCCGGGCTGCGGCGTGAGCGAGACGCGGATGGTGTCGCCGATGCCTTCCTGCAGCAGGATGCCCAGCGCGATCGAGGAAGCGACCGTGCCCTTGGTGCCCATGCCCGCTTCGGTCAGGCCAAGGTGCAGTGCATAGTCGCAGCGCCGGGCCAGTTCGCGGTAGACGGCGATCAGGTCCTGCACGCCGCTGACCTTGCACGACAGGATGATCTGGTTGCCGTCCATGCCCATCTCTTCGGCGCGTTTGGCCGACTCGATGGCGGAGGTGATCAGCGCCTCGTACATCACCAGCTTCGCGTCCCACGGCTCGGAGCGCAGGCTGTTGATGTCCATCAGGCTGGCCAGCAGCTCCTGGTCCAGGCTGCCCCAGTTGACGCCGATGCGCACCGGCTTGTTCCAGCGGATCGCGGCCTCGATCATCTGGCCGAACTGGCGATCATGCTTGTCGCCCTTGCCGACGTTGCCGGGGTTGATGCGGTACTTGGACAGCGCCTGCGCGCAAGCTGGGTCGCCGGTCAACAGCCGATGGCCGTTGTAGTGGAAGTCGCCGATCAGCGGAACGTCGATGCCCATGCGATCGAGCTGCTCGCGGATGTAAGGCACCTGGGCGGCAGCTTCGGGCGTATTGACGGTGATGCGGACCATCTCGGAGCCGGCAATCGCCAGCTCCTTGACCTGGATCGCGGTGCCGATGGCATCGACGGTATCGGTGTTGGTCATCGACTGCACGCGCACCGGCGCGTCACCGCCGACGGTGACCACGCGCGAACCCCAGACGGTCTGCGCCTGGCGCGAGCGGCGGGCCTTGGGAAACGACGGTTCGATCGGCAGGCAGGGTTGGTCCATCACTTCACCTCGAAACGCGCCACGTTGTCGCGCGACATGGGCGCCAGGTCGAATGGCTTGCCCCGCACCTGCACGTCGGTGGCCGAAACGCTGCCGACGGTGACGACCAGCGGCAAGGGGCCGGAAGCGGCGGCGGATTCACCGGCCACCAGCAATTTGCGCAGCGGCACGCCGCCCTTGGCGTCGGTGACCTGCACCCATGACTGCGCCTTGGCCTTGAACACGACGATTCCGCTGACCACCGAAACGGCTGCGGAAGCAGGCACGGCAGGCACCGGCGCCGGGATGCTGGCGGCAGCGGCAGCGGCGACTGAACTGGCAGGCTTGGCCGGCGCGGACGCGGCAGGCTTGATTGCGGGAGCAACCGGTGCGGCAGCGGCTAGCGGGACGGGCGTCGCGGCCTCGACCGGCTTCGGTTCCGGCGCCAGCGGCGTGGCGGCAACGGGCGCTTCTTCCGGCGCGGGAACAGGCACTGGAACGGTTTCCGGAGCCGAAGAAGGCTGCACCAGTGCCTGGCTCGCGTCCTCCTCGTGGCGGGCCGGCAGCGCGAACACCACCAGGGCGGCGATCAGCAGCGCAGCGACCACCAGGACCACCGGGCGCGTCAGCTGGTCGCGCCAGGTCGGGCTGGCGCCATCGCGCGGCGAGCGGAAGGGCGCGTTGATGCCGCCTTCCGTGGGTGCCAGCCGAGGCGCGCCGGTGGCCGGCAGCCGTTGCAGGATCGGCACCGGATCGATCTTGAGGGTGCGACAGACGCTGGCCGCGAGGGCACGCACGAACACGGCGTCGGGCAGCAGGTCGAAGCGGTCGGCTTCCAGCGCCTCCAGCTTGCGCACCGGCACCTTGAGTGAGGCGGCCAAGTTGGCCACATCCAGGCCGGCTTGCTCGCGCGCCAGGCGCAGCAGCGTTCCGGGGCTGGGCGCATCGGCGCCGGCGGCCGGATCGAAGCCTGACGCGGGCCCCTGCCCCTGCGCCTCATTCATTGAACGCTCCCCGTTCGTAGAAGCCGATCTCGCGCGATTGCGGGAAACGGCGCCGCAGCTGGTCGGCCAGCTGCAGCATGGCGACCCGGTCGTTGAGCTTCTGTTCGACCTTGACGCCCAGCCAGAGCGTTTCCGCATTCGCCAGGTCGGTGTTGTTCAGGCGCCGGATGTAGAACTGCGCGCGCGGATACTCGCCGCGCTGGAACAGCAGGTTGGCCAGGTTGTAGCCGGTGACCGGGTTGGCGGCGTCCAGCTCGTAGGAGCGCGCCAGGCTGCGCTCGGCATCGTCCTTGCGGCCGGCACGGGCCTGGCACAGGCCCTGCGCCATCAGCGTCTTGGCCCGGTCCGCATACAGCGGGTTGGTCATTGCGCCGGCGAACGCCTGATTGGCTTCGTCGTAGCGACCCTGCTGGCACAGCAGCCAGCCGTAGTTGTGGTGGGCGTTCGAGTCCTTCGAATTGAGCGACACCGCGCGGCGGAAGCTTTCTTCGGCCTGCTTCATGTCGTTGAGCTTCATGTAGATCAGGCCGCGCAGGTTGTAGGCATCCGGGAAAGTCGGATCGTTGGCGATGACCTGCTTGAGTTCATCGAGCGCCACCGTGGTCTGGCCCTGCTCGAAGTAGCCGACGGCCAGCTCCATCCGGATGCGGGCGCGCTTTCTCGCTTCCGGCTCGTCCGACGCCGTCACGATGTCGACGTTGGCGCCGGTCGCGTCACTGTTGCGGGTGGCGCACCCGCCCAGGGCCAGCAGCAGCGAACCCGCCAGCCAGCACCAGGCCAGGCCGGTCCGCAGTTTCCGTCGGCGCACGTCGTTCATGGATTCAGGTCTCCTTGGCGGCGCGGGCGTCGGCCGGCACCAGTTTCAACATCACGGTGCGCTGTTGGGCGATCCGCTCCCCGACACGGGTGCGGTCCTTGACGTCACCGGCAAGCTGGCCGCAGGCCGCGTCGATGTCGTCGCCTCTGGTTTTTCGCACAGTGGTGACGATACCAGCATCGATGAGGATTTTCGCGAAAGCCTGCACCCGGTGTTGCGGCGAACGCACCAGTCCCGAGGCCGGAAACGGATTGAACGGAATCAGATTGAGCTTGCAGCGCAATTGCGAACCTTCGCCCTCGGCGCTCCGGTCTGCGGCCTTGGGACGGCCCGGCGCCCCCAGGCCCCGCCCGCCCTGCTTTCGCACCAGTTGCACCAGCTGCTGCGCGTGCTCCGGCTGGTCGTTGACGCCATCGAGCATGCAGTACTCGAAGGTGATGAAATCGCGCGGCGCGTGTTCGAGATAGCGGTTGCAGGCATCCAGCAGTTCGGCCAGCGGGTACTTCCTGTTGAGCGGAACGAGGTTGTCGCGCAGCGCGTCGTTGGGCGCATGCAGCGAGACGGCCAGCGCCACCGGGCAGTCCTGTCCCAGGCGGTCCATCATCGGCACCACGCCGGAGGTGGAGACCGTGACGCGCCGCCGCGACAGGCCGTAACCGTGGTCATCCAGCATCACCTTGAGCGCGGGCAGCAGCGCCGAATAGTTCTGCAGCGGCTCGCCCATGCCCATCATCACCACGTTGGAGATGACCCGCTCGTCGCGCTTGAGGTGCTTGCGCAGGAAATGCTCGGCGAACCAGAGCTGGGCGACGATCTCGCCGGTGGTGAGGTTGCGGGAAAAGCCCTGGTGGCCAGTCGAACAGAAGCGGCAGCCGACAGCGCAGCCGGCCTGCGATGAGATGCACAACGTGCCGCGGTCATCCTCCGGGATGAACACCGCTTCGACCGCGTCGCCATGGCCGACGTCGAACAGCCACTTGATGGTGCCGTCCTTCGATTCGTGCTGGGTGAGGATCGGCAGCGCCTGCAGGTGGGCCCCGACCTTGAGTTTCTCGCGCAGCGACTTGGCCAGATCGCTCATCTGGTCGAAGTCGGTGGCGCCCTTCTGGTGGATCCAGCGGAACAGCTGGGTGGCGCGGAAGCGCTTCTCGCCCAGCGTCTCGCAGAACGCGGCCAGGCCTTCCAGATCGAAGTCGAGAAGATTGGCCGTCATCGCATGCGAGTCGCGCCGGCGCAGCGCCGGGCCGCCCCAAGCGCGCCGTGGCCCCCTCGGGGGGCAGCGGAACGCAGTGGAGCGTGGGGGCTCATGTCAGCGCGGGAAGACGTCCATGCCAGGAAAGAAGAAGGCCACTTCCTGCTGGGCGGTTTCAGGGGCGTCCGAGCCGTGCACCGCATTGGCGTCGATGCTGTCGGCGAAGTCGGCGCGGATGGAGCCGGCGGCAGCCTTCTTCGGGTCGGTCGCGCCCATCAGGTCGCGGTTCTTCATGATCGCGTTCTCGCCCTCGAGCGCCTGGATCATCACCGGGCCGGAGATCATGAATTCGACCAGATCCTTGAAGAAGGGACGCTCCTTGTGCACGGCGTAAAACTGCTCGGCTTCGCGGCGCGACAGGTGGGCCATGCGGGCGGCGACGACCTTCAGGCCGGAGGCCTCGAAGCGTGCGTAGATCTGGCCGATCACGTTCTTGGCCACGGCGTCGGGCTTGATGATGGAGAGGGTGCGTTCGATAGCCATTTTCGGGTTTCCTGAGCTTGAAGTCATTGTTAGGGCGATGCCGGTGGGAGAAGTTCGGCAAAGCCTTGCATTTTAGCGCGTGCGCGCATCGCTGCCGCAGGCTGCGGCACTTGGCCCTGAAGTCTGGCGGGCAGCCTCAGCGACCGCGGCCGCCGCCGCCGCCGCCGCGGCGCTGACCGCCACCGCCACCGCCACCGCCCATCGCGCCGCCACCACCACCACCACCGCCACCGCCACGGCGCTGGCCACCCGGGCCGCGCTGGCCGCCGGGACCGCCCTGGCGCTGGCGGGTGAAGCTGTCGGCGCCGATGTAGCCCAGCGAGGTCTTCATCGGATCGGGTTGGGCAGTTCCCCCACCCTGGCGGTCACTACCGCGGTCGCCACCCTGGCGGTCCTTGCTGCGCCGCTGCTGCCCCTGGCCGCCGGCATTGCGGCCCTGGCCACCGCCCGGCGGGCCGCCACGCTGCTGCTGCTGCTGGCCTTCGCCCTGCCCGCCCTGGCCACCGGGACGCGGCCCGGCGCCGCTACGGTTGCCGCGCCGGCGATTGCGTCCGCCGCGGCCGGGTGCGCCTTCGCCCTGTCCCTGGCCCTGGCCGGCGCCATCGGCGCGCGGCGGCCGCCCGCCTTGCGGCCGCTCGGCGCCGGCTGCGTTCATCAGTTCGTGGATGTCGCGTTCGTCCAGTTCCATCCAGGCGCCGCGCTTGAGGCCCCGCGGCAGCACCATCGCGCCATAGCGGATCCGGATCAAGCGGCTCACCGCGTGGCCCACCGCTTCCAGCATCCGGCGCACCTCACGGTTGCGGCCTTCGGAAATCGTCACCCGGTACCAGGTGTTGGCGCCTTCGCCGCCGCCGTCCTCGATCGAGCCGAACGCGGCCCGGCCGTCCTCCAGTTCGACGCCGTCCAGGAGGCGCTGCTTTTCCTCGACGCTCAGCGCGCCCAGCACGCGCACGGCGTACTCGCGCTCCAGGCCGAAGCGCGGATGCATCAGCTTGTTGGCCAGTTCACCCGAACTGGTGAACAGCAGCAGGCCTTCGGTGTTCAGGTCCAGCCGGCCGACCGACTGCCACTTGCCCTGGTACAGCTTGGGGAGCTTGCGGAATACGGTGGGACGGTTCTGCGGGTCGTCGCTGCTGACGATCTCGCCGACCGGCTTGTGGTAGGCGATGACGCGCGCCGGCGGCGGCGCAATCCGGTAGCGGATCGGTTTGCCGTTGACCTTGATCTGGTCGCCGAACTGGATCCGCTGGCCGATGTGGGCCGGCTCGTTGTTGACGGAAATCCGGCCCTGCGTGATCAGGTGCTCCATCTCAAGGCGCGAGCCCAGGCCGCTCTGGGCCAGCACCTTGTGCAGCTTGGGCGTGTCGGCCTGGGGCGTCAGCACGCGCTTGGGCAGTGCGACTTCCGGGCTTTCCTCGTCGGCGTCGAACTGGCCCGACACGACGTCGGAAAACAGGATCGGCTTGGGCGGCTCGGGGGGCGGGCCGCGGCGCGCGGCCCGGCTTTCGCCGTCGTCGTCCTCGTCGTCCTCATCGTCCTCGTCGTGGTCTTCGTCGCCGAAGCGCTCGACTTCCTGCTCACGACGCGCATGGGCCGCCGCCTCTTTTTCTTCCAGCTCTTCGAGCGTGGGCGCGTCGTTGGCGCCGGTAACTGGTGGCTTCATGGATCAGGTCTCGACTGCTTGGGCCGCATCGTCGGCGGCGCCTTCGTCAACGGGTGGCAGGGGCGGCGCGTCCGCCGCTGCCTCGGGGGGCTGTGTGGAATCGATTGGGGGAGTCTCGGCATCGGAGCCGCCGGCCACCGGCTCATCGATGCGCAGGTCGGGCTGGACCTGGTCCGCGTTGGCGGCCAGCGCCTCGAACACGGCCGATTGCCGGGCCGGATCGTCCAGCAGCGGCAGCTGGTCGAGCGACTCGAGGCCGAGGTCGTCCAGGAACTGCCGGGTGGTGGCGAACAGGGCCGGCCGGCCCGGCGCCTCGCGATGGCCGATCACCTCGACCCAGCCGCGGTCTTCCAGCTGCTTGATGATCAAGGCGTTGATGGTCACGCCGCGGATGTCTTCCATGTCGCCGCGGGTGACCGGCTGGCGATAGGCAATGATCGCCAGCGTCTCCAGCGTGGCGCGGGTGTAGCGCGGCGGCTTTTCGGGATGCAGGCGATCGAGGTACTCGCGCATTTCGGGACGGCTCTGGAACCGCCACCCGCTGGCCACGCAGACCAGCTCGACGCCGCGCTGGGTCCACTCGTTGCGCAGGTCTTCCAGCAGCGACTTGATCGTGTCGGCCGACAGTTCGTCGTTGAACAGGACACGCATCTCCCGCACAGGCAGGGGCTGCTGCGAACAAATCAACGCGGTTTCGAGGACGCGCTTGGCGTCCGCCGTATTCATGGTCTTGTGGTTCCAGGAAAAGGCGCCACGGGGCGGGCAATTTCATCGGGCGGCGCCACCATGCAGGCGCATCGCATGCCTCCGCGGGCTAGCCGGGGGCGTGGCTCATGAGCCATTGCTGGTGATTGTAACGCAGCCCCCAGGCCTGCAAGGCCGCGGCGATGTCGGCCGGCAACGGCGCCAGGAACTCGAGCGCCTTGCCCGTGGCCGGATGGGTGAAGGCCAGTCGGAACGCATGCAGCGCCTGCCGCTGCATTCCCGCCGCGGCCGCGCCGCCATACAGCTCGTCGGCCACCAGCGGATGGCCGATGCTGGCCATGTGGACCCGGATCTGGTGGGTGCGCCCGGTCTGCAGCGTGGCGCGCACCAGGCAGCCCTGGTCGGCGTTCTCCAGCAGCTCGAAGCCGGTGACCGCGGCCTTGCCGGCGTGACGCTCCAGGTCGACCACCGCCATCCGCAGCCGGTTGCGCGGATCGCGGCCGATCGGCGCGTCGACCTGGCGCTGCTTCGGACCGGTCCAGGCCCGGTGCGCAAGCGCCATGTACTGGCGCGCGACCTCGCGCGCCGCGATGGCCTGCACCAGCGCGTCCATGGCTGCGCGGCTGCGCGCCACCACCATCAGGCCGCTGGTGTCCTTGTCCAGCCGGTGCACGATGCCGGCGCGCGGCAACAGCTGCGCGCGATCGTCGTGCGCCAGCAGGCCGTTGAGCAGCGTGCCGCTCCAGTTGCCCGGCGCCGGATGCACGACCAGGCCAGCCGGCTTGTTCAGCACCAGCAGGTGCTCGTCCTGGAACAGCACATCCAGCGCCATCGGCTCGGGCCTGAAGGCCTGGCTTTGCGGCGTCGGCCGCAGTTCCACCGTGCCGCTGTCGCCCGCCTTCACCTTGTGTGCGGGCTTGGCGGCGGGACGGCCATTGAGCAGCACCGCGCCCGACTCCATCAGTTGCTGCAGATAGCTGCGCGAGAACTCCGGCACCAGCAGCGCCAGCGCCCGGTCCAGCCGCTCGCCGTGCTGCTGCTCGCCGATGGTGAAAGGCCGCAGCTCGCTGTCTGGGCCGGCGTCGGCCGGGTCGTCCTGCAGCGCCTGCGCGTCGGGCTCGAAGGGGGTGGCCGATATAATCAAGTTGCCCTGTTCCAGAAAGTACCAGTGATGGCTAGCGTCAAATTATCGGTTGTTCCCTCCCTGCTGCTGGGCGTCGCGGCATTGCTGGCCGGCTGCTCCTCCACCCCGGACGACAAGACCAATTCGTGGAGCCCGAACAAGCTCTACGCCGAAGCCAAGGACGAACTGAACTCGGGTGCCTACGACAAGGCCATTCCGCTGTTCGAGAAGCTCGAAGGCCGCGCCGCCGGCACGCCGCTGGCGCAGCAGGCCCAGCTGGAAAAGGCCTACGCCCAGTACAAGAGCGGCGACCAGGCCCAGGCCCAGTCCACTCTGGACCGCTTCATCAAGCTGCATCCGGCCAGCCCGGCGATGGATTACGCGCTCTACCTCAAGGGCATCGTCAACTTCAACGACAACCTGGGCGCGTTCGCGTTCCTGTCGCGGCAGGACCTGTCCGAGCGGGACCAGAAAGCGGCCAAGGAATCGTTCGAGTCGTTCAAGGAACTGGTCGCCCGGTTCCCCGATTCGCGCTACACGCCCGACGCCCGGGCCCGCATGACGTACATCGTCAACTCGCTGGCCCAGTATGAAGTGCACGTGGCGCGCTACTACTACAGCCGCGGCGCCTACGTCGCGGCGATCAACCGCGCGCAGACCGCGCTCAACGATTACCAGACGGTGCCGGCGCTGGAAGAGGCCCTGTTCATCATGGTCCGCTCGTACGACGCGCTGGGCATGACCCAGCTGCGCGACGACACCAGGCGCGTGATGGAGAAGAATTACCCCAACAGCAGCTACCTGGCGCGCGGCTTCAAGTCCAGCCAGGATCCGTGGTGGAAGGTGTGGTGAGGACCGGCCGCAAGCCGTCCACTGCCGCACTGAATTCCTCGGCCGACTGAATCCGCCGCATCGGCGGCAAGGCCGCCAGCAGGCGGCGTCCATAGCCCATGCTGACCAGCCGGGTGTCGCACACCACCAGCAGCCCCTGGTCCGACTCGCGCCTGATCAGCCGGCCGGCACCCTGCTTGAGCGCCACCGCCGCCTCCGGCACGAAATAGTCGTTGAAGGCGCTGCGGCCCTCGCCTTCGAGCCGCTTGGCCCGCGCTTCCACCAGCGGATCGCCGGGCGGCGGGAACGGCAGCTTGTCGATGATCACCAGCTGCAGCGAGTCGCCCGGGACATCCACGCCTTCCCAGAACGACGCCGATGCCACCAGCACGCAGCCGGGCCGGCCCTGCGAATCGCCTTCCCGGAAGCGCTCGATCAGGCGACGCTTGGGCCACTGCCCCTGCACCAGCACTTCGACCTGCAACGAGCCCTCGAAGCGCGCCTGCAGCGACTCTCCGATCGAGCGCAGCGCGCGCAAGGTCGTGGTGAGCACCATGGTGCGGCCGCCAAGCCGTCGCACGGCATCGGCAGCTAGCGCCGCGACTTCCGTGCTGTGCGCCGGATCGCTGGGCTTGGGCAGCTCGCGCGGCACGTAGACGGCGGCCTGGCTCACGTAGTCGAACGGGCTGCCGACGCGCAGCACCTCGGCTTCTGTCAGGCCGCAGGGCTCCGTGAACCAGCGCAGCTTGGGGTCGTCCCCCAGCGTGGCCGAGGTGAAGATCCAGGCCCGGCGCGACTCCTGCGCGTCCTCGCTGCCGTGCCGCAGCAATTTTTCCTGCACCGCCTTGGCGATGTCCAGCGGCGACTCGACCAGCCGCAGCTGGTTGCCCACGTCGACCCAGCGGACCGAGCCAGCCGCGCAAGGCTGGGCGAAGCTGCCGGCCCGCTGCGCCAGCAACGCGGCACGCTCGTGCAACCGCACGAAGTCGGGCGCCATCTCGCTCACCGTGTCCAGCACCTCCATTGCCTGCACGCAGGCCTGCTGCAGCGCCGCCAGCGCCTCCAGCCAGGGCTGGGCCGGCAGCTGCTCGGGCGCCTCCCCGGTCCAGCGCAGCTTGGCGCCAGGCGCGGTCCGGCCGACCACCAGCCGCAGGTCGCGGGCCGCGCGCTCCAGCGCCGCGGCCACGCCGGACCAGTCGGCCAGGCCGCGCGCGAACTGCAGGCCGGCGGCCAGCACGTCGCGGCCGAAGTCCAGCAGCTGGCCGGTGGTGATCTGGTTGCCCAGGAACTGCACCCCGGTTTCATTGAGCTGGTGCGCCTCGTCGAAGATCGCCACCCGCACCGTCGGCAGCAGTTCCGCCATCCCCGACTCGCGCACCGCCAGGTCGGCGAAAAACAGGTGGTGATTGATCACGACCACGTCGGCGGCCAACGCTTCGCGCCGGGCCCGGTTGACGTGACAGGCATGGAACTTGGGGCACTGCGAGCCCAGGCAGTTGTCCCGCGTGGAGGTGACCAGCGGGATCAGCGGTGACCGCTCGTCCAGGCCCGGAAGCTCGGCCAGGTCGCCGGTGCGGGTGACGACCGCCCATTCCTCGATCTTGGCCAGCGAACGCAGCGAGGTGCGATCCGGCAGTGACCCCTCGGTACGGGCCAGCTCCATGCGGTGCAGGCACAGGTAGCTGGCCCGGCCCTTGAGCAGGGCGGTGCGCACCGGCAGCCCCAGCGCCTGCACCAGCCGCGGCAGGTCGCGGCCGAACAACTGGTCCTGCAATGTCTTGGTCGCCGTCGACAGCAGCACCCGCTCGCCACTCAGCAGCGCGGGCACCAGGTACGAAAAGGTCTTGCCGACACCGGTCCCCGCTTCCACCACCAGGGCTCCGCCGTGCTCGATGGTGCGGGCCACGGCCAGCGCCATCTCGGTCTGGCCCTGACGCGGCAGAAATTCGTCGGCGGCACGCGACAGCACGCCGTGGGGCGCGAACGCTTCCCGGACCGCTGGCTCAAGACTCAAGGGCAAGGCTCACGCAGGTTCTTTGGGGTCAAGGGCGAGTTCGAGCCGGGAGATCTGGTCGCGCAGCGCCAGCCGGCGCTTCTTGAGCCGCCGCATCATCAGTTCGTCGACCGGGCTTTGTTCGGCCGTGCGGTCGATCATCGCGTCGAGGTCGGCGTGTTCCATGCGCAACTCGATCAGCCGTCGCCCGGGGGAGTGGAGATTGGAGTCCAAGGAATTGACGGCGAAGGCGCATGGCCCGGTTCGTTCGATAATACGTCTTTCAAGGGCGTTAATCGAGCGCAGCCATCGCCCAACCGGCAACGAAAGATCCGTTCAGCACAATGTCCAAAGGTTACCGACTCACCGCGTCCACCGGCATCCACAAGGGTGACCGCGAATACCAGCAGGACCAGATCGCGCTGGTCAGCCATCCCCGCGTGCCCGGCTGCGTGCTGGGCATCGTCGCCGACGGCATGGGCGGGCGCAGCGGCGGCCGCAAGGCCTCCGACCAGGTGATGATGACGGCCAAGCAGCTGTTCGAACGTTATGCTCCCGAGCGCGACGATGCGCCTTCCCTGCTGCGCCAGATGGTGCAGGAGGCGCACATCGTCATCAAGCTGACGGCCATCTCCTCCGAGCAGGAGCCGCACAGCACGCTGGCCGCCTTCCTGATCAACCCGGCCGGCGACTGCCACTGGGTGCATGCCGGCGATTCACGGATTTACCATTTCCACGCGGGCAAGCTGGTGAAGCGGACGATGGACCATTCCTACGTGCAGACGCTGGTGGAAAAAGGCGAAATCACCGAGGAAGAGGCCAACGTCCACCCGCAGTCCAACATCCTGATGGGCTGCCTTGGCTCTGACGACGACCCGCCGGCCGACGTCCACTTCATTGCGCAGCTGCGTCCGGGCGACGTGCTGTTGGCCTGCAGCGACGGGGTCTGGCACTATTTCAGCCCGAACGAGCTGGGTTCGGTGCTGTCCTCACTGTCGCCGCGTGAGGCCACGGAGTTCCTGATCGAAAAGGCCCGCACCCGGGCCCGGGGCGGCGGCGACAACCTGTCGCTGGTGATCGTCAAGTTCGAGCCGCTGGACAGCTAGCCGGCGCCAGCTGCCTCAGGGGGGAGGCGGCAGCGGCTTGACGCTGGACTTCGCCGCTTCGGCCTGCCGCCTGGCAACCCGCTCGCGCCGCTCCTGCGCCTCCTGCTGCCGCTCCTGCGAGCGGCGCAGTGCGTCGGCAGCGTTGTGGCTGCGTTGCTCCCTGGCCGTGCGCGTCGATGCCTGGTCATCGCCGGAATCATTGGTGGCCCGTGCCGCCCGCGCCGGCGCAGACGCCTGGCTCTGGGCCCGATCGGCGGCGCGTTTGGCTAGCTCGTCCTTCTTGTCCTGTTGCCGCTTCACCGACTCGGCCCGCTGGGCCGCGCCGTCTTCCTGTTTCTGGGCCAAGTTGCGCTCCTCGATGCTGCGCAGCCGTTCGGCCGAGCGGCCCTTGCGCTGCGCCTCGTTCAGGCTCAGCTCCTGGCGTCGCAGGTCCGCAAGCTGCTCGCGGCGCTGGGCGCGGGCCGCTTTCAGACAGTCGTTGACAGCGAATTTCCTGTAGCAGGCGACTTCCTGCGCGGCGAAGGCGGTATCGACCTGCTTGCGCTGCGCCGCGATGCGGACGCGGTCGGCCTCCACCTGGGAGTCAGTCTGGGCCCAAGCCGGCAGCACGGCGGCCAGCAAGGCCAGGCGGAGCAAAAGCGATTTCATGTCAGGCGAGTGTCGACCGTCCGGTGCTCCAGCGCAAGGAAGGCGGCCGACTGCATTTCGGCCAGCCGCGAGACGGTACGCGGAAATTCGTGGGCCAGCGGCCCGTCCGTGTACAACGCCTCGGGCGGGACCGCAGCCGACATGATCAGCTTGACGCGGCGGTCGTACAGCACGTCGACCAGCCATGTGAAGCGGCGCGCCTCTGACGCCATCCGCACCGGCATGTGCGGCACGTCGCTCAGCAGCAGGGTGTGGAACTGGGTCGCGATTTCCAGGTAGTCGTTCTGCGAGCGCGGCCCGCCGCACAGCGTGCGGAAGTCGAACCAGACCGCGCCGCCGGCCCTGCGCCGGGCCCGGATCTCGCGCGCCTCGATGTGCAGCACCGGGTCTTCGTCGTGGGTTTCCGCAAGGCGGGTGAAGGCCTCGTCCATCTCGGCGTCGGCCTGAGCACCCAGCGGCGTGTGATAGAGCTTGACGTGCTCCATGGCCAAGCCGCGGTAATCAGTGCCGTTGTCGACGTTGACCACCTCGAGCTTGTCGTTGAGGAGGGCGATCGCCGGCAGCACGCGGTCGCGGTGCAGCCCGTTCGGATACAGGTCGTCGGGCTTGAAGTTGGAGGTCGTCACAAAGCCGACGCCGTTATCGAACAGCGCCGCCAGCAGCCGGTGCAGGATCATCGCGTCGGTGATGTCGGCGACATGGAATTCATCGAAGCAGATCAGTCGGTAACGCCTGGCCATGCGCTCGCCCAGTTCGTCCAGCGGGTTGACGGTGCCCTGCAGGTCCGCCAGCTCGCGATGCACTTCGCGCATGAACTCATGGAAGTGCAGCCGGGTCTTGCGCACCAGCGGCACGGCCGTGTAAAAGCAATCCATCAGGAAGCTCTTGCCGCGTCCCACGCCGCCGTACATGTAGACCCCGCGCGGGATCACCGGCCGGTTGATCAGCTTCTTGAAGGCGTTGGAGCGCTGCTCCTTGAAGGCCGCCCATTCGCTCGCGCAGCGGTCCAGCGCTGCCACCGCGCGCAGTTGCGCCGGATCGCCCTGGTAACCGCGGGCCACGAGCTCCGCTTCGTAGACCTCGCGAACCGATGTCGTCACGTTAGAAATTCAGCGTGCGCTTGTCGACGGCTAGCGCCGCTTCCTTGGTCGCCTCGGACAGCGACGGGTGCGCGTGGCAGATGCGGGCGATGTCCTCGGCCGAAGCCCGGAACTCCATCGCCACCACGGCCTCGGAGATCAGCTCGCTGGCCATCGGGCCAACGATGTGGACGCCCAGGATCTCGTCGGTGGCGGCGTCGGCCAGGAACTTGACCATGCCGGTGGTGTCGCCCAATGCCCGCGCCCGCCCATTGGCCATGAACGGGAAGGTGCCGGCCTTGTACTTCACGCCGGCGGCCTTGAGCTGCTGCTCGGTCTGGCCGACCCACGCGATTTCCGGGCTGGTGTAGATCACCCAGGGGACGGTGTTGAAGTTGACGTGGCCGTGCTGGCCGGCAATGCGCTCGGCCACCGCGACGCCCTCTTCTTCCGCCTTGTGGGCCAGCATCGGGCCGCGCACCACGTCGCCCACCGCCCAGACATTGGGCAGGTTGGTCTTGCACTGGTCGTCGACCAGGATCGCGCCGCGCTCGTCGAGCTTCAGGCCCACTGCATCCGGGTTCAGGCCGATGGTGTTGGGCACGCGGCCGATCGAGACGATCAGCTTGTCCACCTCCAGCGTCTGGGCCTCGCCCTTGGCGTTGGTCCAGGCAACGGAAACGCCCTTCTTGCCGCTCTTGATCTCGCCGACCTTGACGCCCAGCTCGATCTTCAGGCCCTGCTTGATGAATGCCTTGTGCGCCTCCTTGGCGATCTGCTCGTCGACCGCGCCCAGGAAGGTGGGCAGCGCTTCCAGCACCGTCACCTCGGCGCCGAGCCGGCGCCAGACCGAGCCCATCTCCAGGCCGATGACGCCGGAGCCGATCAGGCCCAGCTTCTTCGGCACACCCTCGATGCGCAGCGCGCCATCGTTGGACAGGATGTTCTCCTCGTCGAACGGCACCCCCGGCAGAGCCCGGGCGTTGGAGCCGGTGGCGACGATCACGTGCTTGCCGGTGATCGATTCCTGCGCCGCGCCCGAGACCTGGATCTCGTAGCCGGCATCGGCCCGGGCGGCGAACGCCCCGCGGCCGTGGAAGAACGTCACCTTGTTCTTCTTGAACAGGAACAGGATGCCGTCGTTGTTCTGCTTGACGACCTGGTCCTTGCGCGCCAGCATCCTGGCCACGTCGATCTCGAGCCCCTTGATGTTGATGCCGTGGTCGGCGAAGTGGTGGCCGGCCTGGTCGAAGTTCTCCGATGACTGCAGCAGCGCCTTGGAGGGAATGCAGCCGACATTGGTGCAGGTGCCGCCAGGTGCCGGGCCGCCCTTGCTGTTCTTCCATTCGTCGATGCAGGCGACGCTGAAACCCAGCTGGGCCGCGCGGATGGCGGCGATGTAGCCGCCAGGGCCGGCGCCGATGACGACGACGTCAAATTGCTTGCTCACGGACGATAGCGAGGCCTCTTGCGAGGCCTCGTCCTTGTAATTGGTTAAATATCGAAGAGAAGGCGGGCCGGGTCTTCCAGCGCTTCCTTCATCGCCACCAGACCGAGGACAGCTTCGCGGCCGTCGATGATGCGGTGGTCGTAGCTCAGGGCCAGGTAGTTCATCGGCCGGATGACGATCTGCCCGTTTTCCACCACTGCGCGGTCCTTGGTGGCGTGCACGCCCAGGATGGCCGACTGCGGCGGGTTGATGATGGGGGTGGACAGCATCGAGCCGAACACGCCGCCGTTGGAAATCGAGAAGGTGCCGCCGGTCATCTCCTCGATGCCCAACTTGCCGTCGCGCGCCTTGGCGCCGTAATCGGCGATCTTCTTTTCGATGTCGGCAAAGCTCATCTGGTCGGCGTTGCGCAGGATCGGCACCACCAGGCCGCGCGGCGAGCCGACGGCGATCCCGATGTCGAAGTAGCCGTGGTAAACGATGTCGTTGCCGTCGACCGAGGCATTGATCACCGGGTATTTCTTGAGCGCGTGGACGGCGGCCTTCACGAAAAAGCTCATGAAGCCGATCTTGACGCCGTGCTCCTTCTCGAACTTCTCCTGGAAGCGCTTGCGCATCTCCATCACCGGCGCCATGTTCACCTCGTTGAAGGTGGTCAGGATGGCGTTGCTCTGTTGCGATTGCAGCAGGCGCTCGGCCACGCGAGCACGCAGCCGGCTCATGGGAACGCGCTGTTCCGGACGCTCACCCAGGTTGGGTGCGCCGACCGGGGCGCTGACGGCCTGCAGTGCAGCGCGTGGCGCCGCGGCGGGGGCCGCGACCGGCGCAACGGAAGGCTTGGCGCCGCCACCGGCCACCGCGCCAAGGACGTCGCCCTTGGTGACCCGGCCATCCTTGCCCGTGCCCGCCACGGAGCCGGCTGGCAGCTGGTTGTCGGCCATCAGCTTGGCGGCGGCCGGCATCGCGATGCCGGCCTTGGAGCCGCTGGTCGCCACGGCGGCTGCCGCCGGCGCTGCAGCCGCGGCGGGCGCCGCGACCGGGGCGGCGGCGACTGCGCCTTTGCCTTCGGTGTCGATCCTGGCGATCACCTGCTCCGCCGCGACGGTGGCGCCATCCACCTGCACGATCTCGGCCAGTACGCCGGCCGCCGGCGCCGGCACTTCCAGCACCACCTTGTCGGTTTCGATCTCGATCAGGATCTCGTCGATCGCAATCGTGTCGCCGGGCTTTTTCTTCCACTGCAGCAGGGTTGCCTCGGCAACCGATTCGGACAGCTGCGGGACTTTGACTTCAACGATAGCCATGTCAATTTCTTTCAGGATTCTTGTTGGTTACTTCGTCAGGACGAAGCCCTTGAGCTTGCCGTAGGCGCCGTCGACCAGCGCCTTCTGCTGCTCCTGGTGCAGGTGCGAATAGCCCACCGCCGGCGAGGCCGAGGCGGCGCGGCCGGAGTAGCCCAGCTTCTGGCCTTCCAGCATGTTCTCGTGGATGTAGTGCTGCACGAAGAACCAGGCACCCTGGTTCTGCGGCTCGTCCTGGCACCACACGATCTCGGTGGCGTTGGGGTACTTGCGCAGTTCCGCCGCGAACACCTTGTGCGGGAACGGATAGAGCTGCTCGACGCGCAGGATGGCGACATCGTCCGTGCTCTTTTCCTCGCGCTTCTTGGCCAGGTCGTAATAGACCTTGCCGGAGCAGACGATCACGCGCTTGACCTTGTCACCCTTGAGGTCCTTGTTCTCGGCAATCACGGTCTGGAAGCTGCCCTTGGTGAACTCGGACAGCGGCGAGGTCGCATCCTTGTTGCGCAGCAGCGACTTGGGCGTCATGATCACCAGCGGCTTGCGCAACTGGCGGACCATCTGGCGGCGCAGCAGGTGGAAGATCTGGCTGGCCGTGGTCGGCTGCACCACCTGCATGTTCAGGTCGGCCGACAGCTGCATGAAGCGTTCCAGCCGCGCCGAGCTGTGCTCTGGCCCCTGGCCTTCGTAGCCATGCGGCAGCATCAGGGTGATGCCGTTGACGCGGCCCCACTTCACCTCGCCCGAGGCGATGAACTGGTCGATCAGCACCTGGGCGCCGTTGACGAAGTCGCCGAACTGCGCCTCCCAGATCACCAGCGTGTTGGGGTCATTGGACGCGTAACCGTACTCGAAGCCGAGCACCGCCTCTTCGGACAGGATCGAGTCGATCACCACGTACGGCGCCTGGTTCTCGGCGACGTTCTGCAGCGGCACGTAGGTGCCCACGTCCCAACGCTCGCGGTTCTGGTCGTGCAGCACGGAATGGCGATGGGTGAAGGTGCCGCGGCCGACGTCCTCGCCCGACAGCCGCACCGGGTAGCCGCTGGCCACCAGCGAGGCGAACGCCATGTGCTCGCCCATGCCCCAATCGACGTTCGACTCCCCACGGCCCATGGCGGCGCGGTCGTCCAGCACCTTCTTGACCAGCGGATGCGGCGTGAAGTTGGCCGGCACGGTGGTGATCTTCTCGGCCAGCCGCTTCCATTCGGCCATCGGGATGGCCGTGTCGCCGGCGTCGGTCCACTTGCGGCCCAGGAACGGGCTCCAGTCGACCGCGTACTTGCTCTTGAAGTTGGTCAGGACCGGGTCGGTGGTGTGCTTGCCGGCGTCCATGGCGGCGCGGTAGGCCTTGACCATGTCGTCGCCGATCGTCTCGCCCAGGCCCTGCGCCGACAGCTTGTCGGCATACAGCCTGCGCGTGCCGGGGTGAGCGGCGATCTTCTTGTACATCAGCGGCTGGGTCAGCGACGGCGTGTCCTGCTCGTTGTGGCCCAGCTTGCGGAAGCAGACGATGTCCAGCACCACGTCCTTGCCGAACTCCATCCGGTAATCGAGCACCATCTGGGTGGCCAGCACCACTGCTTCCGGGTCGTCGCCGTTCACGTGCAGCACCGGCGCCTCGATCATCTTGACCACGTCGGTGCAGTACAGCGTCGAGCGGCTGTCACGCGGGTCGCTGGTGGTGAAGCCGATCTGGTTGTTGATGACGATGTGCACCGTGCCGCCGGTGAAGTAGCCGCGGGTTTCGGCCAGCGCCAGCGTTTCCATCACCACGCCCTGCCCTGCGAAGGCCGCGTCGCCGTGCACCAGCACCGGCAGCACCTGCTTGCCCTGCGGATCGGCGCGGCGGTCCATCCGGGCGCGCACCGAGCCTTCCACCACCGGATTCACGATCTCCAGGTGCGAGGGATTGAAGGCCAGGCTCAGGTGGACCGGGCCGCCGCGGGTGGTGACGTCGGAGCTGAAGCCCTGGTGGTACTTGACGTCGCCGGACGGCAGGTCTTCCTTGGCCGTGTGGTCGAACTCGGCGAACAGGTCGGCCGGCATCTTGCCCAGCGAATTGACCAGCACGTTGAGGCGGCCGCGGTGCGCCATGCCGATCACGATTTCCTGCACGCCCTTGACGCCCGCTTCCTGGATCAGTTCGTCCATCGAGGCGATGAAGCTCTCGCCGCCTTCCAGCGAAAAACGCTTCTGGCCGACGTACTTGGTGTGCAGGAAACGCTCCAGCCCTTCGGCCGCGGTCACGCGGTCCAGGATGTGCTTCTTGCGCTCGGCGGAGAAATTCGGCTTGCTGCGGATGCTTTCGAGCTTTTGCTGCCACCAGCGCTTCTTGAACTGGTCGCTGATGTACATGTACTCGGCGCCAATGGTGCCGCAGTAGGTTTCCCGCAGCGCGTTGATCAGCTCGCGCAGCGTCATCGACTCCTTGCCGAAGAAGGTGTTGCTGGTGTTGAACACCGTTTCCTGGTCGGCGTCGGTGAAGCCGTAGAACGCCGGGTCGAGCTCGGGAATCTTCTCGCGCTCGGTCCGCTTGAGCGGGTCGAGGTCGGCCCAGCGCGCGCCGACGTTGCGGTAGGCGGCGATCAGCTGCTGGACGGCCGTACGTTTGCGGCCCAGTTCGGAATCGGCGCCGCTGGCCACGACAACCTTGGTGCCGCCCTGCTTTGCGCGCTCGGCGAACGCGTTGATGACCGGCAGGTGCGGGACGTCCTTGGCGTTGCTGCCGTCCGTGGCGGGGACGTGCTGCAGGGCGTCGAAATAGTCGCGCCAGGTGTCGGGCACGCTGCCGGGGTTGGCGAGGTAGTTTTCGTACATCTCTTCGACATAGGGCGCATTGCCGCCGAAGAGATAGGAATTGCCTTGATAGGCCGTGTAGACGGAGCTGGGCTCGCTCATTGCGCTGAACTTTCCGCCTCCCTGCGGGAGACTTTGGCTGGTTCGAGAAACCTTCCGCGACACGGCTGGACCGGTTGGCGGATGCGACTGTGGCTGGAAGGGCCGAATGTTGCAGGGCTGGATTGTGCCACCGATCATGGTCTGCCCATGGCTGTCGCCGATAATGACGGGTTTACGCCCAGCAGTAGTACCGACTCATGACAACCTCCTTCCTTCCGGCCGATCCCATCGCCAAGCGGCTGCAGACCGTGCAGCACCTCATCGACACTGGCAAGCTGTCCGAGGCCTCCGAGCGGCTGATCGCAGTTGCGAAGTCGGCGCAGTTCGATCCCCGCGTCTACCTGATCGGGATGCGGCTGGCCGATGCGGTCGGCAATCCCCAACGGGCCGAGGATGCGGTGCGGCGCGCCGTGCAGCTGACGCCGGAGTGGCCGGTCGCGGTCACCGAGCTGGCCTTGCTGCTGGCGCGCCAGAACCGGTTCGACGAGGCGATCGAGCAGGCGCAACAGGCCATGAAGCTGGACGGCGACAGCCCCGACGTGGTCGGCCGGGTCATCGATGTCGCGCACCGGGCCCAGCGCTGGGACCTGGCAATCCCCTGGCTGCTGCGCGCCGAGGCAATGGCGCCCACCAACCTGAAGATCCGGCGGCTGCTGGCCGAGGACCTGCGGCACATCGGCGAGCCCGGCAAGGCCGTCGCCCTCTATGACGCGATCCTCGGGGTCGCACCCGGGGATGCCGAGTCCCTGCTGGGCCGCACCCGGGCCCTGCTGGCCATGGGAGAGACAGCCCGCGCCGTTGCCGACACCGCAGCACTGCTGGCGCTGGACCCGGCGAACGAGGAGTACCTCTATTGGAACGCGCTGGCGCAGGGCCGCACGCCGGCGCGCCAGCCGGTTTCCATGGTGCGCCAGCTGTACGACGGCATGGCCGACCTGTACGACCAGCGCGTGGTCGCCGGATTGAAGTACAAGCTGCCGCGCGAAGTCGCCGACAGGATCAAGGCGCTCTACCCCGACAACAAGCTCAATGTGCTGGACCTGGGCTGCGGCACCGGCCTGCTCGGCGCCAGCCTCGGCCGGATCGACGGCGGGATGATCGGCGTTGAACTGTCGAGCGGCATGATCGAGCAGGCTGCGCGCCACGGCGTCTACGACCGTTTCCACAACGTCGACCTGCTCGACGCGCTGCAGGAAACGCCGGCATCGCTCTATGACGTGATCGCCGCGCTCGACGTGTTCATCTATGTCGGCGACCTCACGGCCGCGATCCCCGATGCCTACCGGGTGTTGCGCGGCGGCGGGCATTTCATCTTCTCCTGCGAGACAGCGACCGAGGACGAAGCCGACCTGGTGCTGCGATCGAGCCAGCGCTATGCGCACAAGGCCAGCCAGGTGGAGGCGCTGTGCCGGGCGGCGGGCTTCGACGAGGTGACGCTGGAACCGATGCAGCTTCGCTACGAAAACATGGAACCGGTGCAGGGCTTCCTGGTGACCGCGCACAAGCCCGCCTGAGCGCATGCGGTTCACGAAGTCCCTCCACGCCATCCTGCTGACGGCCTGCCTGCTGGTCGCAACGACGGGCCAGACCGCCACCGATCCGCGACCGCCGGCCATGAAACTGGGCGACGTCGTCCGGCCGCTGGCCTACAAGCTCGACCTCACCGTGCTGCCGGACGCCACCGGGTTCGACGGCAAGGTCGAGGTCGAGATCGACCTCGACCTGCAACGCCCGCTCGACTTCTTCTGGATGAACGGCCGGCAGCTGGAGATCAGGCGGGCGACGCTGCTGGTGGACGGCAAGCTGCTGGCCGCGAGCACGGTGGCGGCGGGCGGAGATTTCATCGGCGTGCGGCTGCCGCAGGTGGTGCCTGCGGGACGGGCCCGGCTGGCGATCGAGTACGGCGGCCAGGTCTCGAGCGGCATGAAGCGGGTGCGCTTCGCGACCACGGCGCCCTTGCCCACTTATCTGGTCGCGCTGGGCGTCGGGCCGTTCGACGTGGTCGACGGCGGCACTGCCGGCATCAACCAGACCCCGCTTCGCTAAATCGTGCCCAAGGGCCAGGCCGCTGAAACCCGCTACGCCCGCGCCGCGACGCCGCGGCTGCTGTCCCTGCTGGAGACGTACTTCGGCCGCGCCTATCCCTACCCCAAGCTCGACAGCATGGTGATCCCGATCACCGTGGCCTTCGGCGCCATGGAAAATCCCGGCCTCATCACCTACCGCTCCGGCTTGCTGCTGTCGCCGCCGGAGCGCGAAGACGCGCACGAAATGGCCCACCAGTGGTTCGGCGACCTGGTGACCATGGTGTGGTGGAACGACCTCTGGCTGAACGAGTCGTTCGCCACCTGGATGTCGCGCAAGATCGTGCAGCAGTTCAATCCTGCATGGGAGGTCTCGCTGCTGCGGTTCGTCGCCCAGCGACACGACGACATCGCGCGCGGCATGTCCGACGACGCCGTGGCCCGCATGCCGCGCTGGCATGTGCACCTGTGCACGCCGGGCGAACGGACCGCGCTGCAGGCGCTCTACGGCGCCCGTCTGGCCGGCGTCCCCGGCGGCCCGCGCAACCTGGCGCAGACGCTGGAGGCGGTGGACATCTGCATTGCCAAAGGCATCAGTTCGGCTGCAGTGCTGGGGCTTTTCCAGGAGGCGGCGTCACGCCCATCTGGCGCAGCATCTCGAGCACCTGCAATCTCTTGGGCTCCAATTCAGGCGGCAAAGGGGCGCGTCCATCCGGACGACGGTCGTTGAGTTCCCAGGCCAGCAGCGGCAGATTGCGCTTGTATCCGTGCTGGAGGGCGTACATCACGATGTCGTACTGAGCAAGGTTGGCCGCGCTCTGAACCATTGCAGCCCCCAAAGAATTCGCCACATTGATATCGGCCCCGGCCTGCACAAGCAGCCTGACATTTGCGAGCTTCGTCTTCGCCCGCATTAGTGGCGCGTAATCGGCGCCCTTGTGAGGTGCGTTAGGATCTCCCTTGAACTCCAGGAGCACGGCCAACTGATCAGGCTGCTCTTGTCCCGCGGTTAGCCAGACAGGATGGAACTCCTTCTCCGGACCAACTGGTTGATTGGGGTTCGCACCCAGCTCGAGCAAGGCCCGCATGCCCTGCGGATTGCGAGCCGTGATGGCCCACACCAACGGGGTCATGCTCTCCCTGCCTGTGGCGTTGACTTTGGCGCCAGCTTTCACCAAGCGCTTCACATCGGCGACTTTGCCTTCAGCGGCCGCGCGGGCCAACTCCGCCTCCGGTGTTGGCCCGAAGTACTCGTGCGCTGTTTCACCCGCAACTCTCATTTCACATCCCCCTGCCAATGGCAACCCGGCCAGTGCCGCAAACAGCAGCAGTGTCCGTCTGGCTTGTTTGACCATCTCGCATCCTGTCCATCTGTTTTGTAACTTACTGGCGACGCGGCACTACCTGCTGCATCACCCCATTCAGCACATAGCTCATGCCGTGCAAGTCCGACGCCATGCTCGGCGTCAAGGCCGTGAATGAACTGCCCTGCATCCAAATGGGCTTCCCCCAGTTCTCCGGACACTCGGGTTAGCCCTTTAGGCTTTCAAACTGCATCGGGCTGAGGAAGTTTAGCTTCGAGTGTTTTCTCAAGGGGTTATAGAACCTCTCGATGTAGTCGAACACGTCGGCCCGCGCATCTTCCCGGGTGCGGTAGACCTTGCGGCTCAATCGTTCCGTCTTCAACGATGAGAAGAAGCTTTCCATCGCTGCGTTGTCCCAGCATTCACCGCGCCGACTCATGCTGCAGGTGATGCCCTGGGCCTTGAGCAACTGCTGGAAGTCATCGCTGGTGTACTGGGCGTATTCAACCGGTCGTCGCAACACTGGGTTGTTGACTGGATTTTAGATATTCATTTAAGGCTTCGGCTGGTGTCATCCAGCCGAGTGTTTTTCGGGGCCTGGTGTTCAACGCATTGGCGACGGCGTGGATCTCCTGGGCGCTCCATCGGGACAGGTCGGTACCCTTGGGGAAGTATTGCCGTAAAAGTCCATTCGTGTTTTCGTTTGTGCCGCGCTGCCATGGGCTGCGAGGGTCGGCGAAGAAGACTTTCACTCCGGACTCAATCGTGAACCGGGCATGGTCAGACAGCTCCTTGCCTCGGTCCCAAGTCAACGATTGCTTCAGATGGGCCGGTAGGGTTGTTACGGTCTTTTTGAGCGCATTGGCCATGCTCACGGCCCCATAGCCTCCAAGCGCGGGGCCATTCTTCGTTCGGGGAATCAGTCCATAGCCGTTCTCGCGAGGGAGGTGCACTAGCATTGTGAACCGGCTTGATCGCTCGACCAGCGTGCCGATGGCGGAGCGATTTAAGCCAATGATCAGATCACCCTCCCAATGTCCGGGAACGGCGCGATCTTCCGCCTCTGCGGGGCGACTGGAGATCATCACATCCTCGCTGACGTGTGCCCATGCCTTGGCCTGTGCCCTGCCTCGAGGTACGCGCAACGCCCGCCCGGTCCGCAGGCAGTGCACCAGCTCGCGCTTGAGAGCACCACGACCCTGAATGTAGAGGGCCTGATAGATGGCTTCGTGGGAGATGCGCATGGACTGATCATCCGGGAAGTCGACCTGCAGACGGTTGGCAATCTGCTCCGGCGACCAGCCGTTGACCCATTTGCGGTCACCACGATGAGGCTTGTTGCGGCCGATGAACGCAGCTTGCCGAGGTCCGTCGACCTCGCGCCCTTGAGCATCGTGAATCTTGCCCTCCAGGCGATCTTGGACATATTGGCGCAGAAGGGGGTTCATCACCAGTTTGGCCTGCTTGGGCCTTCTGGCCACCAACTCGGACTTCCACTGCGCCACCGACGCCCGATACTCGAGCTTGCCGCCGCGAGTCGCAGCGTTGCGGGTCAGCTCTCGAGAGACGGTTGATGGGCTCCTCCCCAAACGGCGAGCTATCTCCCGGATCCCGACGTCTTGGACCCGCATAAGGGCAATCTCTTCTCGCTCCGCGAACGACAGGTACCTCGCAGACACAGGCTTCGACATAAACAATGGCATGCCACCACGATGACGGAACCAGCGCATGCCCACCGGCGCCGACACGCCAACGGCTTCGGCCGCCTTCTCACTCGTGATTCCGGTGGCAATCTGCTTCCAGAACTGCCGCTCAACCTCTCGCCGTAGCGAAGGAGCACCGGGTGAGCGCATCGCGCCTCGCCCCGTCAACTTCAGCATCCACCCCGCGGGTCGTCCCATAAACACCTCCATGATTTAGGTGTTGCGACGACCGGTTGAATACGCCCTGGCTGCCTTGGTCCGAGTGGTGCATCAGCGAGCTGGGTTTGCCCCGTCGCCACAACGCCATCAGCAATGCGTCGCTGACCATCTTGGCCTGCATGGTCTCGCTCATGGACCAGCCCACGATGCGCCGCGAGTACAAGTCCATCACGGCTGCCGCATATAGCCATCCTTCGGCCGTCCAGATGTAGGTGAAGTCGGCTACCCATTTCTGGTTCGGGGCGTCGGCTTGGAAGTCCCGCTGCAGGTGATTCGGTGCGATGTGGTTCTCCGGCCGGCTGGCGGTGTCGCTAGGTAGCCTGCGGCGCTTGCGTCTGGCCTGCAGCTTGGCCAGCTGCATCAGCCGGCTGACGCGGTTCTTGCCGCACGCCTCGCCGAGCGCACGCATGTCGTGCCACACGCGCGGGCTGCCATAGGTGCGGTCGCTCAGCTCGAAGCTCTCCCGAATCAGTCGGGTGAGGCGCGAATCATCTTGGCTGCGCTGGCTGGGTGCACGGCCAAGCCATTCGTAAAAGCCGCTCGGGGAGACCGCCATCACCCGGCACATGGTGCGGGTGGGCCAGACGCTACGATGCCTGGCAATGAAGGCGTACTTCACTGCGGGTCCTTGGCAAAGTAGCCGAGCGCTTTTTTTAGGATGTCGCGCTCCGTCGTGACGCGGCGCAATTCACGCTGCAGCCGCTCGACCTCACCGGCCGCCTCACTGCGAATGGGCCGGCTGGGTCGCATGTCCAGGACACCACCACGTTCCTGGTCCACCCAGCGCCTTAGAACGCTTTGTTCAATCCCAAGGTCCCGGGCAATGTGGGTGACCTTGGCCCCTGGTTGCTTGACCAGCTTCACCGCTTCACGTTTGAATTCGTCCGTGAAGCTCCTTCTCGTCTTCGTCATCGCTCTCTCCTGAACACATCATGTCATTGAATGTGTCCGGAGAACTGGGGGAAGCCCACTCCACATGGGCGTGGTGTATGTCGTGTACGCGCTGGCGCTACGCCTGGCATAGTCGCCCGCGGCCATGTAGTTATCGGCCATGTCGCGGTATGTGCCGGCAAACACCGTGTCACCCCCCGTCCGCATCTTGGTCGAGAACTCGTAGAGCATCTTGGCGTTGTTGTAGTTCTTCACCGCCAATCCATTGAGATCAGTATTGCCAGTAGTGGCGTCCACTTCGCTTAGCAGCTGACCCATCGGCGTTTTGGACGCCGCTCTCGGCAAGCTCGGGGGTCCGAAGCCATTACCCGCATCGCTAACTTTTCCCGACGGGCCGGCCGCAAGCATCCACGTCTCACCGTGCGGTACGGCTGCAAAGCCCAGACTGTCGGATGCCGCGTTCCCGGCAACTTGGTCCACTTCTGGAACCAGCGTGCCATTGGCGTGCTTCCCTTCGTAGCCAATGCCCAAGCCCCCACCAACCCGCAATCCGGTCCCGCTGCCTGTCGTGATCCCAGAGAAGCCATACAACTCATCACGTTGCTGTTGATCGGTAAGCGCGCGGTAATCCCGTCTTGACGACGGCGGCGGGTTTCAGGTAGTCGAGAGCGAGGCCTGCCAGCGGTGCGGCAGCAGCTCGTCGACGCGACTGGCCGGTTGCGTGGGCAGCCGCTCCAGGACGTCCTTCAGGT
>JBBRSZ010000011.1:0-106024 GCA_038244915.1 Burkholderiales bacterium | reverse complement strand
TGGACTGGTTCCTGGCGCAGCGGGCGGCGGCAGCTTGAACCTGCCGTCAATCCTGGTGGTCTCGCTGGGCGGGACGATCACCATGACCGCCGCCACGGGCGCCGCCGGCGGAATCGTGCCGACGCTGACCGCGGCGGATCTGGTGGCGAGCAGCCCGAAACTCGCGACTGTTGCCCGGCTCGAGGCGTGGACCCTGTTCGGGTTGCCGGGCGCCATGCGTGGTCCGCAGGCCGCCGGCGCGGCGCTGGGCGGTCTGGTGGGAGCGCATTGGGGCGAGCCGGCCTGCCTGTGGCTGCCGCGGGGGTAGCGGGAGAATCCCGTACCTGGCTAACCGCTCGGAGGGCTGTGCAAACGCCCGCCTCGCCAGCTCACTGATGGTCTGGCCGAGCGGCTTCTTCGCCCGCCGCGCGAGCTCCTTGGCTGCGGACAGGACGTCGTCGGCGATGTCGAGGGTTGTTCGCATGGGAAAGCCTTTGATGCGTGATGGTGGCGCATCACGCATCAGCCGGCAAGGACCGGGGTGACCGGTTGAGCCTGGCGGCCTCAGTGCTTCTTCGGCATCGCAGCGGCGTCCAGCGCGTTGGCGCGTAGCGCCGCCGGGCGGGAGCGCAGCCGCTCGACATACGCGGTGAAAGCGGGTCGCTTGTCGATGGTGCCGAACATCAGGCCCCAGCCGATCTGCGAGCCGACATAGACGTCCGCCGCGGTGAAGTGATCGGCGGCGACGTATTCGCGGCCGGCCACGGCGGCTTCCAGCGTGTCCATCGTCGTTTCGAACGTGCCGTAGCCCGCCATCGCGCGCTTTTCCGGGGGCGCCAGCAGGCCCAGCGCCTTGGCCGTCACCGCCGCCTCCAATGGGCCGGCGGCAAAGAACAGCCAGCGGTAGTACGCGCCGCGATCGTCCGTGGGCGGCGCGAGTTTCGTCTTCCGGAAGGCGTCGGCCAGGTAGGCGCAGATGGCAGCCGCTTCGCTGACAACCGTGTCGCCATGGCGGATCACCGGCACCTTGCCCATCGGATTGATCGCCAGGTAACTGGCATCCTTCATCGTGCTGGCGAAGTCGAGCAGGACGGTGTCGTAGGGCTCGCCCACTTCCTCCAGCATCCAGCGGACAATGCGGCCGCGCGACATCGGGTTGGTGTAGAAGGTCAGGTCTTTCATGGTGTGCTCAGGTGCTTGCCGACGATGCCGGCCAGTTCGAACATCGTCACCTGCGGCTTGCCGAACACCGGCAGCAGCTTGGCGTCGGCATTGATGGCGCGCTTGTTGGTGGCGTCCTGCAGGCCGTTGGCCTTGATGTAGTCCCACAGCTTCTTGATCACCGCGGTGCGGGCCACCGGTTCCGCGCCGATCACCGCGGCCAGGTCGGCGCTGGGTTTGAGGCCCGCACCGGTTTTGCGCGGCGCCTTGGGAGCGGCGGCCTTCTTGGCGGCCGGCGCCTTCTTGGCCGGCGCTTTCTTCGCGGCGGTCTTGGCTGCGGGCTTGGCGGCCTTGGCCGTGTACCTGGCAGCCGGCTCCTTGGCGCCGGCGCCACCGGCCGTCTTGCGCGGCGGGAACTTGCTGGTGCGCGGCTCGAACTCGAAGTTCACCTTGCCGGCTTCCTTGTCGAAGGCCAGGAAGGCCTTGAACGCCCGCCGCGTGCGCATCGAGACGAACTTGTCCAGCAGGTCGGTCTTGCCGGTGGCCAGCAGCTTGTGCATCTGCTCGCGCGCAACCGGCTGCTGCAGGATGATCTGGCCGGTTTTGAAGTCGCAGCTCGGCGTCAGCTGCTGCGCGGTGGGCACGGACTTCTCGCACAGGTAGTTCTTGCCCCACTCGAACACGCGGGCGCCGCACTTGGGACAGGGGCCGAGCGATTCCTGGCCGCTGAAGTCGATCACCTCGCCGGTCTCGGCCGGGTCGGATTCGTTGCCGAAGTCGAACTCCAGCTTCCAGTTCTTGTCCTCTTCGCTGAACTTGAGCACGATCTCGGCGGTGAAGGGCCAGCCGGCCTTGGAGCGGAAGCCTTCCAGCGGGCCGATCTTCTTCTCGCGCAGGAATTCCTCGACTTCGGCCGGCTCGAAGGTGCGGCCGGCCGGCGTCTTGCCGAACGAGAAACCGCAGGCGTCCTCTCCCGTGCCGCTCTTGCCGGTGCAGGTGTAGCGGCGGTAGTTTTCCTTGACGATGCCACCGCAATTCGGGCACGGCGTCGACAGCGTGGCGTAGTCGCCCGGCACCGTGTCGCGGTCGTACTCCTTGGCCTTCTTGACGATGTGTTTCGTCATCTCGGCAATCTCGAGCATGAACGAGTCGCGCGACAGCTTGCCGTGCTCCATCTGCGCCAGCTTGAACTCCCATTCGCCGGTGAGCTCGGGCTTGGACAGCTCCTCGATGCCCAGCCCCCGCAGCAGTGTCATCAGCTGGAACGCCTTGGCCGTCGGGATCAGCTCGCGGCCGTCGCGGAACATGTACTTCTCGTTGATCAGGCCTTCGATGGTGGCGGCGCGGGTGGCTGGGGTCCCCAGGCCCTTCTCCTGCATGGCTTCACGCAGCTCGTCGTCTTCCACCATCTTGCCGGCGCCTTCCATCGCGCCGAGCAGCGTCGCTTCGGAATAGCGGGCGGGCGGGCGCGTCTTCAGGCCCTTGGGCTCCACCACTTCGGCCCGCACCATCTCGCCCGGCTTGACGGCCACCAGCGTCTTGTCGTTCTCGTCGCCTTCTTCGGCCACTTCCTTGCCCCAGATCGCCAGCCAGCCCGGCTTGACCAGCACCTTGCCGACGGTGCGGAAGCTGTGGCCGACGGACTGCGAGATCCGGGTCGTGACCATGAATTCGGCGCTGGGGAAGAATACCGACAGGAAGCGCTTGACCACCAGGTCATAGAGCTTCTGCTCGGCGTCCGACAGGCCGCTGGGCGCCTGCAGCGTGGGGATGATGGCGAAGTGGTCGCTGACCTTGGCGTTGTCGAAGATGCGCTTGATCGGCTTGACGTAGCTGCCGTCGATCGCCTGCTTGGCGAACGGCGCCAGGTGCTTCATGCCGCTGTCGGCCAGCATGCCCATGGTGTCCTTCACCACCGCCACGTAGTCTTCCGGCAGGTGCCGCGAATCGGTCCGCGGATAGGTCAGGGCCTTGTGCCGCTCGTACAGGCTCTGGGCGAGGGCCAGCGTGGTCTTGGCCGAATAGCCGAAGCGGCCGTTGGCCTCCCGTTGCAAGGACGTCAGGTCGAACAGGGCCGGCGAAGCCTGGGTGGTGGGCGTCGCTTCCTCGGTGACGGTGGCGGCCTTGCCGCGCACCGCGTCGGCGATCGCCAGCGCCTCGCGCTCGGACCAGACCCGGTCGGCCTTGATCTCGGCGTCGTCCGGGTTCTTCTTCCACTTGGTGTCGATCCACTTGGCCTGGTACTGCCCGGCCTCGGCCAGGAAGGTGGCGTGGATTTCCCAGTAGTCGCGGCTGATGAACTTGCGGATCTGTTCCTCGCGCTCCACCACCACGGCCAGCGTCGGGGTCTGGACCCGGCCGACGGTGGTCAGGAAGAAGCCGCCGTCGCGGGAATTGAAGGCCGTCATGGCCCGCGTGCCGTTGATGCCGACCAGCCAGTCGGCCTCGGAACGGGAGCGGGCGGCGTCGGCCAGGCCCAGCATCTGCTTGTCGCTGCGCAGCGAGGCGAAGCCGTCGCGGATCGCCTGCGGCGTCATCGACTGCAGCCACAGGCGCTTGACCGGCTTGCCCAGCGGAACGAACTTGCCGCCCTTGTTGCCGCCGGCGTACTGCTCGATCAGGCGGAAGATCAGCTCGCCCTCGCGGCCGGCGTCGCAGGCGTTGACGATGTTGCTCACGTCCTTGCGCTTGGCCTGCTTGACCACCGCGTTGAGCCGGGTTTTGGTCTTGTCGACCGGCTTCAGGTCGAAGTACGGCGGGATCACCGGCAGGTGGGCGAAGCTCCACTTGCCGCGCTTGACGTCGAATTCCTCCGGCGCCTGGATCTCCACCAGGTGGCCCACTGCGCTGGTCACGATGTACTTGTCGCTCTCGAAGAACTCGTCGTGCTTCTCGAACTTGCCGGCATCGGGCGTAAGCGCGCGCACGATGTCCTGCGCCACCGACGGCTTTTCCGCAATCACCAGGGTCTTCGTCATGTCAGTCTTTGCCAATCTTCATCAGGTCGCTTTATATAGGAGACGGCCCGCCTCCTTACAATCTCGGCTTCCTCGCGCGCACACGCGCACGTGTGCATCTTCAACTTAACAGGTTTTCGTTTCATGTCCGAAAAAGCAGTACGTCGCGCCGCCGGGCCGTCCCAAGGCGCGAACGCCCCCTCGGGGGGCAGGGAGGCGCAGCCGAACGTGGGGGCCAATTCTCCTAACCGCCGGATCCAGACCCGGCTCTCGGGCGTCCATGGCAAGGGAGTCTTCGCAGTCCAGGACATCGCCGAAGGCGAACGGATCATCGAATACGTGGGCGAGGTGATCACCTGGAAGGAGGCCGAGCGCCGCCATCCGCACGACCCGAAAGACCCGAACCATACCTTTTACTTCCACGTGGACGAAAAAAGGGTCATCGACGCCAAGCACGGCGGCAACTCCTCGCGCTGGATCAACCACTCCTGCGCGCCCAACTGCGAGGCCGACGAGGAAGAGGGCCGGATCTTCATCAAGGCCCTGCGCAACATCAAGGCCGGCGAAGAGCTCAACTACGACTATGGCCTGATCATCGACGAGCGCTACACGCCCAAGCTCAAGGCCGAATACCCCTGCTGGTGCGGTGCGAAAAACTGCCGCGGCACCCTGCTGGCGCCAAAGCGCCGGAAATAGATTGAGCACCGCCGGGCCGTCCCAAGGTGCGAAGGCCCCCTCGGGGGGCAGCGCAGCGGGTTCACCCGCAAGCGTGGGGGCCCACATCGTTTGGCCGGCCGAAGCGATCTGGGAGGCGGTGGCGCCGATCCTGCCCGGCTTCACGGTCGAAGTGCTGCCGCAGGTCGATTCGACCAACAGCGAGCTGATGCGCCGCTCCCGGCTGGGCCAGACCGAGCCGGTGCTGCTGGTGGCCGAACGGCAGACCGCGGGCCGGGGCCGGCTCGGGCGCCAGTGGCAAAGCCAGGCCGGCGACTCGCTGACCTTCTCGCTGGGGCTGCTGCTGGCGCCGGCCGACTGGGCCGGGCTGTCGCTGGCGGTGGGGGTGTGCCTGGCCGAGGCACTGCATCCGCAGGTCCGGCTCAAGTGGCCCAACGATTTGTGGCTGGACGATCGCAAGCTCGGTGGGATCCTGATCGAAACCGCCAGTTCCGCGGCCCGCGAACACGGCTCGGTGGCCCGTTACGCGGTGGTCGGGGTCGGGATCAACCTGGCGCCGCGGCCGGCCGCCGGTCTGTCCACGCCGCCCGCCGCCCTGCGCGAACTGCTGCCCGGCGCCGACGCCGGGAGCTGCCTGCTCGCCGTCGCCGGGCCGCTGGTGCGAACGCTGCAGGCCTTTGACGCCTTCGGTTTCGCTGCGTTCCAGGCCCGCTTCAACGCGCGCGATGCGCTGCGCGAGCGGTCCGTCACCCTCAGCGACGGCACGGCTGGCACCGCCCACGGTGCCAGCGAAACCGGCGCCTTGCTGGTGCATACTGCGCACGGCATGCACGCCGTCACCAGTTCCGAAGTCAGCGTGCGGCCTTCTTCCGCCTGATCCCCAAGACCTTGCTGCGCCTGATCGTCCTGTTGCTGCTGCTCGCCAATGGCGCCTATTTCGCCTGGGCCCAGGGGCTGCTGGCGGCATGGGGCGTGGCGCCGGCGCAGCAGTCCGAGCCGCAGCGGCTGACCCAGCAGATCCGGCCGGAGGCGCTGCGCATCCTGCCGGCCGACGACGCCCGCCGGATCGAAGTAGCGGCCGCAGCGCCGAAACCCGCCGAATGCCTGCAGGCCGGCCCGTTCGACGAGGCCCAGGTGGCGCCGCTGCGGACCAGCCTGGCGTCCTGGCCGTCCGGCTCCTGGACGCTGGAGCCGACCGTGGAGCCGGCGCGCTGGATCGTCTACATGGGCAAGTACCCCAACATCGAGGCCGTGAACAAGAAGAAGGCGGAGTTGCGCTTTTTGGGCGTCTCGTTTCAGGCGCTGGTGAACCCGGCGCTGGAACTGGGGTTGTCGCTGGGCGGCTTCAAGACCGAGGTCGAGGCCAACGAGCAGCTGAACCAGCTGTCGCAAAAGGGCGTGCGGACCGCGCGGGTGGTGGTGGAGCGGCCCGAAGTGCGCGGCCAGCAGCTGAAGATCCCGGCCATCGACGAGACGCTGCGTCCGCGCATCGACGAACTCAAGACGACCCTGGCGGGCATGCCCTTGCGCGCCTGCCGCTGAACCTGCAGGAGGCTCGCATGAAGCTCTATTTTTCTCCCGGCGCCTGTTCCTTCGTGCCGCACACGCTGCTGGAAACGGCCGGCGCGCCGTTCGAGCCGGTGCTGGTCAAGCTGCACAAGGGCGAGAACTACAGTCCCGAGTACAAGGCGATCAACCCTCGCAGCCAGGTGCCGGTGCTGGTGGACGGCGACCAGGTGATCACCCAGATCGTCGCCATCGTGAATCACCTGGACGAGCGCTTCCCGCAGTGCGGGTTCGTTCCGCGCGAGCCGCTGGCGCGCACCCGGATGCTCGAGACGCTGGCGTGGATGAACAACACGGTGCATCCGACCTTCACCCACATCTTTCTGCCGCACAAGTTCGCCGAGAGCGACGCCGCCAAGGCGGAACTGAAGGCCTTCAACACCAGCTTGTACCGCGGCCACATGGCGGAACTCGACGCGCTGGTGGAGAAGGCGCAGCAGGCCGGCCGGCCCTACCTGGCGGGCGAGCACTTCGGCCCGCTCGACGCCTACACGCTCACGCTGGCGCGCTGGGGCAGCATCGCGGGGATCGACCCGGCCGCGTCCCCCGCGACCTGGGCGTTCATGCAGCGGATCGCCGCGCTGCCACCGGTGGCCCGCGCCATCGAGCGCGAGCGGCTGCAACTGAACCTCTTCAAGCCGGCCTAAGCGGACGGCGGGTCGCTCACCAAGAAGCGCACCGTCACCCGGGTTCCGGGCGGCGTCTGGCCCGGGTGGGCGTCGTCGACCGTGATGCTGGCGTTGTGCTGGCGCGCGATCTCCAGCACGATCGGCAGGCCAAGACCCGAGCCGTCGACGTTGGTGCCCAGCGCCCGGTAGAACGGTTGGAACACCAGCTCACGCTCCGCCTGCGGGATGCCGGGCCCCGAATCCTCCACCTGCAGCACCAGCACGTGGCCGAACGGGTCGGCCAGCACGCGGGCGGTGATGACGCCGGGATGCTCCGCGCTGGACGGCGTGTAGCTGATGGCGTTGTCCAGGAGGTTGCGGATCATTTCCTTGAGGAGCGTCGGGTTGCCCGGCAGCACGACGCCGGGCGCGCCGGGTCGGGCGCCGTCGTAGCCCAGGTCGAAGCGCTTGTCCATGCTGTGCGGCACCGAGTCCTGCACCACGTCCATGGTGAGCTGCGCCAGGTCGCAGGGCTGCCGGGCGATGGTCTGCTGGCCGCTGCTCTCGGCCCGCGCCAGCGCCAGCAGCTGGTTGACGGTGTGCGTGGCGCGGATGCTGGAGCGACCGATCTGCTTGAGCGAGAGCTTCAGTTCCTCGGCGTTGAAGCCTTCGCGCTGCGCCAGGTCGGCCTGCATCCGCAACCCGGCCAGCGGGGTCTTCAACTGGTGCGCGGCATCGGCGAGGAAGCGTTTTTGCGTCGCGATCGAATCCTTCAGCCGGTTCAGCAGGTCGTTGATCGAGGAAACGAGGGGCGCGACTTCCAGCGGCACGGCCTTGTCGTCCAGCGGACTCAGGTCGTCTGGCTTGCGCTGGCGGATCCGCTCTTCCAGCTGCGACAGTGGCTTGATGCCGCGCACCAGCGCCAGCCACACCAGCAGCACCGCCAGCGGCAGGATCACGAACTGCGGCAGCATCACGCCCTTGATGATCTCCGTGGCCAGCACGGAACGCTTCTCGCGGGTCTCGGCCACTTGTACCAGGGCCGGTGGCGCATCCGGCAGGTCCACCTTGACCCAGGTGTAGGCGATGCGCACGTCCAGGCCTCGCATCTCGTCGTCGCGCAGCCGCACTTCGCCGACGACCGGTCGTTCTTCCTCGTGCGGGCCCGGGAAGTCCTTCTCCCCGCTCAACACCTCGCCTTTGGTTCCCAGCACCTGGTAGTAGACGAGATCGGAGTCGTCGGCGCGCAGCAGCTCACGCGCGGGCTGCGGCAGGTTGAACACCACGCGGTGGTTCTGCACCGTCACCACCTGTGCCAGCGCCTGCACGTTGTATTCGAGCGCGCGGTCGAACGGCTTGCCGGCGATGCTCTGCGCCACCAGCCAGGTCAGCGCCAGGCTGACCGGCCACAGCAATAGCAGCGGCGTCAGCATCCAGTCGAGGATCTCGCCGAACAGCGAGCGCTGCTCGCGCTGGAAGATCTTCATGCCGCCGGGCCGTCCCAAGGCATGAAAGCCCCCTCGGCGGGCAGCTCCGCCCACGGAGTGGCAAGCGTGGGGGCCTTGTTCATCCAGGAATTTTTTCCAGGCAGTAGCCCAGGCCGCGCACGGTGGCGATGCGGATCGGGCCTTTCTCGATCTTCTTGCGCAGCCGGTGGATGTAGACCTCGATCGCGTTGTTGCTCACTTCCTCGCCCCACTCGCACAGCCGCTCGACCAGTTGGTCCTTGCTGACCAGGCGGCCGGCGCGCTGCAGCAGCACCTCGAGCAGGCCCAGCTCACGGGCGGACAGTTCAACCATCTTGCCGTCGATGGTGGCCACCCGGCCGGCCTGGTCGTACACCAGCGGGCCGTGCTTGATGGTGCTGCTGGTGCCGCCCATGCCGCGGCGGGTCAGCGCGCGCACGCGCGCTTCGAGCTCCTGCAGGCTGAAGGGCTTGGCCATGTAGTCGTCGGCGCCGTAGTCCAGGCCCTTGACCCGTTCCTCGACGCTGTCGGCGGCGGTCAGGATCAGCACCGGCAGGGACGAGCCGCGGCTGCGCAGCTTGCGCAGCACTTCGAGGCCGTGCAGCTTGGGCAGCCCGAGATCGAGGATCAACAGGTCGAACTCATTGTTGGTCATCAGCGCGGCATCGGCCTCGCTGCCGCTGGAGACATGGTCGACGGCCGCGCCCGAGGCGCGCAGCGTTCGCAGCAGGCCGTCGGCCAGCACCTGGTCGTCTTCGGCAATCAATATCCGCATGACTGTCTCCTGTTGCTGAAATTCTAGGCGCTGCCCCCAGCATAGGCCTCCAGCCCGATCGCCACCACCGCCGCGATCTCGTCACCCACTTCGGCGCGGAACTCCGCTTCGGCCTGCGCCACCGCCTCCTTGAAGGCCTGCAGCCACGCCATGCCGTTGGCGGTAAAACGCACCAGCCGTGCGCGCCCATCGCGGCGGTCCTTCTCGCGCTGCACCAGGCCCCAGGCCTCGCACTGGTCGACCAGGTCGCCCATCGCCTGCTTGCTCATGCCGGCGCTTTGCGCCAGGTCCGTCAGGCGCGCGCCTTCGATCGCGAGGTGACGCGTGATGTGAATGTGGGCGGCGCTGACCTGGCTGCGGGAGGCGAGGTTGGACAGCGCCAGCGGCACGTCGACGTTGTGCGCCATCAGGTGCAGCACCCGCTCGTCGAAGCGGCGCATGGCGTGGCCCAGCAGGCGCCCCAGGTGGACCTGGCGGCGGGTTTCGGAAAGTGCTTCGGCGACCATCCGGAAATGGTAAGGCAAACTGACGAAAAAACCAGTTTACTTCAGGACACCTGTGACGTTACATTACTGGTCAAGCATCCAGCCTGTGAATAAAAACAACTGGATCGATCAACCAAGTCATTGATTCACAAGGAGATTTTCATGGATGCACAAGTCAAGGGAACGCGGATCGGCGCTCCGGACAGCGACAAGAGCAAGGCCCTGCAGGTCGCGCTGGCCCAGATCGAGAAGCAGTTCGGCAAGGGCACGATCATGCGGCTGGGCGAGGGCGAGAAGCTCGAGGACATCCAGGTGGTCTCCACCGGATCGCTCGGCCTGGACATCGCGCTGGGTGTCGGCGGCCTGCCGCGCGGCCGCGTCATTGAGATTTACGGCCCGGAATCGTCGGGCAAGACCACCCTCACGCTGCAGGTCATCGCCGAGATGCAGCGCCAGGCCGGCACCTGCGCCTTTGTCGACGCTGAGCACGCGCTGGACGTGCAGTACGCGCAGAAGCTGGGCGTGAACCTGTCGGACCTGCTGATCAGCCAGCCGGACACCGGCGAGCAGGCCCTGGAAATCGTCGACAGCCTGGTGCGCTCCGGCGCCGTGGACCTGATCGTGATCGACTCGGTCGCCGCGCTCACGCCCAAGGCCGAAATCGAAGGCGAGATGGGCGATTCGCTGCCCGGCCTGCAGGCCCGCCTGATGAGCCAGGCGCTGCGCAAGCTGACGGCCTCGATCAAGAAGACCAACTGCATGGTCATCTTCATCAACCAGATCCGCATGAAGATCGGCGTGATGTTCGGCAGCCCGGAAACGACCACGGGCGGCAATGCGCTGAAGTTCTACGCCTCGGTGCGGCTGGACATCCGCCGTACCGGCACGATCAAGAAGGGCGAGGAAGCGATCGGCAACGAGACCAAGGTCAAGGTGGTCAAGAACAAGGTGGCGCCCCCGTTCAAGACGGCGGAGTTCGACATCCTGTTCGGCGAAGGCATCAGCCGCCACGGCGAGATCATCGACATGGGCGTCAACGCGCGCGTGCTGGAGAAGTCGGGCGCCTGGTACGCCTACGCCGGCGAGAAGATCGGCCAGGGCCGCGATAACGCCCGCGAGTTCCTGCGCGAAAACCCGGAGCTGGCGCGCGAGATCGAGAACAAGGTGCGCGAATCGCTGGGCATCCCGCTGCTGCCGGCCGACGTCGAGGAAGCCTGACTCAATCGCGATGCCGCTGCCAAGGCCGACGCTGTCACTGAAGGGCCGGGCCCTGAGGCTGCTGAGCGGCCGCGAGCACTCAAGGGCCGAGCTGGAAAGAAAACTCGCGGCGTATGAAGAGGAACCGGGTCAACTGGCCCGCGTCCTCGACGATCTGCAGGCCAAGGATTTCATCAACGAGCAGCGGGTGCTCGATTCGGTCGTCCACCGCCGCGCTGCCAAGCTCGGCGCGATTCGGATCCGCCAGGAACTGCAGTCCAAGGGGCTGGACACCGAGAAGGTGCAGGCGGCGCTGGCCGGGCTCAAAGCGAGCGAACTGGAGCGGGCACGCGAGGTCTGGCGCCGCAAGTTCGATGCGCTCCCGGCGGACGCCGCCGGGCGTGGCAAGCAGGCGCGCTTCCTGGCGGCGCGGGGCTTCGACGGCGACGTGGTGCGGCGCGTGCTGTCCGGGCACGGCGAGCAGGAAGAAGCTGCGTGACCCGGCCTACAGCCCCAGCATCAGCTTGAGGTTCTGCACTGCGGCGCCGCTGGCGCCCTTGCCCAGGTTGTCCAGCCGCGCCACCAGCACGGCCTGGCGCAGTTCGTCGCTGCCGTACACGCGCAGCTCCATCTTGTTGGTGTCGTTCAAAGCTTCGGGCTCGAGCTTGCCGTCCTCGGTCGCCAGCTCCACGCTGACCCATTCGCTGCCGGCGTAGTGCGTGGCAAGCGCATCGTGCAGGTCCTTCACCTTGGGCTGGCGCGGTAGCGTGTCCAGGTGCAGCGGCAGTTCCACCAGCATTCCCTGGCGGAAGCTGCCGACGGCCGGGATGAAGATTGGCCGGCGGGTCAGGCCGCTGTACTTGACGATCTCCGGCAGGTGCTTGTGTTTCAGGCCCAGGCCGTAGACCTCGTAGGCCGGCGCATCGCCCTTTTCGTGGGCCTCGATCATCGTGCGACCGCCGCCCGAGTAGCCGCTGACCGACGGCAGCACCACCGGATAGTCCTTGGGCAACAGGCCGGCGTCGACCAGCGGCCGCAGCAGGGCGATGGCGCCGGTGGAATAGCAGCCCGGGTTGCTGACCCGCCGCGCGTTGGCCACCGCCTCGCGCTGGCCCGGGGCGAGTTCGGGAAAGCCGAACACCCAGCCGTCCGCCGTGCGATGCGCTGTGGAGGCGTCGATCAGCTTGGGTCCGGGCTTGCCGCCGGACTTCTCGATGTCGGCGACCATGGCGGCCGATTCGCGCGCCGCGTCATCGTGCAGGCACAGGATCACCAGGTCGACGGTCGCCATCAATTCGCGCTTGGCAGCGGGGTCCTTGCGGCGCTCCTGCGCGATGCTGACCAGCGCGATCTGCGGCATCTTTTCCAGCCGCTCGCGAATCTGCAAACCGGTCGTGCCGGCCTCACCGTCGATGAACACCCTGGGCATCGTTTCTCCTGTGGGAAGTGCGTATCCTGACCGTTCGCCGGGCAGGCCGTTTGTGCATTGCAGCATGATACAGTTCATGGCTGCACCTTGCAGCCTTCGCCGGGGGCCTGCGCCCCGCTCCCGGGCACCAAATTTCATCCGATCCTCCAGAGAGACCTCATGAAGATTCACGAGTACCAAGGCAAGGAAATCTTGCGCAACTTCGGCGTGCCCGTGCCGCGCGGCATCCCGGCTTTCACGGTGCAGGAGGCGGTGGAAGCTGCCCAGAAACTCGGCGGCCCGGTCTGGGTGGTGAAGGCCCAGATCCACGCAGGCGGCCGCGGCAAGGGCGGTGGTGTCAAGCTGGCGCGCTCGGTCGACGAAGTGAAGAAGCTCGCTGGCGAGATCCTGGGCATGCAGCTCAAGACCCACCAGACCGGCCCCGAAGGCCAGAAGGTGCGACGCCTGCTCATCGAAGACGGCGCCGACATCAAGAAGGAATATTACGTTTCGGCGGTGACCGACCGGGCCTCGCAGAAGGTCGCGTTCATGGCCTCGAGCGAAGGCGGAATGGACATCGAGGAAGTGGCGCATGCCACGCCCGAGAAGATCATCAAGGTGTTGGCCGACCCGATCGCCGGTCTGACCGACGACCAGGCGCGCGAGCTGGCCAACGGCATCGGCGTGCCGGCAGCATCGACCGCCGAGGCTGTTGACGTGCTCAAGAAGCTCTACAAGGTCTACATGGAGACCGACGCCAGCCTGGTGGAGATCAACCCGCTGATCCTCGAAGGCAACGGCCACATCAAGGCGCTGGACGCCAAGTTCAATTTCGACCCCAACGCGCTGTTCCGCCATCCCGAGATCGTCGCCCTGCGCGACCTCGACGAGGAAGACCCGGCCGAGGTCGAGGCCAGCAAGTTCGACCTGGCCTACATCAGCCTGGACGGCAACATCGGCTGCCTGGTCAACGGCGCCGGACTCGCAATGGCGACCATGGACACGATCAAGCTGTTCGGCGCCGAGCCGGCCAACTTCCTGGACGTCGGCGGCGGCGCGACCCCGGAGAAGGTCACCGAGGCCTTCAAGATCATGCTCAAGAACAAGAAGGTCAAGGCCATCCTGGTCAACATCTTCGGCGGCATCATGAAGTGCGACACGATCGCCACCGGGGTGATCACCGCCTGCAAGGCCGTGAACCTCAGCGTGCCGCTGGTGGTGCGGATGAAAGGCACCAACGAGGAACTGGGCAAGAAGATGCTGGCCGAGTCGGGCCTGCCGATCATCAGCGCGGACACCATGGCTGAAGCAGCGCAGAAGGTTGTCGCAGCCGTCAAGGCAGCGAAGTAATTTGATTTGCGGGACAGACCTTCAGCTCTGTCCCCAACTGACTAGGATTCCGACATGTCGATCTACATCAACAAAGACACCAGGGTCATCACCCAGGGCATCACCGGCAAGACCGGTCAGTTCCACACCGAGAAGTGCCAGGAATACGCCAACGGCAAGAACTGCTTCGTCGCCGGCGTGAACCCGAAAAAGGCCGGCGAGTCGATTTTCAGCATCCCGATCTATGCGTCGGTGAAGGAAGCGGCCGCGCAGACCGGCGCCACCGTGTCAGTGATCTACGTGCCGCCGGCCGGCGCGGCCGCCGCGATCTGGGAAGCCGTCGAGGCCGACCTGGACATGACGATCTGCATCACCGAAGGCATCCCGGTGCGCGACATGCTCGAAGTGCGCAACCGCATGAAGGCCAAGGAAGCGGCGGGCGGCAAGAAGACGCTGCTGCTGGGTCCCAACTGCCCGGGCCTGATCACGCCGGACGAAATCAAGATCGGCATCATGCCGGGCCACATCCACCGCAAGGGCCGCATCGGCGTCGTCAGCCGTTCCGGCACGCTGACCTACGAAGCGGTGGCGCAGCTCACCGAGATCGGCCTGGGCCAGTCGACCGCTGTCGGCATCGGCGGCGATCCGATCAATGGGCTCAAGCACATTGACGTGATGCAGGCCTTCAACGACGACCCGGAAACCGACGCCGTCATCATGATCGGCGAGATCGGCGGACCGGACGAAGCCGAAGCGGCCCGCTGGTGCAAGGCCAACATGAAGAAGCCGATCGTCGGCTTCATCGCCGGCGTCACCGCACCTGCAGGCAAGCGCATGGGCCACGCCGGCGCCCTGATCTCCGGCGGCGCGGACACGGCCGATGCCAAGCTTGCCATCATGGAAGAGTGCGGCTTCACGATCACACGCAATCCGTCCGAAATGGCCAAGCTGTTGAAGGCGCTGCTGTAAGCAGAATTACGAACCGGCTGACCGGCAACTGACCGGTAAACTGCGACTCTAGACAAAGCAAGAGCGCTCGAAACCCTGGTTTTGGGCGCTTTTCGCATTCATAACTCTGGAGACCACCGCATGGAATTGCTGCAAAGCGCCGACTTCTGGATCGGCTTGCTGAAGATCATCTGGATCAACATCATCCTGTCGGGTGACAACGCCGTGGTGATCGCGCTGGCCGCCCGCACGCTGCCGGCGCATCAGCAACGCAAAGCCGTGTTCTGGGGCTCCGGTGCTGCCGTGGTGCTGCGGATCCTGTTGACGGTGGTCGCGGCGAAGCTGTTGGCCCTGCCTTACCTGCAGATCGTCGGCGGCCTGTTGCTGCTGTGGATCGGCGTGCAGTTGCTTGGCGACGAAGACGAGGGCGAAGGCGAGGCCAAGGAGCACGGCACGCTGATGGCGGCCGTGCGTACCATCCTGATCGCGGACCTGGTGATGAGCCTGGACAACGTGATCGCCGTGGCCGCCGCCGCCAAAGGCAGCATGCTGCTCCTGATTCTGGGCCTGGCGATCAGCATCCCGCTGGTGATCTTCGGCAGCACCCTGATGATCAAGCTGATGGAGCGCTTCCCCGTCATCGTCATACTCGGCGCCGCGCTGATCGGCTGGGTCGGCGGCGAAACCATCGCCAGCGACTTCATCTTCAAGGATTCCGTGGCTGCGAACCCCTGGATGCATTACGTTGCCGCCGCTCTCGGCGCCGCGCTTGTGATCGGGCTCGGCAAGCTGATGCAGGCCCGCGGACACAAAGAGAATCCGGCTTGACGCACATCCGAAGACCCAGCTCTGCGGCATCTGTGCATATTTGCAACAAAACGTAGCGACGGCGGACGAAAGTCCCTTGTCCGCTAGGAAGCCCTCTGTTAACGTGATAGTGGGGAGTGCTGCACCGGTCCTGGAGTGCGGCGTGGTCGCCTGTGGATAGAAACACAGGATCGGTCAGCTATTGTTCAAAGGGCGGGAAGTGAGCACATCGGCATCGGGCAAACGCGGGCAGTTCTGGCGCAAGGACTGGTTCGTGGCCGTGCTGGTGGTGACCGCCGTCTTGCTGCTGCACCGGTCCACCGACGCCATCGAGACGCTCGAACGCCGTTTTTACGACTACGCCAGCACCAGCAATGGACGCCAGCCGTCGGACCGCATTGCCGTCATCGCCATCGACAACCAGAGCGTCGCAAACATTGGACGCTGGCCGTGGCCGCGTGACGTCCACGCGCAAATGATCGACATGCTTTCCGGCGCGAAAGCCAAGACGATCGTCAACACCGTCTTCTTCTTCGAGCCGCAAACCGACCGCGGCATGGTCTTCATCCGCCGCATCAAAGAGGCGCTCGCGCAGGGCGCACCGGGTGCCGTCGGCGCCCAGTTGGAAAAGGTGATCGCGGAAGCCGAAGAGTCCCTCGACACGGATTCCAAGCTGGCGGCCAGCGTGAAGCGCGCTGGCAACGTTTCGATTCCCTCGGTGTTCGAACTCGGCGATCCGCAGGGCAAGCCGGACAAGCCCTTGCCGGCCTTCGCGCTGAAAAGCACGGTCGACGAGACCAACGGGTACTCAGAGCCGGCGCTTCGCGGCCAGCAGCCGATCGATTCCATCGGCAACGCGGCGGCCAGTGTCGGGCACCTGAACTTCCTTCCCGATGTCGACGGGACCATTCGCGAAGACCTGCTGCTGGTCAATTACTACGGCAAGGCGGTTCCCTCCATGGCGTTGCTGGCGGCGGCGAGCAGCCTGAACCTTGGCCCTTCGGATATCAAGCTCAATGCGGGCGAGTCGGTGCAGCTCGGAAAACTCCGGATTAAGACCGACGCGGCGGCGCACATGCGGCAGCAGTTCTACGGCTCGCGGGACGGCAGGCCGGCGTTCCCAATCGACTCCTTCTACGACGTGCTGTCGGGCAAGATCCCGGCGTCCAAGTACACGGGAAAGATCGTCCTGATCGGCGCGACCGCGGACGGCGTCGGCAGCAAGTTCCAGACGCCCGGGTACGCCGGGCTTGCGCCAGTGGAGCTGCTGGCGCACACGACATCCAGCATCCTGAGCGAGCACTTCGTCGTGCAACCCGCCTGGGGCGGCCTCGCCGCTCTCGGTGCGTTCCTGCTGGTGGCCGCCTATCTCATTGCAGCCTTGCCGCGGCTGACAGCCGGCATGGCCGGGATCGTCACCGCCGGCCTGTTCGTCGCCCTGCTCGGCGCCGAGTTCGGCCTGCTTGCCGGCTCGGCGATCTGGTTGCAGCTGGTGTTTCCGGCAGCGCTGCTGGTCATCGGCCACCTCGGCATCACCACCAAGCGCTTCCTCATGACCGAAGCCGGCAAGCTCAAGTCGGACGAGGAGTCGGCAGAGACCAACCGGATGATGGGTCTGGCGCTGCAGGGACAGGGCCAGCTCGACGCGTCGTTCGACCGCTTCCGGCGTGTTCCCATGAGCGACCCGCTGATGGAGAACCTGTACAACCTCGCTCTCGATTTCGAACGCAAGCGGCAGTTCAACAAGGCGCAGGCGATTTACGAGCACATGGCCGCCTGGAACAAGAACTACAAGGATCTGCAGTCAAAGCTCAATCGCGCGAAGAACCTGTCGGAGACGGTGATCCTGGGCGGTGGCGGGTCCCATCCCGGCGGCACGATGCTGCTGGACGGAGGAGCCGTCGAGAAGCCGATGCTTGGCCGCTACCAGGTCGAAAAGGAACTCGGCAAGGGCGCCATGGGCGTGGTCTACCTGGGCAAGGATCCCAAGATCGGGCGGGTCGTGGCGATCAAGACGATGGCCCTGAGCCAGGAATTCGAGGGCGAGGAGCTGACCGACGCCAGGGAGCGGTTCTTCCGGGAAGCGGAGACGGCCGGGCGACTGCAGCACCAGAACATCGTCACCATCTTCGACGCCGGCGAGGAACACGACCTGGCCTACATCGCCATGGAGTTCCTCAAGGGTCGCGACCTGGTGGACTTCTGCAAGGGCGGGGCCCTGCTGCCGATGCCAAAAGTGCTGTCGATCGTGGCCCGGGTGGCGGAGGCGCTGGCCTATGCGCATCGGCAGAACGTCGTGCACCGGGACATCAAGCCCGCCAACATCATGTACGAGGTGGACAGCGATACCGTCAAGGTGACGGACTTCGGCATCGCCCGCATCACCGATTCGAGCAAGACCAAGACCGGCCTGGTGTTGGGAACCCCGAGTTTCATGTCGCCCGAGCAGATCGCGGGCAAGAAGGTGGACGGCCGCTCGGACCTGTATTCGCTCGGGGTCATGCTGTTTCAGATGCTGACCGGCGTACTGCCTTTCCGCGGCGACTCGATGGCCGAACTGATGTACAAGATCGCCAACGAGGAAGCGCCCGACATCCGCATCGTGCGCAACGAGATTCCGCAGGAGCTGGCCCAGGTGGTCGCGAAGGCGCTCACGAAGCGCTCGGACCTTCGCTACCAGGACGGCGATGCATTCGCGGCCGATCTGCGTGCGGAGATTGCCGTCATGGCCGGACAGCCTGCTGCGGAAAAGCCACACCCGGGGCCCGTGTTGCGGCCGGACAGCGACGTTCCAGCGGTCTCCGAGAAGACCACCATCATGGCCGCTGGCAGGCCCGGCTATGATTCCCGCCAGCAACCGGAGGCTGGGGCGGACGAGGTTTTTGTCAGGACGGCGGCCTTCAGCAGGCCGGACGAACCCGGCGCTCCTTCTGCTGGGGACGGCAAGACCGATCCGGACGACACGAAAACCGGGCACCTATGATTTACGAGTTCTGCATTCGCACCGATCCGGGTCTCGCCCGAGATAACAACGAAGACTCCGTCGCGATCGACGAACCGACCCGGCTGGGAATCCTGGCCGATGGCATGGGCGGCTACAACGCCGGCGAGATCGCCAGTGGGATGGCCACCACGTTCATCAAGTCGGAACTTGGGCGCTGGCTGTCGCAGGCCGGCCGCCATGCAAACAGTCGGGAAGTGCGGCGTGCGATGGAAATCTGCGTCGACAACGCCAACCGGTCGATCTTCAACGCGGCGAATTCCAATCCCCAGTACAGCGGGATGGGCACGACACTGGTGCTGGGGGTGTTCCAGGATTCCCGCCTGATGCTGGGCCACATTGGCGACTCCCGCTGCTACCGCCTGCGAGCGACGGAATTCGACCAGATCACCAAGGACCATTCGCTGCTGCAGGAGCAGATGGACGCGGGTCTGATCACGCCTGAACAGGCGGCGGTTTCGACCAACAAGAATCTCGTCACCCGCGCGCTCGGCGTCGAGGACGCCGTGTTGCTGGAGGTCAACGAACACAAGGTGGAGTCGGGCGATCTCTATCTAATGTGTTCTGATGGCCTGTCGGACATGCTGGATGACGACGCAATCTCGCAAATCCTGGTCGGCGAGGGGACGCTGGAGCAGAAGTCGCTGCAGCTGGTCGAAGCGGCCAATGCAAACGGTGGCAGGGACAATATCTCGGTCCTGCTGGCGTACGCCAAGACCGGATCCGAAAAACGCGGCTTCATTTCCAGATTGCTGGGAAAATAGGACTTGATGTTAGTCTCAGATAACGAGTTCAGAAACAGGAGCGGACCATGCCGAAAATGATCGTTTCGATCGACGGTGTTGTCATCAAGGAAGTGCAGTTGACGAAGGACCGCACGACACTGGGGCGCCGCCCCTACAACGACATCGTGATCGACAACCTCGCCGTCAGCGGTGAGCACGCGGTCCTGCAGATGATGGCCAACGAGGTTTATCTCGAAGACCTCAACAGCACCAACGGAACCTACGTCAATGGGAAGGCCGTGAAGAAGCAGTTGTTGCAAAACAACGACACGGTGGAAATCGGGAAGTACAAGATCAAGTACATCAACGAAGCCGCCACTCCCGGCTACGAGAAGACGATGATCATCAAGGCGGGGTCGATTCCCCCCGCCGCGGCGCCGGCCAGAGCCGAGGGCGGGACCGTCGCGTCGTCCGAACTGGCCAGCCTGGCGGCGGCCATCAAGGTGCTGTCCGGTGCGGCGGCCGGACGCGAAGTCCCGCTGGTGAAGGTAGTTACCACCATCGGCAAGCCAGGGGTGGCCGTGGCGGCCATCACCAAGCGTCCGCATGGCTTCGTGGTTGCTCACGTCGAAGGGGCGAACAAACCGACCTTGAACGGGGCGGCCATTGGCGCCGAGCCGGTGACCCTGAAGAACGGCGATTTGCTGGAACTGGCTGGGACTCAGATGCAATTCGTGCAGGTTTGAGCACCTGCCTGCTGTCGAAGCAGAACCCACGCTAGCGAGGTCCGGGCGCTTATGGGCTTGCTCTCAAAACACTGGTCCCGGATCGCCGTCACGCTGATTCCGCTTGTTTTCGGCTTGCTGCACGCCATCGGCGTGCTTCCCATCGGCGTGCTGCAACGGCTGGATGACATCATTTACGACGCCAGGCTGCGGGCGACCATGCCCCGCACGCTGGACAACCGCATCGTCATCGTCGACCTCGATGAAAAAAGCCTGGCGGAAGTGGGCCGCTGGCCGTGGAGCCGCAACCGGGTGGCCGAACTGGTCGACGAGTTGTATGCCCGGCAGAAGATCGCGCTGCTGGGGTTCGACGTCGTTTTCGCCGAAGCGGACGACAGTTCCGGCCTGAAGCACCTGCAGCAGCTGGCCAGGACCGAATTGCGGGACCAGCCAGGCTTCGCCGAGAAGGTCGGACAGTTGCAGTCATCGCTGGACTATGACGGCCTGTTCGCAAAGTCGCTCGAGCGGCGGCCGGTAGTGCTGGGCATCTATCTCACCAGCGACCGGGAAGGCCGGGCCAACGGGGTCCTGCCGGCGCCGGTGATGGGGCGCGAAAGCCTGCAGGGCAGGCCGATCAGGTTCACCAGATGGTCCGGCTACGGATCCAATATTGCGCCGATCGCCAAGGCGGCGCCGCTGGCCGGATACTTCAATTCGATCACGGACGCGGACGGTGTCGTGCGCTCGATCCCGCTGGTGGCCGAATACAAAGGACAGTATTACGAGTCACTGGCACTGGCCATGTTCCGGCTGCTCAGTGGGCTGCCATCCGTCGAGCCGGGATTTCCCAGGGAGCGCTTTGTATCGCGAACCTACGAGGGGTTGGAGAGCATCGTGTTGCGCCAGGGCGAGAAGACCTTGGCCATCCCCGTCGATGACCGGGTGGCCACGCTCGTGCCTTATCGTGGACTGGGAGGGCCGGGAGCGGGATCGTTCGCCTACATTTCCGCCGCTGATTTGCTGGCCAAGAGGGTTGCGCCCGAGACCCTGAAAGGCAAGATTGTTCTCATCGGGACGACAGCTCCCGGCCTGCAGGATCTGCGGGTTACCCCCGTGGGGGAAGCCTACGCAGGGGTCGAGGTTCACGCAAACGTCATCTCCGGCCTTCTGGACGGCAAGATCTTTGTCAAGCCGGACTACGCCATGGGCTACGAGATTGTGATCCTGGTCCTGTCCGGGCTGGCGCTGGCCTTTGCACTCCCGCTGCTATCCGCCACCCGGGCGATTCTGGTCAGCGTCGGGATGGTGGCGCTGCTGGTGGCGCTCAATCTTTGGTTGTACCTCGGTGCCGGGCTGGTGCTGCCGCTGGCCTCGGCGCTGGCGGTGGCGTTGACTGCCTTTGCCCTGAACATGAGTTACGGCTACTTCGTGGAAAGCCGCTCCAAGCGCGAACTGGCCAACCTGTTCGGAACCTACGTGCAGCCCGAACTGGTCGACGAGATGGTGAAAGACCCTCTGAGCTACAGCATGAAGGCGACCAACAAGGAACTCACTGTCATGTTCTGCGACATGCGGGGTTTCACCAAGATGTCTGAGACGATGGAGCCGACCCAGTTGCAGGAACTGCTGAACGTGGTCTTCAGCAGGTTGACTGACGTGATCCAGGCCAACCGCGGGACGATCGACAAGTACATGGGCGATTGTGTGATGGCGTTCTGGGGGGCTCCGGTGGACACTCCCAACCACGCCCAGCTCGCCGTCAAGACCGCCCTGGAAATGTCGGCTGCGGTCCGCAAAATCAACGAGGAACATCGCGCCGCCGGCATTCCCGAGATCGGCATCGGCATCGGCCTGAACACCGGCACCATGTGCGTCGGCGACATGGGCTCGGACATCCGGCGCAGCTACACGGTGATCGGGGACGCGGTCAACCTCGGCTCCCGGCTGGAGGGTCTGTCGAAGGTTTACGGGGTGGACATCGTCGTCAGCGAGACCACCCGCAGGCTCGCGCCAGAATTCGGCTGGCAGGAACTGGACAAAGTCCGGGTCAAGGGCAAGGAGCAGGCGGTGGCCATCTTCTATCCGCTCGGACCGCTGCAGGAGCTCGAAAAGGCCCAGACCGACGAAGTGAAAACCTGGGCCGGCCTGGTCAAGGCGTACCGCGCGCAGGATTGGGACCAGTGCGACCTGATGCTCCTCAACCTGCAGAGGATGAATGCCAAAAAATACCTTTACGAACTGTATTCGGACCGTGTAGCCTCGATGAGGTTGCTTCCGTTCGACCCGGGATGGGACGGCGCCACCAACTTCGAAACCAAGTAAGGACTCGATCATGAAGGTGCGCGTGCTCGGCTGTTCTGGCGCCATCGCCAAAGACTGCCGAACCACGTCCTTCCTGATCGATTCGGACGTCCTGGTCGACGCCGGCACCGGGGTCGGCGACCTGACGCTCCAGGAGATGAAGGGCGTCGACCATGTCCTGCTGACGCACTCCCATCTGGATCACATCGCGGCGCTGCCGTTGATGATCGACGCGATTGCCTCCCAGCGCACCGGCCCGGTCCGGATCCACGCACTTGCCGGAACGATCGCCGCCATCAAGGCCCACATCTTCAACAACGTCATCTGGCCGGACTTCAGCCGGATTCCGACCGTCGAAGCGCCCTTCATCACCTTCCATGAGATCGAGATCGGCCAGATACTGGAGATCACCGGCAAGACGATCGAGGTGCTGCCCGCCGTGCACACTGTTCCCGCGGTAGGCTACGCGATCACCGGCGGGCGCGGCTGCTGGGTCTTTTCTGGCGACACCGAGCGCAACCCTGCATTCTGGCAACGGATCAACCAGATGGATGTGGCCGCGCTGGTGATCGAAACGGCATTCAGCAACCGCGAAAAGGACCTCGCCAGGCGCAGCCTGCACCTGTCGCCGCTGGCGCTGGCCGAGGAACTCGATTGCATCGATCGCGGCAAGACGTTTCCGATCTACATCACCCACACCAAGCCGGCGGAAACCGAGCTGATCATGAGTGAGATCCAGAAGTTCGACCAGACCCAGCCGTTTGGCGCGAACGTCGTTCACGACATCCGCTGGCTGCGCGCCGGGCAGGAGTTCAACCTGTGAGCGCCGTCCTCAAGCCGGTCAGGGATTCGGAGCAGGCGTTCTACGATTCGCAGATGCTGCCGCCGGAAAAGCGGGGCGTCACCTTCGAGGTCCTGTTCTATCGCCAGCTGCAGCAGGTCTCGACGCGGATCCACGACACCGAGAACATCGACCAGATCATGCTGGAGGCGAGCCAGGACATCTGCAAGCTGTTCAACGCCGACCGGCTGACGCTGTATGCCACCAGCGAAGACCGCACCTCGATCATCTCGAAGGTCAAGACCGGGCTCAACACCACCAGCGACCTGAAGTTGCCGATCAGCGCGCAGAGCATTGCCGGCTACGCCGCGTACAGCAAACAGATGGTCAACATCGCCGACGTGTACGACGAGGACGCGCTCAAGCGCGTCCATCCGACCCTGAGTTTCCTCAAGCAGGTGGACAAGCGATCAGGCTACCGGACCAAGCAGATGCTGGTTGTGCCGATCCTGGACGGCGACGTCCTGCACGGTGTGCTGCAGGTGATCAACAACAAGAGCGACCAGCCGTTCGGCGAACTCGAAATCGAAGGTGCAACCCAGCTTTGCAGGACCCTGGCGACGGCGATCCGCCAGCGCATGCAGAAGGCCGAGGAAGCCCAGCGGCGCAAGGCCACCAAATACGACGGGCTGATTGCCGACGGCGTGCTGACTTCGGATGAACTCCAGCGCTGCGTGCAGAAGGCGCGCGACGACGGCCGGTCGGTCGAAGCGACGCTGGTGGCGGATTACCGCATCCTTCCGGCCCAGATCGGCGCCTCGTTCTCGAAGTTCTTCGGCGTTCCCTACGAGCCCTTCAATGCGGGCCGGATCCGCATCGAGGCCTTGCAGGGGCCGCTCAAACGCGAGTTCGTGGAGGAGCAGGGCTGGCTCCCGCTGGAGGAGACGCCGGAAGGGCTCATGGTGATGTGCCTGGACCCGGAGGCAGTGCGTGGCTCGCGCGTGGTGCCGCAAGTGTTCCCGCGATTCAGCAAGTATGTTTACCGGGTCACGACCAAGACCGAATTCGACCAGACGCTGGCGCAGCTGTACGGGGACGGCGAAGGGGCGTCGATCGACGAACTGCTGGCTGATCTCAACGCGCCGATCGACGACGAGGGCTCGGACGATTCCAGCCTGGAGTCGGCGGCCGCCGACAATGAATTGGTGAAGTTCGTCAACAAGGTGATCGTGGATGCCTATCACCAGCGGGTGTCGGATATCCACATCGAGCCGTTGCCAGGCAAGGCCAAGACCGGCATCCGCTTCCGCATCGACGGCAGCCTGCAGCCGTATGTCGAGGTCCCGGCGCATTTTCGCCAGCCGCTGGTGACACGCCTGAAGATCATGTGCGATCTCGATATTTCCGAAAAGCGCAAGCCGCAGGACGGCAAGATCAAATTCAAGAAGTTCGGGCCGCTCGACATCGAGCTGCGCGTGGCGACGATCCCGTCCGCTGGCGGTGTCGAAGATGTCGTCATGCGGATCCTGGCAGCAGGCGAGCCAATCCCACTGGAGAAGCTGGGCCTGACCGCGCACAACAAGGAACGCCTGGAAAGGACCGTCAGCAAGCCTTATGGGCTGTTCTATGTGTGCGGCCCGACGGGCTCGGGCAAGACAACAACCCTTCATTCGGTCCTGAAATTCCTGAACAAGCCCGACACCAAGATCTGGACCGCCGAGGATCCGGTGGAAATCACGCAGAAAGGGCTGCGCCAGGTCCAGATCAACAAGAAGGCCGGCATCGACTTCGCGCTGGTGATGCGGGCCTTCCTGCGGGCCGATCCGGACATCATCATGGTGGGCGAGTCGCGCGACAAGGAAACCGTATCCATGGGCGTCGAGGCCTCATTGACCGGGCACCTGGTGTTTTCCACGCTGCACACGAATTCGGCGCCGGAGTCCATCACCCGATTGCTGGACATGGGCATGGACCCCTTCAATTTCGCGGACGCGCTGCTGGGCATCCTGGCGCAGCGGCTGGCGAAGAAGCTGTGCGATTGCAAGGAAGCCTACACGCCGAACTCGGAGGAACTGCGGACCTTCATCGCGGAATATGCCCAGGAGTTGAAGAACACCACCGCGTGGAAGGCGGATCCCGGGGGTGAGGCGCAATTGCTCTATGAGAGCTGGGTGGAGCTGTACGGTCAAGACGGCAACCTGAAGTTCTACCGGGCGGTGGGCTGCGAGAAGTGCAACAAGACAGGCTACAAGGGCCGGATTGGGCTGCACGAGCTCCTGATCGCCGACGACAACGCAAAGCGCCTGATCCAGGAGAGGGCCCGCGTGGCCGAGATCTTCTCCACGGCCGTGGAGAGCGGGATGCGCACCCTCAAGATGGACGGCATGGAAAAGATCATGCTCGGGCTGACCGACCTCAAGCAGGTCCGATCTGTCTGCATCAAGTAGCGGCGCAACATTTTTGTCAGCTCCAGATTGTCAAAAATGGCGCTCCCGCGGACACGGACAGTACTTTTTCACGGTCCAGGACCCTCGAATGAGGCTATTCGGACTGGCACAGAACCTGCTGACCATCAAGACCCCAACCACCTGAGGAGTTATTTTATGAAGCGTTCCATCCAACAGGGTTTCACCCTGATCGAATTGATGATCGTGGTCGCGATCATCGGTATTCTTGCCGCCGTGGCGCTGCCTGCTTACCAGGACTACACCAAGCGCGCCAAGCTGTCTGAATTGATCCTGGCGGCCTCTGCCTGCCGCACGACCATCACCGAGGTGTACCAATCCGGCACGTTCACTCCTTCCATTAACGGCTGGGGCTGCGAGTCGACCAACTCAAGCAGCAAGTACGTGCGCAGCATCCAGACCGACGCCAACGGCAAGATCACGGTGAAGGCCCAAGGCATTGATTCCGTGAACATCGATGGCAACGACGTGACCCTGGTTCCGGCTGACGCGGGTGGTGCAGCACTCACTTACGTTGCCGGCGGGGTTGCGATCAACCGCTGGATTTGCGGCTCTTCCGCGCTCGGCACGAGCATTCCGGCGAAGTACCTGCCGGGCTCCTGCCGCGGCTAATGCCTCGCGCATAAGGAAAGAGGGGCTTTGCCCCTCTTTTTTTTTCGATGCGTCGTCCTTGCAATGCGCCGCAAGAAACGTTCAAGAGCAGAAATGTTTTCGTATACGCTCATCCTGTGGAACTGACCATCCTGATGCCTTGCCTCAATGAGGCCAAAACAGTGGAAGCGTGCGTCAAGGCTGCACGCAGTTACCTCGAAAAGATTGGCCGCAACGGCGAAGTGCTGGTGGCCGATAACGGGTCGGCCGATGGTTCCGCGCAGATTGCAGCGGCCGCGGGCGCAAGAGTCCTTGATGTGCCCGCGCGGGGTTATGGCGCAGCCTTGCTGGCCGGGATCGATGCGGCCCAAGGCCGTTACATCATCATGGGTGACGCTGACTGCAGCTATGACTTCTCCGACCTCGATGCATTCATGGAACGCTTGCGTGCTGGTGCCGATCTGGTCATGGGAAATCGTTTCAAGGGCGCAATATTTCCAGGAGCGATGCCCTTTCTGCACCGCTACCTCGGCAATCCCGTCCTCAGTTTCATCGGCCGGCTGTTCTTTCGCACACCGATTGGCGACTTCCATTGCGGGCTCAGGGGCTTCTCAAGGGACGCCATCCGGCGCCTTGGGCTGATTACACCGGGGATGGAGTTCGCCAGCGAGCTGGTTGCAAAGGCAGCTCTGTCCGGATTGCGGATTGAAGAGGTTCCGACGACGCTCCGACCGGATGGTCGCGGCCGACCATCCCACCTGAGAACCTGGCACGACGGTTGGAGGCATCTGCGCTTCCTGCTCCTGTTCTGCCCGCGCTGGCTGTTTCTCTATCCGGGGGTCGCTTTGCTGCTGCTTGGAATTTCGGGCCTCGCAATGGGCGTGGCGTACACGCCCGGCACGGGGCCGCTGCACCTTGGCATCCACACCTTGCTGTATCTCGGTGGCGCGACCATCCTCGGAGTTCAATTCATCATGTTCGCCCTGTTGACCAAGTGGGTCGCGGTGCTTGCCGATCTTGTTCCGGAACCGCCATGGATGACTCGATGGGCATCATCCTTCACGATCGAGAACGGACTCTTGCTCGGACTTGGCGTTTTTCTGATCGGACTGGCCTGGTCTGTCTGGCTGACTTTCGATTGGGGCCGCAGCGGCTTCGGGCCACTCGATCCCCTTGACACCATGCGATCGGCCATTCCCGCGGTGACGCTGATGGCGACGGGGATGCAGGCCAGCATCGGGTCTTTCTTTGCTGGCGCACTGCACTTCGGCTGGCAATCTACCCGCCGGGGTTGAGCATGCGCTCTCACACGCACTCAGTATCGCCGCCGTTGGCGGGGGTCGAGCTGACAGCCCTCGTGCTGGTCGCGTGGGCTGCCTTTGCGTCGATTCCGTTGGCCCTTGGTGGCATCGGTCTGGGTTGGGACGCACTCAATCATCATGTCTATCTGGGCTGGATCGCTGAGCACCCCAGATTTGATCGTGACTTCCTGGCCGCTTCCTATCAGTCGTTTCAGTATCCGTACCTCTACTGGCCGTTTTTCAAGCTGTTCCAGAGCGGAATCAGTGGTGCATGGGCCGGCGTGGTGCTCGTTTCCTTCAACGTCCTGCTTGTTCCGCCGCTGTGGATGCTGGCGCGTGTCTGCGTGCCGGAGCAGACCTGGTACGGTGTCACGATGCGATGGCTTGCCGTCGTCCTGGCTTTTCTGACAGGTGTCGTGCTGTCCCTCTTCGATGCAACACCCAACGACCTGATGGCTTCCATCCCGCTGGTTTGGGCGGTCGCCCTCGGGTTTGAACCATGGCAAAAGCAAAGACCCGCTTGGCTGACGTTGCGGCGCGCCATGCTGCTTTCAGGATTCTTTGCCGGCGCATCGGTTGCGTTCAAGCTCAGTAATGGACCGCTCGCAATCCTGATGCCATTGCTCTGGTGCCTGCATGGACCATCGATCAAGCAACGGTTCATGAATGTCGTGTGGGGATCCCTCGCGACAGTGGCCGGTTTCGCCACGTTCTATGGTTACTGGGGGTGGCAACTCTGGGTCCACTATGGCGATCCGGTCTATCCGTTCTACGACAACTGGTTTGCGCCGTTGCGTATGTTGTTGGGTCGGCAGCCATGATCCGGTTCCTTCCCGACTCCTGGCTCGATGCAGTCATGCGGCCACTGGCCATTGCCTCGCCGGACGGGGGCGTCTATGTCGAGATCATCGCCCCGGACTTCCGCTTCGCTTTCATCATCGTTCTGGCGCTGGCCTGGCTGATATTCGCGCGAGGAAACAAGCGCCGCACATCTCCGGCGTTTGTCCTGCTGGCACTGACGGCCGTGGCGTTCGTCCCTTGGCTCGAAACCACCGGCAATGGGCGCTACTTCATCCCCTTCCTGCTCTTCGCGGGGCCTCTGTGCATCGGCCTTGTTCATCTCTTGCCGGTGACCCGCGCCTTTGTGGTCACCCTGGCGATCGCGATGGTGTCGTGGCAAGCTTTCCTGGTCTACGAGATCACTCCCTGGCGCACTTGGGGGCATATCACTTGGGGCGATGGCCCGCCGTTCGAGGTCGAAGTCCCGAAAGAAATTGCGGCGCAACCGGCGACTTATGTAACGCTCTCCGGCATTTCCTACTCATTGATCGCGCCCAGATTCCATCCCGACTCACGGTGGGTCAACATTACGACGCAGGCCGGCGTGATCGACAAGTCACCTGATGGTCTGCGCGTGCAGGCGCTGATCGCGGCTCCCGGCGTCCTGCGCGTGCTCTTTCCAACGGTGCCGGGTGGCCAGGTGGGCGACGCGATCGATCCCGCGCTTGGCAAGGCCATAGACGACCTGCTGGCGCGACAGGCCCTATCGATTTCCGACGAAGCGCAATGTCGCTTGCTGCCTTCGGCCGGACTGGCGGGCATGGCTTCCAGCAAACTGAGCGATGCGCAGTCTGACACACCGGTTGTGCATGGCTTCTGGCTTTGCCCGCTGGCGAGGCATGCCAGTGCGCGCGCATCGAAGGCGGTGCCGATTCCCGAACGCAGCGAACGGATCTTCGAAAGGATGGAACGCATGTGCCCCCGGATCTTCCGTCCGGGCGAGACCGTCAGCCTGCGCATCCCGGCCGGAGCGGTGCGCGGCTACCCCGGCTCCGACTTCAAGCTGTACGTGTTCGACAATGGAGAGGTCTGGTACAAATATGTCCGTGCGCTGAATCCGGTGCCGATTGGGCAGATCGATGACATCCTCAAGTCGTCGTTTGTGATGGATTGCGAGCACATTCCCGGACGGACCGGCTTGCCTTGGGAGCGGGGAATATGACCGTTCCCGATTCAGGCAACAACCTTCTCCTGCATCCCAGGGTCGGCACTGGTGAATAGGTTCAACCAGTTGCTGGAAGGGTACGGCCCTGGCGTCAAATGAAGATTGCAATCTGGAAGATTGGCGCACTTGGCGACGTGCTGATGACAACGCCTCTGGTCAGGCAGCTTAGAAGAGCCTGCCCTTCGGCGCAAATCGACTACGTGATCGGTCGTTCAAGCGCCGTGGTGATTCAGGGGAACCCCAACCTTGATCGCGTGGTCACGTTTGACGAGGCAATCCTGTATGAGCGGAAGCTCGGAAAGCTTCGATCGATTGTCGATCTGCTTCGTGGCTACGATGTGATCTTCGTGCTGGACAAACATTGGATTTTCGCATTGTTGGCCCGGATCGCTTCGGCGCCAGTGCGGATCGGTTTTTCGCGTCGGCCGCTGGAGGGAGCGCTGCACACGAAGCGCGTCCCGTATCGGGAGATACGCCATGAGATCGACTACTACCTCGACCTGGGCCGGGCGTTTGGTATCGCCATCGACCCCCATGATGTTCGCCTTGAATTGCCGCAGGCCCAGCCTTATGCGCTTGGAACGCCTTATACGGTTCTCATCAATAGCGGGGGAAACAATGTGAATGAACGTTCGTTCGTCCGCCGCCTGCCGAATGATCTCTTTAAAGAACTGGTACGCCGGTGCGCGGCTGGCGGAGTTGTGGTGTTTCTGGGCGCGAGCAATGAGCGCGCGTTCTATGCCGAATTTGAAAGTGAGAGCACGCTCAATCTTTGCGGACAGATTACGCTGCAGCAAGCTTGGGACGTGCTTTCCAGGGCGCAGGCCGTCTACACCACGGACACAGGTTTGATGCATATGGCGGCCGCCGTCAATTCCCGCGTGACCGGGATATTCGGCCCAACCCATCCAGGTCGCAAGTGCCCTCCGGGAGCGAATTCGGCTTGGGTCGACCAGGACATCTACGAGCCAGGATACGAGCTGTTGGGCACGCTCCCCAAGAAGTCATTCTTTGGGCGGATGAGCGCAAGCCGGATCCTTGGCGCGACCGGCCCTTGGGATCAGCACCGCGCGCACGAAGGGCGGAGCACTTGATGGATGGAAGTGCCCGTACCCGGTCGCCGACAGAACCCGAGCGGCCGCAAGGTGCCGAAGTCCTGGTGGTCGTCGTTAACTGGAACGGCTGGCGAGACACTCTCGCCTGCGTCCAGAGCTTGCGCGCCGTGGCGGCGGCCAAGTTCACGGTTGTCATTTGCGATAACGCGTCAAGCGACAGCTCCATCGAGCACGTGATTGAGTCGCTCCGGTCTGCCGCGCCGGCGGTCGAAGCCTCGGTGCAGTGGGACGAGGGCCAGCAAGTCATCAAGCTGATGGGGCTCGATCCGGTCGCGGGCGCGACACTCAAGGATGTGTACCTGTTGCCGTTCACTACCAACCTTGGCTACGCGGGCGCAATCAATCGGTGCATCATCTGGGGCAGGAGGCGCCTGCAAGTCGGCGGATATTGGTTGCTCAATAACGACATCAAGGTGGCGCCCGACGCTTTAGCCCACCTGATGGCTGCGACGCAGTTGTATCCCGAGGTGGGGTTGTGTGGTTCCGTGTTGCTGGAGTGGGACGATCCTGCCCGAGTGCAGGCGATCGGCGGCATGTTCAACCATTGCCTCGCCGTGGGCCGCCATGTCAAGACCGTTGCGCAGGGGATCGACTCGCCCGAGTCGGTTCTCTTTCACATCGACTACCCCGTGGGCGCATCGTTGTTCGTGACTGAACGTTTCCTCGAGAAAGTCGGGCTGATGGACGACGGCTATTTCCTGTATTACGAGGAGATGGATTGGTGCGAGCGGGGGCGTGCAAAAGGGTTCAAGCCTGCGGTCGCGCTTCGGAGCAGAGTACGACACAAGGAAGGTGCAAGCACCGGTTCCGGAGGCGGAGTCAGGGGCAAGTCGATGTTGTCCGAATATTATGGGGTCATCAACCGCCTCCGATATACGCGCAAGTTCTCCCCGAGGTTGGTGCCCCTTGTTTGGCTCAGCCTCCTTCTTGTCGTTGCTGAACGAGTCATCCACGGCGAATGGGCGCGAGCAGCGCTTGTTCTCAGGTTGATGCTGAATCCGCGCTCAGTGGCGCGGCCTTGAGGAACTGGCGCAAGAATGCATCACAAGATAACGTCGTCTCCAGTCCATCGAGATGCGCCAAGCTCACGCCCGGGCCGGATTGGCGTTGTCCACGAGTGGCTGGTGGAATGGGGTGGCTCGGAAAGCGTCACCCGCTGCATCCTCAATTGCTGTCCTGAGGCAGAACTGCATGCGACGATCGACTACCTGTCCCCCGAGAGCAGGGCTCTACTGCCAGTCCGGAAGATCCATACAACGTTCTTGCAGAATGCCCCTTTTGTGCGGACGGCATTCTGGAAATATCTGCCGGTTACCGGTCTTGCCGTGGAGACGCATAACCTCGGCGAATGTGAGCTGATCGTTTCCAGTTCCCACGCGTTTGCCAAGGGCGTACTGACCACGGCTCAGCAGCTGCACATCAGCTATGTCCATTCCCCGATGCGCTATGCCTGGGATCTGCACCATCAGTACCTGGCAGATTACAAGCTCGATAGCGGACTCAAGGGTGTTCTTGCGCGCTGGATGTTCCATCGCCTGCGGATGTGGGACCGCCAGACCGCCAACAATGTCGACCTCTTCCTGGCCAATTCAAGGCATGTGCAGCAGCGCATCTGGCGAACCTACCGCCGCCGGTCGCGCGTGCTCTATCCCCCCGTGAGGACTTCAGCCTTCAAGTTGCAGCCAGTCAAGCAAGACTTCTACGTGACGGTTTCGAGACTGGTGACCTACAAGCGGATTGATCTCATCGTGGAAGCCTTCCGTTCGATGCCGCATCGCAAGCTTGTCGTGATTGGGGGCGGCCCCGATCTCGAAACGCTCCGGCGGACCTGTCCTGCGAATGTGGAGTTGATGGGATGGCAACCGGATGACGTCGTGCAGGACTATCTCGGGCGGGCAAAGGCTTTCGTGTTCGCGGCCCACGAAGACTTCGGTATTTCACCGGTCGAGGCACAGGCATGCGGCACGCCAGTGATTGCCTATGGTGTCGGCGGCTCGCGCGAAACGGTGCGCAGCCTCCATGAACGGCCCCAGCCCACTGGATTGTTCTTCTTGCAGCAGACCCCGCAGGCGCTGGCGGCGGCCGTCCAGGAGTTCGAGGACGCAGGAGCCGTGTTCGACCCGTATGCGTGCCGCCAGTGGGCGGAAACGTTCAGCGAGGAGCGGTTCGAGCGGGAACTTTCGGAGTTAATCGAGCGGGCCTGGCAGCTGTGGCGCCAATCACCGCTGGAGCTTGAGCCTGCCCTCGCCGATGGACCCTGACCCCGCTCGCGGTGCGATTGGCCGCGCGCGGGCGCCGACCGGGTTCGCTGCCGCGCGCGCTGCAGGACCGGCCGTGCTGGCCCTCGTGGTGGCGAGCATCGTGGCGCCCTGGCTCAATCCTGCGGCGGGCGGCCCGTCCGCCGTGATCCAGCCGTGGCTGACAGCTGCGGCGGCCACTCTCATTCTGTGGATCGTCGTCGCCCCGGGAGCTGCACGCGGAGCACTGGTCGCGGCCGTTCTCGCCGCGACTGTGTTGGCTGTCTTGGGGCATGCCGCACCTCCCGTGCTGCTTGCCATCGGTGGCCTGCTGGTGATTTTGCTCAGCGCAGCCACAGCCGGGGGTGCGGCGCGGGCGGGATGCGGCGGCTCGGCCATCGCGAACGCGTGGTTGATCGCCGCCGTGGTCAGCAGCCTGTTCGCCCTGGTCCAGTATTTCGGACTGTCCGCCGACTTGCCTGCCGTGATCAACCCCACCCCAGCCGGCGAGGCCTTCGCCAACCTGCGCCAGCGAAACCAGTTCGCGACGCTGACCTCCATCGGGCTGATCGCGCTGCTGTGGAAGGTCGAGAACGGAACGAGGCTGACATGGGCATTGCTGGGCGCCGTGCTGCTTGCCACGGCCAACGCGGCATCCGCCTCGCGCACCGGCGCTCTGCAGACTGCGCTGATCGTGGTGCTCAGCTTCTGGTGGCTTCGGCCCTCCGACCGCGGTGGGAAGGTCGTGAGCGTCGCGGCGATGCTGGCGTATTGCGTGGCCGCCGTGTCGTTGCCGATGCTCCTGCAGCAGCTGGCGGGCGTCACCGCGCCGAACGCCTTCAGTCGGCTTGCGTCCGGCGACGGTTGCGCCAGCCGTTCGGTCCTCTGGAGCAACGTGCTGCACCTGATTGCGCAAAAGCCCGCGTGGGGCTGGGGGTGGGGCGAACTCGACTACGCCCACTTCGCCACACTGTATCCCGGTCCCCGGTTTTGCGACATCCTGGACAACGCCCACAACCTGCCGCTGCACCTGGCCGTGGAACTCGGCGTTCCCGCGGCCGTTGTCCTTTGCGGTGGCTTCGTCTGGTGGCTGGCGGCGCAGCGGCCCTGGCGGGAAACCGATCCGACGCGGCGCATGGCGTGGGCGGTGGTGGCGGTCATCCTGCTGCACAGCCTGCTGGAATACCCCCTGTGGTATGGGCCATTCCAGATGGCCCTGGGCTTCGCGCTGGGGCTGCTCGCCCGGCAACCGTCGCCCGCAATGGCCGACACGGCGGCCCAGGTCAGCAAGAACGCTGTTGCCGCGGTGCTCGGACTCGCCCTGCTGTATTCGGCCTGGGACTATCACCGCGTCAGCCAGCTCTACACGCCACCGGAGCAACGCAGTGCGCTCTATCGCGCCCGGCCGCTGCCGCGGATCGGCGATTCCTGGCTGTTCCGCGACCAGGTCGCCTTCGCCGAACTGTCGACCGTTGCGCTGACCCAGGGCAATGCGGCCCGCACGCACGCGCTCGCCATGGGGCTGCTGCATTATTCGCCGGAACCACGCGTGATTGAAGTCGCAATCGAAAGCGCCTTGGTGCTGCATCGGGACGACCAGGCGCTATGGTTGATGGCGCGCTACCGCGCGGCATTCCCGCAGGAGTACGCAAGCTGGTCCAAAGCAGGCGCGCGGGCGCAGCCCGCGGCAACACCGCTCAAGGACTGAGCGGCTCCGCGGCCACGAAATGGCCTGACTTGCCGCCCTTCTTTTCCAGCAGCCGCACTCCGGTGATGGTCATGCTGCGGTCGACCGCCTTGCACATGTCGTAGATGGTCAGAAGCGCGACCTGCACCGCTGTCAGGGCCTCCATCTCGACGCCGGTCGGCCCGACCGTTTCGGCCGTTGCCTGGCACTGGACGAACGAAGCCCGGGCATCGACGGTGAATTCGACCGCCACCCGGGTCAGCGCGATCGGGTGGCACAGCGGAATCAGTTCGCTGGTGCGCTTGGCGCCCTGGATTCCGGCAATCCGGGCGATGCCGATGACATCGCCTTTCTTCGCATTGCCGGCCTGGATCAGCGCGAGCGTGGCCGGCAGCATCTCGATGCGGCCGGTGGCGACGGCGACGCGCAGGGTTGCGGGCTTGGCGCCCACGTCCACCATATGGGCCTGGCCCTGGGCATCAAAATGGGTGAGCGAACTCATGGCGCAGCGGTTGTCCGGGAAGAGGAGACGGAACGTTCATTTTTCTGAAGCATCATACGGCCATGGGCTCATGGAACGATCGATTCAAGGCTGCCGGCATCCACCTGTGCATCAGCATCGTCATCGCGCTGCTGGCGGCAGCGCTGGTCTTTTACTTCTGGTACCCGTATCCGTACCGGGAGATCTCGGGTGGGCGGGAACTCTTCATGATCCTGATCACCGTCGATGTGATCCTGGGCCCGTCGATCACCCTGGCCATCTTCAACCGGGCCAAGCCGCGCCGGGAGTTGCGGCGCGACCTGGCCATCGTCGGACTGATCCAGCTGGCCGCCCTGGGCTATGGCCTGTGGACCGTCTTCATCGCTCGGCCGGTGCACCTGGTGTTCGAGATCGATCGCTTTCGCGTGGTCCATGCGGTGGACGTGCCCTCGGACCTGATGGACAAGGTCCCGGCCGGGATCGATGCGCTGCCCCTGTTCGGGCCCACCGCCTTGTCCTTGCGCAGCTTCAAGGACCGTGAAGAAGAGACGCAGGCCACACTGGTGGCGCTTCAGGGCATCGCTCTGGGTGCGCGCCCGGACTTGTGGCAGTCTTACGGCGCGGGGCGCAGCGACATCCTGAAGGCCGCGAAGCCGGTGGCGCAACTCAAGTCCCGCTTTGCGCCGCAGGCCGCGCAGATCGATGCCGTCCTGGGGCGCGCCGGACGCCAGGCTGAGACCACTGCCTATCTGCCCCTGGTCGGGCGCAAGAGCTTCTGGACGGCCTTCATCGATCCCGTCACCGCCGACGTCGTGGCGTTCATGCCCCTGGATTCATTTTGAACAAAACACCAAGTTCGCGTTCCGTCGTGGCGATTGCGCTGGGATCGCTGATCCTGCTGCAGGCGCCGGCGTTTGCCCAACTGCCGACGCTGGGCGACTCCGGCGACATGAACGTGAGCGCGGAGCGCAAGCTGGGCGAGAGCGTTGCCCGGGAGCTGTACCGCGACCCCGATTACATCGATGATCCGCTGCTGTCCGAATACGTCCAGGGGATCTGGGACAGGCTGCTGGCCGCCGCCCGCAAGCGCGGCGAGCTGACGCCGGAGCTGGAAGAGCGCTTCGCCTGGGAGGTGTTGCTGGGCAAGGACCGGTCGATCAACGCGTTCGCCGTACCGGGCGGCTGGCTCGGGCTGCACCTTGGCCTGATCAGCGTCACCACCAGCCAGGACGAGCTGGCCTCGGTGCTGGCCCATGAACTCAGTCACGTCACGCAGCGTCACATCTCGCGGATGATGACCCAGGAAAACCGGCAGGCCACGCTGCTGGTGGCGGCCATGATTCTCGGCGTGCTGGCTGCCAGCAAGAGCCCGGATGCGGCCAACGCCATGATCGCCGGCGGCCAGGCGGTCGCGGCGCAGGGCCAGCTCAATTTCTCGCGCGACATGGAGCGCGAGGCCGACCGCGTGGGCTACGGGGTGCTGACCCAGGCCGGCTTCGATCCGCAAGGCTTCGTCACGATGTTCGAGAAGCTGCAGCAGGCCTCGCGCCTGAACGATAACGGCAACTATCCCTACCTGCGGACCCACCCGATGAACACCGAGCGCATCGCCGAGATGCAGGCGCGCCAGCCGCTGGGGCGGGCTGTGATGGCGCCGGCGGCGACCTTCGAGCACAGCATCATGGTGGCCCGGGCCCGCGTGTTTTCCTATCCAGGCGTCGATGGGTTGCGCGCATTCGTCACCGAGGCGCAGGGCATCGACGCCAATGCCACGGCCACGAAGCAGGCCGCCGTGTTCTACAGCGCGGCGCTGGCCAGTTCACGCCTGCGCGACCCGCCGGCTGCGGCCAGATGGCTGGCCCGGCTTGCCGGCGTGACGCGCAGCGACGCCAAGGCGGCCCGGCTGACCCGGCTGCTCGAGGCCGAGATTGCCCTGGATGGCGGGAACCCGGCCCGCGCGGCGGAGCTGGTCGACATCGTGGCGCCGGGCCGTCCCGAGGTGATGCTTGGTTCGCAGGCCCGGTTGCGCTCGGGCCGCGCCGCCGAAGTGCCGCCACGGCTGCAAACCTGGGTCGCCCTGCACCCACGCGACGCCGGGGCGTGGCAGGTGCTCGCCAGCGCCTATGCGGCCGATGGTCAGACTTTGCGCTCGATCCGTGCCGAGGCCGAGGCGCAGGTGGCGCATCTCGACTACGTTGCGGCGGTGGACCGTTTCAAGGCGGCGCAGGAACTGGTTCGCAGGAGCGGCGCCCGCGGCGACCACATCGAGGCGTCGATCATCGACACCCGCGCCCGGCAGGTGGAATCACTGCTTCGGGAAAAGGCGCTCGAGAAGTAATTCGACCACCATGCCGATGACCGAGTAGATCAGCGAGCCGATCAGCGCCGCCGTGAAGTTGCGGACGTGGAACCCGTCCAGCACTGAAGCGGCGGCCCAGAACATCAGGGCGTTGATGACGAACAGGAACAAACCTAGCGTCAGCACCGTCACCGGCAGCGTCAGCAGCACCAGCACCGGCCGCACCACGGCATTGAGCAGCCCGATCACGAAGGCCGCGATCAGGGCCGCAGTGAAGCTGTGTACTTCGACACCCGGGTAAAGATATGCAACCAGCAGCAGTGCGGCCGCGCTGAGCAGCCATTTGGTCAGGAGCTTCATGGCCGCAGGATAGCACCGGCCATGACGCCCGTGCCTGTTCAGTCGGCCGCCAGCACGAGCACGGCGCCCATTCCCAGCACCGCGCCGGGGACGGACCAGCGCTCCTGCTTGCCGGTCGGCTGGTCCGCCGTGACCGGCTGCAGGTCCTGGCCGAACTTGGGCCGGCGCGCGTCCAGCACCCGCGTCGTCCCGTGTTCGGCCGACAGCCGCCGCGTCAGGTCCGGCAACGGGCCTTGGGCCAGCACCGTTGTGATCGTGTCGCCGCGCCCGGTCAGGTGCGGCCCGATCTGCCGGAACAGTTTCTCCGCCCATTTAGCCCGCCAGCTCTGGCGCGCGCTGTGGGTCACCCATTTGCTGACGTGCTGGGTCATGCGCGGAGCGCAGGCCACCAGCACCCAGTGGGTTCGCGGTGTCGCGGCCGTTCCGCCGCCCGCCGCCATGGGAGCGAGCTGCTGCTGGGCGTAAGCCGCGTCGTCCAAGTACACGATGATCTTTTCCATGAGAAGTCTCCAGTGAAAGATGAAGGATGAAACGCAGGACAGATCAGGCGGCGTGGGGACCGTCGCCCTTGTCGTCGGCGGTGGCGTGCCGACGGCCGACCCACCAGCCCGCCAGCAGCACGCCGGCCACCGCCGCGACGTAGGTGCCATAGCGGGCAATGGTGTTGAGGACCTGGGGCGGATCGAACACGGCGTCGAGCAGCGGCTCGCTCACGATCATCCGCGCCGCCGTGAACGCCAGTACTGCCGCGCCGGCCTGGATGATCAGCGGGAACCGTTCGACCAGTTTGAGCACGAGAGTGCTGCCGAAGACGACGATCGGAACGCTCACCAGCAGGCCGATGATCACCAGGTCGAACGAGCCGTGGGCCGCACCGGCGACACCGAGCACGTTGTCGACTCCCATCAGCGCATCGGCGATGACGATGGTCTTCATCGCACCCCAGAAGGTGTTCGCGACGGGACCCTGATGCTCGCCGTCCCCCTGCTCTGCCAGCAGCTTGTATGCGATCCAAACCAGGCCGAGGCCGCCGACCAGCATCAGGCCCGGGATGCGCAGCAGCCAGACGACGCCCACCGTCATGGCCGAGCGCACGACGATGGCGCCGACGGTGCCCCAGACGATGGCTTTCTTGCGCAAGTGGGATGGCAGGCTGCGGGCCGCCAGCGCGATCACGATCGCGTTGTCGCCGGCCAGCACGAGGTCGATGAGGATGATGGCTAGCAACGCCGACCACCAGGGGGCGGATAAAAATTCCATGACAAGGCACTCCGAGTTGAAAATCGATCAACAACCCGGGGCAAACGCGGTCAGATGGAACTGTGATCGCCGTCAATCACAAGCACGCTTCGACCGAACCCGTCCCGGGTTCCAATCGAAGGTCTTGCTCGGCATGGTGTCATGCGAATATGTGCCCAACAAGCCGGAAGTTTTGACTTCGTATTGACGACTTGCTGATACCCGCTGCAGCGATGCCGGTGTTTCCGCCACCTCCCTGTGCCGCAACGAGCGGGAGCTACTCCCCTTCGTGCCGTTATTAAATCACAGCCGACGGATTCAGTGAGCCCGGGCGCTATCATCGCGCTCCCCCACCCCGCATGCCATGGCCGGAATCCACATCACCGACATCGAAGCCGCCATCAACTTCTGGCGCGCCAAAAGCCCTTCACCGGACGGGGTGACGCTCGCCCCCGAATTGCGCGCGCTGGCGGAGGTCTATGCGCTGATGATTTACTACCATGAGGACCAGGCACAGGAGCGCGGTTTCCCGCCCAAGGCCTATGCGGCGTGGAAGGCCTGGTACGACAGCACGCCCGACACCCCCTGTATCGCCATCTGCTCCACCAGCCAGGGCGATGCCACCTGCAAGGGCTGCGGCCGCAGCTTCGATGAGGTGCAGCGCTGGCCCGGGATGACGCCGGCCGAGAAGCGCCACACCTGGCGCCGCATCACGCTGGAAAGCGACGCCTGGCGTTTCAACAAGTATGCCGAGCGCGCTGCCGAGGGCCCCCCGCCCGCGACACCCGTGCCCGCGGCCTGAAGGGCCGATGCGGCGGCTGACCCGCGCTCCCAACATCGCCATCGCGGCGCTGTGGGTCGATGCGCTGCTGCATGCCGGCATCCAGGCCTCGATGCAGCGCTATTTCCTGGGCGCCGCCGCCGGCGAGTTGCCGCCCGACCAATGCCTGCCGGAAGTGTGGATCACCGACGATTCCCAGGAGAAAGAGGCGCGCGAGCTGCTGCATGCCTTGCAGAACGTGCCACAGCGACGCTGGGTCTGCGCCTGCGGCGAGCTGGTCGAGGGCGGCTTCGAAGCCTGCTGGAACTGCGGCCGGCCGATGCCGGCCTGACGCCGGCGTTCCGGTGGCCGGCTTGACCCGGGCCTATTTCCAGCGGACTGGCTCAATGTCCACGGTGGTGGCGCCGTCGCCCAGCATCAGCGTGCCTTCCTGGATCGTGGCCTGCAGCTGCATGCTGCGCTGGGCCAGCGCGGCCAGCGCCTGCGAGGCGGCGGCCGGCACCCGGAACACGCTCAGGTTCTGCAGCCGCGCCACCTTGTTTTCGATGCCGCGCCACCAGATCTCGGCGGCATGGTTGAAGCAGTACACCTGCACGTCGTCGGCCTTGCTGCAGGCGCGGGTCAGCGGCTTGTCCTCGGGCTGGCCGACCTCGATCCACAGCCGCGTACGGCCGGTGTAATCGCGCAGCCAGACATCCGGCTCGTCCGGGTTGGACAGGCCGGCCCCGAAAGACAACGTGCCGTCCCCGTTGAGTACCGTCTGCAGCATGTGGGCGTTGCGGGCCAGCGCCACCAGCCGGACCATCATGCGTTCGTCGGTCTCGCTGGGATGGCGGGCCAGCGTCAGCTGATGGTCGGCGTAGTAGCCGTGGTCGATGTCGGCGACCTGGACGTTCGCCTTGAAGATGGTGGACTTGAGGGCCAATGGGTCAGGCCCTGCGGGCAAGTTCAGCGGCTTTGCCGATGTAGCTGGCGGGCGTCATCGCCAGCAGCCGGTCTTTCTCGGCCGGCGGGATCTCCAGCGAACGGATCAGCCCGTGCAGGTCTTCCGGCCGCACGCTCTTGCCGCGCGTGACTTCCTTGAGCTTTTCATAGGCGCCATGCACGCCGTAGCGCCGCATCACGGTCTGGATCGGTTCGGCCAGCACTTCCCAGGCCCGATCGAGGTCGCCGGCCAGCGCCTCTTCGTTGATTTCCAGCTTGGCCAGGCCGATGTTGGTCGAGTGGTACGCCAGCGCCGCGTACCCCAGCGCGACCCCCATGTTGCGCAGCACCGTGCTGTCCGTGAGGTCGCGCTGCCAGCGGCTGACCGGCAGCTTTTCCGACAGGTGGCGCAGCAGGGCGTTGGCCAGGCCGAGGTTGCCTTCGGCATTTTCGAAGTCGATCGGGTTGACCTTGTGCGGCATGGTGGACGAGCCGATCTCGCCTTCCTTGAGCCGCTGCTTGAAGTAGCCCAGGCTGATGTAGCCCCAGATGTCGCGTGACCAGTCGATCAGGATGGTGTTGGCGCGGGCCACCGCATCGAACAACTCGGCCATGTAGTCGTGCGGCTCGATCTGGATGCTGTACGGCTGGAAGGTCAGGCCCAGGCCCAGCGGTTCGGGCGTTTCAACCACCTTGCGGCTGAACGCTTCCCAGTCGAAGTCCGGCCAGGCGGACAGGTGGGCGTTGTAGTTGCCGACGGCGCCATTCATCTTGGCCAGCAGCTTGACCGCGGCGATGCGCTCGCGCGCCGCTGCCAGGCGAACCACGACGTTGGCGATCTCCTTGCCGACCGTCGTCGGGCTGGCGGTCTGGCCGTGGGTGCGACTGAGCATCGGCACCGCGGCGTGGGCGTGGGCCATCTCCCGCAGCTTGGCGATCACCGCATCGAGCGCCGGCAGGATCACCTGGTCGCGGCCTGCCTTGAGCTGCAGCGCATGGCTGGTGTTGTTGATGTCTTCGCTGGTGCAGGCGAAATGGACGAATTCGCTGGCGGCCTTCAGCTCGGGCCGGGCCTCGAACTTCGACTTGATCCAGTACTCCACCGCCTTGACGTCGTGGTTGGTGGTTTTCTCGATTTCCTTGATCGCCAGTGCGTCGGCTTCGGAAAAATTCTTGACCAGCCCGAGCAAGTAAGTGCGCGCTCCGGGCGTCAGGGCCCTGAATTCCTGGAATCCCGCGTCGCTCAAGGCGATGAACCAGCAGATTTCCACCTGGACGCGGCGGTGCATGTAGCCCTGCTCACTCATCAGCGGCCGCAGGGAAGCAAGCCGGCTGGCATAGCGGCCATCGAGCGGCGACAGGGCGGAAATGGTCGAAAGCGTCATGCATGAATTGTAGGTCGCTGTCATCATGTCGCCGGAGCACCACAGGGGGAAATGAAGCTTCCCCTAAAATGAAAACTTCCGCGACAACTCGAACAGACCCAGAGAGCCTTCATGAAACTGATTGGATCCGACAGCAGCCCTTACGTGCGCAAGGTGCGCATCGTCATGGCCGAGAAGAAGCTGGACTACCAGTTCGTGCTCGAGGACGTCTGGGCCGCCGACACGTCGATCGGCCATTCCAACCCGCTGGGCAAGGTGCCCTGCCTGGTGATGGAAGGCGGCGAGGCGCTGTTCGACTCACGCGTGATCGTCGAATACCTGGACACGCTGTCGCCGGTTGGCAAGTTGATCCCGGCCATGGGTCGCGAGCGGGCCGAGGTCAAGACCTGGGAGGCGCTGGCCGATGGCGTGCTGGACGCGCTGCTGCTGGCCCGGCTGGAGAACAACTGGTCCGGCCGGCCCAAGGCGCAGCGCTCGCAGGCCTGGATCGACCGCCAGCTCGCCAAGGTGCATGCCAGCCTGAAGGCGATGAGCCAGGGACTGGGCGAAAAGCCCTTTTGCGCCGGCATCTACCTGAGCCTGGCCGACATCGCCGTCGGTTGCTCGCTGGGCTACCTCGACTTCCGGTTCCCGGAGATCGACTGGCGTCCCGGCTATCCCAATCTGGCCAAGCTGCAGGAAAAGCTGATGCAGCGCCAGAGCTTCATCGACAGCAAGCCGGCCTGACCTTACAGGCCGGTCGTGCGGCGCACCAGGTTGCGGTAGAGCCGGAACGGCAGCAGCTGCAGCAGCTTCATCGCCAGCGTGAAGCGGCGCGGAAAGTGAAGCTCGAACCTGCCCTGCGCCCAGCCGCGCAGGATCTCCTGCGCTGACTGCTCCGGCGTGATCAGCGCCGGCATCTCAAACTGGTTCTGCGCGGTGAGCCGCGTCGCCACGAAGCCGGGGCAGATCAGGCTGACGCCGACCTGCTGGTCCCGCAGGTCCAGGTACAAGGTTTCCGCCAGGTTGATCAGGGCGGCCTTGGTCGGCCCGTAGGCCAGGCTCTTGGGCAGGCCGCGGTAACCGGCGACGCTGCTGACCAGGCTGATGTGACCCGACTGCCTGGCAAGGAAATGCGGCAGTACCGCGCCCAGCACGTGCAGCGCGCCGACGTAGTTGACCTGCTGGTGGCGCAGCATGTCGTCGAGGTCGAATTCGCTGGCGCGCTGTTCCCGGTAATAGCCGGCGCAGTACAGCACCGTGTCCAGCGTGCTGGCAGCAAGGATGGACTGCGCGGCGGCCTGGATCGAGGCGCGGTCGGTCACGTCCACCGTCACCGCGAGCGCACCCGGATGCTGGCGAGCGAAATCGAGCAACGCATTCTCGTTGCGTGCCGAGACGATCACGCGGGCGCCGGCAAGGCACAGGGCCGACGCGGTCGCCCGGCCGATGCCGCTGGACGCGCCGACGACCCAGACCGTGCGCCCCCGCCACTCTCGCTGCGGCGGGTTGAGCGGGCCGAACCAGGCCGCCATCACCGCTTCGTGAAGGACAGCGTCACTTCACCCAGGTGCACACCGAATTTGCTCATCGAGGCCTTGTTCAACATCACGCGGCTGGACATCAGGTACATCCAGTCGTCCATCTGCACCTCGATCGTCTTGCCGTCGACCGGCAGGGCCAGCGTGTACTGCCACTGGAAGGCGTTGCCAAGCTGCCGTCCGGCGGCTTCTCCGATGACATCGTCGGCACGGCCGCTGTAGCGGCCGTCGGCCAGCTGCCGCAGCCGCCAGATGCGGCGCTGCCGCGTGCCGTCGGAATACAGGAACGCTTCGTCGAGCACGCCCTCGTCGCCTTGCCAGCTGCAGTTCATCACCACTGTGAAGCGCTTGACTACCTTGCCGGCCCGGTCGGTGAAGATGCCCCAGGCGTCGACGGTGCCGTCGAAGTAGTCGCGCAGGTCGAGGCGTGGCGTGGCGCCCGCATAGTCGGTCAGTTGCGGCGCGGCGCAGCCGGTGAGCACGCTGGCGCCGGCGACGGCCAGCAAAAGACGGCGTTTCATGGAGAACTCCCAGGACGGATCAGGCTGAAATAGAGGGTGGCCGCCGCGCCGAGCTTCAGCACGCAGGGCAGGACGCAATAGGCGATCACCAGCGCGTCCAGTGCGGCGGCATCGCGGGCCCCGGGGCTGTAGCCCGCCAGCGCGAGCAGCGGCAAGGCCAGGCCCGCTGCCAGCGCCAGGTTCAGCTTGGTGGCGAAATTCCACCAGCCGAAGTACGCGCCCTCGGCCCGGCCGCGCTCGCCGGCATCGGCAATCAGCCCGGCGAGCAGCGCACCGGGCAAGGCGAGGTCGGCGCCGAGCGCCGCGCCGGACAGGGCGCAGACGGCCAGGAACGACGCGACGTCGCCGGCGCCCAGGACCGAGGCCCAGATGAACACCGCGATCGCCAGCGCCATGCCGCACAGCCAGCTGCGCGCCAGGCCAATGCGCCGCACGGCCGCCAGCCACAGCGGCATCGCTAGCGCGGCACACAGGAAGTAGCTTGCGAGGAACGCCGGCTGCAGCGCCAGTGGGGCCTGCAGGCGGTCCTGCACGTAGAACAGCACCAGCGTCGCGGGGATCGCCGAAGCGATGCCATTGAGCAGGAACACGGCCAGCAGCCGTCGAAAGGCGGGCTGCGCCAGCGGCAGCCAGACACTGAAGCGCCTGGCCTGTCCTTGCGCCGGCGGCGGCGGGCGGCTGCGCGCCCAAGTCAGCCACCCCACGGCCAACGCGGCCACCAGCACGGCGCTCGCAGCGCCAGGGCCGGCTGCCACGGACAGGACCGACGCCAGCAGCACACCGGCCAGCCCCAGGCCCTCGCGCCACGCCACGATGCGACCGCGCTGGGATTCGTCGCCGCCCAGCCGGGCGCCCCAGGACTGGTGCGCGACGGAGAGGGCGCTGTAGCCGGCGTACGTAAGCACCAGCGCCGCACCCGCCCAGGCGAGCAGCGCGGTGGGCTGGCGTGTCAGCGGAAAGAACAGCAGGATGAAGCCGCAAGCCAGCATCAGCGCCGCCAGCGCGCCCAGCCCCAGCACCGATGCCGCCGAACGGGCAAACATCCGGTCGTTCAGGCGGCCGATCCACGGGTCGATCACCGCATCCAGCAGGCGAGCCGCCAGCAGCAGGGCGCCGAGGGTGGCGAGCGGCACGCCGAACTCGCGCGCGTAGTGATTGGGCAGGAAAACGTACAGCGGCAGGGCGACGAATGCCAGCGGCAGCCCGAGCAGGCCATAGCGCAGCCCGTCGGTCGCGGTGAAGCGAGGCTGCGGCGTCACCGCTCGGCGCCTGCCAGCAGGGCGGCGCGCAGCGCCGGCTCGGACGTCTGCGGCGCCAGCCAGATGCCGAAGAACAGGCGGGCAAACTGCGCGTCGCCCACTTCGCCCAGCGGCCGGCCGTTATGCAGGAACAGAGCCGGGCGGCCTGGCCGGTTGACGCCTGTGATGCGGTCGCCGGCACTGACGTCCGGCAACAGCCGCGCCAGGGCGGACTGCCAAGTGCCGGCCTGCGTCGCGGAGAAGCCACCGACGCGGCGCATTTCCTCCAGCGAGCGCTGCGCGATGTCGGCTCCGGTGAAGCTGCGCAGGTAGTGCAGTTGCAAGGCAAAGCCATGGGAGGCGAAGTCGCCTTGCCGGAAGCCCGGCGCCACCACCAGGCTGGCGTCGTAGACGTCCAGGCCCCAGAACCGCAGCCGCGCCTGTCCCGCCGCCTGGCCCGCGGGAACCAGCTCGTTCAGACTGGAAACCGGCTGCGCGCGCAGCATCACGGGGATGACCAGCGTCAGGGCGAACACGACCAGCGCCCGCAGCACTAGCGCTTGAGCAGCGTGTACTGCACCACGTCGATGTTGGCCTGGTCGAAGGCCGCTTCGCAGTACGCGAGATAGAACTCCCATATGCGGATGAACCTTTCGTCGAAACCCAGTTGCAGCACCTGGCTGCGCTGCGCCATGAATGCGTCGCGCCAGCGCCGCAGCGTCTCGGCGTAATCGGCGCCGAACGCCATCTCGTCGATCACCTCGAAGCCGGCGGCCGACGCTTCCCGGCGGAACTCGCGCGGGCACGGCAGGCAGCCGCCCGGAAAGATGTATTGCTGGATGAAGTCGGTGGAATGGATATAGCGGTCCCACAGCGCGTCGTCGATCACGATGCTCTGGATGCAGGCGCGGCCGCCCGGCTTGAGCAGGCGGTGCATGGTCTGGAAGTACTGCGGCCAGTATTCGCGGCCGACCGCCTCCACCATCTCGATCGAGCAGACGGCGTCGAACGGCGCGTCGGTGATGTCGCGATAGTCCTGCAGCCGCAGGTCGGTGCGCTCCTGCTGGCCGTGGTCGGCGAGGCGTTTGCGGGCGAAGGCCAGCTGCTCGGTCGACAGCGTCACGCCGGTCACGTTGGCGCCGAACTCGGCGGCGCCCAGCTGCGCCAGCGCGCCCCAGCCGCAACCCAGTTCCAGCAGCCGCTCACCCGGGCGCACGCCCGCCATCCGCAATGCCCTGCGCACCTTGGCGTCCTGCGCGGCTGCCATCGGCTGACTGCGGTCGCCCTCGAACCAGGCCGACGAGTAGTTCATGGTGCCGTCCAGCCACAGCTCGTAGAAGGCGTTGCCCAGGTCGTAGTGGGCGTGGATGTTCTTCTGGCTGTTGCTGCGGGTGTTGCGATGCAGCAGGTGGCGCAGCCGGTAGAACCAGCGGCCGGCCCAGCTGCCATAGACCATGTCGTCGATTACCTTGCGGTTGGCGATGAACAGCGTGAGCAGGTCGGTGAGGTGTGGGGTGGTCCAGTCGCCGGCGGCATAACTTTCGGCGAACCCGATGTCGCCCGAGCGCAGCGCGCTGGCGCAGACGTTCCAGTTGCGCAGCGCGATCGCTGCGTGCGGCGAATGGCCGTTGCCGAAGCGCAGCGTGCTGCCGTCGGGCAGCTGCAGCGTCAGCGAGCCGTGCACCAATCGCTGCAACAGGCGCAGCACCTGGCGGGCGGCGGCCGGGGCGCCGGTGGGAACGGCGAAGGAAGGGGGGGCGGTCGTCGTGTTCATGAGGCTGGATTACCGCGTCAGGAAGACGTCGGGGGGTGGCGGCTTGCGCAGGAATCGCACGCGCTTGCTCCACAGCTTGAGCGCCTGCCAGTGGATCCGGCCGATCACGGCCAGCGTCATCGCCGGGTACCGCCACAGGGCGCGGCGCACCGCCGCCGGCGTGACTGGCTGCAGTTCGCCGCTGACGCTGGTCTGCAGCAACAGTCCCTCGGCGTCGTCATAGTCGATGCGGGCGACGGTATGGGCGCGCTGCGGGTCAACCATGAAGCGGAACCGGTAACCGCCCTCGACGGCGCAGAACGGTGAGACGTGGAAGACCTTGTCGGCCCGCAGTTCGACGCCGTAGGCAGGCCGGTCCAGCAGGTAGCAGTGGCGTTCGCCAAAGGTGTTGTTGACCTCCACCACGATGGTCCGCAGCGAGCCGTCGTCGCGATGGCAGTACCAGAAACTCACCGGCTTGAAGGTGTAGCCCAGCACGCGCGGATAGCAATGCAGCCATGCCTCGCCGGTGGCGTCGGCAATGCCTTCGGACTGAAGCAAGGCGTCCAGCCAGTGCAAGGCGTTGTCGCCGCCGTCACCGTGGTCGCGGTCGAAGAAGCTGAGCGCGGCCCGCCGGTTGTGCGCCAGTTGGGGGCTGCCTTCGCGGTGCAGCGTGCGCAGCGGCAGCATCAGGAAATGGGTCGGATAGGCGAAGGCATTGCGCACGGGCCGCACCCGGGTGTGGCGGACCTGGCCGAATCCGATCAGCGGCCCGTTCATGCAAGCTCTTCCTGCATGGCGTCGGCTGGCGCCTCACGCTCGGCCTGCGCGTCATTGAGCAGCATGCGGCCGACCTGCTGGCCGGCCTTCAGGCCGTCTTCATGGAAACCGTATCCGGTCCACGCACCGCAGAACCAGGTCCGCCGCTGGCCCTGCAATTGCACCACCTCGGCCTGCGCCGCGATCGCGTCGCGGTCGAACACGGGATGGTCATAGTCGTATTCGCCCATGATGTGCTTACGCGCGATCTCGCGTACCGGATTCAGCGACACCAGCACCGGCTGCGCCCAGGGCAGCGGCTGGAGGCGGTTGAGCCAGTAGTGCAGGCACACCTGCGTGTCCGTGCCGGCGCCGGCGCTTTCGTAGTTCCAGGCGGCCCAGGCGCTGCGCTGGCGCGGCAGCACAGTGGTGTCGGTGTGCAGCACCGCGCGGTTGCGCTGGTAGCGGATCGCGGCCAGTACCTCGGATTCCTGCGCGCTGAGATCCGCCAGCACGCGCAGCGCCTGGTCCGGATGCGTGGCCATCACCACGTGGTCGAAGGGTTCGGTGCCGGTGTCGGTGGTAACGGTCGCTCCGCTTGCGTTGCGCGTCACGCGCCGCACCGGCGTGTTCAGCCGGCGGTCGGCCACCCTGGCGACGATCTTGTCGACGTAGTTGCGGGCGCCGCCGGCCACCGTCCACCACTGCGGCCGGTCTGCGACCTGTAACAGCCCGTGGTTGTGGCAGAACCGCACCAGCGTGGCGACCGGGAAGCGCAGCATCTGGTCGGTCGGGCAACTCCAGATGCAGCCGATCATCGGCAGCAGGTACCAGTCGCGGAATTCGTCGCTGAACCGGTGCTCGCGCAGGAAATCCCCCAACGGCTGCAGCATTGCGGCTTGCTCGCCGGACTGGGCGCCGCGGGTGGCGAGCCGGTTGAATCGCAGCAGGTCGCGCAGCATCCGCAGGAAGCGCGGGCGGCAGAGGTTGGCGCGCTGGGCAAACACGGTGTTGAGGCTGGAGCCGCTCCATTCCAGCGGATTGCCGCGGAACACGCCAGGCACCTGCACCGAGAACGACATGTCCGATTTCACGGTGGCGACGCCCAGTCCGGCGAGCAGCTCGATCAGCCGCGGATAGGTACGTTCATTGAAGACAAGAAAGCCGGTGTCGACGCCATGGGTGACCGGGCCCAGCGGGGTGGGCAGGGTGACGTCGACCGTGTGGGTGTGCCCGCCGAACCAGCTGCCGGCTTCGAACAGGGTGATGTCGGCCTTGCCGGCCAGCGTGTGGGCCGCGGCAAGGCCGGCAATGCCCGAGCCGACGATGGCGACCTTCATGAGCGGCGCCCTCGCCGGCCGGCGGGAAAGAAAAATGCTGCGAAGCGCCCCGGGACGAAGGAGGGAGGGAGGGAGGAGGAGAAGAGTCGCCTCGGGATTTCAGCCGGGCTAACTGCTCCCGGCAGGCTTCGCAGCAATAACTGGATTCCTGGCGGGACTGATCCCGCACGCCCCTGATAGAGGCCCGCACCACGCCGGCAGTTCCCTGCCAACGCCCAAGTCGACAGGTAAATGATTGTGAACAGGAGAGTGGCCGTGAAGGCAATAAAACTCATCGGTCGCATTATGACCAATCAGTCTTCAGACTGCAAGGAACTACCGCACGGCGAGCTGTTTTTCGATTTCGCGCAGCAGGGCCTTGTCGCCCGGATCGGTGAGGCTGGTGTAGCTGGCCACGATCGAGCCGTCACGGGCGATCAGGTATTTGTGGAAATTCCACAGCGGCTGCCGGCCGGTTTTCTCGGCCAGCTGGCGGAACAGCGGGTTAGCGTCTCGGCCGCGCACGCTGCTCTTGCCGAACATCGGGAATTTCACGCCGAACGTGCTTTCGCAGAAGTCGGCGATGTCCTTGTTGGTGGCCTTCTCCTGCGCGAAGTCGTTGGACGGGAACCCCAGCACCACCAGGCCCTGGTCCTTGTATTTGTCGTACAGGCTCTCCAGGCCTTTGTATTGCGGCGTGAAGCCGCAATAGCTGGCGGTGTTGACCACCAGGGCCACTTTGCCGCTGTACTGGCACAGCGACTGCGGCTTTTCGTCCTGCAGGCGCGGGAAGGAGTGGCGCAGGCTGGCAGGGCAGGCGGCATCGTCCTGGGCTTGCGCTGGCAGCGCAAAGGCCAGTGCCAATGGCAGAGCCAGCAGGCGCAAAGTCTTGTTCATGATGAAGCCTCGTCAAAAGTTTCTGCCGTCCTGTCAAGCGCTTTTAACACGGCCGCGTAAAATCGGACGGTCTAGAAAGAACACGATGCTTTATCCCGAACTGTTCAAGCAACTCGAGTCCGTCCGCTGGGACATGGACAAGGACATTCCCTGGGCCGCGTTCGACCCGGCCAAGCTCTCGGATGAACAGGCCCAGACGATCAAGATGAACGCGATCACAGAGTGGTCGGCGCTGCCGGCCACCGAGATGTTCCTGCGCGACAACAAGGACGACAGCGACTTTTCGGCCTTCATGTCGATCTGGTTCTTCGAGGAACAGAAGCACTCGCTGGTGCTGATGGAATACCTCAAGCGGTACCGGCCCGAGCTGGCTCCGACCGAAAAGGAATTGCACGAGGTGCGGTTCGAGTTCGAGCCGGCGCCCGCCCTGGAAACGCTGATGCTGCATTTCTGCGGCGAGATCCGCCTGAACCACTGGTATCGCCGGGCGGCCGAGTGGCACACCGAACCGGTCATCAAGCACATTTACACCACGCTCAGCCAGGACGAGGCGCGCCACGGCGGCGCCTACCTGCGCTACATGAAACGGGCCATCAACAATTTCGGCAACGAGGCCAAGGCGGCGTTCACCAAGGTCGGCGTGCTGATGGCCAGCGCCCGACGCACCGCCCAGGCGCTGCACCCCACCAACCTGCACGTGAACAAGGCGCTGTTCCCGAACGACACCATCCAGAGCCGACTGCCGGATCCGGAGTGGCTGGAGCACTGGCTGGACAAGCAGATCAACTTCGACTCCGTGTGGGAAAGCAAGGTGGTGGAGCGGATCCTGCACAACATGAGCCTGTTGATGGACCGCAGCTTCAAGACCGTGCAGGAGCTCAACCGCTATCGCAAGGAAGTCACGGCGGCGCTCAACGCGTCCAACGCCGCCCTGGCCCCAGGCGCGGCCTGACGCGGGCGGGCCGCGTGGGCGCCCCTGCCTTCCTCGACAAGATCGTCCAGCGCAGCGAGGCCGCCAAAGGCGTTGCCGCGCTGCGCCAGCCGGTGGTGTTCACCAACGGCGTGTTCGACGTGCTGCATCGCGGCCACGTGACCTACCTGGCGCAGGCCCGCGCCCTCGGCGGCAGCCTGGTCGTCGCGCTCAACACGGATGCCTCGGCGCGCCGCCTGGACAAGGGCGCGGACCGGCCCCTCAATGCGCAGCAGGACCGGGCTGTGGTGGTCGCCGCGCTGCAGTCGGTCGACCTCGTCACCTGGTTCGCCGAGGACACGCCGCTCGAACTCATCGGCGAGCTGCGGCCGGCCGTGCTGGTCAAGGGTGGCGACTACGACATGAGCATGCTGGCCGAAACCCGGCTGGTCGAAAGCTATGGCGGCCGCGCCGAGGCAATCCCCTTTGTCGACGGCTATTCAACGAGCGCGCTGGTCGAGCGGATTCGCGCCGGAGACCAGGGCGGCAGCTAACCCGGGCCCGGATTTCCCGGCGCGGCCATCGTCGGCTCCCAGAGGCGCCGATAGACGGCCGAGCCGTTCAGCGCCGGCAATGCTTGCACCGGGCGTTGGGCCGGCTGCAATGTCTCGTTCCCGAGCGCCGAGTATCCCAGTCCCAGCCGATGGCCCGCGACGGGAAAACCGACGAGTTCCACCAGGCTTGGAAAGAAGTCGAATGGCAGCAGGTCCTGCTGCTTGAGCGTCAGCGGCGGCTCGGTCAGCACCAGGTTGAAGATCTTGCGCCCGCTCGACCGCTGCAGCTTGTCGTAGACCGAATTGGGCATCGCCAGATGGTCCCCGAGGATGACCACCGCTGTGTCCTTCAGGTAGCCCTTGGCCTGCACGAACCGGACGAACTCGGCCAGCTGATCGCTGGTGCAGCCGACGATGCCCTCGAAGTCGCGGGCTCCGCGGCTCTTGCAGCGGTTGGACATGAAACCGTGCGGGTTGTGCATGTTGAGCGTGAGCAGCGTCAGGTTGAACGGCTGCCCCGACGCGTGCAGTTGCTCCAGTCGGTCCCGGGCGCGCCGAAGCAGGGCGCTGTCGTAGAGGCCCCATTCATTCAGCTCCTCCGGCCGGATGCCCGACTGCCGCCATTCGTCGCGGCCATACATCTCGGTGTAACCATGGTCGCGCAGGAAACTGCCTTTGCCGGCGAAGGACAGTGGCGCGCCGCCCATGAACACGTTGCGGTAGCCGCGTGCCTCCAGCAGGTCCCCCAGGCAGGTCGCGCGCGGCAGGAACACGCGCTCGCCGTCGCGGCGCTGGACGTCGTACTCGCTGTAGACCTTGAGCGGCACGCCGCACTGCGTGCCCACCATCCCGGCGATCGTCCAGTTCGTTCCCGGCGCCGGACCGTAGTCGCCGAAGCGCTGGGCCCCGAGCGCATGCAACGATTCCAGCAAGTCCCGCCCGAAGATGCTGCGGTCGCCGTAAGTCTCCTCCAGGCTCTCAGCGTAGATCAGGATCAGGTTGCGCCGATGCCCGGCCTCCAGCGGCACCTTTTGCGCATCCACGTACTGCTCGGCAAAGTGGTCCGGCTCGAAATGGGCCGCAGCGTACGAAAAGACGGAAAACTGCAGCAGCAGCATGGCAAAGCCCGTGCCCATGGCCAGCGACGGGGCGGTCCGGACCAAGTGCCGGCGCCAGCCGGCTAAGTGGCCGGTGAGCCGACCGTGGACAAACGCGACCACGATCGCGAACGCCAGCGGAAACAGCAGCACTTCGGCGAGGAAGGTCATCAGGAAGATTTCGCCCATCTGGATCGCCGCGCCGTCGGAATAGTGCAGGTGATACAGGATCTGGTCGATGCTCGGTTCGCCGAAGGTGCGGCCGATCCAGCCCGCCAGTCCGATGGCGCAAAAGCCGCTCCAGTAGCCGATGAAGCGCGGAAGAGCGGGGTGCAGGGGAAGCATGTCGCGGTATAACCCACTTGTTGAGCCAAAGCCAGAGTCTGGCTCAGCGAGACTGCGGCTTTCTACGCATTCCACGCACTTTCGTGGCCAAGCGTTGCAAAGTGTGTTCAAGATCGTCCAGATACGTGAAGACCACCGGCACCACCAGCAGGCTCAACACGGTGGACGTGATCAGCCCGCCGATCACCGCGATCGACATCGGCGAGCGGAAACTCGGGTCGGCGGCGCCGAAGCCGACCGCGATCGGCAGCATGCCCGCGCCCATCGCGATGGTGGTCATGATGATCGGCCGGGCTCGCTTGTGGCAGGCATCCAGCAGGGCATCGAAGCGCGACAGGCCGTGGTCGCGGCGCGCCACGATGGCGTATTCCACCAGCAGGATCGAGTTCTTGGTGGCGACGCCCATCAGCATGATCAGGCCGATCAGCGATGGCATCGAAAAACTCTTCTGCGCGATCAGCAGGCCGACGAAGGCGCCGCCCAGCGCCAGCGGCAGCGCGCACAGGATCGTCACGGGGTGCAGGAAGTCCTTGAACAGCAGCACCAGCACGATGTAGATGCACAGCACGCCCGTCAGCATGGCCAGGCCGAAACTGGCGAACAGTTCGCCCATCACTTCGGCGTCGCCGACCTCGATCACCCGCACGCCGGCCGGCAGGTTCTTCACCGACGGCAGTTCCTGCACCTTGGCCGCGACGTCGCCCAGCGGCAGGCCCGACAGCTCGATCTCGAAGTTGACGTTGCGCGAGCGGTCGTAACGGTCGATCACGGCCGGGCCGCCGGTCATCTCCAGCGTTGCCACCTGGCCCAGCATCACCGGTCCGCGGCTGCCCGGCACCGACAGCCGCTCCAGCACGCTCAGGTCCTGGCGCGCCCTCTCATCGAGCTTGACCACGATTGGCACCTGGCGCTGCGAAAGATTGAGCTTGGGCAGGGCGATGTCGTAGTCACCGGCGGTGGCGATGCGCAAGGTCTCGCCGATGGCGGCGCTGGTCACGCCCAGGTCGGCCGCAGCGGCGAAATCAGGCCGAACCGCGATCTCCGGCCGGATCAGGCTGGCCGTCGAGGCCACGCTGCCCAACCCGGGGATCGTGCGCAAATCCCGCTCGACCGCCTGGGCCGCCGTTTGCAATGCCTGCGGATCCTCCCCGGTCAGCACCAACACGTACTTTTCGCCCGAGCCGCCCAGGCCGACCTTGCTGCGCACGCCTGGCAGCGGCTCCAGCGCCGCGCGCAGCTTGTTCTCGATGCCTTGCTTGCGCGGGCGATCGCCCCGGTCCGTCAACAGGATGGTGAGCGTGGCCTTGCGCGCCTCGGCCGCGCCGACATTGGCCAGCGGGTCGGCGCCGGCGCTACCGCCACCGATGGTGGTGTAGACGCTCTTGACGTGCTGCACCTTGCTCACCATCTGCCGCGCCTGCTCCGCCACCGCCTTGGTCTGCTCCAGCGTCGAGCCGGGCGCCAGTTCCAGGTAGACCTGGGTCTGCGAGTTGTCGTCGGGCGGGATGAAGCCGGTCGGCAGCAGCGGGATCAGCGCCACCGAGCCGAAGAAGAACAGGATCGCCAGCCCGATGGTCACCGCCCGGTGCCGCATGCTCCAGTTGACGCAGCGCAGGTAGATCGTCATCCAGCGCGGATCCGTGTGCGCGCTGACGATCGGCTTGAGGATGTAGGCCGCCATCATCGGCGTGAGCACCCGCGCGACCACCAGCGACGCGAACACGGCCAGCGACGCGGTCCAGCCGAACTGCTTGAAGAACTTGCCGGCGATGCCGCTCATGAAAGCCGTGGGCAGGAACACCGCGATCAACGTGAAGGTGGTGGCGATCACCGCCAGCCCGATCTCGTCGGCCGCTTCCATCGCTGCCTGGTACGGCGTCTTGCCCATGCGCAGGTGGCGCACGATGTTCTCGACTTCGACGATCGCGTCGTCCACCAGGATGCCGACCACCAGCGACAGCGCCAGCAGCGTCACCACGTTGACCGAAAAGCCCAGCAGGTACATGCCGATAAAGGCCGGAATCACCGACATCGGCAGGGCGATCGCCGAGACGAAGGTGGCGCGCCAGTCGCGCAGGAACAGCCAGACCACGATCACCGCCAGGATCGCGCCTTCGTACAGCAGGTGCAGCGAGCCCTCGTATTCCTCCTGCACCGGCGTCACGAAGTCGAACGCCTGGGTCAATTCGAGGTCGGGGTGCTGCTGCTTGAGTTCGGCCAGTGCCTTCTGGACCGCGGCGCCGACGGCCACTTCCGATTCGCCGCGGCTGCGCGAGACTTCGAAGCCGACCACCGACCTGCCGTTCAGCAGCGCTGCCGATCTCGGTTCGGCCGTGGTGTCGCTCACGGTTGCCACATCGTTGAGCTTGATGCTGCGGCCGGCAGCCGCGGCGCCTGTGCCGGCGCCGCCGATCGCCAGGTCGATCGCGCCGAGCTCACGCGCCGTGGTCACGGTCGCCAGCGTGCGCAGCGGCTGCTCGCCGCCGCCCACGTCGGCGCGGCCGCCGGCGCTTTCGGTCTGCACCTGGCGCAGTTGCCGCGACAGTTCCGCCGCCGAGACGCCGAGCGCCTGCAGCCGCGACGGGTCGAGCGCCACCCGGATCTCGCGGGTCACGCCGCCGACGCGGTTGACGGCGCCGACGCCGCGCACCGCCAGCAGCTTGCGCGCGACGTCGTTGTCGACGAACCAGGACAGCGCCTCCTCGTCCATGCGCGGCGAGTTCACCGTGAACGCCAGCACCGGCTGGCTGGCCAGGTCCATCTTGGTGACGATCGGCTCGCGCACGTCGCCAGGCAGGTCGCTGCGGATGCGGGCGACAGCGGAACGCACGTCGTCCACCGCTTCCTGGACCGGCTTTTCCAGCCGGAACTCCGCCGTGATCGTCACTGCGCCGTCCTGCACCTTGGTGTAGATGTGCTTGAGGCCCTGAAGCGTGGCGATGGCGTTCTCGATCTTGCGGGCGACGTCGGTCTCCAGCTGCGCCGGCGCCGCGCCCGGCAGGGCGGCACTGACCATCACCGTCGGCAAGTCGATGTCGGGGAAGTTCTGCACCTTCATGGCATTGAAGGACAGCAAGCCGCCGAACGTGAGCAACACGAACAGCATCACCGCCGGAATCGGGTTGCGGATCGACCAGGACGACACATTGATCATGGCGGTTCCCTATTTCGCCACGGAGGCCGCAGCCGCCGCCGGCCCGGATGGGGCCTCGACCAGCCGCACCAGGTCGCCGTCATTGAGGAAGCCGGCGCCGTTGGCCACCAGCCGGGCATCGGCCGGCAGCCCGGAGGTGATCTCGACCCGTCCGGCCTCGAAGCGGCCGGTCTGCACCTTGAGCTGCGACACCCGGTTGTCCGGATTGACGCGGTACACGTAGCTGAAGCCGTCGCGCACCACGATGGCCGGTTGCGGTACCGTCAGTGCCGGCACCGCGCCCAGGTCGAACTCGCCACGCGCGAACATGCCGGCCCGGGCGCTGCCGCTGGCCGGTCCGGGCAAGGGCGTCAGGTCCACGTACACCAGTGCCGCGCGGGTCTGCGGGTCGACGGTGGGGCCGATGGTGCGCACGCGGCCGGCCAGCCGCGCGCCGCTGGCGGCCGTGATCAGCGCGGTGGTGCCGGTGGTGATGCGCCCGAGTTCGGTCGCAGTCACCTCGGCGCGCCATTCGAGCCGGCCCTGGCGGATCAGCCGGAACAGTTCCGCGCCGCTGCCCACCACCGCGCCGACGGTGGCCAGCCGGGCCGAGATGATGCCGCTGTCGGGCGCCCGCACCTGGGTCTGGCCCAGGCGCACCTGCTGCGCGTTGTAGAGCGCGCGTGCGGCTTCGACCCGCGCGCGGGCCGTCTTCTCCGCTGTCACGTACTGGTTGATCTGCGAGGCGCTGAGCGCGCCGGTGGCCTGCAAGCTGCGCGCGCGTTCAGCGTCGGCAGCCGCATTCGCCGCATTCGCTTCGGCCTCGCCCAGGCTGGCGCGGGCCTGCGCGGCCTCGGCGCCCAATGTCTCCGCCGCGAAGGTGGCCAGCACCTGGCCTTTCTGCACCCGGTCGCCGACGTTGACGCGCACCTCGGTCAGCCTGAGGCCCCCCGATTCGGTGCCGACGCTGGCTTCCTGCCAGGCCGCGATATTGCCGTTGGCCGCCAGCCTGACGGGCAGGCTGACTCGCTGCGGCAGCGTGGTGGTCACGGTCAGCGCCGGCTTGACGGTCTTCTTCTCGTCGGCCGCGCGCGATGTGCCGGCATGCAAGGCCAGCGTCGCGACAGCCAGGCAGAGCGCGGCGGCCAGCACGGCGGGACTGAGCTTGTTCTTGTTCATCGTTGTGCGTTCCATCGGTCTCGTCATGCGGACGGCGGGTCCGGTCGGGCCCAGCCGCCGCCCACGGCGCGGTACAGGGCGATCCAGGCGGCGATGCGCTCGCGTTGCAGGTTGACCAGCGCGGTTTCGGCGGCCAATGAGGTGCGGCGAGCGTCCTCCAGTTCCACCAGGCTGCCCAGGCCGCTGCTGTAGCGGGCCTGCGTCGCCACGAACGAGGCGCGATAGCCGTCGGCCGCGGTGTTTGCGTCCTCCATCCGAAGCCGCGCGCTGTCCAGGTTGACCAGTGCCTGTTCGACCTCGCGCACCGCCTGCCGCACGCGAGCGCTGTAGAGCGTCACTGCTTCGTCGTAACGTGCCTTGGCTGCCCCCACATTGGCGGCGCGGCGGCCGCCGTCGAACAGCGGCAGCGTGACCGCCACCGGGCCGATCGACCAGGTCTGCGCATCGGTGTTGGCGCCGCCCATGTGGACGATGCCGGTGGCGATCGAGCCGGACAGGGTCAGGCGCGGATAGCGCTGGGCCTGGGCGGCGCCGATCTCGGCGCTGGCCGCCGCGACATCGCGCTCGGCCTGGTAGACGTCGGGGCGTTGGGCCAGCAGTTCGGCCGGCAGCGATAGCACCGGCAGCAACGGCCCCTCGGCGGGTTCCTGCCACGGGGTCTGCAACTGGTGGCGCAATTGCGGCTCCGGCAGGCCGGTCAGCGCCACCAGGGTCTTGACTTCGATGGCGCATTGCGCGGCCTGCTGCCTGAGCCGGGCCGCTGCTTCGGCGGCGCTGGCGCGGGCCAGGGCGGCCGTGGCCGGCGCGGTGAAGCCGGCGCGGGCGGTGAGGTCGGCCAGCCGCGCGGTCTCCCCGCGCGACTGCGCGTCGTTGAGCGTCACGGCCTGCTGGCGTTCGCAGGTGCGCAGGTTGACGTAGCCCGATGCGGTCTCCGCCGCCACCGACACCCGCGCGTCGTGCCAGCCGGCCTGGGCCGATTCCAGCCGCGACTGGGCGGCCCGCAAGGCATTGGCGTTGCCGCCGAACAGGTCGACCTCCCAGCCCGCCTGCACACCGGCTTGCACGGTGGTGGCCAGTGGCGCCGGCGGCTGGGTGTTGCCGCGCGCCAGGCTGGCCTGCGCGTCCACGGTCGGCAGCAAGGCGGCGCGCGCGGCGGCCCGGTTGGCCCGGGCCTGCTCGATGCGGGAGCGGGCGCTGGCAATCGTGGGGCTGGCGGCCTGGGCCGATTCGATCAGCTGCACCAGCAGGGGGTCTTTGAACTGCTGCCACCACTGCGTCAGGTCGGACAGCGCGCCGTGGTGCGGCAGCGGCGAGTACCACTGCGGGGGTGCTGTCGCCGCCAGCGGTGGCGCCGGCGACGGCGCGGCACAGCCGGCCAGCCAAAGCGGCAGGGCCATCGCCGCGATCAGGGGGATGTATCTCATCGATCTTCCCGGGTTGGGTTCAGCAGGGCGCCACCGGCGACAGCCGTGATCGGGCCGGGCCGCAGCGCGCAACCCGCAAGCCTACCATCGGGGTCAGGTCAGTGCTGGGCCTGGCCGAAGGCCGACTGCCACAGCGCTAGCACGGCGTCGCGCTCGGTGGCCAGCACCTCGGGCGCCACCTGGGTCGGCTCTTCGTTCAGCCGCGCCCGGTGCTGCACGCGACGCAGCTCGCGGTAGGCGTTGGCCGCGGCCAGCCCCACGCCGGACGGCAGCAGGCCGGCAGCTTCGGCCCGCTGCAGCAGGGCGATGTTGCCGACGTTGGGGATCAGTTCCGGATGCGCCGCCGACTGCGACAGCACCAGGAACTGCACCGCGAATTCGGCGTCCACCATGCCGCCGCGGCTGTGCTTGACGTCGAAGCGGTCGGCCTTGACCGGATGGGCGGCCCGCACCTTGTCGCGCATGCTGACGATTTCCTGTTGCAGCGCCTGGCCATCGCGCGGCGCGGTGATCACCGCCTGGCGCACCGCGTCGAAGCGCTCCCGCAGCGCTTCCTCGCCCAGCACGAAGCGGGCCCGCGTCATCGCCTGGTGTTCCCAGGTCCAGGCGGTGTTGCTGCCCCGGCGCTGCTGGTAGTTGGCGTAAGCGTCGAAGGTGGTGATCAGCAGGCCCGAGTTGCCGTTGGGACGCAGCGCGGTGTCGATCTCGAACAGGTCGCCCTCGGCGGTCTTGACCGTCAGCCAGTTGATCAGTTTGCGCACGAAGGCGGCATAGGCTTCGGGCGCGCGCTCGTCGTCGTCCTCGTAGACGAACACGATGTCGAGGTCGCTGCCGTAGCCCAGTTCCTTGCCGCCCAGCTTGCCGTAGCCGATGATGGCGAAGCGCGGCTGCTCGCGGTGGGCGCTCTTGAGGCGCTGCCAGCACCAGCGCGCGGTGATGCGCAAGGTGGCGTCGGCCAGCGCGCTCAGGTCGTCGGCCACCTGCTCCACCGTCAGCCGGCCCTCGACGTCGCGCGCCAGGGTGCGGAAGACCTCGGCGTGATGGGCCCGTCGCAACAGGTTCAGCATGGCCTCGTCGTCGTCCTCGCCGGTGATCTGCAGCGACTTGCGCCGGTGCTCCAGCTCGCGGTCGAATTCCTCGGCGACGAAGCGGTCCGACAGCAGCGCGTCGCTGGCCAGTTCGTCGATCACGCCCGGATGCTGCAGCAGATAGCGGGCCGGCCAGCGCGCCGCGCCCAGCAGCCGAAGCAGGCGCTCATGCACGCTCGGCCGCTCCACCAGCAGCGCCAGATAGCTTTCGCGGCGCAGCAACGGCTCCATCCAGTCGGTCATGCGCAGCGCCGCTTCCTCGCTGACGCGCCCTTCGTGCAGCCAGCCCGCCGTCCGCGCGACCAGCCTCACCAGCCGGGTCCGAGCATCCTCGCGCAGGGCCAGCACCCGCGGATGCTCGCGCCAGCGCGCCACCCGTTCTCGCAACTGCGGCGGCAACTGGGCCAGCAGGCTGTCCATGTCCGGCGGCGCGGCCCGGGCGCCGCGCGGACCGTTGCAGCTCTTGCACTCGGTCGCCCCGCCGCCCAGCAGCGTGTCGAACTCCTGTGCCACGAATTCGCGGTGGGTGTCCAGCTCGTGCAGGAACGGGCAGGAATCGGCGTAGCCCATGGTGTGCGCGATCCAGGCCAGGTCTTCGTCGCAGGACGTCAGCACATGGGTCTGCTGGTCGTCCAGGTACTGGATGCGGTGCTCGACCCGGCGCAGGAATTCGTAGGCCCGGGCCAGCGCGTCGGCGGCGGCCTGCGACATCAGGCCGGCGTGCGCCACCCGTTGCAGGGCCTGCAGCGTCGGCCGGGTGCGCAGTTCGGGAAACTGGCCGCCGCGCACCACCTGCAACAGCTGCACGATGAACTCGATCTCGCGGATGCCGCCGCGCGACAGCTTGACGTCGTTGGCGCGCTCCGGCCGGCCGGCGCTGCGCCGGGCGGCGTGCTCGCGGATCTGCTTGTGCAGCAGGCGCAGCGAATCGAACACGCTGTAGTCCAGATAGCGGCGGAACACGAACGGCAGCACCGTGCCGCGCAGCGCGGCGGCCGAGCCGTCCTGGATGCCCGAGGTGGGCGCCACGATCCGGCTCTTGAGCCAGGCGAAGCGCTCCCACTCGCGGCCCTGGACCTGGAAGTATTCCTCCAGCGCGCCGACCGAGACCGCCGCCGGGCCTGAATTGCCGTTGGGACGCAGCATCAGGTCGACCCGGAACACGAAGCCGTGCTCGGTGGTTTCGCCGATCAGGGTGTAGATGGCCTTGACCATCCGGGCGAAGTATTCGTGATTGGAAATGCGGCCCCGGCTGCCCTCGCCGGCGCCGGCGCTATCGCCGTCCTGGTCGTAGACGTACACCAGGTCGATGTCGCTGGAGACGTTGAGCTCGCGCGCGCCCAGCTTGCCCATGCCCACCACCCACAGCGCGGCGCGCTTGCCGTCGGGACCCAAGGGCGCGCCATGCACGGCGTCCAGATCCTGGCGGGCCTGCGTGCATGCGGTATCCAGGGCGAATTCGGCCAGCTCGGTCACCGCCTGCGTCACCAGCGACAGCGGCGCCTGCTGGTCGCAGTCCAGCCGCATCAGCCGCTCCATCACGACCTGGCGCAGGATCCGCAGCGCGGTGCCGGTGTCGTCGCCGCGCTGGCGCAACGCCGCATAGGTCTGCTCCATCAGCGCGCGGGTCGGGGCGCCGGCCGGCAGCAATTGCAGCTCCGCGCCGTAGCGTCGGCGCAGGCGCTGTGCAAAACGGGAAAAGCCCGAGAGAGGTTCGGTGCCGACGGCCTGTGCAAAGACGCCGTTGTCCGACACGAGCGACGCCGCCGCCGCTGAACCCGATCGACCGCCGAGGGTCATAATTCCTGCCACATCCAAGTATTCATGAACGAGTCGACGCCGTCTCCCTCACGTCTGTTGAAGGCATCCGCCAGCATCGCGCAGTGGGTTCTGTGGCTTCTGGCCGCTGCCTGGCTGGTGCTGGCGCTCACGTGGGGAGCTCTGCATGGCTGGATTGTGCCCCGAATCGGAGAGCTTCGCCCCGACCTGGAAATCGAGGCTTCGAGGGTGCTGGGGGTGCCGGTTCGCATCGGCAGCATCACCGCGCAAAGCGGCGGCCTGATCCCCTCGTTCGAGCTGTCCGACGTGGTGCTGCTCGATGCCCAGGGGCGCGAGGCGCTCAGGCTGCCGCGGGTGGTTGCGGCCCTGACGCCAAAGTCGCTCTGGAACCTCGGCTTCGAGCAGCTGGTCATCGACCGGCCCGAGGTCGACATCCGGCGCTCCGCCGATGGCCGCATCCATGTGGCCGGACTGGATTTCTCCCGTGCCGACACCGGCGACAGCCGCGCCGCCGACTGGTTCTTCGGCCAGACCGAAGTGCTGGTGCGCCAGGGCACCGTGCGCTGGACCGACGAATTGCGGGCTGCGCCGCCGCTGGCACTGCGTGAAGTCGACTTCACCATGCGCAACTCCACCCGCCGCCACGCGCTGCGGCTGGACGCCACCCCGCCGCCGGAATGGGGCGACCGCTTCAGCCTGCGCGGCCAGTTCCGCCAGCCCCTGCTGTCGCGCCACCGGGCGCTCTGGCAGGAGTGGGACGGCCAGCTGTTCGCCGACTTCGCGCGGGTCGATGTCTCGCAGCTGCGCCGTTACGCCAGCCTCGGGGTCGAGGTCACGCACGGCCGCGGGGCCCTGCGCACCTGGGTCGACGTGGCGCAGGGCCAGCTCGCCGGCGCCACTGCCGATGTGGTACTGGCCGATGTCGAGGCGACGCTGGGCCGCGACCTCGCGCCGCTGTCGCTGCTGTCGGCGTCCGGGCGGCTGGGCGGCAAGCGGCGCGACAGCGGCTTCGAATTCCAGACCCAGGAGCTGCAGTTCCAGACCCGCGAGGGCCAGCGCTGGCCGGGCGGCAACGTGTTCGTGGCCTGGAGCCAGGCCGAGGGCAGCGCGCCGGCCAGGGGAGAGTTACGGGCCGACAAGCTGGACCTGGAGGCGCTCAGCCAGGTCGCCAGCCGGCTGCCGCTGGGCACGGTGACCCACGCCGCGATCACGGCCTATTCACCCAAGGGCCTGGTCGACGCCGTGCAAGCCAGCTGGCAGGGGCCGCTCGATGCGCCGGTCAAGTACGAGGCCAAGGGCCGCGCCTCGGGGGTCGAACTCGCTGCCCGTCCCGGCGCCGCGCCCAGCGTGGCGGTGCCGAACCGGCCCCCGATCGGCAGCCCCGGAATCCGCGGCGCGACCCTGGACTTCGACCTGAGCCAGGCCGGCGGCAAGGCCCGGGTCACGATCCGCAAGGGCGCGCTGGATTTTCCGGGCGTGTTCGAGGAGCCGGTAGTCCCGTTCGACGACTTCGCCGGCGACCTGCAGTGGAAACTCAAGGGCGGCGACATCTCGGTCTCGGTCGCCAACCTCAAGTTCGCCAACGCCGATGCCCAGGGCGAGGGCCAGGCCAGCTGGCGCACCAGCGACCCGGCGCGGGCGGCGACGCATTCGCGCTTTCCGGGCGTGCTGGACCTGCAGGCCAGCCTGAGCCGGGCCGACGGCACCCGCGTGCACCGCTACCTGCCGCAGTCGGTGTCCAAGAACGCCCGCGACTACGTCCGCGAAGCGGTGACGCAGGGCAGCGCCACCGGCGTGAAGTTCCGGGTCAAGGGCGACCTGCACGAATTTCCGTTCGGCGACGGCAAGTCGGGCGAGTTCCGCGTCAGCGCCGATGTCCGCAACGCCACCTATGCCTATGTGCCGCGCAGCCTGACCCATGGCACGGGCAGCTGGCCGGCGCTCACCCAGCTGGCCGGCGAGCTGGTGTTCGACCGCAACAGCATGCAGATCAAGGGCGCCCAGGGCCGCTTCGCCGGTTCCGCCGGCCTGCAGTTCAAGGCCGAGGCGCAGATTCCTGACCTGCGCGCCACCACGGTGCTGGTCAAGGGCGAGGTGCGCGGGCCGCTCAACGAATCGGTGGCCATCGTCAACGGTTCGCCGCTGTCGCCGCTGATGGCCAACGCGCTGGCCAAGGCGGCCACCAGCGGCAACGCCGACGTTCGCCTGCAACTGGAGCTGCCGATCGCCCACATCGACAAGTCGCGGGTGCAGGGCAGCGTCACGCTGGCCGGCAACGACGTGCAGATCTCGCCCGACACGCCGCTGCTGGCGCGCTCGCGCGGAGTGGTGAATTTCAACGAGGCCGGCTTCAGCCTGGCCGGCCTCCAGGCCCGGGCGCTCGGCGGGGACGTGCGGCTGGACGGCGGCAGCCACACTGTGGCGGCCGGCAGCAGCGAGCCCACCCTGAGCTTGCGAGCGCAGGGCACGGCCAGTGCCGAGGGCCTGCGCCAGGCCCACGAGCTGGGCCTGCTGTCCCGGATCGCCAGGGATGCCAGTGGCAGCGCCAGCTACATCGCGACACTGGCGCTGCGGCGCGGGGTGTTCGAGATCACGGCGACCAGCACGCTGCAAGGCCTGGCGCTGACCTTGCCGCCGCCGCTGAACAAGAGCGCCGAGCAGGCGTTGCCGCTGCGCTTCGACAACACGCTGGTGCGGGAGTCGCTGGCGGCCGGCCCCGGGGCGAAGCTGCAGGACCAGTTCGCCCTGGACCTCGGACGGGTCGTGTCGATCCTGTATGTGCGCGACCTGTCTGGCCCGGAACCACGCGTGCTCCGTGGCGCCATCGGCGTGGGGCTGGCCGGTGGCGAGTCGGCGCCGCTGCCGGAGCAGGGCGTGCTGGCCAACGTCAATCTCGCCAACGTCGACATCGACGCCTGGAGTCGGGTGCTCGATGCCAATGCGGGGCCTGCTACGCCGTCCGGCCGTGCCGGCAGCCCCGGCGCCGCCGTCAATTCGCAGGGCTACCTGCCCACGGTGATGGCGGTGCGGGCCAGGGAGCTGACGGTGGAGGGTCGCAAGCTACACAACGTCGTGGTGGGCGGCTCGCGCGACGGCCTGGTCTGGCGCGCCAACGTCGACGCAACCGAACTCAATGGCTATGTCGAATACCGCCAGCCGTCCGGCGGTGTTGGCGGGCTGGTGGCGGCGCGGCTGGCGCGGCTGAACATCGCAGCATCGGCGGCCAGCGAGGTCGAGGCGCTGCTCGAGGAGCAGCCCACCAGCATCCCGGCGCTGGACATCGTGGTCGACGACTTCGAGCTGCGCGGCAAGAAGCTGGGCAAGCTGGAGATCGACGCGGTCAACCGCGTCGCCAGCCAGGGCGTGCGCGAATGGCGGCTGAACAAGCTGAATCTGACGATGCCCGAGGCGGCGTTCGCGGCCAACGGCAACTGGGCGGCGCTCAATGCCCAGGCTCCCGCCGCCACGGCCGTGCGGACCGCTGCCAGCCGCCTGGCCGAGCGGCGGCGGATGGTGATGAATTTCCGCTTCGACATCGCCGACTCCGGCCAGCTGCTGGCACGCTTCGGCATGAAGGACGTGGTGCGCCGCGGCAAGGGCAAGATGGAAGGCCAGGTCTCCTGGCTGGGGTCGCCGCTGTCGCTGGACTATCCGTCGATGAGCGGCACGTTTAACGTCAACGTCGAGTCGGGCCAATTCCTCAAGGCCGATCCCGGGCTGGCCAAGCTGCTGGGCGTGCTGAGCCTGCAGTCGCTGCCGCGCCGGCTAACGCTGGATTTCCGCGATGTCTTCACCGAGGGCTTCGCCTTCGATTTCGTGCGCGGTGACATCACCATCCAGCAGGGCACGGCGGCCACCAACAACCTGCAGATGAAGGGTGTCAACGCCGCGGTGCTGATGGAAGGCACGGCCGACCTGGCGCACGAGACGCAGGACATCAAGGTGGTGGTGATCCCCGAGATCAACGCCGGCACCGCGTCGCTTGTGGCCTCGGTGATCAATCCGGCGATCGGCATCGGCACCTTCCTGGCGCAGATGTTCCTGCGCCAGCCGCTGATCAGGGCCGCCACCCAGGAATTCCACATCGACGGCACCTGGACCGATCCCCGGATCACCAAGCTGTCGCGCAAGACCGCACCGGCCGAGACCCGTTCCGGCGCGCCCGAAAGCAAAGTCGGAGCGAGCAACTGATGAAAGTCGCTGCCATCCAGATGGTGTCCGGCCTGACGCTGGAAGGCAACCTGAACACGGCCCGCGAGCTGCTGGAGCAGGCGGCGCTGGAGGGCTGCGAGCTCGCCGTGTTGCCGGAGTATTTCTGCCTGCTGGGCCGCAAGGACACCGACAAGCTGGCGCTGCGCGAGAGCGTCGGCCATGGACGGATCCAGCAGTTCCTGTCTGCCAGCGCCCGCGACTACGGCTTGTGGCTGGTCGGCGGCACGCTGCCGCTGGAAGCGGCCGATGCCAGCCATGTGCGCAACACCACGCTGGTGTACGGGCCCGACGGCCAGTGCGCGGCGCGCTACGACAAGATCCACCTGTTCCGGTACGACAACGGCCGCGAGGCATACGACGAGGCGCGGGTGATCGAGCCGGGCCGCGAGCCGGTGGCGTTCGAGCTCACCGCCCGCGACGGCCAGGCCTGGCGGATCGGGTTGTCGGTTTGCTACGACCTGCGCTTCCCGGAGCTGTACCGCATGCTGGAGGCGGACGTGCTGCTGGTGCCAAGTGCCTTCACCCACACCACCGGCCAGGCCCATTGGGAGACGCTGCTGCGCGCCCGCGCCATCGAGAACCTGGCCTATGTGGTGGCGCCGGCGCAAGGCGGCTTGCACGAGAACGGGCGGCGTACCTGGGGCCGTTCGATGGTGGTCGATCCGTGGGGCGAGGTGCTGGCGCAACGTGACGAAGGTGCCGGCGTGGTGACGGCGATGATCGAGCGCGACCGGCTGGCGCAGGTGCGCCAGCAGCTGCCCGCGCTCGCGCATCGCGTGCTGTGAGCAGCATCGCCCTGTCGCGGCTGCCGGGTCCGCGGCGGCTGTCGGCCTACCTGCGCTGGTCGCTCTGGGCGCTGCTCAGCGCGCTGGTGGCGGCGCTGCTGGTCACGCTGGTCTGGCTGGCCGGCCGCTATGAGGCCAGCCAGGTGCAGAGCAAGCTGGATCGCGACACCGCCGATGCGTTGAGCGACATCCGCTCGGCGTTCACCCGCAATGTGCAGAGCCTGCAGGCGCTGCATGCCGGCAATTCGCAGTCGCAGGACTGGACGCAGGGGGCGCAGGCGCTGCTGCGCGACCACCGCGAATGGATGCGGCTCGAATGGCGTGACCGGGCACTGGTCGCGCATGCCGGGGTCGACACGCCTTATCGCCCACCTGTGTTCTCGCGGCTCGGACGCCCCAATGCGCAGGCCGACGTGGCGCTGGCCTGCGCCAACGCCCGCCGGGTCAGCGGCCCGGCCTACTCCAGCAGCTATTTCGTGCCCCAGGTCGACGGCCTGGGCATCGAAGTGATGGAGCTGTGCCTGCCGCTGGTCAGCGGCGGCCAGCTCACCGGCTACGCGGTGGCGACCTATTCGCTGGGCGAGATCCTGACCGGGCTCGTTGGGCCGCAGCTGACCCGCAGTCAGGAGGTGTCGTTCACCGAGGCCGACGGCACCCGGCTGGCGATGCACGGCTCGGCGCGGCGCGGCAGCCGGGTCTTCACCTCGCAGCAGTTGCTGGACCTGCCGGGCAACACCATGGTGCTGCGGATGGACAGCTGGCGCGGCGCGCCGGACCTGTTCCCGAACGTGCTGACGGCGCTGGTGACGGCGATGTCGATCGCGCTGGTGACCGTGCTGGTGATGCTGGGCAAGGACATGCGGCGGCGGCTGCGGGCCGAGCACGACCTGGCCGACGCGCTGGCGTTCCGCAAGGCGATGGAGGACTCGCTGGTCACCGGCCTGCGGGCCCGCGACCTGCAGGGCCGCATCACCTACGTCAACCCGGCGTTCTGCGAGATGGTGGGCTTCGCGCCCGAGGAGCTGCTCGGGCACGGCACGCCGGCGCCGTACTGGCCGCCGGAGCTGGCCCACGAATACCAGAAGCGGCAGGAAGTGCGCCTCACCGGCCAGAACGCGCCGCCGCGCGAAGGCTTCGAGTCGGTCTTCATGCGCAAGGACGGTTCGCGTTTTCCGGTGCTGATCATCGAGGCCCCGCTGATCAACGCGCTCGGGCTGCAGACCGGCTGGATGAGCGCGTTTCTGGACATCAGCGAACAGCGCCGCATCGAGGAGCTGTCGCGGGCCAGCCAGGAGCGGCTGCAGGCCACGGCGCGGCTGGCGACGGTCGGCGAAATGGCATCGCTTCTGAGCCACGAGCTGAACCAGCCGCTGGCGGCGATTTCCAGCTACGCCACCGGCTCGCTCAACATGATCCGCGGCGGTCCGCACGAGGTGGCGGACCTCGAACTGGCGATGCGCCGGATCGCCGAGCAGGCCGAGCGCGCCGGCAAGGTGATCAAGAGCGTGCACGACTTCGTCCGCCGCCGCGACCAGGAACGCGAGCCGGTGGCGCCGCAGGCCCTGCTCGACGCGATCATGCCGTTGGTGAGCCTGCAGGCGCGCAAGCTGGGCGTGCGGGTCCAGCTCAAGCTGCAAGACGCACTGCCGCTGGTCCTGTGCGATCGCACCATGGTCGAACAGGTGCTGCTCAATCTCGCGCGCAATGCGATGCAGGCGATGGACCAGGCCCAGGCCAGCGAACCGTGGTTGCTGATCCAGGTGCGTCGCGCTGGCAGCGGCGAACGTCACACCGGGCCCAAGGCCTGGGTCGAGTTCTCGGTCACCGACTGCGGCCCCGGCATCCCGGAGCCGGTCGCCCAGCAGCTGTTCACGCCGTTCTACACCACCAAGGCCGAAGGCATGGGCCTGGGTCTGAGCCTGTGCCGCACGGTGGTGGAGCAACATGGGGGATTTCTCGGTTTCGAGCCCAACCGTCCCCAAGGGACGATTTTCCGCTTCACCCTGCCCGTCGATCCGGGCCCACAACGCCCTCCCGCCTGATGCAGCCAGCCCTCGACGCCACCGTGTTCATCGTCGACGACGACGCCAGCGTGCGCGAGGCGCTGGCCTGGCTGCTGCGCTCGCGCCGGCTGCTGTCGGAGACGTTCGGCAGCGGCGAGCAATTCGTGGCGATGCTGGAAACCGGCTTCGCTCCGGCCCAGCCCTGCTGCCTGCTGCTGGACGTGCGGATGCCGGGCCTGTCGGGGCTGGAGCTGTTCGACCTGCTGGTGGCGCGCGGTTTGGTGGAGCAGATGCCGGTGATCTTCCTGACCGGCCACGCCGACGTCCCGACCGCCGTCCACATGGTCAAGCGCGGCGCCTTCGATTTCTGCGAGAAGCCTTTTTCCGACAACGCGCTGGTCGACCGGATCGAGCAGGCGGTCACCCGTTCGGCCGGCGTGCTGGCCGAGCAACGTGAGCGCCGCAAGCTCAAGGCGCGGCTGCAGGAGCTGACCGACCGCGAGCGCGACGTGATGGGGCTGGTGGTGGAAGGCCTGCCGAACAAGCTGATCGCCGACCAGCTGGACATCAGCGTGCGCACGGTGGAAGTGCACCGGGCCCGGGTGTTCGACAAGATGGAAGTGAAGTCGGCGGTGGAGTTGGCCAACCTGCTGCGCAATCTTTGAGCGCGGCTCAGCGCTGGTCGGGTGGAGTGTCCTGGGACGGCGGCTCGCCACCCTTGCGGCCGGAGAACATGGTCCACCAGACGATGGCGACGAACAGCACCCCCGCCAGCAGGGCTTCGAGCAGAATCAGCAACATGAACGGTTCCCTCAGGATAGCGGCCATTGTAGGAATGCTGGCCGGCTGCGTCTCGGTGCCGCTGCCGCCCCAGCCCGGGCCGTCGGTTCCCGCTGCCACCGCCCCGCTGTCGCCTGCGGTGCAGCCCGGCGCGGCCCTGCCCGCCGACACCGCTGCCTTGCCGCCACCGTTGCTGCAGGGCCGCTCGCGCTGGACCGCGGTGCGCTGGGCCGAGCTGCCAGGCTTTGCCGACGATGCGTTGCACGAGGCGTGGAACGCATGGCTCAAGAGCTGTGAGCGGCCCGGGCCGGTGTTCGCTTCGCTATGCCCCGAAGTGCGGCAGCTGTCGATCGCCAGCGCGCAGGAGCAGCGCGACTGGATGGTGCAACGTCTGCAGCCATACCGGGTGGAGCCGCTGCAAGGCCCCGCTGACGGCCTGCTCACCGGCTATTACGAGCCGGTGATCGCGGCGTCGCGCCAGGCCGCACCGGGCTTTGGCGTTCCGCTGTACGCGCCGCCGGCCGGCATCGGCCAGAAGAGACCCTGGTACAGCCGGCAGGAGATCGACACGCTGCCGGCCGCCCGCTCGGCGTTGCGCGGCCGCGAGATCGCCTACGTCGCCGATCCGCTCGACGCGTTGATGCTGCAGATCCAGGGCTCGGGCCGCTTGCGGCTGATCGAGGCCGATGGCAGCCAGCGACTGGTGCGCCTGGCGTATGCGGCCAGCAACGACCAGCCGTACCGCAGCGTCGGCGGCTGGCTGCTGCAGCAGGGGGCAGTGCGCGATGCCTCCTGGCCCGGCATCAAGGCCTGGGCGCTGCAGAACCCACAGCGCCTGAACGAGTTGCTCTGGAGCAATCCGCGCACCACCTTCTTTCGCGAGGAGAGCCTGTCGGAGCTCGATGCGGGGTTCGGCCCGCGCGGCGCCCAAGGGGTCGCGCTGACGCCCGGCCGCTCGATCGCCGTCGACAAGGACAGCATCCCGTATGGCACGCCGGTGTGGCTGGCGTCCAGCGGACCGATGCTGAACCTGCAGCGGCTGGTGCTGGCGCAGGACACCGGCAGCGCCATCACCGGCGCCGTGCGGGCCGACTACTTTGCCGGCTGGGGTCCCGAAGCCGGGGAGCTGGCCGGACGGCTCAAGCAGCCGTTGCGGCTGTGGGTGCTGTGGCCGCGGTCATGACGTCACAGGCCACGCGCGGCGTCGCACAATGCTGACGATGGATGGCATGAAAGGGCTGGCGTGAAATCAGCAAGCTGGATCGCCGCGGTGGTGGTGCCCGCCATCACCGGCTGTACGGCGCTCGGCCCGGCCGGGACCGGCGCGGCGCCGCCGCACTACCGCTGCGGCCACCAGATCGCGTTCAGCGTGCGCTTCGAAGGCGACTCCGCGCTGCTTGACGGCGGCGCCAACGGATCCGATGTGCTGCTGCGCGATGCCGGCGGCCTCACGCCGCAGCAGAAGGTGTACAGCAACGCACGCATGCGGGCGGAATTCGGCCTGGGGCCCAACGGCACCGAAGCGATCCTGCGCTACCCGCTGTTGCCTCTGGTCGCGCACTGCCTGCGCGATTGAGGCGGCTGGTCAGTCCAGGAAATCCGAGTAGTCCTTGCTGTCGAAGCCGCTCAGCTGGGTCCAGGCCGGCGCCGCGGGAGCCGCCAGCAGCTGGACTCGGGTGGACTTGCGTGAGTTGCCCGGCGCGTTCTGCATCTCCACCTGAAGCGGCACCTGGAGCGCTTCGCTCCAGAGCACCCGCATGGTGCCGTTCTTGTCGGCGAGCGAATACCACTGGCCCTGCACGGTCTTCTGTCCGGGCTTGAGGCGAGCCAGCATGGCCGGATCGATCAGGTGGTAGGCCGCGGCCCAGGAACCGTCGAAGCCGATGTTGCCGTAGTCGGCGCTGCTGATGCCGACCACTGCCCTGTCTTCGCGCGACACCAGCTTGACCTGGACGTTCCCGCGCTCGTCGCGGGTGATCCAGCGGGCTGCCGCAGCGACGTCCAGGTGCTTGTGGTCGCGGCCGCCTGCGGCGTGCTCCTGCGGGTTGTGCGCGCCTGGGGGAATGACGCGCTCGACCCAGACCAGATTGGCGCGGCGATACACGCGCTCGGAAAATTCGGTGGTGCGCTTCAGGCCGTCAGCGCCCTGCGCTACGACCGTGTGGCTGACCAGCAGGTTGGCATCCTGCGCCTGGGCGCCGGTCGCGACCAGCGCGAGAGCGGCCAGCGCCAGAGTGAGGATGGACGGCCGCATCACAGCCCCGCCGCCTTGCGCACCAGGGCGAACACCTTGGTGTTGTCCAGGGTGCCCTTGAAGGCCGTGCTGCCGGCGCCGCTGGAGAACAACATCACGTCGCCCCCGCCGTGCGATTCCGAACCGGGCGAGCCCAGATTCACACCCACGTCCTGCAGGTAGTCCTTGTTGCCCGAAGTGTCCACGTTGGTCAGGTCGTCACGCACCGCCTTGCGCGGGCTGCCGCCGTTGCCGAACACCAGCGTGGTGAACGGCAGGCCATCGGCCGCCCTCTGGGGCGTCTTGGTCTTGACGTCGGTGGTCTTGCCCAGGATGTCGTTGCCCTTGTGCGAGTAGCCGTTGAAGGCCATGGTGTGATCGTGATCGGCCGTGACCACGATCAGCGTGTTGCCAAGGTCGACCTTGCCCAGGGCCGCCTTGATCGCATCGTCGAACGCGATGGTGTCGGCCAGCGCGCGCTTGGCATTGGTGCCATGCAGCGCGTGGTCGATCCGGCCGCCTTCCACCATCAGGAAGTAGCCGTTCGGATTCTTCGACAGGATGTCGATCGCCTTCAGGGTCATCTGCGAAAGGCTCGGCTCCCTGGCCGGGTCCCGGTCGAGTTCATAGGACATGTGGCCTTGCGCCAGCGCCTGGTCGAACAGCCCGATCAGCTTGCCTGTCGCCGGTGCGGCATTGAGGCTGGCAAGGTCGCTGGCGTAGCTGTAGCCACGGGCCTGCATTTCGGCCAGCAGGTCGCGCCCGTCCGGCCGCCCTCTAGGCGTGCTGGTCGCGTTGTACGGCCGCCAGTAGTAACTGACGCCGCCAAGCAGCACGTCGACGCCGCTGCCCAATGCGGCGTTGAAGCCGGCGCCGCCGGGCACGGCCTGACGTGAGATGTCGTACTCGGCGTCGCGGTGGCAGCTGTGCGCATAGGTAACGGCCGGCGTCGCATGGGTCAGGCGCGTGGTCGTGACTGCGCCGGTGGCCCGGCCCTTCGCGATCGCAAGCTCCAGCAAGGTGGTGGAAGGGCTGCCGTTGCCCGTTGCGGGGCAGTTGCTGATGGCGTTGGAGACGCCGGTGGCGGCATCCTTGGACGGCGCTTTGGCGAAGGTGTTGCCGTCCATGCTCAGCACTTCGTTGCGGGTCTTCACGCCGGTCATGTAGGCGGCCATCGAGGGCGCGCTGTCGGTGGTCTGGGCGTCGAGGGAGTAGGTCTTGATGCGCGCCGTGCGCGGCAAGGTTTCCATGGTCAACTGGCCGGCTTCGCCGTACTTGTAGATGCGGCTGGCGGTCACGGTGACTGGACCCATGCCGTCACCCAGGAAGAAGATGACGTTCCTGGCTTCGCCATCGGCGAAGGCCGACGCGACGGCGGTGGCGAGCAGGCTGGCTGCGAATAGGCGTTTCAGATTTTTCATTTTCGTTCTCGCAAATCTTGTTTACAGGCCCACGGCCTTGCGGACCAGGTCGAAGACGGCCGTGTTGTCCATGACACCCTTGAAGCTGTCGGCGCCCATGCCGGTGGCGCCGAGGAAGACGTCGGCGCCGCCATGGGTCTCACTGCCCGCCGCCATCGGAATCGTGGCCTCCTGGTGGTAAAGCTTGTCGAACACCTGGGCATCGGTCAGAGCCGTTCGCACGGCCGGCCGGTTCTCGCCGTTGCCGAAGCCGATGATGGTGAAGGGGTTGCCGGTCGAATCCTTGGCCAGGGCGCCATCGACGAAGCTGCGCAGCAGCCCCAGCACACCGGGGTTGGCATCGGACGTTGCGCCGGTGCGGGCCGCATAACCGTTGAGCACCAGGGTGTGGTCGTGGTCGGCGGTAACGACGATCAGCGTGTTTTTCAGGCCGGGGTCGATGGCCTGCATCTTTTCGATGGCAGCCTTGATGGCGGCGTCGAACGCCACCGTGTCCTGCAAGGCCTTGCGGGCCGTTGTCTCGTGCAGAGCGTGGTCGATGCGGCCGCCCTCGACCATGAGGAACATTCCCTTGCCGTTGGTTTTCATGGCGTCGATGGCCTTGGTCGTCATCTCGGCCAGACTCGGCTCCTTGCTCGCGTCGCGATCCAGGTCATACGACATGTGGCTGGAGGTGAACAGGCCCAACAGCTTGCCGCCAGGCGGCAGCTTGTCGAAGTCAGCCTTGCTGCCGGCGAAGCTGTAGCCCTTGGCCGTCATCTCGGCGACCAGGTCGCGGCTGTCGGTGCGCGAACTGCCGGCTTTGGTCTTCGGCGTGAAGTGCCGCAGGCCGCCGCCGAACACGACGTCGATGCCGTCCAGCAATGCGCTGTTGAAACCGGCGCCGCCCGGCACCATCTGCGCGGCGATGGCGTTTTCGCCGTCACGGTGGCAGATGTGGGCGTAGGTCGCGGCCGGGGTCGCGTGTGTGATGCGTGTGGTGGTCACGACGCCGGTGGCGCGGCCGGCCGACTTGGCGAGCTCCAGCAAGGTGGTGACGGCCTTGCCGTTGCCGCCGGTGGGACAGGTGCTGTCGGCGCCGCTGACATAGTCCTTCTGGGTCGCCGGGTCGTACGCCGAGGTGTCGGGCGTCATCGAGATGACCTCGTTGTTCATCTTCACGCCGGTCATGTACGCCGACATCGACGGCGCGCTGTCCGTGACCTGGGCGTTGGCGGAAAAGGTCTTGATGAAGGCGGTTTCGGGCAGCGTGTCCATCGTCAGTTCGCCGTCTTCGCCGACCTTGTAGATCCGCGCCGCGGTCATGGTCGTCATCCCCATGCCGTCGCCGAGGAAGAACAGCACGTTCCTGGGCGCGTTGTCCGAACCGCCGTTGCTGCCGCCGCAGCCGGCCAGCGCGAGCCCGGCAATCGCCGAGGCCACAAACCATCGCTTCATGAGATCTCCTGGTGCTTTGTGCAAAGCCATGGAGTCTCCGGTTGCCGTGTGTCAGCCCCATGACATGCGCGGCGACTGGCGCGCGCCGACAGGTCGGCTACGAGGCGGTGTCGCCGGCCCCTGGCGTGCGCGGGGGCCCCAGCGGAAGCTCGCTGCTGGCCCTGACCTCCCCGCGAGAGAAGCCATATTCGGCCTAGATCGGCAAGATCCTTTCTCATGCTCCCGATATTCGGGAACAGAAGGCAAAGACGAATCTGGACGGCGGGAATACACTTTGCCGACTATTGCCGGAGACAACAGCTTCATGAATGCACCGCTGCCCGAACACATCCGCAAGGCCCTGGAAACCGTCACGCTCGACGACAAGTATTCGCTCGACTACGGCCGCGCCTTCATGAGCGGGGTGCAGGCCCTGGTCAAGCTACCGATGTTGCAGCGGCTGCGCGACGCGCAGGCCGGCAAGAACACCGCCGGCTTCATCAGCGGCTACCGCGGATCGCCGCTGGGCGGTTACGATCAGGCGCTGTGGAAGGCGGAGAAATTCCTCAAGGCGCAGAACATCGTGTTCCAGCCGGGCGTCAACGAAGAGCTGGCGGCCACCGCCCTGTGGGGCACGCAGCAACTGGGCTTCGCGCCGGCGGGCACCCAAAAGTTCGACGGCGTGTTCGGCATCTGGTACGGCAAGGGGCCGGGCGTGGACCGCAGCAGCGACGCCTTCAAGCACGCCAACATGGCCGGCACGACGCCCTGGGGCGGCGTGATCGCGGTGGCCGGCGACGACCACGTCGCCAAGAGCTCCACCGCGGCGCACCAGAGCGACCATATCTTCAAGGCCTGCGGCCTGCCGGTGTTCTTTCCGGCCTCGGTGCAGGAGATCCTGGACCTGGGCATCCATGCTTTCGCGCTGAGCCGTTTCTCGGGCGTCTGGGCCGGCATGAAGACGATCCAGGAGATCGTGGAGTCCAGCGCCACGGCGATGATCGATCCGGAGCGGGTCGAGATCGTGATCCCCGAGTTCCAGATGCCGCCCGGCGGCGTCCACATCCGCTGGCCCGACACCGCGCTGGAGCAGGAGGCTCGCCTGTTCGACTACAAGTGGTACGCCGCGCTGGCCTATATCCGGGCCAACCGCCTGAACTACAACGCGATCGAGGGCCCGCACGACCGCTTCGGCATCATCGCCAGCGGCAAGGCCTACAACGACACGCGCCAGGCACTGGTCGACCTCGGGCTGGATGACGCAAGCTGCCGTCAGCTGGGCATCCGGCTGCACAAGGTCGGCGTGGTCTGGCCGCTGGAAGCACAGGGCACGCGCGAGTTCGCCACCGGGCTGCGCGAGATCCTGGTGGTCGAGGAAAAGCGCCAGGTCATCGAGTACCAGGTGAAGGAAGAGCTCTACAACTGGCGTCCGGACGTGCGGCCCAACGTCGTCGGCAAGTTCAACGACGACGACGGCGAGTTCTCCGGCGGCGAATGGTCGCGCCCCAATCCGAGCAGCCAGACCTTGCTGCGCGCCAACGCCGACCTGTCGCCGGCGCTGATCGCGCGGGCGATCGCGCACCGGCTGAAGAAGCAGGGAATCGATGGCGACATGGCCGCGCGCATCGATTCTCAACTTGCGATCCTGGAGGCCAAGGAGCGCTCGATGCAGGTGCTGGAAGTCAAGGGCGACCGCCAGCCCTGGTTCTGTTCCGGCTGTCCGCACAACACCTCCACCGTGGTGCCGGAAGGCTCGCGCGCGATGGCCGGCATCGGCTGCCACTTCATGGCGACGTGGATGGACCGCGCCACCATCGGCTTCACCCAGATGGGCGGCGAGGGCGTGCCGTGGGTCGGCCAGCAGCCATTCAGCACCGAGCAGCACGTGTTCGCCAACCTGGGCGACGGCACCTACTTCCACAGCGGAATCCTGGCGATCCGGCAGTCGATCGCCGCCGGCGTCAACATCACCTACAAGATCCTCTACAACGATGCCGTCGCCATGACCGGCGGCCAGCAGGTCGGCGAGCGCCCCGAGGGACATTCGGTGGTGCAGATCGCCCAGAGCATGCGGGCCGAGGGCGCGGTGAGGATCACCATCGTCACCGACGAGCCGGAGAAGTACGACGGCGCGAAACACCGAAGCGCGCCGGGCGCGCTGGGCCTGCCCGACGGCGTCGCCGTCCAGCACCGGGACCACCTCGACAAGATCCAGCGCGAGTTCCGTGAGATCAAGGGAACCACGGTCATCATCTACGACCAGACCTGCGCCACCGAGAAGCGCCGCCGCCGCAAGCGCGGCACCATGGTCGATCCGGCCGTGCGGGTGGTGATCAACGACCTGGTCTGCGAAGGCTGCGGTGACTGCAGCGTCAAGAGCAACTGCCTGTCGGTCGAGCCGCTGGAAACCGAGTTCGGCCGCAAGCGCACCATCAACCAGAGCACCTGCAACAAGGACACCAGCTGCCTCAAGGGCTTCTGCCCCAGCTTCGTCACCGTCGAAGGCGGAAAACTAAAGGTGAAAACGAAGGCGCAAGCGCCTTCGCCCTTCGAGCTGGGCGAACTGCCGGAGCCGCAGTTGCCCAACATCGACGGCGCGTTCGGGATCGTGGTGGCCGGTGTCGGCGGCACCGGCGTGATCACCATCGGGCAACTGCTCGGCATGGCGGGCCACATCGAAGGCAAGGGCATCGTCACGCAGGACGCCGCGGGGCTGGCACAGAAGGGTGGCGCCACCTGGAGCCATGTGCTGATCGGCGAGCGCACCGAGGACATCCGCACCACGCGGGTGGGCATGGCCGGCGCCGACCTGATCATCGGCTGCGACCCGATCGTCACCGCCGGCAAGGAAACGGTGCTGCGGATGCGGCCGGGCCGCACGCACGTGGCGTTGAACTCGCACAGCACGCCGACGGCGGCGTTCGTGAAGAACGCCAACTGGCACAACCCGGCCGATGCCTGCGCCGCGGAAATCGTGCATGCCGTCGGACCGGAGGGCGTGTCCGCATTCGATGCCGACGCGGCCTCCACCCGGCTGATGGGCGACAGCATCTACACCAACCCGATGATGCTGGGCTATGCGTGGCAGAAGGGCTGGATCCCGCTGGGCCGCGAATCCATGATCCGCGCGATCGAACTGAACGCGGTGGCGGTGGACAACAACAAGGCCGCCTTCGAGTGGGGCCGTCGGGCCGCGCACGACTGGGCTTCGGTGGAACAGCTGCTGGCTCCAGCGCAGGTGGTCGAATTCAAGAAGCGCGAAACGCTGGAGCACATCGTCGGCCGCCGGGTCGAGTTCCTCACGGCTTACCAGAACGCGGCCTACGCCGACGGCTACCAGGCCTTCATCGACAAGGTTCGCGCCGCCGAAGCGCCGCTGGGCAAGACCGCGCTGACCGAGGCCGTGGCCCGGTACCTGTTCAAGCTGATGGCCTACAAGGACGAATACGAGGTGGCCCGGCTGCACGCCGAGACCGGCTTCCAGGACAAGGTCGCCGCCATGTTCGAGGGCGACTTCAAGATCAACTTCCACCTGGCGCCGCCGATGATCGCCAAACGCAATGACAAGGGCGAGCTGCAGAAGATGAAGTTCGGCCCGTCCATGCTGACCGGTTTCCGGCTGCTGGCCAGGCTCAAGGGCCTGCGCGGGACTGCTTTCGACGTGTTCGGGCGCACCGACGAACGCAAGTCCGAGCGAGCCCTGATCCGGCAATACCGGGACAGCATCGAGCAGGTGCTGGCCAGGGTCGATCCGCAGAACCACGCGCTGGCGCTGGAAATCGCCCGCATTCCGGAGCAGATCAAGGGCTTCGGCCACGTCAAGGAGCGCAACCTGGCGGCGGCCCGCCTCCAGTGGGACCGGCTGCTGCAGCAATGGAGCAATCCGGAGCTGGCCCGCCAGGCCGCCTGACCACTGGCCCGGCGGGTCAGCTACCCCGCCGGCGCACGACTTCAGGGCGTGCACCTACAATCGCAAGTCCCGCCCGCGGCACGCCTGGCGTGCCCGCCTGTGAGCGGACGCATTCGATAACGCACCGTCCTGGAGTTCCCGTGTTCATTTCTTCCGCCTTTGCCCAGACCGCACCCGCAGCCGCCGGAGGCAGCGACATGCAGTCGTCCCTCATGAGCATGCTGCCGCTGGTGCTGATGTTCGTGGTGCTGTATTTCGTGATGATCCGCCCGCAGATGAAGCGCCAGAAGGAGCATCGAACCATGGTCGAGGCGCTGGCCAAGGGCGACGAAATCGCCACCGCCGGCGGCCTGCTGGGCAAGGTGACCCGGCTGGGCGACGTTTACCTGGGCGTGGAGATCGGCAATGGGGTCGAAGTGACGCTGCAGCGCAGCGCCGTGGTCCAGGTCCTGCCCAAGGGCACGATCAAATAAGCTGATACCGCGCCGCTGCGCACCGCGTCCTTTGAAGGTCTGACAAGCACATGAACCGATATCCGGTATGGAAGTACGCGATCATCGTGATCGCATTGCTGGTGGGGGCGATCTACACCCTCCCCAATTTCTTCGGCGAAGCGCCGGCGGTGCAGGTCTCCTCCGGCAAGGCCACCGTCAAGGTCGACGGCACGACCCAGGCCAAGGTGGAGCAGGCGCTGGCGGCGGCGGGCATCCAGCCTGAAGCCATCACGCTCGACCCGAACTCGGTCAAGGTCAGGCTGGACAGCGGCGACAAGCAGCTCAAGGCCAAGGACGCGATCCAGAAGGCGCTGGTGCCCGATCCCACCGACCCGTCCTACGTGGTGGCGCTGAACCTGCTCTCGGGCTCGCCCAAGTGGCTGTCGGCCCTGCGGGCGGCCCCCATGTACCTGGGCCTGGACCTGCGCGGCGGCGTGCACTTCATGCTGCAGGTCGACATGCAGGCGGCGCTGACCAAGAAGGCCGAATCCTTTGCCGGCGACCTGCGCGGCATCCTGAGGGAAAAGAATGTCCGCCACGCCGGCATCAGCCGCAACGGCCAGGCCATCGAGGTCCGGTTCCGCGACACGGAAACACTGGCGGCGGCCAAGGCTGTCATCGCCGACCAGTTCCCCGACCTGGTGACCGTCGATGCCCTGGAAGGCACGGACTACAAACTGACCGGCACCATCAAGCCGGAAGCGGCCCGCCGGGTGCAGGAGCAGGCGCTCAAGCAGAACATGGTGACGCTGCACAACCGGATCAACGAACTCGGCGTGGCCGAGCCGGTGATCCAGCAGCAGGGGCTCGACCGTATCGTTGTGCAGCTGCCCGGCGTGCAGGACACGGCCAAGGCCAAGGACATCCTGGGCCGCACCGCCACGCTGGAAGTGCGGCTGGTGGACGAAAGCGCCGAGGCGCGGGCGGCCGAGGCTGGCAGCGGCCCGGTGCCGTTCGGCGACGAGCGCTACATTGAGCGGACCGGCCAGGCGGTGATCGTCAAGAAGCAGGTGATCCTGACCGGCGAGAACCTGACCGACGCCCAGCCCGGCTTCGACAGCCAGACCCAGGAAGCCGCAGTGCACCTGACGCTGGACGCCAAGGGCTCGCGCATCTTCAAGGACGTGACGCGCGAGAACATCGGCAAGCGGATGGCCATCCTGCTGTTCGAAAAGGGCAAGGGCGAGGTGGTGACGGCCCCGGTGATCCGCAGCGAGATCGGCGGCGGCCGGGTCCAGATTTCCGGCCGGATGTCGACCACCGAGGCCAACGACACGGCGCTGCTGCTGCGCGCCGGTTCGCTGGCCGCGCCGATGGAGATCATCGAGGAGCTGACCATCGGCCCGACGCTGGGCGCCGAAAACATCACCAAGGGCTTCCACAGCGTGGCCTGGGGCTTCGCCGTGATCTGCGCCTTCATGGCGGTCTACTACATGCTGTTCGGCGTGTTCTCCGGGATTGCGCTGGCGGTGAACCTGCTGCTGCTGGTGGCTGTGCTGTCGATGCTGCAGGCCACCCTCACCCTGCCCGGCATGGCGGCCATGGCGCTGGCGCTGGGCATGGCGATCGACTCGAACGTCCTGATCAACGAACGGGTCCGCGAGGAGTTGCGCAACGGCGCTTCGCCGCAGGCGGCGATCCAGTCCGGCTATGACCGGGCCTGGGCGACCATCCTGGACTCCAACATCACCACCCTGATCGCCGGCGTGGCGCTGCTGGCGTTCGGCTCCGGGCCGGTCCGCGGCTTTGCCGTGGTGCATTGCATCGGCATCCTGACCTCGATGTTCTCGGCGGTGTTCTTCTCACGCGGCCTGGTCAACCTCTGGTACGGTCGCAAGAAGAAACTGAAGGCAGTTTCGATCGGCACTGTCTGGCGCCCCGCCAGCGAAGGCGTTATAACCAAGGCCGAGTAGGAAGTATCAGAAATATGGAGTTTTTCAAGATTCGGCGGGACATCCCGTTCATGAAGAACGCGTTGATCTTCAACGTGATTTCCTTCCTGACGTTCGCCGCCGCCGTGTTCTTCCTGTTCCATCGGGGGCTGCACCTGTCGGTGGAGTTCACCGGCGGCACGGTGATGGAAGTGGGCTACTCGCAGCCGGTCGATGTGGAGAAGATCCGCACCACCGTTGCCGGCCTGGGATTTTCCGACGTCCAGGTGCAGAACTTCGGTACCTCGCGCGACGTGATGATCCGGCTACCGGCCCAGAAAGGCGTCAGCTCGGCACAACAGAGCGATAAAGTTCTCAGCAAGTTGAAGGAACAGGATTCGGGCGTCAGCTTGCGCCGCACCGAGTTCGTGGGTCCGCAGGTCGGCGAGGAGCTGGCGACCGACGGCTTGAAGGCGCTGGCCATGGTGGTGGTCGGGATCATGCTCTACCTGGCCTTCCGCTTCGAGTGGAAGTTCGCCGTGGCGGCGATCATCGCCAACCTGCACGACGTCATCATCATCCTGGGCTTTTTCGCCTTCTTCCAGTGGGAGTTCTCGCTGGCGGTGCTGGCGGCGGTGCTGGCGGTGCTGGGCTACTCTGTCAACGAGTCGGTGGTGATCTTCGATCGGATCCGCGAAAACTTCCGGCGCTACCGAAAGATGAACACCGTCGAGATCATCGACAACGCGATCACGTCCACCATCAGCCGGACCATCATCACCCACGGTTCGACCCAGATCATGGTGTTGTCGATGCTGCTGTTCGGCGGCCCGACGCTGCATTACTTCGCCCTGGCATTGACCATCGGCATCCTGTTCGGCATCTATTCTTCGGTGTTCGTGGCTGCCGCGATCGCCATGTGGCTGGGCGTCAAGCGCGAAGACCTGGTCAAGTCGTCGGCCCGCAAGGACGAAGATCCCAACGACCCGAACGCGGGCGCAACCGTCTAAACCCTCCTTCATGGCCGTCCAAATGCCACCAGCTTCCCCCGTGCCGCTTGCGCGGCAGGCGCGTGAGCAGTTCGTGGCTTATATCGAGGGGGTGCTGCCGGCCCTGTCGGACGCCATCCGCATCAAGCTGATCGAGCTGGTCGACACCGGCACCAGCACCCGCGACATGCAGGACCGGCGAGATGCCATGCTGGAATTCGAGCGTCAGCGGGCCAGGTGGGTCCAGGCCACGGCCAAGGCCTGGCACGACGCGGTTATCCCGCCGACGGCCACTGCCCGAGTGCGGCTCGGCGCGATGAACCTTGAGTTGATCGGCGACGACGTCGTCGAAAAGAAGATCCTGTCTTCCCGGCTGGCGCTGGCCGTGCGGGAAAAGGCCAGCTGGGACCTCAACGACCTGAAGGTGCGGATGCAGCACCTGGAAGGCACCGAGGACCTGGCCAGCCACGACATCCTGCAGCCCGAAGCGGTGTCCCAAGTGCTGATCGAGCAGTGGACCGCCGCCGAATTGCAGCGCCAGAGCTGGAGCCTGGTCAAGGAAGTGATCCAGCAGCACATGGTGGAGCGGCTGCTGGAAGCCTATCGGCGCACCAATCAATTCATGGTCGATCACGGCGTGTTGCCCGACATCGATCTGGCCAAGAAGGTGAAACGCGGCGCGTCCGCTCCCGGTGGCCGCAAGGGGCCTGGCGGGCAAGGCGCGCCAGGGGAAAAAGAAAACACCGGCTTCAGCGATGACGGCGCCAGCGGCCAAGGCGGCCAAGGCGGTGGCGGTGGCGGCGGCGGTGGCAGCAGTGGCGGCGGTGGCGGTGGCGGCGGTGGCAGTAGTCGCTACGGCGGCGGTGCAGGCGGGAGCGACGGGGCCGGCGGCGGTGGCGGCGAAGCAGGCCGCGGCGGCAGCGCCGGTGCCGGCGGCTATGGCGGCTCCGCAACCGGGCAAGGCGGCTACGGCGGCGGCTCGGGACAAGGCGGCTATGGCAGCGGCCAGGGCGGCGCGGCCGGCGGCGATGGCCGCGGGGGTCCGGCGACCGGTGCCCAGGGCCGGGGCGGATCTGGCGAAGTCACGCGCGGCCCTGGCCACGTCGGTGAGGAGACCCGGATGATGACCAGCGGCACGCCGCTGGCACGGGCCCGCCAGCGCGCCAACGGCGTGCTCGGGCAACTGCGGAGGCTGCTGACGGATCGCGTCGCCGGCTTCGACATCAACCACGAGACCCGGCCGTCTCCGGCGCTGGACGAAGCGCTCTCGATCCACCAGACGGCGGTGCAGAACACGGTCGCGGGAACGTTCGGCGGCGTACCGCAGGCCGGTGGCGTCGGCGGCGGAGCCACCGGTACCGGCACGGGCAGCGACGAGATTGTCATTTACGACAACGCGAAGGTGGAGCAGGTTGCCGTCGAACTGCGGCAGCGCACTGGCGAGCTCAAGAAGAAGGCAGTCACCTCGACCGAGAAGGCGACAATCGAAATCGTGGCCCTGATGTTCCAGAGCATCCTGGCCGAGGAACGGATTCCTCCGGCGGTGCGGGTCTGGTTCGCGCGCCTGCAGATGCCGGTGCTGCGGGTGGCGATCGCCGAGCCCGAGTTCTTCGGCTCGCTGTCCCATCCGGCCCGGCAACTGATCGACCGCATGGGCTCGTGCGTGATGGGCTTCGATGCCAGCAGCATCGGCGGCAGCGCGCTGGAAACCGAGATCAAGCGCGTGGTGCAGGTGATCGAGCAGTACCCGGAGACGGGCCGCCGCGTGTTCCAGCTGGTCTACGACGAGTTCCAGAAATTCCTGTCCCGCTTCCTGACGGAAAAGGGGCCGACCCAGCGCCTGGTGAGCGTGGCGCAGCAAGTCGAGCAGAAGGAAACGATGGCGATCCAGTACACCATCGAGATGCGCCGGATGCTCAACGACATGCCGGTGCGCGACGAGATCCGCGAGTTCCTGTTCAAGGTCTGGGCCGAGGTGCTGGCGGTGTCGGCCGTGAAGAACGGTCCGCAGCACGAGGAGACGCTGGCGCTGAAGAAGTCGGCGACCGACCTGGTCTGGGCCGCCAGCGCCAAGCCCAACCGCAACGACCGGGCCCGCGTGATCCAGGACCTGCCGGCCCTGTTGCTGAAGTTGCGTCAGGGCATGGAGCTGATGGGCATCCAGGGTTCGGAGCAGGAAGGCCACATCAAGATCATCGGCGACACGCTGGCCGACGCCTTCCTGTCCAAGACCGAGGCGATCCCGCAGGCGCGCATCGAGGCCATGGCGCAGCGGCTGGCCAACCTGGAAGATTTCGTTGGCGACGACCCGAACACCGACCTGCCGCTGGACGCCGAGAGCATCGAGCTGATGCTGGGCATCGACGCCTCGATGATCGAGGTGATCGCCGATGGCGGTTCGCGGCCGACCATTGCGATGATCGCGTGGGCGCAGGAGCTGCAACTGGGCAACTGGTTCACCCTCGATCACAACGGCATCATCGCGCAGGTGCAGTACGTCTGGCGCAGTGAGCGCAAACAGCTGCACCTGTTCGCCTCGCCGGAAGGCCGCAGTTACCTGATCCAGGCGCGCCGCATGGCCTCCTACCTGCAAGCAGGGTTGTTGCTGCCGAACGAAGAGGAGGCGCTGACCGTGCGCGCCACCCGCGACGCGCTGGCCAAGCTCGATGCCAACCCCGAGCGGCTACTGGGATAAGGCGGCCGACGCCGCACAGCAAAGAGCCCGCGACTGCGGGCTCTTGTCATTGGGTGCGGAGCGAGCGGGCTAGTGCGGGAGCCGGAACTCGGCGTCGTCGCACAGTTCGTCCAGCACCAGCGCGTCCGGCTCTTCGCCGAAGCTCCAGTACACCATCAGCACGATGATCTTCAGGTCGTCCAGCGAAACCGGCGAGCCGGTGGCCGCCATGGCCCGGTCGATCACGATTTCGCGCATGGGCGCGGGCAGCACGCCGGCCGATTCCAGGAAAGTGACGAAGCCCAGGCATTGCGCGCCGAGGTGGTCCTGCTCCGCCACCGAATAGATCCGCATGCTGGTGCTGGCCTGGGCCCGCCCGACCTCCAGCTGCAGCGGCAGTTCGGGAGGCAGCTGGGTGTTCTGGGCGGCCAGGTTCAGCCCGTCCAGCCACACCAGCGCCTCATTGATCTCATCGGCTTCGAAGCCGTGGGCGCTCAGCTTTCGGCCCAGCTGCTCCAGCTCGGGGCACGCATCGCCGCGCCAGTAGTTTTCGTACACGAACACGAGCACTTCAAACATGACCTCAATATAGCCTAGAACGCGGCGTCGATCGGTATCGCGACGATGCTGTTTGTGGTTCGCGTCAGACAGCCGCGATGCGCTGGAACCGTCCGCCCGGCAGGCGCGCGACCTGCCCGGCCAGTTCGAGTTCCAGCAGATGGGCCTGCAACAGCGCGGCGCTGGTGCCGGTGCGGTCCACCAGCGCGTCCAGGCTGACCGGATCGAAACCCAGCGCGTCCAGCAGTTGCGCTGCCGCGCCCGTGACGGCGGTCGGACTGCTGCCTGGGGGGACGGCCCTGGCCCCAGCGCCGCTGGCAACCCCTGGCCGCAACTCCTCCAGCACGTCCTGCGCGGACTCGACCAGCTTGGCGCCCTGGCGCAGCAGCTGGTGGCAGCCGCGCGACTGGGGAGAATGGATCGAACCTGGAATCGCGAACACTTCCTTGCCCTGCTCGAGCGCCATGCGCGCCGTGATCAGCGAGCCCGAGCGGACGGCAGCCTCGACCACCAGCGTGCCCTCACTCAGGCCGGAAATGATGCGATTGCGGCGTGGAAAGTTGGCCGACAGCGGCGCGGTTCCCAGCGGATATTCGCTGACGATCAAGCCCCGCTGCGCGATCCTGGCGGCCAGCTCTTCATGTTGCCCTGGATACACGGTGTCGAGCCCCGTGCCGACCACGGCGATGGTGGCGAGTCCGTCGGGCGCCGCGCCTTCCAGGGCGCCCTCATGCGCCGCGCCGTCGATGCCCAGCGCGAGTCCCGACACCACGGTCAGTCCCGCTTGCGCCAGGCTGCGGCCGAACTGGTGGGCGTTGGCCTGCCCTTGCGGCGTCGGATTGCGGCTGCCGACCACGGCAATGGCGGCCGGCCATGGCAGCCGGATCGCGCCCAGCACGTAAAGCATCAGCGGCGGGTCTTCGATGTTCAGCAGGGCCGGTGGGTAATCCGGGTCGGCCACGTTCAGCACGCGTCGAGGCGCGCCGGGCTGTTCGTGCTCCAGCCACGCCAGGGTGGACGCCAACCGGCCCTCCAGTTCAGCCGGCGGATGCGCCAGCGCCGCCGCGATCCGGGGCCCGGCGAACCCGAGCAAAGCGGCAGCGGGGGCGTCAAACAGGCTGGCTGGCGGCCCGAAGGCGGCCATCAGCTTGCGCGCGGTGTCGTTGCCGACGCCCGGCGTCAGGGCCAACCGGAGCCAGGAGGCAAGGTCCTCGCGCTCCATGGCATGCGCCCATCAGCGTGGGTTGGTGACCTTGTCGCCAACCTGCACGGTGTCGTTGATTTCCAGCACCAGTGCATAGGACATCCGGTCGAAGGCCCGGAACACCATCAGCAGCCCGGTCCGCTCATCGGGAAGCTTCACCGTGGTGCGCTCGCCCGGCTGCGACCGGTCCACGATGACCGGTCCGGTCTTGAGGATCGCCAGCACGTGGCCGTTTTCGACACCGTCCTGGATGCCGCGGCTGATCGCCACGACCTGGTTCTGGCCGACGATGGACACGGCGTCGCCGTAGACGGACACGATGGTGCCGTCCACCGCCTGATCCGGCGCCCGCGGAACGTAGCTCTGGAACTGCGGCGCCGGTTCCGGCACCAGCCGGTCGCCGACGCGCATTTCCTCCTTGGCCGAGACGATGTCGACCGTCGCCGGCACCACCGTGTTCTGCAGGGCGCCGCCCGTGGTCTGCACGTCGCGCATGGTCTCGCTGCGCTGCAGCGTGGCCTTGCCCAGGAACGCGGCTTCATAGCCCAGGATCGCCTTGGTGACCGGGTCTCGCAGCGGTTTGGCGTTGCGGAACACCCGGAACTCCTCCGAAACGTTGGGATCCTTTTCGGTGAACGGGGTGCCGGTGGGACCGCGGACATAGGCCCGGTCCCCCCGGGTCAGCAGAACCCGGCCGTCCTGGGTGCCGACGATTCGCGGCGCGCGATCCAGGGTCAGCTCGTCGACGATCATGGCGGCGGCCAGGAACGGCTCGATCGCCTGCGGCAGCAACGTCGGCAGCCCGGCCGCCGCCAGGGTCTCATAGCGGATCCGGGGCGTGACCCTGACCGTGTCGGTCGGGATGCCACCAACGACGCCGCCGGACCCGGTGCCATCCGGCCGCAGCCGCAGCAGGGCCATGCCGTCCATCCTTTCCAGCATCAGGTGCTGGCCGGGGTAGATGAGATGGGGGTTGCGGATCTGTTCCAGGTTCATGCCCCAGAGCTCGGGCCAGCGCCATGGGCGCTTGAGGAACATGCCGGAAATGCGCCACAGGGTGTCGCCGCGCTTGACGGTGTATTCCTCCGGGGCGTTGGGCGCCAGCTCGCTCAGCGGCACGCCGGCCCGGGCGACCTGTTGCGCCGTGGAGCGCTGGGCCGGGGTGATCGGGAAGTTCTGGGCGCTGGCCGGCAACGCGGTGAGCCCGCCCGCCAGCACCACGACCGCCGTCCAGGCGCTCAAGGCTTGCGAGGTGGGTCCAGAAGCTGCCTTTTTTTGCGCCATGATGGGGTTCTTCCTGAGTTTTTGGTCCTGACGGCAGCCTGCAAGTGCGGGCGCGGAGCCGCCAAAAGTCTTGACAAATCACTGGCGATTTTGCGCTCAAGCCCTTGATTGGGCAACGTTTATAGCCAAACGGCCACGCCCGAAAAGGCAAAAGTGGCGAAAATAGCGACACCTCTGGTGAGATCCCATGGCCCTGCTACCCATTCTTTATTATCCCGACCCCAAGCTCCACACTGTCGCCCGGCCGGTCCAGGCCGTCGACGCCCGCATCAAGGCATTGATCGCCGACATGCTGGAGACCATGTATGACGCCGACGGCATCGGCCTGGCCGCGACCCAGGTCGACGTCCACGAGCGGCTGATCGTGATCGACGTTTCCGGCGAGCGCAACGCCCCGCTGGTCCTGATCAATCCCGAGATCACCTGGGCCAGCCAGGAAAAGCAGGTCAACGACGAAGGCTGCCTGTCGGTGCCCGGCATCTATGACGGCGTCGAACGGTCGTCCTCGGTCAAGGTCGACGCGCTGGACGGCGAGGGGAAGCGGCGGACCATCGAAGCCGACGGCCTGCTGGCGGTCTGCATCCAGCACGAAATGGACCACCTGCTGGGCAAGGTGTTCGTCGAATACCTGTCCCCGCTCAAGCGCAACCGCATCAAGACCAAGATGCTGAAGGCGCGGCGCGACACTGTCCGGGCCTGAGCCTTGGACGCGCGGAGAGTCATCATGAAGAAGCTGGTACTGGCCGCCACCCTGGCCGTCCTGCTGGCGGCCTGCGCCGGCAGTCCTTTCAATGGCTACGGGATGCCGCCCGGCACGTCCCGTGACGCGGTGATCGCGCGGCTGGGGCAGCCGACCCGGGTCGTGCGGTTGCCCGCCGGCGAGCGGCTGCAGTATTCCCAGCAGCCGTTCGGCCAGTCCGCGTGGATGGTCGATCTCGACGCCGCCGGCCGGGTGCTGCAGTCGCGCCAGGTGCTCAATGCCGTGGACTTCAACCGCATCGAGGTGGGCAAGTGGACCCGCGACGATGTGGAGCGCGAGTTCGGTCCGCCGGCGATGGTCGACGGCGTGGCCAGCTGGAACGGGCCGATCCTGACCTACCGCTGGAACGACGGCAGCGACATGTTCTATTTCGTCTACCTGGACGGCCGCAACGTGGTGCAGCGCGCCCATCCGGGGATGGAGTTCCACAACGCGCCGGACCGCGAGTAGGCATTGCGCCCGATGCGAATCATCTATGCGGGCACGCCCGAGTTCGCCCGCACGGCGCTGGAGAGCTTGCACACGGCCGGCTTCGAGATCGTCCTGGTCCTGAGCCAGCCGGACCGGCCGGCCGGCCGCGGCATGAAGTTGCAGGCCTCGGCGGTCAAGCAGTTCGCGCTGCAACACGCAATCCCCGTGGCGCAGCCACGCAGCCTGCGGCTGGACGGCAAGTACCCCGAAGACGCTGCGGCTGCGCGCGCAGCGATCGAGGCGGCCCGCGCCGACGTGATGGTCGTGGCCGCCTACGGCCTGATCCTGCCGCAGTGGGTGCTGGACCAACCCCGGCTCGGCTGCCTCAATATCCACGCCTCGCTGCTGCCGCGGTGGCGCGGCGCGGCCCCGATCCATCGCGCCATCGAGGCCGGCGACGCCGAAACCGGCGTGACCATCATGCAGATGGACGCGGGGCTGGATACCGGCGCCATGCTGCTGACGCAGCGGGTGCCGATCGATCCGCAGGACACCACTGCCAGCCTGCACGACAAGCTCGCCCCGCTGGGCGGCCGGCTGATCGTCCAGGCCTTGCAACTGGCGGCGCAAGGCAGCCTGCAGCCGGTGCCGCAGCCACTACAGGGCATCACTTACGCGAACAAGGTCGAGAAGGCCGAAGCAGCGCTGGACTGGGGCCTTGGCGCCGCCGTCCTGGAGCGCAAGGTGCGCGCTTTCGATCCGTTTCCTGGCGCATCCAGCACCGTCCAGGGCGAGTCGTTGAAGGTGTGGGGTTGCCACGTCGACCGCGGCCCGGGTGCTCTGGCTGCCGCCGCCGGAACCGTCCTCGCGGTGGACGAAGCGGGCGTGGCAGTGGCGTGTGGCGCCGGCGTGCTGCGCCTGACCCAGATGCAACGGGCCGGCGGCAAGCGGCTGGCGGTGGCCGACTTCCTGCGCGGGTTCAGCCTGGCGCCGGGCATGGTGTTCGGCCGGCCCCCGCACTGATGTTCTTCCTGCGTGCGGTCCACCGCCATCCCGAGTTTCGCCTTGGCGCCCGCGACATGGCGTCGCTGGCGCCGGGCATCGGCGCCTGGGGGCTGATGACTGGCGTCGCCATGGTGAAGTCCGGCATGAGCGTGATCGAGGCGCTGGCGATGACGTTCTTCGTCTATGCCGGCAGCTCGCAGCTGGCGTCGATCCCGCTGATCGTGGCCGGCGCGCCGATCTGGGTGATCCTGGCCACGGGCTTTTGCGTCAACCTGCGCTTCGTGGTGTTCAGCCTGCACCTGCGGCCCTACCTGATGCACCTGCCGCGCTGGCGCCGGCTGGTCAACGGCTACCTCACGGCGGACCTGAGCTACGCCCTGTTCACCCGGCGCTTTCCGCAGCCCGCCACCGAGACGGCCGAGCGCCATGCGCAGGAAGCCTATCTCGCGGGCAACTACTTCGTCACCTGGAGCAGCTGGATGGGCATGAGCGTGGTCGGCATCGCCCTGGCCAACCTGATCCCGGCCGCCTGGGGCCTGGGCTTTGCCGGCGTGCTGTGCCTGGTCGGGATCCTGTGCTCGCTGGCCAACACGCCGATGCGGATGCTGTCGGCCGCGCTGGCGGGCGCATCCGCCGTCGCCTTGTATGCTCTGCCGCTCAAGCTGAACATCGTCGCCGCCATCGCGATTGCCGTCGCTGCCTGCTACCTGCTGGAACAGAAGTTGCCGCAGCGGGGCTCTCAATGAACGGCGTGACCGACGCCTGGACGCTGTTGGCGATTGCCGGCCTGGCGGTGGTCACGGTGGTCTCGCGCTGCTTCTTCTTCATCCTGGACCGACCCTGGTCGCTGCCGGACTGGGCGCACCGTGCCTTGCAATACGCGCCGGTGGCGGCGCTGGCCGGCGTGGTGGTGCCCGAGGTGGTGATGCTCAATGGCCAGCTGGTGCCGACCTGGCAGGACGCGCGGGTGTTCGCCGCGCTGGTCGGCGTGGCGGTCTACTTCTGGCGCCGCAGCGTGCTGTTGACGCTGGTACTCGGGATGGCGATCTACCTGCCTTTGCATCTCGGGCTCGGCTGGTAGCCAGCCTTTCTACAATCGCGCCATGAATATCCTGCGATTTTCCGATTTGTGCGCCCAGGGCCGTGTGGCCGGCAAGCGCGTCTTCATCCGCTCCGACCTGAACGTGCCGCAGGACGACACCGGCCGCATCACCGAAGACACCCGCATCCGTGCCTCGATCCCCTGCATCCGGCTGGCGCTCGACGCCGGCGCGGCGGTGATGGTCACCTCCCACCTGGGCCGGCCGACCGAAGGCCAGCTGCGGCCCGAGGACTCGCTGGCGCCGGTGGCGGCCCGGCTGTCCGAGCTGCTGGGGCGCCCGGTGCCGCTCAAGCAGGACTGGGTCGGCGGTGTCGAGGCCAAGCCCGGCGACGTGGTGCTGCTGGAAAACTGCCGCGTCAATCGCGGTGAAAAGAACAACGACCCGGCGCTGGCGCGCCAGATGGCGGCGCTGTGCGACATCTTCGTCCACGACGCCTTCGGCACCGCGCACCGGGCCGAGGCATCCACCTACGGCATCGCGCAGTTCGCGCCGGTGGCCTGCGCCGGGCCGCTGCTGTCGGCGGAAATCGATGCGATCACCAAGGCGCTGGCCAACCCGAAGCGGCCGCTGGTTGCCATCGTCGCCGGTTCCAAGGTGTCGACCAAGCTGTCGATGCTGCAGGCGCTGGCTGCCAAGGTGGACCAGTTGATCGTCGGTGGCGGCATCGCCAACACCTTCATGCTGGCCGCCGGCCTGCCGATCGGCAAGTCGCTGGCCGAGCCGGCATTGCTGGACGATGCGCGCGCCGTGATCGCCGCCATGAAGGCGCGCGGCGCCGAAGTGCCGATTCCCACCGACGTTGTGACCGCCAAGGCCTTTGCCGCCGATGCCGTGGCCACGATCAAGCAGGCCGTCGACGTGGCCGACGACGACCTGATTCTCGACATCGGTCCAGACACTGCGCAACGGCTGGCGCAACAACTGATGAAGGCGGGAACGATCGTGTGGAACGGGCCGGTCGGCGTGTTCGAATTCGACGCTTTCGCCAAGGGCACGGAAACCATCGCCCGAGCCATCGCCGCGTCGCCGGCCTTCAGCATCGCCGGCGGCGGCGACACGCTGGCGGCGATCAGCAAGTACGGCATCGAGGACAAGGTGGGCTACATCTCCACCGGCGGCGGCGCATTCCTCGAGGTGCTGGAAGGCAAGACGCTGCCGGCTTTCGAGATCCTGCAGCAGCGCGCCGGCGGCTGAGCCAGGCTGGGCCACCCCAGCCCTTCCGTGTGAGAATCGCCGGCAGAAGTCCCTCGGAGATTCCATGACCCCTGCCCGTCGCGCTACCAAGATCGTTGCCACCCTCGGCCCGGCCTCCAGCGATCCCGACCTGCTCGAACAGATGATCCGCGCCGGCGTCAACGTGGTGCGGCTCAACTTCAGCCACGGCAAGGCCCAGGACCACATCGACCGCGCCGCGCTGGTGCGCGCCGCGGCGCAGCGGGCCGGCCGCGAGGTCGCGATCATGGCCGATCTGCAGGGTCCCAAGATCCGCGTCGGCAAGTTCGCGGACGGCAAGGTGCAGCTGGAGTCCGGCATGAAGTTCGTGCTCGACGCCTCGCGCACCGAGCTGGGCGATGTGAAAGGGGTCGGGCTCGATTACAAGGAGCTGCCGCGCGACGTGAAGACCGGCGACACCCTGCTGCTCAATGACGGCCTGATCGTGATGACGGTGGATTCGGTCAAGGGCGAGCAGGTCCACACGACGGTCAAGGTCGGCGGCGTGCTGTCCAACAACAAGGGCATCAACAAGCAGGGTGGCGGCCTGACGGCGCCGGCGCTGACGGCCAAGGACATGGAGGACATCCGCACCGCGATGAGCTTCCAGGCCGACTACGTGGCGGTGAGCTTTCCCCAGAACGCCAGCGACATGGAAATGGCGCGGCAGCTGTGCAACGTGGCGGGCGCCGAGTTCCGCCACAAGCCGGGCCTGATCGCCAAGATCGAGCGGGCCGAGGCCATCCCCAACCTGGAATCGATCTGCAAGGCCAGCGACGGGATCATGGTCGCGCGCGGCGACCTCGCCATCGAAGTCGGCAACGCCGCCGTGCCGGCGCTGCAGAAGCGGATGATCAAGATGGCCCGCGACCTGGACAAGCTGGTGATCACCGCGACCCACATGATGGAGTCGATGATCACCAACCCGGTGCCCACGCGGGCCGAGGTGAGCGACGTGGCCAACGCGGTGCTGGACGGAACCGATGCGGTGATGACTTCGGCGGAGACCGCGGCCGGCCGCTATCCGCTGGAGACCATCGTCGAGATGGCCAACATCTGCGCCGAAGCGGAAAAGGCCGAGGATGTGAAGCTGGACGCCGACTTCACCGGCATGACCTTCGCGCGCATCGACCAGTCGATCGCCATGGGTGCGATCTTCACGGCCTACCACCTGGGCTGCAAGGCGATCGTCGCGCTCACCGATTCGGGCTCGACGCCGCTTTGGATGAGCCGGCACCGGATCCACATCCCGATCTATGCGCTCACGCCCAAGGTCGCGACCCAGCGCAGGATGACCCTGTACCGCAACGTGCGGCCGCTGCTGATGGACCAGAGCGTCGAGCGCGACACGGCGCTGATGGATGCCGAAGCACATCTGAAGGAAAGAGGCATCGTCGCCTCGGGCGACATCTACGCCATCACCTGCGGCGAGCCGATGGGCGCTCCCGGCGGCACCAACATGCTCAAGATCTGCCGCGTCAGCTGAATCCGATGCGCGCCGTGGCGCGTATTGCTTTGGTGAACAACAAAGGCAGCAGTGGTCGGGACGACAACTTTCGTATGATGCGCCGCGCCGGCCTGGTGGCCGCAGCCGCCGCCTGGCTGAGCGGCTGTTCGGGCGCCGGTGTGCTCAATGCGGTGGCCGGCAATGGCCACCAGAGTCGGCAAGGCATCGCTTACGGGCCGGATCCGCGCCAGCAGCTGGACATCTACCAGCCGCTGGCAGCCGACCGGCCGGCCGCGCCGCCGCTGGTCGTGTTCTTCTACGGCGGCAGCTGGTCCAAGGGTGAGCGCGCCGACTATCGCTTCGTCGGCGAGGCGCTGGCCTCGGCCGGCGCCATCGTCGTGGTCCCGGACTACCGGCTCAGCCCCGGTGTGCGTTATCCGGAATTCGTCAGGGACAGCGCGGCGGCCGTGACATGGGCGTTCGACCATGCCGCCGAACTCGGTGGCAGTCCGGACAACGTGGTGGTGATGGGGCACAGTGCCGGGGGCTACAACGCGGCGATGGTGGCGCTGGACCGACGCTGGCTGGATGGGGCCGGGCTGGCGCCGCAGCGCAAGCTGGCCGGCTGGATCGGGCTGGCCGGTCCCTACGACTTCCTGCCGATCGAAAACCGCGAGACCCAGGTCGCGTTCCGCTGGCCCGACACGGCTGCCGAGACCCAGCCGATCGTGCACGTCACACCGAAAGCGCCGCGCACCCTGCTGCTGGCGGCCATCAAGGACGACCTGGTGAACCCGCAGCGCAGCACGGTGGGACTGGGCGAGCGGCTCAAGGCGGCTGGCGTGCCGGTGCAGGTGGAGCTCTATCCGCGCGTCAACCATGTGACGCTGCTGGCCGCGATGGCGCCGCCGCTGCGCTGGCTGGCGCCGGTGCGCGCCGAGGTGCTGGCCTTCCTGGGCCTGCCGCAACGGGGCTGAAGGGACGCGCCGCGGCCCTGAGCCGCTGGGCCAGCGGCTAAAATCAGTGGGTCGGCGCGCCTTGTGCGCCCCCGATTTTTTCCATCCTCACCGGACTCCCACCATGCCACTCGTTTCCATGCGCGAATTGCTGGACCATGCCGCCGTCAACGGCTATGGCATTCCGGCCTTCAACGTCAACAACCTCGAACAGGTGCAGGCAGTGATGGAAGCGGCGAAGGAAACCGGGGCGCCGGTGATCTTGCAGGCCAGCGCCGGGGCCCGCAAGTACGCGGGCGAGCCCTTCATCAAGCACCTGATCCTGGCCGCGATCGAGGCCTATCCGGACATTCCGCTGGTGATGCACCAGGACCACGGCCAGAACCCGGCGGTCTGCCAGGGCGCGATCGACCTGGGCTTCTCCTCGGTGATGATGGACGGCTCGCTGGAGGCCGACGGCAAGACCATCGCCAGTTACGACTACAACGTCGACGTCACGCGCAAGGTGGTGGACATGGCGCACAAGGTCGGCGTCACCGTCGAAGGCGAGCTCGGCTGCCTGGGCAGCCTGGAGACCATGAAGGGCGACAAGGAAGACGGCCACGGCACCGAGGCGACGATGACGCGCGAACAGCTGCTGACCGATCCCGAGCAGGCCGCCGATTTCGTCAAGCGCACCCAGCTCGATGCGCTGGCGATCGCCATCGGCACCAGCCACGGCGCCTACAAGTTCACCCGCAAGCCCACCGGCGACATCCTGGCGATCGACCGGGTCAAGGAAATCAACAAGCGCATTCCCAACACCCACCTGGTGATGCACGGCTCCTCGTCGGTGCCGCAGGACCTGCTGGCCATCATCCGCCAGTACGGCGGCAACATGAAGGAAACCTACGGCGTGCCGGTCGAGGAAATCCAGCATGCCATCAAGTACGGCGTGCGCAAGATCAACATCGACACCGACATCCGGCTGGCCATGACGGCCGCGGTGCGCAAGTTCCTGGCCGAGAACCCCGACAAGTTCGACGCCCGCGAATGGCTCAAGCCCGCGCGCGAGGCCGCCAAGCAGATCTGCAAGCAGCGCTACCTCCAGTTCGGCTGCGAAGGTCAGGCGAGCAAGATCAAGGGCCGTCCGTTGCAGGTGGTGGCCGGCCAGTACGCCAAGGGCGATCTGGCGCAGGTTGTGAACTGATGACCCCTGCCCTGCACACCTCGGCGCTGACCTCGCTGCCGCTGCTGGCGCGGGGCAAGGTCCGCGACAACTACGCGGTCGGCGACGACCGCATCCTGATGGTGGCGAGCGACCGGCTGTCGGCGTTCGACGTGATCATGGGCGAGCCGATCCCCGGCAAGGGCGAACTACTCACGCAGATGGCCCTGTTCTGGTTCGACAAGCTCGGCCACCTGTGCCCGAACCACCTGACCGGCGAGGATCCGCTCAGCGTGGTGACGCCGCAGGAGGCGCCGCAGGTGCGGGGTCGCTCCATGCTGGTCAAGCGGCTGAAACCCATTGCGGTCGAGGCCGTGGTGCGAGGTTATCTCGCCGGCAGCGGCTGGCAGGAATACCGGGCCACGCAATCGGTGTGCGGCGTGCCGCTGCCCGCCGGCCTGAAGAACGCCAGCAAGCTGGCCGAGCCGATCTTCACCCCTGCGGCGAAGGCTGCCATGGGCGAGCACGACGAGAACATCAGCTACGCGCAGGTGGTCGAGATGATCGGCCCGGAGCTGGCCGCGCAGATTCGCGAGATCAGCATCGCAATCTACCGGCAAGCAGCTGCGATCGCCCTCGCCAAGGGCCTGATCATTGCCGACACCAAGTTCGAATTCGGCCTGGACGAAGCCGGCAAGCTGGTGCTGATGGACGAAGTGCTGACGCCCGACTCCTCTCGCTACTGGCCGGTGGAAGGCTACGACGAGGCGTTCCGCGCCGGCGCCAATCCGCCGAGCTACGACAAGCAGTTCGTGCGCGACTGGCTGGAGCAGGTCCGCATCAACGGCAAGCCCTGGGACAAGACGCCGCCGGCGCCGCGCCTGCCGCAGGACGTGGTCGACAAGACGGCGGCCAAGTACCGCGAGGCGCTGACGCGTCTGACGGCCTGAGCAGGAGTCTGGATCCCGGCCTGCGCCGGGATGACGCGCCTTTGTCGGCGCGTCAGCTCAGGACGACGCTGGACAGGCGCCGGCGATAGCTGGCCACGGTCGGGTCGTCGGGCGCGATCTGGCCCTCGGCCACCTTGGGCCTGGGCGGTTCCATGATGTCCAGGATGGCGATGTAGGTCTTGCGCGCCAGGTCCTCGTTCCAGGCCTTGTCGCGCATCAGGATCTCCAGCAACTCGTCCATCGCCGCGGTCCATTGCTGCTGCGCCATCGACAGGCGCGCCTTGTCGAAGCGGGCCTGGAAATCGCGCTTGTTGGCAGCGATGCGTGCGTCCAGGGCTTCGATGGGCGGTGAGCCGTCGCCCTGCGCCACGTCGAAATCGATCGCGTCCATCAGCCGCTGCAGCGAGTCGAGCCGGCGCACCAGGCCGGTCTTGGCGATCACCGGGGCGAAGGCCACCTTGGCATCGTCCGTTCGGCCGGCCAGCAGCAGCGCCTTGACGTAGTCGAAGCGCACATCGTCGTTGTCGGGCGCCGCGGCCGATGCCTGCGACAGCCGCTCCAGCGCGTCGCCGGGCGACAGCGGCGCTTCCGGCGCCTCCTCGGCCAGCACTTCTTCCTGCGCCTCGGCGGCCGGCGGCACGTGCTTGTCCAGGAATTCGCGGATCTTGCCTTCGGGCAGCGCGCCCATGAAGCCGTCCACCGGCTGGCCGTTCATCAGCAGGATGACGGTGGGAATGCTCTTGATGCCGAACGCCGCCGCCAGTTGCTGCTGCTGGTCGGAGTCGATCTTCACCAGCTTGAAGCGGCCGGCATAGCCGGTTTCCAGCTTTTCCAGCAGCGGCCCGATCACCTTGCAGGGGCCGCACCAGGGCGCCCAGAAGTCCACCAGCACGGGCTGGGCCATCGAGGCGGCGATCACCTCGGTTTCAAAGTTTTCTAGGGTGACGTCGATCATGAAAATGCCAGTTCGGTCTGAAACCTTAAAATTCAACCTTTAGGAGCAGCGATGAGCTCGATACAGATTGGCGTGGTGTTGGGCTCCAGCAGCGATTGGGAGACGCTGCAGCACGCAGTGGCGATTCTCCGTGAATTCGGCATCGCCCATGAGGCGCGGGTCGTTTCCGCCCACCGGATGCCGGACGACATGTTCGCCTATGCGCAGGCGGCCGAGGGGCGCGGGCTCAAGGCCATCATCGCCGGCGCCGGCGGCGCCGCCCATTTGCCGGGCATGCTGGCGGCCAAGACCAGCGTGCCGGTGCTGGGCGTGCCGGTCGCGAGCAAGCACCTGCAGGGCGTCGATTCGCTGCACAGCATCGTGCAGATGCCCAAGGGCATCCCGGTCGCCACCTTCGCCATCGGCCATGCGGGCGCGGCCAATGCCGCCCTGTTCGCGGTCGCGATGCTGGCCAATGAGGACGCTGCGCTGCGCCAGCAACTGCATGCCTTCCGCGCCCGGCAGACCGAAGCCGCCCGCAACATGACCCTGCCGCCCGCCGCATGACATCCGCCAAAGCGATCCTCCCCGGCGCCACCCTGGGCGTGATGGGCGGCGGCCAGCTTGGTCGCATGTTCGTCCACGCCGCCCAGCGCATGGGCTACTTCACCGCGGTGCTGGACCCGGATCCGGACAGTCCGGCCGGTCGCGTCAGCCACCGCCACGTGCACGCCGACTACCTCGACGAGAAGGGGCTGGCCGAGCTGGCCGGCTGCAGCGAGGCCATCACCACCGAATTCGAGAACGTGCCGGCGTCGGCGCTGGCCAAGCTGGCCACGCTGCTGCCGGTCGCCCCGGGCGCCGAGGCGGTGGCCATCGCCCAGGACCGCGCCCGGGAGAAGGCCCACTTCACCGGCTGCGGCGTGCCATGCGCGCCCCATGCCGTGATCGAAACCCAGCAGCAGCTCGACGCCGTCGACGCCGCCCTGTTGCCCGGCATCCTGAAGACCGCGCGGCTGGGCTACGACGGCAAGGGCCAGCAGCGGGTGGCGACGCGCGAGCAGCTGGCCGCCGCCTGGGAAGCTGCGCAGCGCGTGCCCTGCGTGCTCGAGAAGCTGCTGCCGCTGGCCGCCGAATGCTCCGTGATCGTCGCGCGTGGAGCCGACGGCCACATGGTCAACCTCCCGCCGCAATTGAACCTGCACCGCGATGGCATCCTGGCCGTCACCGAGGTCTGGGACGGCAAGCTGGCGCCGGCGCAGGCGCAGCAGGCGATCGCCGCCACCGAATCGATCGCCCGGGGGCTCAACTACGTGGGCGTGTTGTGCGTGGAGTTCTTCGTGCTGGCCGATGGCTCGCTGGTGGTCAACGAGATGGCGCCGCGGCCGCACAACAGCGGTCACTGGAGCATGGACGGCTGCGACGTCTCGCAGTTCGAGCTGCAGGTGCGCACGCTGGCCGGCCTGCCGCTGACGCCGCCGCGCCAGCACAGCGCGACCGTGATGCTCAACCTGCTGGGCGACCTGTGGTTCCAGGACGGCGTCGAGCGCGCGCCGCCATGGGAAGCGGTGCTGCAATTGCCCGGCGTGCACCTGCACCTGTACGGCAAGCTCGGCGCCCGTCCCGGCCGCAAGATGGGCCACCTGAACGTGACCGCCGCCACCGGCCAGCAGGCGCGCGGGACGGCGCTCGCCGCCGCCGCCCTGCTGGGCATCGAGCCGTTCTGAGGGCCGCGCCGAGATGATCCTGGACGGCTCCCTGACTGCTTCGGTGGCCGAGGCGGCGCGTGTCCTTGCCGCCGGCGAACTGGTCGCGTTCCCGACCGAGACGGTCTACGGACTGGGCGCCGACGCCGGCAGCGACGCAGCGGTGGCGAAAATCTTCGCCGCCAAGGGCCGTCCGAGCGACCATCCCCTGATCGTCCACGTGGCGGATGCGGGCGATGTCGCGCACTTCGCCGCCACGGTTCCCGCGTTCGCGCAGCGGCTGATGGACGCCTTCTGGCCCGGGCCGTTGACCCTGATCCTGCCGCGGCGCCCGGGCGTCGGCGCGGCGGCGGCCGGCGGCCAGGACTCGATCGGCCTGCGCTGCCCGGCCCATCCGGTGGCCCACGCCCTGCTGCTGGCCTGCCGTCAGGCGTCGCCACCGGTGCGCGGGCTGGCCGGCCCCAGCGCCAACCAGTTCGGCCGCATCAGCCCCACGGCCGCCGGGCATGTCCGCTCCGAATTCGGCGACACGCTGCTGGTGCTGGATGGCGGGGCCTGCGGCGTCGGCATCGAATCGACCATCATCGACTGCACCCGGGGGGCGCCGGTGCTGCTGCGCCCCGGCGTCCTCACCCGCGAAAGCATCGAACAGGCCTGCGGCCAGCCGCTGGCCGAGCCCGCCGGCGACGCGCCCCGGGCCTCCGGCACGCTGGAGTCGCACTACGCGCCCAGGGCGCGGGTGCGGCTGATGGACGCCCGGTCGCTGCAGACGGCGCTGGACCTGCTGGGCGCGCAAGCGTCCCAGATCGCGACCTATTCGCGCGCCATCTTGCGCAGCAACTCCGCCATGCTGCTGCGGCGCCGCATGCCCGACGACGCGATCGAGACCGCTCGCCAGCTGTTTGCCGTGCTGCGCGATTTCGATGACCAGGGGGTGCGGCTGATCTGGGTGGAGACGCCGCCGCCGACGCCCGAATGGGACGGCGTGCGGGACCGCCTGCAGAGGGCTTCCGCCGGCTGAGGCTGGGGCCTGGCCCCGGTCGGTAAACTACCCGACTCAATCCTGGAGATCTTCATGTCACGAAACTGGTTGCGCCGCGGCGTGCTGCTGGCCGCTTGCGCCGCTTCCTTCCTGCTGGCCGCCTGCGGCTCGGGAACCATCGAATCGCAACTGAACCCGACGCGGATCGTCGTGTTCGGCGACGCCATGGCCGATATCGGCCAGAGCGGCACCCGCTACACCGTCAACGACGGCTCGCTCGACAACTGGACCGAGCAGGTGGCATTCGGCTTCGGCCTGCCGGTGACGGCCGTCGTCAAGGGCGGCAAGTCGTACGCGACGGCCCACGCCCGCGTTGTCGCCAAGCCCGACGACATCGGCAACAGCGCCACGCCCACGGTCAAGGAGCAGATCGACACCTTCCTGGCGACGGATGCGATCGGCGGCAACGACCTGTACATCCTGAATGCCGGCACCTCCGACCTGATCGCTGAAGGCGCACGCGTGACCTCCGGCGCGCAGACGGCAGACCAGCTGGTCACCAACGTCCGCCAGGCCGGACGCGACCTGGCCGTGCAGGTCCGGCGGCTGGTCGATGCCGGCGCGCGCTTCGTGGTGGTGGTCGGGCCGTACAACCTGGGACGTTCACCCTGGGCGACCGCGAGCGGCCTGGCCACGGCCCTGGAAAACGCCAGCGGCCGGTTCAACGACGACATGCTGGTGTCATTGGTGGACCTGGGCGACCGGGTGCTGTATGTGGATGCGGCGCTGCAATACAACCTGATGATCGCCGTCCCTTCAGCCTACGACATGACGGACTCGGCCACTCCCGTGTGCACTTCGGTCGACCCTGGTCCGGGCATCGGGATCGGCGCCGGCCAGATCAACTCCGGCCTGTGCACCACCGCCACGGTGATTGCCGGCGCGGTCTACTACAACTACCTGTTCGCCGACAAGGTCTACTCCACGCCCAAGGCGCAGCTGAAGTTCGGCGAATACGCGTTCGGACGGATTCGCGCGCGCTGGTAACGCCTTCGGTGATGGACATGACAAAGGGCGCCCACGGGCGCCCTTTGTCATTGGGCAGGGCAGTCCCTACTTGAGCGTGTCGAACAGCGCACGGGCCTGCAGGTGGCAGAACGGCGGCTCGTAGCTGCCGTGGTAGCTGCCGTAGTAGGTCGCGAAAGCCGCGCTGGCCGGGTCGGTCGGCGCCGCGCCGTTGATGCCGAAGGTGGCGCGGATCGACGGGTCCACATCGACCGAGGTGACGTTGGTCAGGCCGCGGCTGGAGAAGTCCGCCTGCGCCACCGCCATGTGCACCGCCGGCGGCACGGTCGGGTCGCCAGCGCCCCCGCACAGCAGGGTGCGGGCCTTGGGGCTCCAGCCGAGCAGGTCGTTCTTTTTCGCGTCCACCATCAGGCCGTTGTTCGGATTGGTCGCGATGTCGGAGATGAAGGTCGGCTGGAAAATGGCGTCGCGCGCCACGTCCGGAGCGGTGCCGGGCAGCTGGCCGGTCGTCACCAGCGTGGTGTAGGTCAGCGTCGGGCTGGGCAGCAGCGTCTCGATGTAGCTCGAGTAGGGCAGCTTGAAGGCCTGCGTCACGTTGCTGTACACATTGCCGTAGATTTTCTGCCAGGCGGTGACGATGTAGGGAACGAAGAACTGGTAGCCGGCGATCGCATTGGTCAGCTTGAACGAGCCGGACAGGTTGTAAGGGCCGGCCAGGTGCGCGCCGGCCACCACGTTGATCTCGCCCGCGTTGTCGCGCTCGATGGCGCGATGCGCCGCCATCGACGAATGCCCGCCCTGCGAGTAGCCGGTGAGCATGACCTTGCCGTTGAGCGCAAAGCCCTGCGACACGGTGGCCGCCCGGGCCGCCCGGATCGAGTCGATCACCGCGCTGGCCTCGGAGTCCGCGTGCAGGTAGGGGTGGAAGCTGTAGGTGGACTTGGCGAAGCCCAGGTAATCGGTCGCCACCACGGCATAGCCCTGGGCCGCATACATCGCAGCCAGCAGGAAGGTCTCGCCGTCGGCCGGGTTGGCCAGGGTGCGCGGCTTCTGCACGTCGGTTCCCTTGCCGTAAGCCACCAGCGGATAGGTGGTGCCGGCGCAGGCGCCGGCGGGCACCAGCAGCACGCCGGAGGAATTGGCCGACTCGCCCTGCACGCCGATGGTGGCGTAGTTGAGGGACACCACGCGCACGTCGCACCTGGCCTTGCCGGTGAGCGGCTGCAAGCCGCTGCCGGCGGTGCTGGCGTCGATCTGCGCCGCGGTGAGCGTGGTCAGCGTGACGGGCGTTTCGAGCAGGGCGCCCCTGCCGTCGTTGTCGCCGCCTCCGCCGCAGGCCACCAGCAAGGCGGCCGCAGCGACGGCGGTGAGGATGTGGCGTTGTCTCATGGTGGTGTCTCCTTGGGTTGAACCGGATGCGGCTTTGTTCTTGTCGACCGCCATGCTAGCGGTCGCTTCCGATCCCGGATAGCGGGGGACACGGGGGTTTTCCCGTTGCGGCTGTCGCCGGGGCGACGCCGCCGCCTTCAACGGTAGCGCAGCTTCATGGCCAGGATCGCCAGCGCCAGCGCCAGCGTGATCGCGTTGGCGGCGACGATCGGCCATGCCCCCAACAGCAGGCCGTAGGCCAGCCACAGGGCCACGCCGGCCGCAAACACGCTGTACATCCCCAGCGAGATGCCCCGCACGTCGCGGGTACGGAACGTGAGCCAGGCCTGCGGCGCGAAGCTGCAGGTCGTCAGGAAGGCGGCGCAATAGCCGATCAGTTCAGAGGCGGGCATGGCTGGGCGAAGTGCGGTTACTGGTCGCGGGCGGTCCAGTCGATCAGGGCGTCGATGGCCGGCCGCGCGGCGATGGCGTTCGGATGGTTGGCGATGGCCACCAGCACATAGCGGCGGCCGCTGGCGGCGTGCACGAAACCCGCCACGGCGGCGACATCGCGCAGGCTGCCGGTCTTCAGGTGGGCCAGTCCGGCGCTGCGCACGCGCATCCGCTTGAGCGTGCCGTCGGTGCCCGCCACCGGCAGCGAGGACATCAGTTCCGGCATCAGCGGCGAGGCCCAGGCCAGCTGCAGCAGCCGCCCAAGCTGCTGCGCCGAGATGCGGTCGTCGCGCGACAGGCCCGAGCCGTTGGCGATGCTTGGCGGCTCGCCCCCGATCCGCTCGCGCCACCAGGCCCGCACGATCTCGCGCGAACCCTCCAGCGTGCCGATTCCCTTTTGCTGCAGGCTGAGCGTGAGGAACAGCTGCTGCGCCATCACGTTGTTGCTGAACTTGTTGATGTCGCGGACGATCTCGGCCAGCGCCGGCGACTGCACCGAGAAGGCGGGCTTCAACCCGGCCGGCACCTTGCCCTCGCGCACCTGGCCCGACAGCTTGCCGCCGATCTCGCTCCACATGCCGGCGACGGCGCGGGCCGAATAGCTGTTCGGATCGGCATAGGCCACCGGCCAGACGCGCTCCGCGCACGCCGCCGGGTAGCTGCCGGCGAACCGGATCTTGCTGGGGTCGCTGAAGTCGGCCTTCAGGCCGCCGCGCCAGTCGCCGCAGTCGCCCGCGGTGAGCGCCACGCTCGACGCGGCCTGCACGCCGGCCAGCGGCGGCTCGTACTGGATTTGGGCCCGGCCATTGCGCTCGGGCACGAAGGTCATCACCACCGACTTGAAATTCAGCAGCAGGGCCTCGGGCGCCGCGTTGTAGGGCCGCAGCGGCTCGCCGTCGAAGGCGCCGGGGTCCGGTTGCACGGCCTCGAAGGCGCTGCGATCGAGCACGATGTCACCCTGGATCTGCTGGATGCCCAGGCCCTGCAGCCGGCGCAGCAGCAGCCAGAGCCGTTCGACGACCAGCTTCGGGTCGCCCTGGCCCTGCAGGTAGACGTTGCCGGCGAGCGTGCCGCCCTGCACCGCGCCATCGACAAAGACCGGCGTCGACCAGGTGAAGGCGGGGCCCAGTTGCTCCAGCGCGGCATAAGTGGTCACCAGCTTGGCCACGGAGGCCGGATTGACGGCGACGCCGGCGCGATGGCTGACGCGCGGCGCCGCCTTGCCGCCGGCCTCCACCACCAACACGCTCAAGGCGTCCCGGGGCAGCTTGGCGCGCGCCAGTGCGGCCTCCACTTCGGCCGGCAGGCCCTGAGCGAAGGTGCAGCCCGCGGCAAAGGTCAGGACGAGGGCGGCGAACAGGCGCAAGGGCTGGAACATGCGGACAATTATCGGGCCCTCGATAATGGCGGGTTGCCCCCGAATGACCGATTTGAAACTGCTTGCTTTCGACACCAGCACCGAGACCATGTCCGTCGCTGTGGCCAATGGCGCGCGGCTGTGGAGCCACAGCGCCCGGGGCGGCGCGTTGGCGTCCTCGGCCCTGATCCCGGCGATCCAGGCGCTGCTGGCAGAGGCCGGACTGGCGCTGGCGGACCTCGACGCGATTGCCTTCGGCCACGGGCCCGGTTCGTTCACCGGGCTGCGGACCGCCTGTTCGGTGGCGCAGGGGCTGGCGTTCGGCGCCAACGTGCCGGTGCTGGGCATCGACACCCTGATGGCGGTGGCGGAGCAGGCGCGCCACGCGCAGGGCTGCACCCAGGTGCTGGCGCTGCTGGATGCGCGGATGGACGAGGTCTACGCCGGGGCCTACGAATTCGTCGCCGGCGCGTGGTTGCGGCGCGGCGAGTTCAGCCTCGACAAGCCGCAAGCGCTGACCTTGCCCAGCGGATGGACGCTGGCGGGAAATGCTTTCGACGCCTATGGCGACCGGCTTCCGGCCGGCCCGCGGGTGGCCTGCCTGCCCGACGCGCAAGCGCTGGCGCGGCTCGCGCCGGCCCTGTTGGCCGGCGGCTGCGCGCTGCCGGCGGACCAGGCCCTGCCGCTCTACATTCGCGATAAAGTGGCGCAAACCACCGACGAGCGCGCTGCCATCAAGGCCGCCGCCGGCCTGCTCCCATGAACGCTGTGTTCCAACCCGTCGAAGCCGAATTCGAGCCGCTGTCCGAGGCCAGGGTGGAATCGGTGGTCGCAATCGAGGAGCTGGCTTACGACCATCCGTGGACCCGCGGCAACTTTCTCGATTCGGTCAAGGCCGGCTACCAGGCGCAGCTGCTGGTCGCGGACAAGCAGCTGCTGGGGTACTTCGTTGCCATGATGGGAGTGGACGAAGTGCACCTGCTCAATCTCACGGTGGCGCCCGCGTGGCAGGGCCAGGGCTGGGGCCGGGTGATGCTCGATGCGCTGGCGCAATGGTCGCGCGGCCAGGGCGCACAGTGGTTGTGGCTGGAGGTGCGCGCCAGCAACCAGCGGGCCCAGTTGATCTACACCCGCCACGGCTACCGGCGGGTCGGCGAACGCAAGGGCTACTACCCTGATGCCAACGGCAAGCGCGAAGACGCGGTGGTCATGAGCCTGAAGCTATGAGCATGGCGTTCGACCAGCGACAACGGGCGATGCTCGCAGAAATGGGTGTGAGGCTCTTCGAGCCTCGCACCCAGGGTGGGATGAATGTCGACACCCCCCCTGAGCCCCCCCGCCAAGCGGGGGGGAAGCCCGCCTCGGCGGCGGGCGGCGAAGTCCGGGCTCCAGCTTTGGTCGCGGAGGAGTCTGCTCCGGTGGCGAAGGCCTTGGCGCCAGCCGCCTCCGGCATCGAGCTGATGCAGTGGGATGCCCTGGAGCAGGCCGTTGCGCAATGCCGCGCCTGCGAGCTGTGCAACGGCCGGCGCAACACGGTGTTCGGCACCGGCGACCGGCAACCGGACTGGCTGATCGTCGGCGAGGCGCCGGGCGAAAACGAAGACCTGCAGGGCGAACCCTTCGTCGGCCAGGCCGGCCAGCTGCTGGACAACATGCTCAAGGCGCTGGGGCTGAACCGCCGGCAGCAGGTCTACATCACCAACGTGCTCAAGTGCCGGCCGCCCGGCAACCGCAATCCCGAGCCGCAGGAGGTGGCGCAGTGCGAGCCGTTCCTGCGCCGGCAGGTCGAGCTGTTGCAGCCGCGGATCATCCTGGCGATGGGTCGCTTCGCCGTGCAGGCCCTGCTGCAGTCGAACGAACCGATCGGCAAGCTGCGCGGCCAGGTCCATCGCTACAACGGCGTGCCGCTGGTGGTGACCTACCACCCGGCCTACCTGCTGCGCAACCTGCCGGACAAGGCCAAGGCGTGGGCCGACCTGTGCCTGGCGCTGGAAGTGCTGCAGCAGCCGGCGCCGCCCTCAGGGAGCTAGCGGCTGGTAGGCCTGCGGCGCCAGCTCGCGCCGTGCATAGTCGATGCCGCTGAAGCTGGCGTA